>NZ_DATLKJ010000001.1:0-4659 GCF_035538455.1 Chitinophaga sp.
AAAAATATGTTTTCGGGAGCGCACTGCGCCGGTGATCATATTTTATTTAACGTAAACAAAAAGTATGTAAATTCAGATACGGAAATTTATTGTAGGATTTTAAAAACATGTACAATGATGAGAAGAACAGAATGGTTTAAAAGAACATTTCCTGTAATTGAAGACAATGGCGTATTGCCAGCTATTATTGAACGTCTGAGTGGCACGCCTGCGCGTGCAGAGGAGCTGACAACCCATGCAGATGAAGCAACGTTGTCAGCGAAGCGGAACGATAAATGGTCAGTTAAAGAACAGGTAGGGCACCTGTGGGATATGGAGCCATTGTGGCTGGGGCGACTGGAAGACCTTATCAACGGCGCTGCGGAACTGAGAGTGGCGGACCTTACCAACCAGCGGACACAGAATGCCAATCATAATGCAACACCGTTAAAGGACCTGTTGCGTGCTTTCCGGGAGCAACGCCGGTTGTTTGTTGACAAACTACAACAACTGCAGGACGACCAGCTGGAGAACACCGCGCTGCATCCGCGACTGAAAACACCCATGCGCATTGTGGATCTCGCTTATTTTGTAGCCGAACATGATGATCATCATCTTGCTGCAGCAAGAGAACAGCTGAAGGTTTAGCAAAAAAATAACGGAGTACTACATTTTATTTCCCTACAGCCGTATTGTAGCAGCTGTGTTTGTTAAATTGGCTGGAATCGGTATGTAAAATATAACCTCATCCGCAACTGATCACTGTTCCTGGAATACCGCTGCAGAAGCCGACTGCCTGCCAGACGAGCGCTGGTTATTGCCGATGTATCATCCCTTAGTTGAATTGCTATGAAACCGTTACATGAGAAACTGCTGGAAAAGTGCGTGGACCTGCGCCCGCAACTGGAAGGCATCAAAGATGGAGAAAAAAGAAAACAATTACTCACAAAAGCCACCCGTGAAGTAGGCGATAGCTACGGAGGGCCTATAGCCACGAGTTTCCAGGAGCTGATAACGCAGACGCTGGCCTCCTTTGACTATGATGTTGATGCCTTTATCTACTATATGGAATCAGAAGTGCAGCGCCCTTTTGATGTATCCATGATCAGGCGTAAAAAGGGAGATTGAAGAAACAGGAAGAATTGTAAACAACCTTCCTGTTTTAAATATATCCTGCCAATAAAGTAGTATTGATGTTGTTCTACAGGAGAAGCCGCCCATTTGCCAGGGCGGTTTTTTTATTGTAACAAGCTGTCTGTGCTTTGTTTTATATTTACCGGTATAAAAACGGAAGATCAGGAGCCTGATCTGATAATCCTTTGAAACAATGGACAGATCAAAAGATGCAGCCAGTCTGTTTGATAAACGTGCCGGTGAATATGAAGAGCGGTATATGGACGTTAGCCTTTACCATGACACCTTCGATTTTTTCTGTGATCACATTCCGGATGAAAATGCCACGGTGCTGGAAGTAGCCTGCGGGCCTGGGAATATCACCCAATACCTGCTGAGCCGGCGCCCCGGTTTCAGGGTATTGGGTATTGATCTGTCGCCCAATATGATCCGCCTGGCGGAAAAGAATAACCCGCAGGGCATTTTTGAAATAATGGATGCCCGTGACATCGGGAAAACAGCCTGGCAGTTCAATGCGGTGATGTGCGGTTTCGGATTGCCTTACCTGTCAAGGGAAGAGGCTGTGTCGCTCATTGCAGATGTTGCTGTACTGCTGAAAAGTAGAGGGGTGCTTTATCTGAGCACAATGGAGGGCGCGTATAGTCAATCAGGATTTCAATATTCATCTTCCGGAGAGCAGTTGTATATCTACTACCACGAAGCCGGATATCTCACAGATGCGCTTGTGGCCAATGGCTTCAATATAATACATGAGCAACGCAAGACTTATCCGGGGAAAGATGAAAGCATTGTAACAGACCTGATTCTGATAGCTGTCATTGACAGCTATCAGAATAAAGAAACCACGCTGTAGTGTGTGGTGTTTTGTGCAGTCATAAGGAATATGCCCTTACCTGGCTCCGGTTATGTCGCCAATTGACAATGAGCCTCTGAAATTATTGGGTACGCCGATGATCAGTTCCCGTATGCTGAAATAAGGCACCGCAAAGGTTTTTGATTCCCGCAGGTATCCTATCATATACCCGAATGCATTCATGTCGCTGGTTTCCACGATCAGAAAATCGGAGACATTGGAATTGGTGAAGTCTGCATCAAACAACTTGATATCGCAGGCATCGCGATATTTATCGAATATGGGCCGCACTTCTGTTTCTACAAATACATCACGTTCATGACGTGGCATAGACAGCCACTGGTTGGTAGCATTTACCAGGATCAGGATGGTATATTTCATTCTTCTGAATTTTAAGGTAAAGCTACCGGCAGTTTTCTCCCCAAACATTTACATATGTTGAAGAAACAGCATTAACTGTCAGGTTAATCATTCTTCCCATTGCATGCTGTTTTCTTAAATTCAGATAAGCCTACCGGCAGGGCTGGGTGATGCCGGCGGAAATCGGCTCCGTCCGTGTAAACTGGAGCTGTCCCTCAAAATGATCCATATGGCACTTTTAATTGTCAGTGCATTATCCGAAGACACAATTGCTGCGCCAGGTAATGCCAATCCCAACTACATTACCGTATCCGTCACAGATAACAGCGGTAATCCCGTTACCGGCCTGGTAGCAGCTAACTTTCAGGTGCAGCCCATGATTGTGGCGCCTGGCGGCTCTCTGGTGAACATCACCACCGTAGCAGCTATTACCTTTCCCGGCTTCTATCTTGTTAATGTAGTACCTGTCCCGGGGCAGACCTGGAAACTGGGTGTATACATCTTCGCTGTGGTAGTGGTGCGTGGCGCAGACCGGGGCCAGGCGCAGTGTAGCGTGTTGCTCGACTAGCTGTAAGTATCACAATTTACGCCAGGAGGGCCGCAATGCCCATGAGGCTACTGTGAGTGTTGCAAATACCAGCGGGCTTATGATAGCTGCCGGGCCGTCGCCGGCAGCAAGATGAGAGGCGGCTGCGCCCGTGAAGGTAAAAAATGATCCCGCATATGCCCACTCTTTCAGTCGCAGCATCCGCGGCCCTGCTATTACATAGGACGCAGGCAGTTTCCAGCAACCGAATATAATAGCAACATATGGAGGATAACCCAGGTGTGCCATCACCCGGGGCACGTATGATTTATTGACAAGGTCAAAGTCCCAGAGGGCTCCCAGTGCCAGTTCAAAGGCAACAAAGCCGGTGATAATCCAATAGGTAATAAGTTTTCCGCGTGATGTTGTTGTGTTCTTTTCTTTCATGACTATTATGCTTTTACAGCATAATAATGATCGGGGAAGATGAAACTGGACAAGCAGCAAGAAAAAGCCCGGGATCATTTGTTTATATATGTAGCAGGGATATATCCGGTTTTGTGACTTGTTCGCTGTTTCCATATAATATTAAAGCAGATCCCCTTCAGCATTGATGATCTCCGTTATATCAAACGTTGATTGAAATTATTTTTCAACCGATGATCTGAATTGCTGAAAGGGGATTCTGTTATTCATGTAGCCGTATCTGTTATGTAGCCAAAGGCAAGCGGTCAGTCGTAATCGGCAATGCGCACGGCAAATACGCATCTGTTATCCTGCCCGTATTTTTCTGTTTCATATTCCGTGAGGCACCAGAGGTATCCGGTAGCTTCATCCCGGTACAGGTCTTCTGCACCATGTGGCCAGCGGTAACGTGTACCGGCGGCACTGCCATCGTTATATCTGACGAGCCGTGCGGTGGAGCCGAGGTAGCTGCTATTGCCAGTAGTGCTCATGAAGGTTTTACTGCCTGCCCGGAAAACGCCCTGTATTCCATGTACATAGGTCGTGTCGTTGTCGATCGGCGTGATGATCACCGGTTGTGAGGTGGTGTTCACGGCGCCGGTGCTGTTCACAGAGAAGCCGAATACGCGTGGCACTGCCGTTTCATCGGAGGTAATATACTGGCCTGTCCACAGGTATTTATCGGCGCTGGTTGCTCCTTCACCCAGCTCTATGCAGGAAAATGGACTGGCATTGGTAATGCGGTAGTAGCCTGTCTGTGGCAGGATATAGCCGTAATTGAAGGCTTTCAGGTCGCCATTACTTTCTATACCTATGCGGGAAGATGTGGCATCGCTTTTTACAGCGATTAGTTTGGAGAGGTCGAATACACGCATGCCCAGTTTGGTATCGGCCACATAGATTTTACCGGCATGACAGGCTACGCCGCCAGCATGAATGGTAACCGGACAGAAAGCGCCCAGTTGCGTGTAGCTATTGGAGGCGTGGTACAGTAACGAGTTCGACATGTTGGCGGAATCCTGCACCAACAGTACATGCCTGTAGGTAACATTGCTCATGTCAGAGATATCTGCGATGGAGATCCGCACACCCTTGTGCTCATTGTATACACCGGGAACGGTGCTATTGTCCACACCATACCAGGTCACAACCAGAAACTTGCGATTGTTCCAGGTAAATCCGGCGATGCCCTGCGGGCGCCATTCGTTGGTCTGTTCATCGCCGCTGTTCCATTTGAAACCGCCTGCCTGGTTGGCCGTTGGTATATTGAAACCGTATACGCTGTTGTATCCGGTGGTGGTACCAGCGCGGTTCAGATCCAGTTTGTCGGGGGTAAGAAAAC
>NZ_DATLKJ010000002.1:0-17652 GCF_035538455.1 Chitinophaga sp.
TGGCGGCATGCTGAACCATTTATATGCGAAGATAAACGACCTGGATATAGACCAGGATACGGTGCTGGCATTTACTGCTTCTTACACTTTTGATATATCTGTCTGGCAGATGTTTGCCTCGTTATTGTGTGGCGGCAGCTGTGTTATTTACCGGGAAGATCTTATCTATGATCCGGGCTATCTGATTGGATTGATAGAAGCAGATGGTGTTACCATACTGGAATTGGTGCCTTCTTACCTGTCTACTTTGTTGCAGGAAGAAACGAATGTCCCGCTTAGCCAACTGAAATACCTGTTGGTAACGGGCGAAGCGGTTAGTCAGCCGTTACTGTCACGTTGGTTTTCTCACCCCGACTTTGGCAGGATTCCGGTAGTCAACGCCTATGGCCCTACAGAAGCCTCAGACGATATCTGTCATTATTTTCTGTATGAAAGCCCTGACCGGGCAAATATACCGGTGGGTAAGCCGGTACAAAACCTACAGGTGTATGTATTGGACAGCAACTTGCAATTATGCCCGGTAGGCATAACGGGAGAAATCTGTGTGTCGGGTGTAGGAGTAGGTCGTGGATATCTGAATCTGCCTGCATTAACAGCAGAGAAATTTGTGGACAATCCATTCGGTGAGAATGGTGGAAAGCTCTACCGGACGGGAGACCTGGGCAGATGGTTGCCTGACGGTAACATTGAATGCCTGGGCAGGATAGATCACCAGGTAAAGGTTCGTGGTTACAGAATAGAGCTGGGAGAAATAGAACATTTGTTACAGCAAAGTGAACCAGTCAGCCAGGCCGTAGTATTGGTCAGGACTGATGACAATAACCAGAAAAGACTGGTGAGTTATTATGTGCCGGAGATGCAGGCTGTAAAGCAAAAGGAAGTATCGTTGTATAATCAGCAGGAAGAGAACTGGCATGAACTATGGGAAACAGAATACACCAAAACGGAGGAAGCAGGCGAAACAGAAGCGGAATTCAACCTTACGGGCTGGAATGATAGTTTCACGGGTAAGGCAATTCCTGTTGAGGAAATGCGCGAATGGTTGCATGACATCGTAGCCGTAATACTGTCAGGGCGGCCGGCCAATGTGCTGGAAATAGGCTGCGGCGCAGGATTGATCTATTATCAGTTGGTCGGACACATAGAAAAATATGTAGGTATAGATTTCTCTTCTGTTTCAGTAGGTGCTATCCGCCATCGCATCAGCATGGCAGAACGGGAATATCCGGTTACCGCACTGAAAGTAGGCGCAGCGCACCAGCTTAGCCTGGATGCTGATGAAGTAATAGACCTGGTTATTGTGAATTCAGTTGTACAATATTTCCCGGGAGAAAAGTATTTGTCAGATGTGCTGGATAAAGCTATTTCCTCCTTAAAAGGCCGGGGGCGTATTGTATTGGGAGACATAAGAGACAACCGGTTGTTAAGGTTATTTAAAACACGTTTAAGCATCGGTAAATTCCAACCCAAAGCCGGTATCCGGGAGTTTGTCTGGGGGGTAGAGCAGGAGATGTTAAAAGAAGAAGAGCTGTGTTTATCGCCGGAATATTTTTATCACCTGCAAACAATTTATCCGCAGATCACCTACGTGGATATACAAAAGCAAAAAGGAGATTATGTAAATGAATTGAGCTTATACCGCTATACGGTAATCATTTATGTGGGCATTGAAAAAGAAGTGATAACGCCGCGGTGGCAGCACTGGGAAGACATAAAGGAAGGGCAGGACATCTTGGACCAGTTGAATAACGATGCACCGGTTATCGCCCTGAAAGATGTGCCGGACCCACGGTTGTGGAAAGAAATACTATTGGAAAAAGGATGGAAAGATCCTGCTGTACATACTGTCGGAGATCTTTTAACTTACGTAGAGCAGCCGGTGCAGTATACGGCAGTGGTGAATGAGTGGCTGGCATTGGCCCGTGCAAAGGGATATACATGTAGCTTTTTACTGGATGCTGATCCGTTAAAAATAAACCTGCTGCTGGAGAAAGAACCCTCAGATGGTTTCATCGCACCGGTTTATAACAATGCAACGGACACCAGGCATCTTACTCTCGCCAATATCCCGTTATATGCAGATATTACCGAATCACTGGCACAGGACATCAGAAGAAGCCTGCAACAGCGGTTACCTGACTATATGGTACCAGCTGATCTGATAGCATTGCTGCAACTCCCTTTAACCAATAATGGAAAAATAGACCGGAAGTTTTTAAGTACACGGGAAGATATGCAGAGCAAGAGCCTGATCAACTACCATGAACCTGTAACAGAAACAGAACGGCAACTGGTTGATATCTGGCAAAGTGTATTGGGTGTGGCGCGTGTTGGTATCTATGATGACTTTTTTGAGCTGGGAGGGCACTCATTATTGGCTACCCGTGTCGTGTCTGCAATCCGGAAAATGATGGAAGTGGAGTTAAAGGTAAAGGACTTTTTCCTTTATCCCACCATCGCCAGACTTGCCAGGTACCTGCAGCAACAGCATACAGGCTTATTGTTGCCGGTCATCGAAGCCGGGGAGCGGGCGGCGCGTATTCCACTCTCATATAGCCAGGAACGCTTGTGGTTTATTGATCAGCTGACGGGTAGTGTACAATATCATATCCCGGCAGCGCTGAGGTTAAAAGGGAAGATGAACAGGCCGGCGCTGGCCCATGCGCTGCAAAGTATCGTGAACAGGCACGAAGTATTACGTACCGTGATACGGGAAGATGAGGAAGGAAATGCTTATCAGGTAGTACAGGATACCAATCAGTGGGCGCTGCATGTGATCGATGATCCTTCCTGCAATGAAGCGGTATTACCGGCCTATGTGAAAACGCTCGTTCACCAACCGTTTAATTTATCTGAAGATTATATGCTGCGAGTACACCTGATTGTACTTGGAGAAGAAGAGCATGTATTGGTGGTAACCCTGCACCATATCGCTTCAGATGGCTGGTCTACAGGAATAATTATCAGGGAGCTCATAGAGTTTTATGATGCATATGAAACCGGTCGCCCCGCTAACCTGCCTGTATTGAATGTACAATATGCAGATTATGCCATATGGCAACGGAAATACCTGTCAGGGAGATTGTTGGAAACGCAATTGGATTACTGGAAAACCCGGTTGTCTGGCGTGGCAGTATTACAATTGCCAACTGATTACCCGCGCCCCGCTATTCAAAGTGCGGCAGGAGCCAGTCTTGTATTCAAACTGGATGAAGAGTTGTCCGGCCAGTTACGGGCATTGTCGCTGGAACATAACTGCACGTTGTTTATGACCCTGTTGGCCGCATTCAAAGTACTGTTGTTCCGCTACAGCGGGCAGGAAGACATTTGCGTAGGTAGCCCCATTGCAGGAAGAACCAGCCAGGAAACGGAGAGCCTGATAGGCTTCTTCATCAATACAATGGCGTTGCGCAGCCATCTTGATAATACCATTGACTTCACAGGATTGTTACAGCAAGTAAAAGAAACAACGTTAGGCGCCTATGAACACCAGGAAGTGCCTTTTGAGAAGATAGTGGAAGTGGTAGCAAAAGAGCGTGATATGAGCCGCAGTCCATTGTTCCAGGTGCTGTTTGCCTTACAGAATACGCCTGGTGCGCCGGACCTCCATTTAGGAGATCTGCAATTAGTTTCAGAGAAAATGAAACAGACAACTACCCAGTTTGATCTCAGTTTTTCAATGGAGGAAAGCAAGTATGGACTAACGGCAAAGGTGGAATATTGTACCGACCTGTTTTCCGAAGATACCATTATCAGGATGACCGGCCATTTCGAACAGCTGCTACGTGCTATCGTAAAGGCGCCGGCAACCCGGTTGGGCGAATTGGAGATGTTGGATAAGGTTGAAGAACAGCTGCTGATAGCAACGTTTAATAATACAGAAACGGTACATGCACAGGATAGTGCAGAAACAATTATATCGCTGTTTGAAGAACAGGTAGTACTCACACCTGACCGGACAGCGCTGTTATATGAAGAGCAGGTATTCACCTACGGGCAATTAAATGAAAAAGCTAATCAGCTGGCTCATTTTCTGAGGAGTCAAGGTGTGAAAGAAGAAACACTCGTACCTGTTTGCACAGACCGGACTCCTGCGGCGATAATAGGTATACTGGGTGTATTAAAGGCCGGTGGAGCATATGTACCGTTAGATCCCGTTTTGCCTGTGGATCGTTTATCTTTCATGCTGACAGATTGTAAAGCCGGAGTGCTGCTATGTAACAATGCCTGCCCCACTGCTTTACAAACTTATGCTACGGTAAACGTCATTAATACAGATAAGCTGGCACATGAGATAGCGGCATGCGCAATAAGCAACCCGGAAATAGCATTACAGCCTGGCAACCTCGCTTATGTGATTTATACTTCCGGCTCTACAGGCACTCCTAAAGGGGCGATGATAGAACACCGGAATATATTGAATGTCAGTTACAGCTGGCGTTATCAGTTTGGCTTTGATAAGCAGCCCCCCGTAGTGTTGTCACTGGCTTCCGTTTCCTTTGATGTGTTTACAGCAGAATACTGCCGGGCATTACTTAACGGTGGTCAACTGTTGTTGATCAGAGAAGAGAAAAAGCTGGATGTGATTTATTTGTACAACATGATGAGGCAATATCGTGTAGATACACTGGAGTCTACACCAGCATTGATTATGCATCTGTTGAAATATGTTACAGATGAAGGCCTCGATCTTTCCTTTATGCGGCTTTTGATAGTAGGCTCTGACATCTGTAAAAAAGCGGATTATCATTATTTATACGGGCATTACAGCAAATGGATACGCATCATCAACAGTTACGGCGTAACAGAAACAGCTATTGATGCTTCTTTCTTTGAAGGAGCAGCTGACCACTACCAGGTAGTGCCCATAGGCCGCCCGATGCATAATGTACGGTATTACATACTGGATGAATACAAACGTAGTGTTCCGGTAGGCGTAGCCGGCGAACTGTATATTGGTGGCGCCGGAGTAGGCAGGGGGTATATCAATAATGAGCTGCTGAGTAAGGAGAAGTTTATGGCAGATGGGTTTATAGCTGATGGCGGAAAAATGTACCGGACCGGAGACCAGGCCAGGTGGCTGGCAGATGGGAATGTGGAGCTGATTGGCCGTATGGATGGGCAGGTGAAAATAAGAGGTTACCGGATTGAGTTGGGAGAAGTAGAGCGGGTATTGCAGCAATGTGCATTTGTAAGCCAGGCTGCCGTTACTGCCAGAATGGATGAAAATGGGAATAAAAGACTTGTGGGATATGTGGTACCACATAAGAATTTCAGGAAAGAAGAGATTATTTCTTTTCTGAAAGGCAAACTGCCGGAGTATATGGTTCCCTCGTTACTGATGGAACTGGAACAGCTTCCGTTGTCTGCCAATGGCAAGATCGATAAGAAAATGCTCCCGGACCCGGATATGGCTGCATTGTCGTCAAATTTATATGTCGCTCCACGCAATGAACAGGAAACGGTGCTGGTTTCCGTTTGGCAGGAACTGTTGCAGGTACAACGTGTAGGGATATACGATAATTTCTTTGAGTTGGGAGGGCATTCACTGCTCGCCATGCGTTTAATAGCTGCACTACGCAAAAAAGTAAACAGGGAATTAGCTATACAGGCGGTATTCCGGTATGCTACCGTTGCTGATTTTGCTGCTTATATGGAAAACGAAACAAGCAGCCTTGCAGGCATGCCTGTTGAAGTATACGACCGCTCCGGTAGTATTCCGCTTTCCTTTAATCAGGAATACCTCTGGCATATTGATCAGCAGGCCGGCAGCATACAATATCATATTCCAATATTGTGGAAGATGAAGGGTGAAGTAAACAGGGAGATGCTTGAAAAAGCATTTCAGCATGTTATAAACCGTCATGAGGTATTACGTACGGTCATCCGTTGTGATATAGGCACAAACGGACAAGACCTGCATCAGGTAGTAATGGATAAAGGACTGTGGTCGCTGGCAGTCACAGATGATCCGCAATACCGGGAAGATGAAGCAGCACGCACTGCATATATCCATAAACTCGTCTATACACCTTTTAATTTGTCGCAGGATCATACCCTGCGTGCGCACCTGATCATTTGTGGCGAAAACGAATATATGCTGGTGGTAACATTGCATCATATAGCGGCCGACGCATGGTCTTTGGGAATTATGATGCAGGAGTTAGCGAATCTCTATATCGCTTACACAACAAACCTGCCTGGTAACCTGCCTTCATTGAATGTGCAATATGCAGATTATGCCATCTGGCAGCGCAGATACATGACGGGCTCACTGTTGGCTACTCAGCTGAATTATTGGGAAAAACAATTGGCCGGCGTAAATGTATTGACATTGCCACCTGACAATGAAAGACCGGTAGTGCAAAGCTGGGATTGCAACATAGAGCGGTTTTATATTGACCGTGAACTAAGTGACGCATTGCATGCATTATCCCGGCAACAGGGTACAACATTGTTTATGACATTGCAGGCCGCATTTAAAGTATTGTTGTATCACATTAGCGGACAGACAGATATTTGCGTAGGTAGTTCTATTGAGGGCAGGACAAGGCAAGAGGTGGAAGGACTGATCGGCTTTTTCGCCAATCAATTGCCGTTGCGCAGTCATCTCGCCGGTGGTCAGTCTTTTGAGTCACTCTTACTCCAGGTAAAACAAACTACGCTCGATGCCTATGAACACCAGGAAGTACCCTTCGGGTATATCGCCGATGTAGCGGTAACACAGGAACAACATCGTCATCCTTTATTCCAGGTAATGTTTTCTTTGCAGAATATCGCTGAAACACCGGCTATTGATATAGAAAACATACAGGTGTCAGCGGAGCGCCTTGCCCAGGATATGACTGCGCTGGATCTTACCTTATCAATGATGGAGACCGCACACGGCCTGGCCGGAAGTATAGCATATCGCACTGCCCTTTTTCATCAGGATACCATTGAACGTATGAGGGAAGATTTCGTACAGCTGTTGCATGCCATTGTAAAAACACCGGCAGCACAGATTGATGCCTTGTTATCAGGAAAATCCTGATCTGGTATTAAAGCTGATTATTCATAAAAACGGCCGGAGGCATTACAATTGCCTCCGGCTTTTTTTATAACCGCTTTCCAGGTGTATTCCTCACCCAATACTCAATTACACTAAGAAATAATTAACTTGTTGCTCAGTTAAAAATAAAAGCTGATTGTTCATTAAAATCATTTTAGATAACTATCATGAAGAAATCTTTATTAATCAGCCTGGGACTGGGTATATTCATGCTGCCATCGTCTAAAGCGCAGAAAATCTCCCTGACTCCTGCAAAGGTGGTTCCCTGTCAGGTAACTGTGACACAAGCTGCTTACAAAGGTAAAACAGCGCTGGTATTACAAATGCCCCAACCAGCTGCTAATGAAAAGACATTTGCAGTACTGAAAAATACCAGTTTCCACAATGGAGTTATTGAAGCGACGATTTCCGGACAACCAGAAGCGAATGCCGGAGAAGATGCACGTGGATTTGTAGGTATTGCCTTTCGGGTGGCGGCCGATACCTCCCAAATGGAGTTGTTTTATATTCGTCCCACAAATGGTAGGGTTAGTGACCAGGTACGCAGGAATCATTCCACTCAGTACGTGTCGTTGCCTGGCTATCCGTGGGAGAGATTACGCCAGGAAACACCGGGAAAATACGAAGCATATGCTGATATGGTACCTGCTCAATGGACCAGGGTTAAAATAGAAGTTAAGGACGAAACAGCAAAGTTTTATGTCAATGGCGCGGAACAACCTGCTTTAATTGTGAATGACCTGAAACAGGGTAAAGATCTGCACGGAAGCGTTGCCCTTTGGATTGGACCAGGTACGCTTGGCCATTTCACAGACCTTAAGATAACCAAACTGGATTAGTTTACTGTCGCGTGGGTATTTGGGGCGCTGGTACGTTTTGCCAATAATGTTATCTTTAGGTAACACTTTATTTTGTTTTACTTCCAGCTGACAGCTAAAAGCTGAATACCAATGTGCATGCTATGCAACAGCTCCTCTTCAGTACATAACCACATCAAGTCCACCTTTACTCCTGGTTTACTATACTGATGGGAGGTATATACTAGCAATATTCTGCCGGTTTTAGTAGATTAGGGGCATGAAAAGAATATTAGTTTTATTACTGATCACACACCAATGCTGGGCACAGTCATCAACCAATGTGGCCCGGCCACCGAAACAACCTGCCGACAGCATGTCCATTTATAACCGGCAACTCCGCCCTGATGAGATGAAACAGGATCTGCAGCTGTTCCTTGATATTCGTAAAAAGGCCAACTCAGGACTGTACCGCTATCGCACAGAAAAGCAGATCGACAGCATCTACAAATGGGCCTTCACAGAAGCGCGCAAGCCTATGTCTACGCTGGACTTTTATAAGATCATGCTGCAGCTGACCGATTTTGAAGGTAGCTGCCATAACTATACGGAACCACAGGCTGACCTGGTAGGTTACTTCAATAGGCAGCGTGGCTTCTTTCCGTTTGCCCTCAAATACATTGACGGCAAGATGATCTTCAATAGTAAAACAGACAAGATTCCGGTAGGGGCGCGGGTACTGAGCATCAATGGCGTGCCTGATAAGCAACTGATGCAATCCTTTTATAAATATATGACTGCTGATGGCTTCACCGTAACACAGAAGCAGGCAGGCAGTGTAAACAGGAGCTTCGGGCTGCGTTACCTGTATGAGTACGGCATCAAAGACAGCTTTGCGATCCGGTTTACAGCGCCAGGCGCTACCCGGCCGCAAACCGTAACCGTGCCTGCGGTATCACTGGATGAACGGAATGCCAGCCTGGTATTACGTCACAGCGCACCGGTGGACAGCGTCATCGATTACAAGGTGCAGCCAAAGTACAGCTTCAGCATGGTAAACCCTTCCACCGGCCTCCTGAGTCTGCGGATATTCACGATGGCCGACGATGCCAATGACCCCAGGTTTGCCGTATACGTATCTTTCATCGACAGCGTGTTCAAGGTCCTGGCGAATAACAACGTACCCAACCTCATCCTCGATATCCGTGGTAATCCCGGCGGCAGCGATCCTACCTTTGAGCAGCCGATGATGTACCTGACTGATTCCAGTTTCCGGGAGAACACAACAGCCTATAACATTTTTGGCAATGGTATCCCATATGAGGAGTATTTCTGGGGCGTATCTACTGCTGCAAGAATGGACTCAGCCGCCAAGGCAGAAGGAAAGCTGATGCTGAAAGATTACTTCCCGGTATTTGAGCATGGCAGAAGTATGCAGGATGCCAGGCACAATCCTGTCTATCATCCTAAAAGCCCGGGCTTCAAAGGAAAGCTGTATTTACTTATTGACGAAGATGTAGCTTCCGCTGCATCGCACCTGGCCTCACTTGTGAAGGCTTATGCCCGTAACGTGACAACTGTCGGCGTAGAGACGGTGGGAGGATACTACGGTCACAACGGACATATGGCGCTGATATATGAGCTTCCTCATTCGAAGATAAAAACAAAGTTCTCCATCGTATACGTGATACAGGATGCACCCGTAAAGCCGGATCAACCGGAAGGCAGAGGCATTATACCCGATCATACCGTGTGGCCGTCCTTTGACGACTTTATACAGAACCGCGATACACAAATGGAATATGTGCTGAAACTGATAAAAGGAAAGAGCTGAAAATGAACAAAGGGGGACGCAAAGAGTCCCCTTTTTGGTTTTATAGGGTTACCTGTGAATCAGGGAGATAAATGGTAACCTGTCATTTGCCTCCTTCTCTCCATTTCATAAACATAACATATTGAGCAAACTCCAGGAACTGATAGTCATCTATCAGTGCGTCGCGGTCAGGCCATCAGTGTAGCCTGTCTGGCCGGTGCGGACCCGTTCAAAGTGGTTGAGTTTTTCCTGTAAGACGTCGGTAAGGAACCTGATCAAACCGGGAAAGGCAGCAAATGCTTCCTGCATAATGAGCTGGCCTTTGGAGTTTGTTTTAATTCCTGGATACGTTGATGCGTTAACGGTGGCAGTGACATGCCAGTCGGCTGAAAATTTATGTTAGTGACCATTCTCTAAGTTCGCTTTAGGTTATTCAGGTTAACAGTCAGGCAATAATAGCAGTCAGTACTCCATCTGAAACCAATTTTTATAGAACAACAAAATATAATTTGTGAAGCGTCCGAAATCCTAAAGTAATCAATTAATACTGTTATGTTCGTGATGCTCTGCAACCGATGCGTTATTGCAGCATCATAGTAACGTCGAATCGTGAGTGTTTTTGGAAGATTTTTTTGTAACTTGCTTTTATTGTTTGCATAGTCCATCCTGTGTGGATGTTGAAGCGAAGCTTTTCGTTGATTTTTCCCCTTCATTTTATTTCAGATTCTTATTTTGTTGGTGTTGAATTTTTATATCTGTATACCATGATATATTACGGCGGTATGCACGCTGCACCGTAAATACGAGATTAGTGAGTTGATTAGGTTATTACTCCTTACTTATATTCTCTGCATAAATATTTTTTAACGTCAAGTATAAATAAATATGAGAACGTACTTATTAAACATCAGGTGTGAACTGCTGAATGAAGCAGGTGTGCTGGTGGCACGTACTTTAAAAGCCACTGTTCATGAGGAGCCACATAAAGCAGACATATATATGTTTATTATGGATCACCATTTTAAGCCGGTTATTATACAATTGGTGAATGAAGTCCGTTCAAGAAATGATTTTCTCAGAGAAGAATTTTTTTGTGAAGGGGAAGAAATTGATGAGACTGAGAACATCAGAGAGGTAGTGCCGCAGGCAGCATTTACAATAACAGATTAGTTAGATTCCTACGTCGTTGATTGCTAACAGACCGTATGCAGTGAGTGAAGGTAATGTTTTAAACAGATGGTATTGCAGTTGCTATTTTTTTTTGTTAATCTTAGATCTCTGCAGTACTTTTTCTATGAGTTTATATATTTTTGCCTTAGTCATTTAAAGATGTTGATGCTGTTTAAAACCGCTATGGAAGTGGGCTTTAGCGAAGCTATATCCTGATGATCTGAAGCAGGTCATCAGCATTTCTACAGATTAGTATCAAATCCTGTAATTTGTTTTCAATCACCCCACATGCACCTTTTTTACTAAAAACCTTTGCCGGAAAAGAACTATTCCATTTTAAGCATTATCATGCAGCACTTTTGAGTGCGTTATTGACTATCCTTAATTGGAAATCTTGCATTGAATTTCCCATTTCATAATAATCAGAAATACTACCAGCGCACTTAATCGTCGTTGTATCAGATCCTCCTGACTTCGATCTGTTGTTACTATCAAAAAATAGGTTGTATGGATAAAGATATTGCTGTTATTGGCATGGCCTGCCGTTTCCCGGGCGCAGATAATTGCGAAAAGTACTGGGATCAACTTAAACATGGTTTTTTTGCTATCCAGGAAATTCCTTCCTCCAGATGGGTGTGGAATGAGTATAAAGAGAATAGTAGTTTTCCTGATGAAATGGGAGTATGCAGGTGGGGAAGTTTTATCAATAATGTATCGTCTTTTGATGCTGATTTTTTTAATATTTCCGGCAGGGAAGCGGAGTCGATGGATCCGCAGCAGCGTATTATGCTGGAACTTGCCTGGGCCTGTTTTGAAGATGCCGGGATCCCCCCGTCTTGTGTGTCAGGGAATAAAGTGGGTGTATATACGGGTGTTTTTAATTATGATTACAAAGAGCTCCAGGAACGAGATCCTGCCTATGTAGTGGAAGCGCATCATTCCACGGGAACGGCCATCGCGGCCATTCCTAATCGTATTTCCTATTACTTTAACCTGACGGGGCCTAGCCTTCCCATAGATACCGCCTGCGCCAGTTCGTTACATGCCATTCATCTTGCCGCGCAGGCGCTGAATACCGGTGAATGTGAGATGGCGCTTGCGGGAGGTATCAGTCTTCTGTTAACACCTACACGGCATATCTCTTTCTCAAAAACCGGCATGTTATCTCCGACGGGTACATGCAGGGTGTTTGATGAGGCAGCAGATGGTTACTTACGCGGCGAAGGCGCAGGGCTTATTCTGTTGAAACCATTAAAGAAAGCAATGGCAGATGGCGATCACATCTACGGAATTGTTAAGGGAAGCGCAGCCAATCATAGTGGAAAGGTGCGAACACTTACTTATCCCAACCCTGACGCACAGGCAGACGTGATTATAACTGCTATGAAAATGGCAGGCACAACACCGGACACTATAAGTTATATCGAAGCGCATGGTACCGGTACACCAAAAGGAGACCCGATTGAATTTGAAGGTTTGTGCAAAGCATTTGATTATTTCAGGGAAACGATGCCCACCGGGCAGTTTTGTGGTATGGGTTCAGTGAAAGCCAATATTGGTCATTTGGAATCAGCTGCTGGTATAGCCGGGGTGATAAAGGTGCTGATGGCAATGAAGTACCGGCAGTTGCCGGGACAAATAAACTATAAAACGCTCAATCCCCGGATTGCTATAGACCGCAGCCCATTTTACATTGTACAGGATCTGCAGGAATGGAAATCCCGCCGGAATATTGCAGGTGAAGAAACTCCGCGTCGTGCCGGCGTCAGCTCCTTCGGATTTGGAGGAACGAATACACATGTAATACTGGAAGAACCTCCACTCGTACATTGTCCTTTGACCGAAAAATTTCAGGAACAGGTTATCTGCCTGTCTGCTAAAACACGTTCTGCACTTAAACGGAAAATCGAAGAACTGATAGCCTGGCTGGAGAATCATCCATCTGCCAGTATCGCCGAACTAAGTGCGGCATTACTGGCGGGGAGAGAACATTTCAATATACGCATAGCCTTTGTGGCAGACGGTATTACGGAAGTGAAAAAAAAGCTGATGACACTCCTGTTGCAGGATATGCCGGAACCAACCGCTGTGGCCAAAATACATGGGGAATTTATTACAGCAGATCTGATGCGGGTCCTGGAGCCTGAAGAGTATATTACACAGGAAGAGTATATCCGGTTACTCAATAGGCTGGCTGATGAATATAATAAGGGAAGTCAATGGGACAAAAATGTACTGTATGCCATGAGGCGTAGACATTGTAGCGGCCTGCCAACGTATCCGTTTGAGAAATCCGTTTACTGGATAACGACAACTCCTCCGGTACGCGAACTCCCTAAAGAGCATAATACTAATCCTTTGTTGCAGCAGGTTACTACCCAGCCGGGACGGTTTACGTCAACCTTCAGCGGAGAGGAGTTTTTCCTGAAGGATCATGTAGTTTTCGGAAGAAAAATATTACCGGGTGTTGCGTATCTTGAAATGGCCCGGGCCGCAGCTGAAAAGGTATTGAACACAAAAAGCAGCGCCAGTATCTGTATTGAAAATGTTGTATGGCGTCAGCCATTCAGAATGAACAGTGTATCCGCTACTCTATATATTGATGTTTCATCATTGAGGGCTGATGCACTTACTTATAAAGTGTACAGTAACAGCGAAGCCGGTCAGGCAGTAGTTCATGGAACGGGTACCGTCTGTATTCATCATATAGCTGTTCCGGATTCTTATGACAGTTCTTTGCTGCAGAAAGGCGTTTCGGTGAAGCGCGCAGCATGCTATCGGCTGCTCTCTGACGCTGGTCTTGAGTATGGACCGGGGCATCAGGCGTTAGAGGAGATTTTTGAAAGGCAGGGTGCTGTAACAGGGAGAATAAAACTACCGGTTGTATTAAACGCAACACGGGATACTTATGTCTTGCATCCCGCCATTCTGGATGCTGCGTTACAGGCAGCATTCCTGATGTTTCATAAAGACGCGGACAAAACACAGGTATTGGTACCCTTTACGCTGGATAGCCTCAATATATATAAACCATGTACGACTGACATGTGGGCGATAGTCAGTCACAGCAAATATACCAGTGATAAGAAAGATGTATACAGGGCAGATATAGACATATGTGATATGGATGGCCAGGTATGCATACAGATGAAAGGAGTGGCTTTCCGGCCATTGCAGAAGGAAAGAGATCAGGTATCAACACTGATACTCCGCCCCGACTGGAAGCAATATCAAGAGAAACAGGAGTTACCGTTTGTATATGACCATCATAGGGTGGTATTGTGCGGATGGGAACGTGATCACGGTTCATTTGTGGAGGAAGCGTTAAACGATGTTACTTGTACTTCGTTGTTTACAAAGGCTTCAGTTATCGACAAGATATTTACTTTTTATGCAGAAATGCTGTTTGTTACAGCAAAGGATATACTGACAGAATGTGCTGGAGAAAAGATAAGGATACAGGTAGTTATATCCCCTGATTTACACGCTGTTCTGTCCGGGCTTTCGGGACTACTAATGACGGCCGCTGCAGAGCATGTTTTTTTTCATTGGCAGCTCATTGATGTTACCGAAGATTCTCTTTCAGGTGTGATTGAATGTTTGAAAAAAAACTGGAATACTCCCATTAACCAACATATCCGTTATGAAGGAACGAAAAGGATGATCAGAGGCTGGGAAGAGATAACTACGAGCTTACCATTGCAAAAGATACCTTGGAAAGCAGATGGCGTTTATCTGATCACCGGTGGTACCGGTGGTTTGGGGCAGGTATTCGCCAGGGAAATACTCACACGGCAACCTTCGGCCAATCTGATATTGACAGGCCGTTCTGCACCTGATAGCTTCTCCGGGCAGCGTGAGTATGCACATATTGAATACAGACAGGCAGATGTCTGCGATGCTGCTGCCGTTGCTGCATTGATGACAGATATAAAGGAGACTTACGGAAAACTCGACGGTATTCTGCATTGTGCTGGCGTGATACGAGATAACTATATTATAAAGAAAAGTACGGAAGAGCTGAAAGATATACTGGCTCCGAAAGTAAACGGGCTTACTGTCCTGGATCAGGAAAGTATCGGTTTTGATCTGGATTTCTTTATTCTCTTTTCCTCTTTTGCCGGCGCATTCGGAAACGTGGGGCAGGCAGATTATGCCATGGCAAATGCTTTTATGGATGCGTATTCAGATTATCGCAATATCCTGGTGAATAAGGGACTACGTGCGGGGCACACGCTATCTGTAAACTGGCCGCTATGGGCCTCGGGTGGTATGCAGCCCGACAGGGCCTCAGTTAGGCTGATGCGTCAGCGATACGGCATTACGTCCATGGATACACATGCCGGTATCAGTTCATTGTATAAGGTACTCGGAGCAGCAGCTCATCAGGTTGCAGTGCTGGACGGTGACGCAACTGAAATCAAAAAAAAATTGCTGGGTACTGACTGTGTACATTCATCTGCTGAGCATGGGGGAAACAGAAAAGACAGATTGGCCGTTGATGTAGAAAATCTGACCATTTCTCTTAAGCTGTATGCTGCCGATTTACTGAAGGTAGCATTTACGCTTCTTACGGATGATACCCCATTTGATGAATTTGGTTTTGACTCAATTCTCTACACAGCGTACACAGAAAAGCTCAATGAAGTTTTTAATCTAAGAATTGGCCCCCCGTTACTTTATGAGTGTAATACTTTCAGGGAACTGGCAGATTACCTGTTGTCAAACTATCTGCATATTGCTCCATCAGAAAGTTCTATAATTGATTTACCGTTGTCTGTTTCCAGCAATGAGAGGCAGGATGGAATGATAAAAAAAATAATGGAACTGGTTGCCTCTTTGCTTGGAATGAGCATAGACAGTCTGTCTCCCGATACAGATTTGTCGGAATATGGATTCGATTCTCTTACTTATACTGAATTAGCCAGTTATGTCGAGGAAGAATATAATATAAGCGTGACTCCTACTTTATTCTTCAGGTACACTGACATAAGAAAAATTGCCACATATCTGCAGCATAATTACCCGGATAGCCTGGGGAAGAAAACAGATTCCCGTTTCATATCGTCAGAACTGCAACCTGCGGCGCCATCTAAGATTTTGGAAAATGCCGGCCTTTCAACACAGTCGTTGGAAGATGTTCCCCAATCATTTAAATCTGGTATGGCGGAAGGAATAATGGAAAGTCCCCGGCAACCGGTAAATGTGCCTGTTGCGGTAATCGGGATGGCTGGCCGTTTCCCCATGGCGGATAATATTGACATGTTCTGGGAAAATATGGTTTCGGAAAGAGACTGTATTTCTGAGACGCCACAAGAAAGATGGGATTGGCATGCATATGCCGGATCATCTGCGAATTCACCCTTGCGCTGGGGAGGCTATATAGATGGTTTATGGGATTTTGACCCGATGTTTTTTAATATCTCTCCCCGTGAAGCAACCTATATGGACCCTCAGCAACGATTATTGATGATGTATGTTTGGAAAGTTATTGAGGATGCGGGATATGCTCCCAGGCAGCTATCCGATACATCCACAGCCCTTTTTATAGGTATGGGTTCTCACGAGCATAATCAGTTGCTGGCGCTGTCCGATGCCAAGGTATTGAGTTTTTCGACCACCGGTACTTTCCTTTGTATAGGCCCCAACCGCATCAGTCATTTCTTCAATCTTCACGGTCCTAGCGAACCGGTGGAAACGGCTTGTTCCAGTTCTCTGGTTGCTATTCATAAAGCCGTTGAATTACTCCGTAACGGAGGTTGTAATGTAGCGATTGCCGGAGGAATAAACGCATTGCAAAGACCAGAAACGTCACTGAGTCTTCATAAAGGCGGTATGCTGAGCGAAGATGGACGTTGCAGGGCATTTTCTGCAGATGCAAATGGGTATGTGAGAAGTGAAGGGATAGGTTTGATTATGCTCAAAAGGTTGGATGATGCCGAGCGTGATGGAGACCATATTTACGGCGTTATCCGTTCTTCCGCTGTAAACCATGGTGGCCATACGCACTCGCTTACGGCTCCCAACGCAAAGGGGCAGACAGCGTTGCTCATATCGGCATACCGGCAGGCAGGTATAGATCCCCGTACAATCAGTTACATTGAAGCGCATGGTACCGGTACTAAGCTGGGCGACCCGGTTGAGATGAATGCATTGATAGCTGCCTTCAAAGAGCTATACACTGATCATCGGATAGCAGATGACGTAATGCGTCATTGTGGTGTTGGTTCCGTAAAATCGAATATTGGGCATCTGGAGTGGGCATCCGGTATAGGAGGTGTTATTAAAGTGCTGTTGCAGATGCAAAATAAGATGCTGGTTAAAAGTCTGCATGCTGCACAAGTAAATCCTTTTATAGAATTACAGGGTAGTCCGTTTTATATAGTACAACAAACAAGTGCATGGAAAGCCCTGAAAGATGTAACTGGTAATGAGTTGCCAAGAAGAGCAGGTATCAGTTCATTCGGTTTTGGTGGTGTCAATGCTCACCTGGTGCTGGAAGAATACGTTCCCACGGTAATCCGGAGCAGAAGATCACCAGCAAAGCCGTTGGCGTTTATTTTATCTGCAAAGAGCAGGCAGCAGGTCAAAAACCAGGCGGACCAATTGCTCAGGGCGGTTAAAGAACGTAGTTATACCGATGAAGTTTTACCGGATATAGCCTACACATTACAGATAGGCAGAGATGTAATGTCAGTCAGAGTTGGATTTATTGCCGATAATTCAGCCGAACTGCTGGAAAAACTGCAAAAACTGGCTAGCGGTATAGATAGCCCTGATCTATTTTATGGTGATACAGAAAGATATACACCAGCATCTCC
>NZ_DATLKJ010000003.1:0-3009 GCF_035538455.1 Chitinophaga sp.
CCTTTACCATCTTCCCGTAATAATGGTGATGGAATAAGGGGACTTAGAATTGCCCATTGATCATCTGTCAGTTCTTCTTTTCTTTTTGACATGCTATAAAGTTCTATAAAAACTAAATAGCATTTATGAAATAAGTTCTAGTTGATCTCATTCATTCAAATAATATCGTTATGCAAAGCTGGATGAAGCCAGCAGAGGCTTTATTACTTAAGTTAAGCCTACATTCTTCATCTATCAATAAATTGATGTCGCCAGTTCCATTATTTAAGGATGAAAATGGAAATATTTTGTCTATCCAAGATATAAGTTCCATTTATGTCCTATCCCGCGCTCAAATCGAATGCTATCTGACCTTATACTACTTTATACTGTCTCCCTCCAACGATGATGAAGGTGAGTTCAAGCACCTACTATATCAATTAAGCGGGCTTTCTAACAGGCAAAACTATTACTGTACAATGCCTGAATCGATAGCCAAAAAGCAGCAAGAGGCAAGTGATATAGCTCGTCTCCGGCAACAAATTTCAAATAACGTCTGGTACCAAAACTTACCATCTGAGGATAGGAGAAAAGTTGATAAAGTTAACCCTCCCTCAAGGTTGTTAGGATGGGAAAGGATAATTGAATCTACCCGCTTTAAGGAAACCCATTTAGCCCCTTCCTGGAAGCTGTATTCCAACCACGCCCACTCTGAATTCATCGGAACTATACAATTTACTGGCTATTTATCGGATAATACCGGATTAAAGAAAACGCTTTATCATACATTGGAACTCACAATAATGATTATGTGTGTCACAATTACAGAACTTCTTAACCTGTTTCCTGTAATAGCAGACGCTTATGAAGCATTGGTGAGCATAAAGGACAGAACATATGTATGTTATTGGACGCATGTCGGCTTAAAAGAAGGATTACACTAGCTGTGTCTCTGTTAATTGCCGTGTGATCATGCTTTTCCCTTTCCGACAATTAAATGCGTTTTTGCCGGATCACTCATTATACTACTAATCTCAGTATTTACTATATCATCAATATCATCCTTGATCTGTAGAAAATTTTTCAGCACAATCCCATTTTCCAGACTGCGTACTACCGGCAGGCCTTTATAACCTTTCCGTTCCTGGTCAGCAGCCTTGGCATCCTTTTTTACCTTATTGTGAAAAATCTTTTGTTTTATTTCCTGCCCGGGATTGTCGGAGACAATTCCTACGAATTCACCGGCAGAGAGGTTACTGATAACACTGGCAGGAATTGCCATGTCAAGTTGCTGGGAATGATTGATTGAGGTATCAGAGCTATTGATGGTAGTGCTGGAACGATCCTGCATGATCTTACCTACCCTTTCACTCATTTGTCGTGCAGTATCTCCGGAAGCTTGACCGCAGATAATATTACCACAGAGATTCATCAGCACATCCGCCATTTCACGGGAGTAATCCTTTCTTACCTGGTCCAGATTCTGGATTACTACGGTAGTGGCTATGAGGTTGGATCTCCCTGTTCCGATCAAGGCATCAATACCCTGTACGGTAAGGGTGGGAAATTCCTCGAAGTTCACGCCACACTTCATTTTCCCCTTTTTATTGATCTGTTTTATCAGGCGGTTAATGTATAAGGAAAGTACTGCACCGTAAGTGGCTTGCTTTTGGGGATTATTACCCATACACAAAATCTGCGGAGCAGATGGATTATTAATATCCAAGTTAAAATCATTTCCGGAAAGCACGAAGTATAATTCAGGACTGGATAATCTCGCCATAGCAATTTTCGCTGCAGCTATCTGCCCCTCCAGCTGCTCCATTACACCCGCTTCCAGTGCGGAAATAAACGGAGAAATTAAAATTTCCAGCTCAGGTTCACACCGAATCATCGTGAACAGCTTACTGTATTCAACCTGAAGCAGTTCAATTACGTGAGGCAGTGTGCAATACTCTCCATTGCGGTATTTGCGTAAATACCAGATCACCGCTGTCAGCAGGATTATTGGAGATTCCACGAAAAAATCCCCATTGCGTAGTATCCAGCTACGGTTAAGACCATAAAGAATTGTGCGGGCAGATTCAGCGGCATCTGTTATATCCGTCATCGTAGAAGGTTCGAGGGGATTACACCTTCCCGTTCTTGTTGGATCTTCCGGGATTATCACATTAAACTTAACCGGTACTTTATATCTATGGCGATACTTTAGATAGTGGTTATATGCGACAGTGGTAAGATCTGGATACTTCCAATCATATATAAATTGACAATAGCCTTTCTCTATCTGTTGTTTAATGACTTCTTCTAAAATGTACCAAGTTTTACCACTTCCGGGTTGGCCTGCCAAAAGCAGCCCCCGTGCTGGATTTATTAGATTTATATAACTTTTCCGGATCTTGTTTTTTAACTTGTAGGTAGCTGGTATATTAATGGAGTATTCATTTGTGAGCAGGCGTTCTTCCTGGGGAAATGTTTGGCTTTTCTTGTTGAAAATATCATCGCGGTCAATTTTCAACTTAATTATTCTGGACAGTAATGTGCCGCCAGTGAGAATTAATATATAGCCGGATCCGGTACCGGCAATATAGATGCAGACACGAACCTGCAGATCGGTTGGAAACAACAGCGCAAAATAACTGATGAAGTATAGTACCAATCCGGCTATTACATAGAGGCAGACAGTACTGAACTTTACTGTTTCGGCCTTCCTGCCCTGGGAGCCGAGCAGGGTGATCCCTAAAAATCCCAGCGCAATTAATTTTGATTTCAGGAAATAAGAGAACAAACCTGTTTTAGCGACGTTCTCCAGGAGCCGGTCTGTGATAACCGACGTTAATTGCCAGCTGTGAAACGCAGCATAACAATAAAAATAAAAGTGCATGACTAAAACAGTCAGGCTGATTAACCTGGTAAGGTCCAGGATCTTGCGAAGACCCTGTTCATTTTCTCCGGTACGCATAACTCACTTCCTCCACTCTTTCTCAGCATATGCGCTGGTTTATGTATCACTAATCAATGGACGGGCGT
>NZ_DATLKJ010000004.1:0-15708 GCF_035538455.1 Chitinophaga sp.
CAGGATGTATTCCTCTTTGGAGGCACCATCCGCGAGAATATTGCCTACGGTAAACCCGATGCTACCGACGGAGAAATAGAATCAGCAGCCCGCCAGGCCAATGCCTGGGAGTTTATTCAACGCTTCCCGCTGGGATTGAACACGGTCGTAGGGGAGAGAGGCATACAGCTTTCCGGTGGCCAGCGCCAGCGTATTGCCATTGCACGCGCCGTACTGAAAGATCCCAAAATACTGATACTCGACGAAGCCACTTCCGCGCTGGATTCTGAATCCGAAAGACTAGTGCAGGACGCCCTGGATAAACTCATGGAAGGCCGCACCTCTATTGTGATCGCACACCGCCTGTCTACCATCCGGGAGGCAGACAAGATTATCGTGCTGGACAAAGGTATGATCGTGGAAGAAGGTACCCACCATGAACTGATCGGCGTAGATGGCGGTTTATACCGCATGCTGAGCGAAATGCAGTTCGCCGTGTAATGAATTACATGTAGGGCTTCATTTCTTCATCAATGTCTTTTCTGAGATCCATCAGTTTCTTGGCATAGGTCTCCATACTGATCTCATTAGCAGTACGCGGTGTCCATTTGGGCACCGGTATTGTTTTACCGCTGTCGTCTACGGCTGCAAACACCATTACACAGTGTGTGGTCTTCTGCTTCTCCTGCTGCCTGGGGTTACCGGCAAATACATCTATGGAGATATGCATGCTGGTTTTACCGGTATAGATAATGGTAGCATTGATCTCAACGAGATCTCCGATAGCTATGGGCTTAAAAAAACGGATACCACCCACGTATACAGTCACTGCATACTGGCCACTCCAGTTGGCTGCACAGGTATAGCCAGCCTGGTCAATCCACTTCATAACGGAACCGCCATGTACTTTACCGCCAAAATTCACATCTGAAGGCTCTGCCAGGAAACGCAGGGTGATGGTATGATAGATCGAATCCATAACTATGATTTGTATTGATTTTTGTGATGCTGATGATTTGTACTGTTGTTTGATGATGATTGTTAAATCAACTCTTCCATGTACAAAGATATAGACGAACTATTTTAAGTGTTCTGATTTCTATCAAAATATATAAACAATCATCATCAAACAACAGCACAAATCACCGGCATCACTGATAATCAACACCTACATTTCTTCCGGCTCACTGTTATGTTTTTTATCATTGTTCATCTTGCCGAAACGCCAGGTAGCGTTGAGTCGCAGTTCGCGGGTAAGGCGCGCGCGGTAGTTTTCTGTCTCTGAAAAATCAGTGCGGGTGTAACTGAGATTACGGTCTGAATTGAATACATCATTTAAAGTAAGCGATACAGACAACGCTTTATTCTTCAGCATATCCTTCTTCACACCTGCATCTGTTGACCATACCGGTTTCCTTTCTCCCTGTGGCAATATCTGCCTCGACTCATATTCCCCTGTTATCTGCAAAGTGAGATCCCAGGGTAATTTGGTATTGCTGTTCAGCTTACCAAACCAGGTGAAGCCCTGGTTGGACAGGTTATTACCGGTACCCACGGTGCTGATCTTTGTCTGCGCCATGTTGATGTTGGCAGTTACATCCCAGGCCTTGGTGAGCTGACTTCTCAAGGTAATCTCTGCTCCATAGGAATTGCGGGTGCTGGCATTGATGGGATACGTCAGCAACACGCGCTGCGCCTGCCCGTTCAGCGTGAGAACAGTATCTACGTAAAAATCTGTGATGGCATTATCGGTGTTGCGATAGTACAAAGAAACCAGCAGATTGTGTTTATGAGCGAAATCCTTAAGGTAGGAAAGCTCAGAGGAGTTCGTGAACTCCGGCTTCAGGTCAGGGTTTCCGCGGTTGGCGTATTGCCCGCTGTAGTCAATAGTGGGCAGCAAATCCCGGAACCAGGGACGGCGGATACGACGGCTGTAGTTCAGCTGGAACTCATGATCGCCCTTCAGCTTCTGTGATAAAAACACGCTGGGAAAAAGGCTTACCGGATAATCGATCTTATAGGAATCTTTTTGTCCGAGCCTTGTTTCCCCGGTGTAGTACGACTGTTCAGCTCTCAATCCAACCTGGTAGCCGAAACTGTTTTTTGCGCCGGTATAACTTACATAACCGGCATTGATCTGTTCCTGGTAATGATAGTTGTTCGAAAGCGCGGTATCGAGGGAGAAGGAGCCATCAGGATAATTCCTGCCATAGGTATTTGTATAGTTGTCGAATCTGCGGGTATTGGTGCGCAGACCTGCTTCTATCTTGGATGTTTCAGAGAACGGTCTTACGTAATCCAACTGGCCGGTAAGATAAACCGTTTCTCCTTTGCCATTGCTGTTGCGGAGTTCTGGCTTCCTGGGCATATCAGTAGGATTGCCTTTCAGATCGAAATACTGCAGGGAGTAATCCGCACTGTTATCGCCGGTTGCATAGTTATACGTGAAATCAGCCGTCAGTTCTTCGCCTTCTCTGGCAAAAGTGTGCTTATAACCCAGCTGCGTAGTGTAGTTGCGGAAACCGTTCTTACTGTTGTTGATACCAGTGCCATAACGCACTTTCTGCAGCTTGATGTCATATTCATTCTGCGTCTGATCATTGTAGCGGTTGAAGTTACCGCCGGTGAGCGACTGCGAAAGCGTGAGGGTATTTCTGTTGTCGATGAACCAGTCGAAGCCGGTACGGCCAGTCTGAAAGCGACGGTATAAGTCGCCCTCCTGGAGCTGTTCACGGTACGTGGTCGTGTCTTTACCGATGTTTTTGCTAAACAGACGGCTATTCATAGGCGACACCCTGTTGCGGAAGCCGTAGTTCAGGAAGAAGTTGAATTTCTGCTGACGCACATTGAAATCCACATTGCCGTTGGTGCTGCCGAGAGAAGATACACCTGCGCTGATAAGCCCGTTGATACCAGCCTTCCGGTTCTTCTTGAGCACGATGTTAAGGATCCCGCTCATACCTTCAGCGTCATATTTTGCAGAAGGGTTGGTGACCACTTCGATATTGGCAATAGCATCTGCCGGTATCTGGTCTAGCGTGAGGGTAGAGGGGCGTCCGTCAATAAATATAGTAGGAGTACCATTACGTACGCTTACGTTGCCGTCTATATCTACACTGACAGATGGTACCTGTTTCAATACATCCGTGGCGGTTCCGCCGATACTGGCCAGATTTTTCTCCACGTTAAACACGCGCTTGTCGATAGCCATCGTGAACGCTGGTTTCTCTCCAACGACATTCACTGCAGCAAGTGATTTCACATTCGCCTTCAGTTTGATATTACCGGCATCAACAGCTGCCGCCTTTTCTGTTAACTGCACCGTCTTATACACCGTTTCATAACCGATGAAATTAATTTTAAGCACATACCTGCCCGCCTTCATATTTTCGAAGTTAAAATCGCCATTAGGTTTTGACAACATGCCCGTGAGTACTGACGAATCTGGTCGTAAAACTGCAACAGACGCATATTCTATAGGTCTGCTGCCTTGTGCATCCAGTAGTTTTCCGTAAATAGCACCCGTTGCGGCATCTTTACCCCCGTGTTGCTGCGCCGTTACGTTTGTACATAATAAGAACATCCATGCCGACAGGAACAAAACAATTTTTCTCATAATTACATTTACTAGCTTCCAACAATTTATAGCGGTGGTAAAAATAGTTGTAAAGACTGAAGGAAATCTGTTTTTTGGGATGAAAGGAACGCACAGAAGGCACTGCAGTAACGCATAGAAAAAGCAGCGCACGTTGTAATCCTTTGTGGTAGATTGTTTGGAGAGATGTTGAAGGGGAATTTCTGAGTGTTAAATAGTGTTAACCCTGGTATGCATTAACACAAACTGTTCAAGCTGCATGAGCATGCATACGTTAATTTCCGTGGATAAAAAAACGCAGATACTCATTGAATCATTTCAATGATAACTAATAGCTACGTATCTTTACAGTCAGCTGTTGCGTTATTTTAATTTTTTTTATATGCATAAGGATTACCGACCGGACTGGGATATATACACGTGCCACATTGAAGAAAGTCCAGCAGTAATAGGTCTTGACCTTGATCTGAGACGATTTGCGCCATTGAAGGAAAAGCCTAATGCCATATATGTTACTGTATACCTGAATCACCCACGTGAAGACGGATTTCCTCAGAACGATGAGTTTGTTATGATGGGAGAGATCGAGGATAAATTAGTAGAGCAGTTACAAACTAAACTGGACGCGCATTTCGTGGGCCGTACCTTCTCTAATGGCGTACGTGATTTCTATTTCTATACCGGTAACACATTACTGCATGATAAATACATTGCGGATGCAATGATTAGTTTTCCTGAGTACCGTTATGACTATGGTATGAAGGAAGATAACAACTGGGAACTCTATTTCGATTTCCTGTTTCCTGATGTATACGAATTCCAGCGTATCCAGAACAGAAAAGTGTTACGTATGCTACTGCAACACGGCGACATATCAGAAATCATACGCCCGATAGAACACTGGATACATTTTAAAACAGAAGAAGATAAGTCTTCTTACTGGGAACATATCAAAGACAGCGGCTTCACCGTTATGAGGGATGAACCTACAGACAATCCCGAATTTCCTTTTAAATTATGCGTGTCACGCCCCGATAAAGCCAGCGAAGCTTCGGTAGATAGCGTCGTGATGATCTTATGGGAATTGGCGCAACAGCTGAATGCTCAATATGACGGCTGGGAAACAAGCATTATGAAGTAAATTTTACTATTTTCTTATTCAGAGAAATTATTTAAGTATTTTGAGATTTTGGAATTTATAAATTCATAAATTCCAAAATCTCAAAATCTCAAAATCTCGAAATCCCAAAATCTCAAAATAAATTAAATCCCTGAATGAATAAATAATAGAATTTTTCGATATACTTGTTATCGCGGCTAAACTTGAGAATGGATTTTAAACTGATTACAACCATAACTGTTATATGCTGGCTTGTTTGTTGGCACCACAATGCTTATTCCGGCATTGCGGCGGCTTATCAGCACCCGTCACAGACAGATACCGTTCCAAAGAAAGGGCATAACCTGATGAAGAGAATCGGTGAGTACCGCGATTCACTGAGAAACAAAGAATACCGCCAGTCATTTATCAAGCGTATTACCCGTCAGGATGTTCCCGAACAGGATGTTGACCCGGATAGTGTGATCATTAAAAGTGAAGCCTATTTTGCTCCTTATGTAGGCAAAGTGATCCGTAATATCAACTACAGAAAAGTAAAAGTATTCGGTCCCCGTAACATCAATGATACCAGCTTTACTACCAACATGAAGCTGATTCACCTGGCCAACCGGCTGCATTATGATTCCAAAGAATGGGTAATCCGCCAGTCCTTGTTCTTTCGCGAAAACCAACGCCTCGATGCTTTTGAAATGGCCGACAACGAACGTTACCTGCGTAACAGGCCTTTCCTCCAGGATGCCCGTATCTATATCAGGAGCACAGACCCGCAATCAGATTCCGTAGACGTAGTCGTACTCACCAAAGATGTATTCGAATATGGTGCGGACCTCTCGCAGTTCAGTGCGGATAATGTCAAAGCAAGTGTATCCAATAACAATCTGCTTGGTGTAGGGCAGGGGCTCTCCGTCGGTTTCCAGTGGCGCAGCGATTACACACCCACCTGGAACACGGAGGTGAAATACACCAAATACAATGTGCTTGGGTCTTTTATCGATCTCAGCATGGGATATACCACACTTAATAACTATCAACCACTTGATACAATGGTGTATGAGGGCACCGTTTACTTCAGCCTCAACCGCCCGCTATATCGTAACTCTGCCAGGATGGTGGGCGGCCTGGCCGTATCTAACAGCTGGTCTATCAATATCCGGGGCGCCGAGCCACAGGCGGAAGACAGCCTGTTCCGCGATTACCGCTACGTTGCTATAGACGCATGGGTGGGATACAACATCATCAACAACTACAAGAACAACGGTACCATTGGCCGCAAGCCTAATGTCGCTGTTCTGGCCAGGCATTATAACCTCGCCTTCCAGCGCAAGCCGGAACAACAGCGCTTCAGCAATGATCCTGTATACAACGATCACCGGTATTATCTGCTGGAAATAGAAGCCTACCGGCTCGACTTCTTCAAGGCACATCATTTCTTCGGCTTCGGCAGAACAGAGGATATTCCCCTCGGCTACAATGTAAGCGCTACCACCGGATGGGAAACCTGGAAAGACAGGAAAAGACTCTATACCGGTTTTGAGGCGCAGAAATTCTGGACCACCCGTAGTCACGGACTTTTTAACACCACCGTTGGTATTGGAACTTTCTGGAACAGAAAGACCACCGAAGATGCCGTCATGCACGCCAGCCTGGAATATTACAGCCGCCTCCTTACTTTCAGAAAGGCCCGTTTCCGTGAGTTCTTCAGCATCGATTTCCTCGCGAATCCCAGCCCGTTTTTTTACAAGCCGCTTAACATTAATATGGATTATGGCATATGGGGCTTCCGCGACACCAGGCTTAACGGCTTCCAGCGGCTGAATGCCAGCTCCGAAACTGTATATTACAGCCCACTGAAAATACTGGGCTTTAAATTCAACTTCTTTGCCTCTCTTCAGGCATCCGTGATCAACGCCAATGATCGGGATCTTTTCAGCAATCCCGTATATACAGGATTCGGCGGAGGCTTCAGGGTGCGCAACGAAAACCTGTCGCTTAACACCATCAAAGTGGCCTACTACTATTACCCCGATGCGCCATTCCCAATGAAACGCAACAGTATGCTGGAAATTACTACTGTGGTGGATTTCAGGTTTGATATCTCCGCACTGAAAGCACCGGCATTCCTGGGCTTCAGGTAAATTTACTGCCATGTGGGCCGGGCAAAGCGCACAACAGGCCAGGGAAGCAGCAACTGCTGATATTGTCAGGGAGCTGATAACAGGTACAGAAAAAACTATGGCAGCCGTTTGAATATCCCGGGATAGTCTTCTACAATATCATTTTCATCTACCGGTATCTCCGCCTTGAAACTGTTGTTGGTATTTTCGTACAGGTACTTCCGGTTGCCGAGCCGCGTGTAACGTTGCTCCACTTTCTGCAGCTCAAACTCAGGCAGCAGGATGTAGAGCATCTTAAACGTTTTGCACTCGCCCGTTTCCATTGGTGATCTGCGGATGGGAAGCGTGTTGGTAAATGGTGTGAGCGAAATATCAATATCGATGCACTCGTCAAACGCAGGGATATGGTTCCCTTCTTTGTCAAACCAGTGACCATGCAGATCTGATGTCAGCTTTAACTCTTTATGCTGGACGCTGTCTTCCTTTATATGAAAGGAAGATACTTTCCAGTCCTGCGTGATTTCAATTTCATAGTGCACCACGAAAAGCTGCTTCTTTATACATCCATTAATAACGCCACGTGCAATGTAATAATGCTCATTACTGGTTAACGTAAAAAATTCAATCCCAGGCCACTTCTCAGCCTGCCACATAACAGGTTCCATTACCATATCGTTTGTTTATTTTTCTTGTTGCTTTATCCGCGTATTGGGCTTGATGCGGATCACCACCAGTTTGGATGTTGGCGTATTACTCTTGTCGGCCACACTATCAACCGGTACCAGCACATTGGTTTCGGGAAAGTAGGTGGCAGTACACTTCTCCGGGATACTGAAAGGTACAATGATAAATCCATGTGCTACTCGCTCCGTTTGTCCGTGGTCGTTATACAGGTCCACCACGTCACCGGCGCCGAAACCTGCCGCAGCAATATCCGCCGGGTTCATGAAGATCACACGGCGCTCATTATAGACGCCGCGGTAGCGGTCATCCAGTCCATAGATGGTGGTGTTGAACTGGTCATGACTCCGGATGGTCATCATCATAAATTCATCGTCGGCAATAATATTCACCGGCACGTCGGCCACATTAAAGTTGGCTTTGCTGTTCCCCGTGTTGAACCGGCCTTCCCTGGCGCCGTTGGGCAGGTAGAAGCCCCCCGGGTGTCTTACTCGCTCATTGTAGGCGTTAAAGCCGGGTATTACTTTCTCTATATCATCGCGGATACGGTCATAGTTGGTAGTATAACTTTGCCAAGGCACATAACGGCTGCCCAGCAATACCTGCGCCAGCTCACAGACAATCACAGGCTCACTCTTCAGCTGGTCCGATATAGGATGCAGGTTGCCTTTCGACATCTGGACAACGCCCATCGAGTTTTCACAGGTGACAAATTGCGCAACACCCTGTTGTATATCTTTATCGCTACGCCCCAGACAAGGCAGAATGATCGCCTCACGGCCATGTACCAGGTGGCTGCGGTTCAGCTTTGTGGACACATGCACGGTCAGCCGGCATTTGGCCAGCGCTTCAGCGGTATATTTTGTATCGGGTGTGGCCGACAGAAAATTGCCGCCCATCGCTATAAACACGCTGGCGTCCCCGCGATGCATTGCGTGGATAGCATTTACCACATCATAGCCATGTTCCCTCGGTGGCGCAAAATGATATACTTCCTGGAGCTTATTCAACAGAGCCTCTGAAGGCTGCTCATAGATACCCATCGTTCTGTCGCCCTGCACATTGCTATGGCCGCGCACAGGGCAGGTACCTGCTCCCGGCTTGCCTATGCTGCCTTTCAGGAGAAGAAGGTTTACCACCTCCCGGATGGTATCTACTGCATTTTTATGTTGGGTGAGGCCCATCGCCCAGCAGGCTACAATTTTTCGTTTATGCATGAGCGTAACGGCGGCCTCTCTGATAGCCTCCTGCGCCACGCCGCATGCTGCGGCCAGCTGGTGAAAGTCGTGTTGTTTCAGGTGTTGTATATAATCGTTGTAACCGGCTGTCTGTTGGTTAATGAAATCTGTATCGAACACAGTCCCCGGATTTTTCTCTTCTTCCTCCAGCAACAGTAAGGCAATAGCTTTCAGCAAAGCCATGTCGCCATTGATTTTCACCTGAAGAAAAATATCGGTAAGATGTGTTTGGATGTTCAGGATGCCTTTCAATGTCTGCGGATTCAGGAAGTTGAGCAGTCCTGTCTCCGGCAGCGGATTCACCGCGATGATAGTAGCGCCGTTGGCCTTGGCTTTCTGCAGGGCGGTCAGCATACGCGGGTGATTGGTACCGGGATTTTGTCCGAGTATAATAATCACTTCTGCATGATGTACATCTTCCAGTGTAACAGAGCCTTTGCCGATACCCAGTGCTTCACCCAATGCTACACCGCTTGATTCGTGGCACATATTGGAACAGTCAGGCAGATTGTTGGTACCGTATTGCCTGACCATCAATTGATAGAGGAAAGCCGCTTCATTGCTGGTTCGGCCGGAAGTATAGAAGATGGCTTCATGCGGAGATGACAGCTTCTGAAGATGACCGGCAATGATGCCGTATGCTGCCTCCCAGGTAATAGCTTTATAATGGGTGCTTCCTTCGGGAAGGTACATGGGCTGGGCAACGCGGCCTTTCTTACCAATCTCATAGTCGGTTAGCAGACCCAGTTCTTCAACGCTGTGGTGTACAAAAAAATCAGGAGTGAGTCGTTTGGTAGTCGCTTCTTCTGCTATAGCTTTGGCGCCGTTCTCGCAATACTCCGCAATAGGGGAGCGCTCGTCGTCAGGATCAGGCCATGCGCAGCCGGGACAATCGTAGCCATGCTTCTGATTGAGTGCCAGTAAAGCTTTCATGGCACGGAAAGCGTTCATTTCTTCCAGCATATGCCGCATACTGGATACCACAGCCGGGATACCTGCGGCCACTACTTTAGGCTTGCTCAGCTTTATACCTGTAAACCGTACCGGGTTCTCTGCATGCATATGATACGCTGTTTTCTTTCGCAATAGTAGCGATTTTTTCCCGCAAAGGCGCTATGCTTCCTTTGCGGGAAATCTATCTGATCTCTATTCTTTCCGGTTTAGTGTAAATATTGAATCGCTGCTCTCTGAGAAACCCGATCAGGGTGATGTTCCAGGTATCGGCCATTTTTACGGCGAGGCTGGAAGGTGCACCCACTGCTGCGATCAGCGATATGCCCGCCATTGCCGCTTTTTGTATCAGCTCAAATCCTGCACGCCCGCTTAGCAGCATCAGATGTGTGTGTAGCGGTATAAGCCGTTGGGTAAGCGCGGCGCCGATTAGTTTGTCCACCGCATTATGCCGGCCTATGTCTTCCCGGAGGATAAGCAGGTTACCGTTACGGTCAAAGAGGGCCGCTGCATGCAGGCCGCCGGTAGCGTCAAATACGTCCTGTTGGCTACGGAGCGTTTCGGGCAACTGGTATATCAGGGAAGAGGGAATAACGAATGCTTCGCCTTTACTAACGTTGACGCCTGTATGAATATTGGCAATATCTGTTTTGCCGCATACGCCACAGGCTGCCGTGGCCGTAAAGTTACGGTTGCTGTGCTGCAGATCAGGCGCCACGCTCTCCTTCAGCGCCACCGTGGCCACGCTGCCTTCCGCCTTGTCTGCAAGGGCAATATCTTTTATATCGTCATGCTGCCGGATGATGCCTTCGCTGAAAAGGAAACCTTTCACCAGCTCCGGATCGTGGCCTGGTGTGCGCATCGTCACAGAAAGAGACTGCTGCCGGCGGTTGTGAACCGGACCGTACAGCAGCTTTATTTCCAGCGGGTCCTCGGTGGCCAGCACATCATTGATGTCTGATGCGCTGGCAGCGGCCACCTTCCTGATCTGTGTATGTACAACAGGATTGGTCATACCTGAAAATTTAAACTTTCACAATCATCTTTCCGTTGTTCCTTCCGGAAAATAATCCTAATAAAGCATCCGGCAAATGATCAAAACCTTCTTCAATCGTTTCGGTGTATTTCAGCTTACCTGCTTTCACCCAACCGGCCAGCTGCCCGATCCCTTCCTGGAAGCGGCTGGCATAGTTGCCGATCACAAAGCCCTGCAACAATACGCTGCGTGTGAGCAGAGTCGGCTGCCAGCGGGGCCCTACCGGCGTTTCGGTTGAATTATACAACGCTATCTGGCCACACAGCGGTATTCTGCCGTGGAAGTTGATCTGGTTTACTACGGCATCTGATATTTCTCCGCCAACATTGTCGAAATAAATATCCACCCCGTTAGGACAAGCCGCGGCAATCGCTTTGGATATATCCGGATTACCTTTATAGTCGATGGCTACGTCGAAGTTGAATTTATCGGTGAGCATCTTCACCTTTTCCGCGCCGCCTGCAATACCTACCACACGGCATCCCTGGAGCTTCGCGATTTGCCCCACTACGATACCCACAGCTCCCGCTGCACCGGAAACCACCACTGTTTCACCGGTTTTGGGCTTGCCAATGTCCATCAGCCCGAAGTAGGCCGTCAGCCCGGGCATGCCCAGGAGGCCAAGATAGTAGGTAGGCGGAATCTCGCTGTCTGTTTTGCGTACATCAGATCCCTTGCGGATGATGCCGGTGGCCCAGGGCAGGAGCGGCCTGCTGGAAGCGGCTATAACCACATCGCCGGGTTGCAGGTTCTTGTCCTTGCTCTCCGCAATTGTAGCGATGGCGCCACTTTCGATAGGCGCATTTACTTCAAACGGAGGTATGTATGATTTCCCTTCATTCATCCTTCCGCGCATATAAGGATCAACAGAATAATAGAGGGGCTTCAGGAGCACTTCTCCTTCCTTTAGGTCTGGAAGGGTCACTTCTTCTGTTCTGAAATCTGTAAGGGCGGGCAGACCTTTGGGGCGGGAAGCAAGTACTATCTGTTTAATTCTCATTGATGTATATTTTGGTGATATGATTACCGGCAATGTAATTACTTCTGTAACGATGGAAAAAATCTTTTACACTATGAAAATAAACATCGCGTACAATGCCTGGAATTAATGGGTAAAATGTAATTTCGGGTTAAACTATTTTACTACTAAACCTTCACTCAGTTATGCGTCTGGATGATGAAAGAATGAGCGATAATGTCGAGAAACGCTCCGGCGGCGGCGGAATGCGTACCATTGGTATCGGAGGCGGTATCGGTGGTGTCATTATCATTGTACTTGCACTATTGTTTAAGCAGGACCCGCAACAGGTAATGCAGGCCGTACAGCAATCGCAGGGCGGCGGCGGCGGAAATGAAACCTCCGAGCGGCTCACAGCTGCCAACGCCAGTGCTATTGAAAAGTTCTCAGCTAAGGTACTGGCCAGCACGGAAGATGTATGGCAGCAGCAATTCCGGCAGCTGAACATGCAGTATCAGCAGCCCCGGATGGTGTTGTTTGATGATGCCACTACTTCCGGTTGCGGTGCTGCCGAATCTGCCATGGGCCCTTTCTACTGCCCGGCAGACAGCAAAGTATACCTGGATGTAAGCTTCTTCAATGAGCTGGAACAACGTTTCGGTGTCAAGGGCGATTTCGCAAAGGCATATGTAATCGCGCATGAAGTGGGCCATCACGTGCAAAACCTGCTCGGCATCAGCCGTAAGGTACAGTCGATGCGCTCCCGCCTGAGTGAAACGGAATACAACAAACTCTCCGTAAAGCTGGAATTGCAGGCTGACTTCCTCGCCGGCCTCTGGGCTAACCACGCTAACCAGTTACGTAGCATACTTGAACCCGGAGATATTGAATCCGGCCTGAATGCCGCCAGCGCAGTGGGCGACGACAAACTCCAGGAAGCGGCAGGAGGCAGGGTAGTACCCGACGCCTTCACGCACGGTACTTCGCAACAGCGCATGTTCTGGTTCAAAAAAGGATATGATACAGGAGATCTCTCCCAGGGCGATACCGGTCTCGGACTATGATTTATTTGATTATTGTGATTATCCTGGCGAACGAAAATACAAACTGATAAATGTCCGGTTATAATCTTCGCTCATCAGGATAATCACAATAATCAAATAAATCACAGTTCAGACAATAATCAAAAATAATCACAGCCCGATCTGTAGTATCTCCTTCGCTAATCCTATCATCCGTTCATCTCCGGTATATTTCCCCTTTACATCAGACAACTTCACCACCGGCTCCCATTGCGGGGCATCTTCGGGATGCGCTTCATACATCTTGACTACAATATTCAACGGCTTCAATCCTACATCATTCGTAAAGTTCGTACCTATCCCGAAAGACATACCAATCTTACCACGGCAATACGATGCAATACTGGCTACCTTTTCATAGTCAAGTCCATCTGAGAAGATAATGGTTTTGGAAAGCGGGTTGATACCTTTCGACTGATAATGCGCGATGGTACGATCTGCAAACAACAGCGGATCGCCACTGTCGTGACGCACGCCGTCAAAGAGTTTCGCGAACTTCTTATCAAACTGTTCAAAGAAGACAGGTGTGGTATAAGTATCTGAAAGCGCGATGCCCAGGTCGCCGCGGTATACCTGTACCCAATGCTCCAGCCCCAGCATATTAGCCATCTTAAAACCGTATTTGGCGCCGTGGAACATGAACCATTCATGCGCGTGCGTGCCCACGGGCTTTATACCATTACGCATGGCAAGATGTATATTGCTGCTGCCAATGAAACATCCGGCGCCATACTCCCGCAAGGTCTGCACCACCAGCTTATGCACTGCCAGCGAGTGCCTGCGGCGCGAACCGAAATCAGCAATCGTGATGTCCATTTCTTTATAACGTTCTATCTTGGCACGGGTGATACTCACCACTTCCTCATCTGGCACTCGCTGCTGACCCGTAAGCTCATAATACAATTCGCATATGAGCGACATCAACGGCACTTCCCAGAGAATAGTACGGTACCAGTAACCATCCACATGTACTTCCACATCTTCGCCATGTTGTACAATATGCACCTCCGCCGGATTATAACGGTAACCCTGAAGAAAGTCAAGATAGGTGGGGTCCAGGTAAGGACAGGTGACTGCCAGGTATTCTTTTTCCTCGGCGCTCAGCTGCAGATGTTTCAGATCGTCCACCGCTGCCCGTAATGCCTCCGCAAAGCCCGGCGGGAAAGCATGTTTGCCACGGTTAATAAATTTATAACGGGCTCGCGCCTTCGGAAAAAGCTTGACCACGCAGTGCTGCATCGTGAATTTATAGAAGTCGTTATCCAGGATGGAAGTCAGAATCATCAGTGTGGGTTTGGTTAATATAGCAATAATACCATATTTTTGCACACTTAACCCATATCCTATATATGCAACAGAAGATTATCAAAGTAAAGTTCGAGCTTAACCCGCAGGAAACCGTTTTGTATAAAAGTCCCGCAGCCTATTTCAAAAACAAATGGCAGGCCGAACAAGGCAATGTCTACATTACCAGTCAGCGTATCGTATTTGAATCAAAGCCCATGATGATGATGGTGCTCTTTGGTGTGCTGGGCTGGTTATTGTCCAGAAACAAGAAGAAGAAAGACTTCCCGCTGGCTGATGTGGTGAACTTCAAACGCGGTAAGCAGGGCTTCAATAAAAAGGTGGCCGAATTTGAACTGATAGATGGCGCCGTAGCCCGTTTCGGCCTTGGCTCAAAATTCGAACCCTTCGATATCGCTTACCAGAAAGCTATGATGGACGTAAAGCCACTCTTCCAGGTAGATTAATCTGCCGTTTTGTAACACTGTTTATTGCTGCTGTTTGTCGTGAATGTTTAGTGCGTTATCTTTAGCACATGCTTACAGAAACATTAATCAATTTGTTTGAGAGAGATCTCAGCAAGCTCGAAGAAGAAATTGCAGCATACGGTACAGAAGAGGCGCTGTGGCGTATTCCGGAAGGTATCAGTAATCCGGCAGGAAACCTGTGCCTGCATCTTTGTGGCAATCTGCAACACTTCGTAGGAAAGGTGCTGGGCAATACAGATTATGTACGTAACCGCGATCTGGAATTCAGCGCCAGGAATGTACCGCGTCAGGATCTGCTGGAGCAGGTGGGCGCCACACGCCGTATAGTCCTTACCGTTATATCAGGACTGAGCAATGCCGACATGGAAAAGATCTACCCGGAAATTGTTTTCGGCAGGGAAATGGCTACCGGGCATTTCCTGGTGCACCTGCAAGGGCATCTTAACTATCACCTGGGCCAGATCAACTATCACCGGCGTTTAACAAAGTAGTTTTTGGTATGAAACAGGATACGTTCTGGCAGCGCTTTACAACCGTGTACAGGCAGCTGAAGATGCTGATATGGCCTTTTGCGGTAGTACTCGCGGGTATACTGGTATTTCGCTTCCTGTACGGCCGGGAAGACATCTATTTTTATATCAACAGACTGCATACTTCCTGGGGAGATACATTTTTCCCCTATATCACGGAGCTGGGAAGCACCGGCGCTGCCGTTGCAATTACGATAGTACTTTTCCTGGTCAACCGCAGGGCGGGATTTATGATGGCCACCGCCTATACTTTCACCTCCCTCGTTAATTTTACACTGAAGTTCCTGGTAGCTTTTCCTCGGCCGCACCGCTATTTTGAACACCGGTTACAGGAGATCTATTTCGTGCCGGGTGTAACAGTGCTCGACAATTTCCGAAGCTTCCCTTCAGGGCATAGCGTTTGTGCTTTTACCGCTGCCACCTTGCTGTCTTATTATGTGAAGAATAAATACTGGTCTTGGTTGTTCCTGGTGCTGGCATCGCTGGTTGCTTACTCCCGCATGTACATGAGCCAGCACTTCCTGGAAGATGTAACAGCCGGCGCCACAGAAGCTATACTGCTTACCATGCTCTGGCTTACCTTTATAAAAGGCAAGGGGTATGCTGCCGCCATGGATACCGGATTGTAAAAATGTCTCCTGTAGCGGATTGT
>NZ_DATLKJ010000005.1:0-69754 GCF_035538455.1 Chitinophaga sp.
ATCCGGCAGATCGCCCGAAGCTGCCTGTATCTCCTCCCATAGCAGCTCCCGCAAATGCGCGTCATTGGCGGCAGAACGGAGAAAATCAATGGCCTTGTTATGCGCCACCCTGAACAGAAATGCATCAAAGTGCTGCACCTGCGTCAGCAACTCACGGCCTGTCCATATCTTCATAAATACGTCCAGCACCAGTTCTTCCGCTACCTGCTCCGATTTGATAAACCGGGAAATGTAGTGGAACAAACGGCCACGATACTGGTCAAATAAAGCCCTGAAAGCTCTTTCATCGCCCGCCGCTATCTCCTGCAGGCTCACCTGTTCATAATTTAATACTGCCACTGGCTAAGGAATATCAGGTAAATATCAAGTGTGAAAAGCTATTGTAAAATCCTGTGCAACAATTATCTGGTCTGTGAAAATGCTGGTGTATTAATATTCTGGCTGATTCGAGTAAAACGTTTTAGTTTTCATGTCAAACGTAGAATAAAAAAATTAATCAACCAAATCAGACTATGTTATAGGGAGATTTATACCGGTAAACATTGGTGTGGTTTATATGTTTACATTTAGTATACTGAATACGATATTTACTGTTATGGCAGATACAATCAATCCGGGAAAACAGATCAGAACCGCAGTACCCCGCACTGCGCAGGGAGATTGCAGCGTTTCGCCGAAACGCCCTTCCATACTGACTTACATCAGGGAGTCAAACCGTGGCCGTATCAAACAGCTGATACCCATCCGCCACGGACGTATGAGCGCATCGCCATTTGCCTTTTACAGGGGCACTGCCGGCATCATGGCACACGACCTCTCCTTTCTGCCCCATACAAAGTTGAAAGTACAGGCCATTGGCGACTGTCACCTCATGAATTTCGGCGGCTACGCCACCCCGGAGCGCACCCTTATCTTTGATGCCAACGACTTCGATGAAACTCTCCCCGCACCCTGGGAATGGGATGTGAAACGCCTGGCCACCAGCTTTGTACTCGCCGCCAGAAACAACAGTATGAGAGAAGCCGACGCCCGCGACATGGCCATACACATGACGGCATCCTACCGCCAAGGCATATACGAATTCGCTGCCATGCCCGCACTCGACCTCTGGTATATAAAATTTGAAATGCACCAGCTCATGAACAACACGTCCAGCGAAAAGATCAGACAACTGCTGAAAGACGCCATCAGCAAAGCAGAGAAGGCGACACCGCAACAGGTGCTTTATAAGATTACACGCAACGTGCGCGGCTCTTACGAAATTGCAGACCAGCCACCACTCGTCTATCACCCTATCAAACTGGAAAAAGAGAAAGCCGCTATCAGGGTCTTCCTCGAAAGCTACAGCCGCTCCCTGCAAGCCGACAGGCGATTCCTCTTCAGTAAATATCACCTCGTGGATATCGCCCTGAAAGTAGTAGGCGTAGGCAGCGTAGGCACCCACTGCATGATAGCCCTCATGATGAATGAAAAGAATGAACCGCTGCTCCTGCAGGTAAAAGAAGCCCGGCGCAGCGTATTGGAAGACTATACCGCCCAAAGCAGGTACAAACATCCCGGCGAGCGCATCGTGCAAGGCCAACGCCTCGTACAGGCAGCCAGTGACATCTTCCTGGGATGGAGCTCCGACCTCGATGGAAAGGATTATTATCTCCGCCAGCTGCGGGATCGCAAAATAACACCGGATGTAACCCGCTTCGACAAAGAAGTAATGATGGCCTATGCAGGGCTCTGCGGCCGTGCACTGGCCCGCGCCCACGCCAAAACAGGCGATGCAGGTATGATCAGCAGCTACCTGGGCAAAAGCGATGTCATGGACCTTGCTATAGGAAAGTTCGCCGTTGCCTATGCAGATCAGACGGAGAAAGACTTTGAAGCATTCGTCAAAGCCATTAAAGCAGGGAAACTGCCAGTGGAAAAAGTTTAGTTATTATCAGGTGCACTATGGCTATTGTTGCTGCCGCTATGCCTGTTACCATTGCGGTTATGAGGCCTGCGGTTACCGCTTCTGCTATCCGGCCTGCGTTTCGGCCGCTGACTGGCAGGTCTGGGCGCAGTGGCCACTTCAGGATTACGCGCCCCCGTTTGTACAACCTCCTCAAAAGGATGGCTCACCGCGGGTATGGTTTGCTTAATCAGCTTATTGATACTGAACAAAAACGGCCTTTCTTCCGCAGCACAGAATGACAATGCCACACCCGCCGCTCCGGCTCTGCCGGTACGGCCAATACGGTGCACATACGTTTCAGATACATTGGGCAGATCAAAGTTGATCACATGCTCCAGCGCATCCACATCAATACCTCTCGCCGCAATATCAGTAGCCACCAGCACGCGAAGGCGTCCGTTCTTGAAGTTGCTGAGCGTAAGCTGACGGGATGTCTGCGACTTGTCGCCATGCAAGGCATCCGCACTCACATTGCTCTTACGCAGGTTCTTCGCAATTCTGTCTGCACCATGCTTAGTCTGCGTAAACACAATAGTCCGCCTGATATTTTTATCTTGCAGCAGATAATCCAGCAACTGCTGCTTATCTTTCTTCTTCACAAAATACACAGACTGCTCTATCCTCTCCGCTGTTGACGACACCGGCGTAATGGTCACTTTTTCCGGGTTATACAACAACGAATTGGCAAGCTTGGAGATATTGGGTGGCATAGTAGCTGAGAAGAAAAGGGTCTGCCGCTGGTCTGGCAGCTCACGGATGACCTTCTTAATATCATTAATAAAACCCATATCCAGCATCCGGTCCGCTTCATCCAGCACAAATACCTCCAGGTGACTCAGGTAAATATAGCCCTGGTTCATCAGATCCAGCAGGCGGCCCGGCGTGGCAATGAGAATATCCGTACCATTACGCAAGGCAAGGACCTGGCTGTGTTGTGGCACACCCCCGAAAATAACATCATGCTTAAGACCAGTATGGCGGCCATAAGCTTCAAAGCTTTCGTCGATCTGAACCGCCAGTTCCCTGGTAGGTGTCAGTATCAGTGTCCGTATATGCTTATATCCCTGTACAGCAGATCTGGTGTTGTACAACTGTTGCAGAATAGGAATAGCAAAAGCAGCGGTTTTACCGGTGCCTGTCTGGGCGCAGCCCAGGAGGTCTTTCCCCTGCAATACTACAGGGATAGCCTGTTGTTGGATGGGGGTTGGCGTAGTATAGCCTTCTTTCTTGATCGCTTTTAAAATAGGTTCAATCAACCCTAATTGCTCAAACAGCATATAATTATTCAAGTTCTGTAATAAAATAGAACGCCTTCACATAATATACCAGGCGTATCATAATTGAGGAGAGCAGTAAAGAAATGAGTTCCGGACAGGAGAAGAAAAGTGTTTCAGTGCTTTATGCCTTTATCTCAACATACAAGTGCAAAGGTATGGTTTTCCTTTCAGAATGCCCTATTGGACAAAAACTACTCATTTTTTTAACATAAAAGGCCGCTACAGGCGGCCTTTTACACAATTTATTTGGCTGTAGCCGCTTCTTCCGGCTTCGATTTAGGCTCTTCATTGCCATGATGGCAGGTATAACACGTTACCGCCATCACTTCCGTATTCTTAAAGAATTTCTTATTAATACGTTTTGTCATACGCATCATATCACGGGCCACATCCTTATGCGGATTGTCATTACTGGCGAAGTCCAGCTTCTTGGCATCGTCCTTCTGTGCTGCATGACAGAAGTTACATTTCACGCCCAGGGCGGCATTGAATGAGCGCATAACCGTCATCAGCTCATCATGACTGATATTTTTAGGCAATACCTTCAGGTTCTTCGCCTTTTCATGTTCATGGTCCTGGGGTAAGGCCAGGGAACATAGCGTCACCGCAGCTGACAAAGCGGCTACTACTATGAAAGTTTTCTTCATTTTCATGACCAATGGGTTTTAAGTATAATGCTTCCTTGGCCTGAATCTACAAAAAATAAGATTGGCTGCAGCATTTTTTTGATAACCCGCTCGTTTATATTTTATATCTTAACTGTGTTATCTTCACTACTACAGTTGATATTCCAAAAAATCCACACCATGAAAAAAGTTACCGGTATTGGCGGTATTTTCTTTAAATGCCAGGACCCACAGAAAGTAAAAGACTGGTACCAGCAACACCTCGGATTAAATACAAACGATTACGGCGTCAGCTTCACCTTCCGGGAAGACGATGATCCGGAAAAACAAGGCATCCTGCAATGGAGTCCCTTTCCTGCAAATACAGAGTACTTCTCCCCGTCTTCAAAAGAATTTATGATCAACTACCGCGTAGAAAATCTAACCGCCCTGGTAGAAGAACTCAAAAAAGAAGGCGTTACCATACTCGATGACATTGCAGATTACGACTATGGAAAATTCGTACACATCATGGATGTGGAAGGCAATAAAATAGAGCTGTGGGAACCGAAAGACTGATTCCCGTCTAGAAGAAATAAAACCAATAAAACGGATCGTTTATATCAATCGGGAAGCTATGTATCATCCATCTGGTGTGCATAGCATAATCTGTTTGCAGAAAGTTTAATTGCAGACATATGCTCAATGCGCCTTGTTCTGCGGTCAGAACAATCGGCTCTGTTACCATATCGCCACAGCGCCGGTAACGGATTACAACGAACAACCAGTCTACGCACCGGCTTCACTACCGTTTTCGGTCGACACATTTTCGTCAGCTCCGCAATAATCACATCATTGGGCATACCCGCCCGTAACAACAGTAATGCCTTCCCGGTGAGTTGCCTGTAAAAGGTATGTATCTTTACCGGTATTCCCCAACAACACCAAGTATTTGAATACTATACTTTCCTTGTGCTCCCCTACCGTTCCCTGCCTCCAGCTATGGGTCTACTAAGGATCAAAGGCCTGTCAACTCCCTATTAAAAGCGCACTTCCCTTAGTTCTCCTCCGCTGCTTCTCCTCCACTCCCTTACCGCTTTCAGCAAGATCCGGGTTTTCTCCTTTCCATAAGGACGATAATTTTATCACCCCATAACAAGTTATTTTTTAAACAGAAGCCAAATGTCGAGGGCTGTTCACTCCTGAACGGCCCCTTCCTTTTCAGGGGGTAAACATAAAAAAGGGCTGCCCACTCGTGAAGGACAGCCCATATTTGCTTATGAAAGAGGACCAGCACTTAAAAGCGCCCGCCGATATACACAAGGATAGTCGTAACGCAAACAATCAAAGATTGTCTACACATAATTTATTATACACAAGTTCGTCAGAAGAGATAGGCCAGATATATCCTGCTACTGAAGGCGGCACAGCAGGCACTGTACTACTCTTCAACGGGAAAGGAATACCCTGGCGGATGATCTCAGCAGCTCTGAAACCTTCTCCCAGCAACTCGATATGTTTTTCCTTCTGAATGGCAGCAATCAATATAGCAGGGGTGCCAAAATCAGCTGCAGTAAAGGTCGTACTAGCATCAGAGCGGTTCCTTACTGCGTTCAGAATAGCAATGGCGGTAGGATCTACAGCATTAGCCACACGAACTTTTGCTTCTGCAAGATTCAGCAGCACTTCCGCATACCTGATCACCGGAATATAGTCCAGGTAAGGGCTTGGCTGAGGATACTTCAGCAGCCAGGATTTACCTGCTGCCGTTACGATGAATGTACGGCGCGCATCAGCTGCCTTCCAGCCTGCATCTGCAATGATACCGGTAGCGCTCAGGGAATATTCGCCGTTACCACCGGCAGAACTGGGAGAAAAGTAATACCCCAGCTGTGTCTGCGTTCCGGGGAAGTCGCCGGGAGACTGCGTGAAAGGCATTGACAGCACTGCTTCCGGACCACCATACTTCGGTGTGAACACAGTAGCAATACTCGGCTCCAGCTTATAACCAACCGGTGAATTGAAAGGCGCTGTAGCTGATACGATCTTGCCCGCTTCCGCAATTACTTTATCATACTGCTCCATATAGAGGTATGCTCTGGTTTTCAATGCCACCGCACTGTAAGCATTCCCCTTACCGGTAATCTTCGCATTCTTTGGCAGCAACACTTCTGCCGAATCCAGATCACGGATGATCTGTGCCCATGTTTCATTCACAGTACTGCGTGCACGGCCATAGCTGCCTAACTTTGTAATAGCTTCCCAGCGCAATACCAGGCCAAGCTTGGTTCCGGCGGCATCCCAGTGAGGTCTTGTAAATAACTGTGCAAGCGCCATGTAGGTGAGCCCTCTCACAAACTTGGCATCGCCTGCATATATCTTACCGATAGAATCACCCACCACTTTGTTGCCTAGGGCATTCATCCCTGCAAGGAACACGTTGGCATTGTTAATCGCCATATATCCCTGTGACCAGATCTCTTTCACTTCCTGCGCCTCGCCGGTGGTGCTCATTTTCCAGGAAGCATTCAACGTAACGTTATTGGTCAGCTCATTCACAAAATCTTCCCCCCTCACCTCATTCGCGATAATAACTTTTCCTCCGAGGAACTTACCATTCTTCATCACGGTATATAACCCGTTGGATTCACCGGCTATACGTTCTTTGGTTTCAAATGCGCTGAAATCAGGAACGTTGGTCGTAGGCACCGGATCAAGCAGGTTCTTCTGGCATGCTCCCAATCCTGTTATAGCTGCTGCTACTATATATATGCTGTATTTTCTCATCTTCGTTCGGTTTAGAAATTAACATTTAAGCCCACTGTGATCGTACGGCCATTGGCAAGTGTGTTACGGTCCACACCCTGGCCGGAGGCATTGTTACCGTTAGATGAAACTTCCGGATCAGGACCAGGATACCTGGTAATAACAGCCAGGTTCTGCGCTCTTACATACACTTTAGCGCCGGTCATATGCGCTCTCTTCAGAAAATCTTCCGGTAAAGCATAGCTCAGTCCAACAGTACGCAGCTTAAGAAAATCTCCTTTGAACACATTCGCAGCAATAGCAAAGGAAGATCCATTGGAAATGTTATCACCATTAATAAGTTTAGGTATCTCTGTCTTATCGCCCGGATTCTTCCATCTGCTCAATACGTCAGTACTGTTGTTCCAGTAACGCTGGTCTTTCAGACCAGCATAGCTGCCATAGTACACGTAGAATCCCGTCTGATAAGTGAGCAATACATTCAGCTCAAAACCTTTGTAGCGGAAGGTATTCTCAAAACCACCCACGAATTTCGGGTTAGTGTTTTTATACGCCACGGCATCTTTCACACCAACAGCCGGGGCAATTTTTCCGTCTGCATACTTATACTTATCGTTACCGACATTAGAGAAGTAAACCTCTTCTCCCGCAGCATTAATAAAGATCCTTCTGCCTGTTTCAGGATCCACACCTTTGGTACGTACCACATACAACATACTGGCAGGATACCCAACTTTATTAATACTGGTTTGTTCCAGCGAACTGGTTACAAACGGAATAGCGTTTACATCCCCTGCCAGCTCTGTTACTTCATTCTTGTTGTAGGCAATATTGAAGGAAGAAGTCCAGGAGAAGTTCTTGCTGGCAATAACACCGGCATTCACATCAAACTCCACACCTTTGTTATACATCTTGCCCATGTTGGCCGGTATAGTGGCAACAGAGCTGGTGGAAGGAATACCGGCAGAAGGTATCTGCGGTACGTTCAGAATCAAACCGTCGATATTGTTATGATAGTACGCGATATTACCGGTAATTCTGTCATTCAATATACCAAATGAAACGCCGATATCAGTTTTCTTACTTACTTCCCAGCTCAGATCAGGGTTACCTGCCTGATTGAAATAGAGCGATGGGCTGCCCCCATATGGTAACGCCCTGTAAAGCGTCATGAAGCTGTAGTCGCCCAGTCCGTTAAAGTTACCGACCTTACCATAGCTTCCTCTCAGTTTCAAACTACTGAACACTTTGCTGATACCGCTATTCACCCAGAAGTCTTCTTTGGCAATTTCCCATCCGGCAGAAAAGCTATAGAAGGTACCTTTCTTCTTGTTGGGACCAAACGCTGAATATTGGTCCTGTCGAAGGTTTGCACTGAAGTAGTATTTCTCCTTGTAATTATAGTTAAGACGTGAGAATGCTGATAACAGGTAATTTTCTGAACGTAACATACCGTTCGACAGGTCTGTTACCCAGCCACCTCCTGCATTATTGAAATAATCATCCATCTGGTTCTGGCGTTTGATACCGAAATTTTCACGCTGATCGCGCTGCTGTTCTGTACCCAGCAACAAGCTGAAGTTATTTTGTCCGAAGCTGTGATCAAGTTGCAGTGTATTGGTCCACAACCATCTTTTATACTGACTGTGAGTACTTGTGGCGTCACCATTGGATGAAAAGCCGTCTCCCTGTTTGTTGTTCAGATACACATCATTATTCATGAGCACATAGTCTATACCATACTGGGTACGTAATGTAAACCAGTCCCAGGGTTTCAGTTGACCATAAATGCTGCTCTGAATATGGTTTGCGTCTGTGTTCGAATGATCCAGGTCGAGCAATGTTTTGGGGTTGTAGATACCAACGGGCAATGTGTTTTTACCGCCGCCAATGTTGGCGCCGCCATTGGTATTGTAGGTACCGTCGGGGTTATAGGGTCCTACGATGGGGGAAGTGAGGAAAGCCAGCCTGGCCAAGCCACCGGAGTTAAATGCTTCTCCTTCCAGTGATCCGGAAGATCCGGAGATCAGGCTCTGTTCATTGGAGAAAGAGATTTTACCCCCGGTAGAAAATATCTTACCTAGTTTCTGATCGAGATTGACGAGAATGTTTTTACGAATGAAATCATTTCTCTTTAGGATACCTTCCTGTTTGGTGTAACCGGCAGAAAGATAATAACTGGTGTTCTCAGTGCCACCGGAAACACCGAGGCTGTGGCTGTGAGAAACAGCCTGGTCGCGGTATACTACATCCAGCCATTTTGTATCGATAGTATTTCCGTTCGCATCTTTGTTTTCCACATAACGCCTGGTGCTGCCTGCATTAGCAAGACCTTCATTCTTCACTTCAAGATACTGCGCAGCATTCAGGATAGAAGGCAGGCGTGTAGGTTTCGTGAAGCCCACCCAGCCATCGTAGGAAACGCGCAGTCTGCCTGCTTTACCCTTCTTTGTTGTGATCAACACCACACCGTTGGCGGCGCGGCTACCGTAGATAGCGGTGGCTGCTGCATCTTTCGCAATGTCGATAGACTCAATATCAGTAGGATTGATACTCCCCAATGGATTCAGCGGCGCATTGGAAGAACCCACATCACCGGTAAAAGTAGGAATCCCATCCACCACGATCAGCGGGTAGGCGCTTAACGATAATGAATTGGCGCCCCTGATACGGAATACCGGCGGGTTGTTCACCACGCCGTTGGGTACAGTAATCTGTACTCCTGCAGCACGGCCGCCCAGACCAGCTTCAAAGCTCTGCACCGGCAATTCCGCCACCGCATTACCTTTGATGGAAGCAATATTACCTGTTACCTCCTTCCTGCGCTGTGTACCATAACCAACTACCACCACTTCGGAAATAGCCTTGGTATCGGCTGACAATACAATAGTGCCGAGGTTATCAGCTCCCACAGGAACTGTCTTGGATTCGTATCCCACAAAGGAAATCCTTACCGCTTTGGATTCTTTAGGTACAGAGAGGGTAAATGTTCCTTTCGCATCAGTAACAGTACCGGATTTACCTCCGGGAAGGCTTACAGAAACGCCCGGCAGCGGGCTGCCTGCCTCGTCTGTAACCTTTCCTGAAATGGTGCGATGGGATTGAGCCAGCAGGGTTGTTGCTATTAACAGCATGCTGACTACCACGAGTAATAGTTTCCTCATGTAGATTCAGATTTTGGTTGTTGTTAAAAAATATCCTTGTATGCGTTGTGTTACATTTCTATAGGCATGTAATAAAAATAAAAGAAATATTTTATCTTTTTAGTGTATTCACCCGCTCATGTATTTTTTTTGAGAAAACACTGTGTACCTTTAAGTAAAAATACCTTTATTTTCAACCCATTATATATTCAAAAGAGAATAAAAAAAAGTTTCATCATTAAATCAACGTATCATGACCAACTCTGGTAACCCTACTGGCCTCACTACCTCACAGGGCTGGGAAATAGGCATCAGACGTACGTTTCCATTCTCAGCTGAGAAAGCATGGGAAACTATTTTCAGTCAGCCGGTACTTGCTTCCTGGCTGGATGATAAGGTTAATATCCGCTTTCAGAAAAATGATACCTACACTGCTGCATCCGGGATCGCCATCACTGTTACCAGCGTAACAGAGGCAAAAGTGATACGCATGAAGTGGCAGCATGAAAATCAATCTCATGCCTCCACCCTGCAGATCAGGGTCATACCAGCCAAAGAGAAAGCAACCATCAGCTTCCACCACGAACACCTGGCGGATGGAAAAGAAAGAGAAGAGATGAAAATACACTGGGAGAATGTTCTGAACAAAATAGCATCCCTGGTGTTTTAACAGATCGTTATGCTATTTTAAGGTAATTATAATCATCCGCTATCACAGGACCCAGTACCTTTGTGTCGCATACAATGTTATAATACTGGCAGCAATTTATGAACGGTTTTAGTATAGTTAAAGGCCCCCAGCAACTGGATTTATTGCATCATGAAACATTAGCGGACCTATTTGCACACACTGTAAACCAGTATGGACATCATACCGCTCTTATCTTTCAGCAACAAGCACTTACCTACGCACAACTCGATCACTGGAGCAATGCGGTGGCAGTCCAGCTGCAATCCCAGGGCATTGGCCCCGGCAACGTGGTAGGCGTATGGTGGCCCCGCGGCCCAGAGCTGCATGCCGCCATCCTCGGTATCGTGAAGGCTGGTGCAGCCTATGTGCCACTTGATCGTGAGATGCCAGCTGAAAGAGTAGAAGGCGTACTTACAGAAGTGAAAGCAGCCGCCTGCTTCAGCGAAACTCCTTTGCAACTGGATGCACATATCCTTACTGTACCTCCGCTGCCAGACATACATGAACGGTTTCATTTACAGCCTGGCCCCGCTCCGGAAAATATTGCCTACGTGTTATACACTTCCGGCAGCACCGGCAAGCCTAAAGGCATCCCCATCAGCCATCGCCAGATCTGTCATCTTGTAAGGGCAGAACAGACAGTCCTGCAAGTCAATCATCACGATAAAGTATACCAGGGCTTCTCCGTATCCTTCGATATGTGGTGCGAAGAAACCTGGGTAAGCTATTTTGTCGGTGCCACATTGTGGGTAGCCGATGCCACCACCGCCAAAGCCATAGATGAACTGGGCGATACGCTGCGCAAAGAAAAGATTACCGTGCTGCACGCCGTACCCAGCCTGCTGGCAGTTATGGAAGACAACATCCCTTCCCTCCGCCTGATTAACGCCGGCGGTGAAGCCTGTACTCCACAGGTGTTGGCCCGCTGGGGTACGCCACCACGATTATTCTATAACAGTTACGGACCTACGGAGACTACTGTCAGCGCTACCTTCGCCGCCCTGAAAGCCGGCGATCCCATCACCATAGGACATCCGCTGCCCAATTATAATATGGCGGTAGTAGATGAACAACTCAATATACTTCCGCTCGGAGAACGTGGCGAACTCGTAATCACAGGCCCTGGTGTAGGCAATGGCTACATCGACAGGCCAGAACTAAGCAGAGAAAAATTCGTTCCCAAACCGGCCAGTATGATTGACCTGCCCGGAGATACCGTCTATCGCACCGGCGACGCGGCCATTATCCTGCCCGATGGCAGCATCGATTTCCAGGGCCGCCTCGACGATCAGATAAAACTACGTGGCTACCGTATTGAGCTGGGTGAGATTGAGAACAGGCTCAACACTCTTCCAGGCATTACCGCAGCTGCTGTCGCCGTTAAAAAAGATAACAATGACCAGGACCAGCTGGTTGGATATGTGATGAAAACAGCCGGACAGCTCTTCGATGAAAGTATCATCCGCGCCGACCTCGCCAAAGTATTGCCACCATATATGGTGCCCGGTGTGATCATGATACTGGAAGAGATGCCACGCCTTCCGAGCGGAAAAATAAACCGCAAGGCGTTGCCCGTACCACCTGCCTTCCTGCAGGCGGCCACGCACGAAGCCGTAGATCTTAACGCGCCCACACGCGAAAGGATCATGGCCATCCTCGCCAAAGTATTCCCCGACCGCACCATCGATCTGCAACAGGATTTCTTCACAGATCTCGGTGGTCACTCGCTGCTGGCTGCCGCTTTCGTATCAAGACTGCGCCGCGAAGCAAACATTCCACATGCCTCTCTCAAAGACATATATATCCACCGCCCGCTGCAATCGCTGATAGACACATGGAGCGAAGCACCGCAGACTACTCAGCGCACAGCACGCACCTTCAATAAGGTGCCCTGGTGGCGTCACCTTGCCTGCTGGACAGCTCAAACTATCTCACTGCTCATAATATTCGGATTGTTTGCTATGCAGATATTCCTCCCTTATCTCGGGTACTATTATGTAGAACAGGCTACCAGCAGCCTCGGCTATGCCATCATCACAGCATTGGGTATGTTCTGTTTATTGCCACCGGTATTCTCCGCGTTGATCATCACCACCAAATGGCTGGCAATTGGCAAAATGAAAGCCGGCGATTATCCACTGTGGGGTACCTATTATTTCAGATGGTGGCTGGTGAAAACTGTGCAACGACTCATGCCGGCACAGTTCCTCAACGGTACGCCGCTTTACCCGGTATACCTGCGTATGCTGGGCGTGAAGATTTCATCGGATGCGCAATTGGGCGCTGTTACCATTGGTGCAGAAGACCTGGTGACCATCGGCGCTGATGTGAGCATCAGCTCTCAAGCGGTCATCAACAACGCCTGGGTGGAAGACGGCCTGCTGAAATTACGGCCCGTACATCTTGGCGACCATGCCTATATCGGCAGCAGTGCCATATTGGCTGGAGATACGATAATGCAGGACTGGAGTGAATTACAGGATCTCAGTTATCTTCCTCCTAACAACACCATCGCCTCTGGCGAAATATGGCATGGCAGTCCCGCACAACTCAAAGTAAAAAAAGAGATCAGTGAATTACCGCAACCATTGGAGGTTTCAAAGGCAACACGCAGAAAATACAATCTTATCTTCTCCTTGTTCCTGCTGGTATTTCCATTCACCGTACTACTGCCGTTGCTGCCCACCATCATCATTCTGAACAGACTTGATAATGCTGCGCCGGACTACAATTTCAACTATATGGTGATCACGCCATCGCTGGCGCTGAGCTATATTATACTCTTCGCCGCACAAACGGTGATACTTACAAGGTTATTGCAATGGGGCCTGAAACCCGGTACCTATCCGCTCTACAGCCTGTTCTATGTACGCAAGTGGTTCGCAGACCAGCTGATGTCACTTTCGCTGATAGTTATACATCCTATCTTTGCCACCGTGTACATCGCTACATTATTCCGCGCCCTCGGCGCCAGAATAGGCACCAACACGGAAGTATCTACTGCCAGTAGTGTAACGCATCCGCTGCTCGAGATCGGCGACGGCGCATTCGTCGCTGATGCCGTTACACTTGGTGAATCAGATGTACGTGCGCAACAACTTACACTTGAAAAAACAATTATCCGCAATAACAGCTTCGTAGGTAACAGTGCATTGATACCACAAGGCTATGTGCTGCCGGAAAACATGCTGATAGGCGTGTTGTCTACACCGCCCAGCAAAGAACAACTGGCAGCCAGCACCGCGCGCGACTGGTTCGGATCACCGGCCATTGCCCTGCCACGACGTCAGGAAAGCCGCTTCTTTCCACCGGAACTTACATCCAATCCATCGCCACTGCGCAAGCTGGCAAGAGGCATCGCCGAATTCATCCGCATCCTCATCCCGGAAACAGTAGTGATCTGTTGCAGTATCCTCTTCATCGCCTATGCGCATGATCTGGTTACAGATAAGCCCCTGTGGATGATTCTCCTGCAATTCCCTTTCTATTACCTTTTCTTTCTGGGATTGCCCGCATTCTTTTTCACCGTAGTGATGAAGTGGATACTCACAGGTAATTACAGACCCATACAAAGCCCAATGTGGACCTCCAAGGTATGGCGCAGTGAAGGTATCACCTCCACGTATGAAGCGCTCTCCGTACCTTTCCTCATGGAATACCTGAAAGGTACACCGTGGCTGCCCGTACTACTCAGACTGCTGGGCGTAAAAACCGGCCACCGGGTATGGATGTACACAACAGACATCACTGAATTTGATATGGTGGAGATAGGAAGCGATACCGCATTGAATGAAGACAGCGGCCCACAGACTCACCTGTTTGAAGACAGGGTAATGAAGATAGGGCCCATCAAAATAGGCCAGCGTAGCAGCATTGGGGCCCGTTCCATCATTCTGTACGACAGTGAGATCGGCGACGACGTGAACCTCTCTCCATTATCGCTGGTCATGAAAGGAGAAAAACTGCAGTCCGCCACTGACTGGACAGGCAGTCCTGTAAAACCTTTATAGTAAAACAGATGCTCACTATTACGCCTATACGCATCCGCGAACACTATACGCTCATTTCATCCATGATGGAAGGACTGCATAATAATGAACACTCCTTGTTCTCTAAAACTGCGTCCTGGCAAAGTATTGAAGCGGATTATATGCAGCACGTCATCTCCACACAGGACGAATGCGATGGCACCTGCCTGATGGCTTATATGGCGGAAAAGCCGGCAGGATTTATCTTCGGCTATGTAGAAGAAGCTGATGAAAGCCGCATAGAAGATTATACCGGCAACACCCTGTATGTATCTGACGGTTATGTGGTTCCGGAATTCCGCCGCCAGGGCATCTACCGGCAACTTAACGATGTAATGGAAAAAACCTATATCGCCAAAGGTATCAGGCGTCTGGTAAGATATACGCTGAGCAACAATCTCCGTATGCAACAGTTCCTGTCGTCACAAAAATATGAACCGGTAAGGCTGGTATATGAAAAGTGGCTCACGCCAGACGGCCAGGGAACTTATGATCTGTTTTGATTTTGCAATGCGAAGATTGTCTGAACTGTGATTTATGTGATTGTTTTGATTTTCCTGATGAGCGGAAAACATTGATGAATTAATGCAGTTTAATTGATAGAAATGAAGAACCCGTTTTGATGTTCAAAACGGGTTCTTCATTTCTATCAATATCATAATCTTTACTATTACCATTCGCTCATCAGGAAAATCAAAACAATCACATAAATCACAGTATACCTTTATATCGCATCAATGCTTCTACAAAATAATAATCTGCATACGTCAACGGAACATCCACTTCTGATTTATGTGGCAGCGAACCGACGCTGTGCATAAGGATAAAGTCGTTGTTTTCTCCTTCTTTCGCAAGATAAGCGGGGCTGCATAGGCTGATGAGCATTTTCTCGGCAGCCTGCCAGTAACGCTTGCTGTTAGCCTTATCAGTATAGCGGCTCAGCTCCAGTAATGCAGATGCAGTAACAGCGGCAGCGGATACATCGCGTGGTACATTGGGAATACCGGGAGCATCATAATCCCAGTAGGGAACGAGATCTGCCGGCATGTTGCGCTGACTGAGGATATAATCAGCGATGTGGCGCGCCTGATCGAGGTATGCCTTATCTTTTGTATCGCGGTACATCGCCGTATAGCCGTATAAGCCCCATGCCTGTCCACGAGACCACGCTGAGCCATCAGCAGCACCCTGGTGCGTTTTCTTCTGAAATACGGCGCCAGTAGCGGGATCATAATCAATAACATGATATGAGCTGTAATCCGGACGGAAATGATTTTTGATGGTGGTATTCGCATGTGTACGCGCAATCTGCTCAAACTGTTTGTCGCCACTCACACGGGTAGCCCAGTTCAGCAGCTCCAGGTTCATCATGTTATCGATGATTACCGGAAACTTCCAGGTACCATGATCCCATGATTTGATGCAACCAACTGTGGGATTGAAGCGCGTAGCCAATGATCTCGCACTGGTGAGCAGAATAGTTTTATAAGCAGTATCACCGGTGAAACGTAACGCATTACCATATGGGCAATACATCATAAAGCCCAGGTCATGTGTATGGGTGTTGTATTGTTCTTTCTTCACTAGTTCCATGCGCTTGAGCGCTTCTGCTTTGAATGCGGGATCTTTTGTGTATTCATAAAGATACCAGGTAGTTCCGGGATAAAATCCGGATGTCCACCAGCCGGAGTTAGAAGTCATCAGGCTGCCGTCTTTGCTGTTGGTTGTGCGCGGCAGTAGGCTGTCAGGCACATGTTTCATCATCAGCTTATACTGGCGTGCAGCAAATTGCAACGTTTCGTCGGCCTTGCGCAGTAACGCTCTATCTGTCTTGTTTTGCGCATACGTTTGCAGAAGGAAGGCGGGTAGCAACAGTATCGTAAAGAACAGGTTCTTTTTCATAATAACGTGATTGTAAATTTATTTACTTCTTCTTTCCGGCAGCCTTTACGGCGCCGGCGGTGGATTCGCGCGCTATCAGCTGGATAGGAATAATCTCCTGTGAATAACGTGGCACAGAGGTCTGTCTATTGGTAACCAGTTCCATCAGTGCGGCTACCACCCTTTCTCCCATCATGGCAGGAAACTGATCCACGCTGGTGATGGGCGGTGTTACGATCTCTGTGCGCGGGTCATTGGAGTACCCTACTATCTTCAGGTCTTCCGGTACGCGCAACCCGATCTTGCGGCAATATTCCATAATGGTGATGGCGGTAGTATCATTGGAGGCGAAGATCGCATCCGGATAAGGCTTCTGTGCAAATATCTTCTCACAGGTCTGCCAGGCGTTATCGCGCGTAAGCTCCTGATAAAAGACCCTGGATTTCTTAAACGGCAGCTTGTGCTGCTGTAAGGCATTCTTGTAACCGGAAACACGCTCCAGGTAAAGATTACAAGTCAATGGTCCGGATATATGCACAATGTCTTTGCAGCCTTTTTCTATTAAGTGGGAAGTAGCCGTAAACCCACCCAGGTAATCATCCCCCTTGATAACTTTTACATTGTAATCCTTCGGCACGCGGTCAAAAAACACCAGCGGAATATTGTTATCCCGGAAAACATCGAAGTGGGAGAAATCGGTGGTAGACAAGGTGGTAGACACTACCAGACCATCCACCCTGGCAGAATACAGCGTATTCACCAGGGTTACTTCCTGTTCATACGAATCGTTCGACTGGCAGATGATCAGGTTATAACCGTATTCCTGTAGTTTATTCTGAATGATGGTGCTGATGGTTGCGGGAAAAAACATGGATATGCGCGGCACTATCAACCCGATGGTCTTGCTCTTATTATTGCGCAGACCAGCAGCCAGTGCATTGGGACGGTATCCCAGCTTCCGCGCCATCTTCTTCACACGGTCTTTCGTACGTGCGCTGATGTTAGGATTATCGTTCAATGCGCGTGATACCGTAGACACTGACAGTTTCAGTTCTTCCGCAATATCAACGATCGTTTTTTCTGTACGTTTGCTCATGTATTGGCTATTAGCTGTAAAAGTACATATTATCTTCCCATCCAGCCACCGTCAACAGTGAGAATGGTACCATGTACATAATCGGAAGCCTTCGAGGCGAGGAATACAGTGGGTCCGGCAAAGTCTTCCGGCTCACCCCAGCGGCCTGCCGGTATACGGTCCAGGATAGAAGTGCTGCGCTTTTCGTCAGCTCTCAGTGCCGCCGTATTATCCGTGGCTATATATCCCGGCGCTATGGCATTCACGTTCACTCCTTTAGATGCCCATTCATTGGCGAAAGCTTTTACCAGTGATCCAACGGCGCCCTTACTCGCGGCATATCCAGGTACATTGATACCACCCTGGAAGGTCAGTAAAGATGCTGTAAATATAATTTTTCCTTTGCCTCTTTCAATCATTCCTTTACCGATTTCACGGGTCAGGATAAACTGCGCATTGAGATTAATGTTGATCACTTCATCCCAGTATTCGTCAGGATGCTCTGCAGCGGGCTTACGGAGGATAGTGCCAGCATTGTTGATAAGTATATCAATCACCGGGTTTTCCTCCTTCACCTTTTCAATAAAGGCGTACAATGACTCGCGGTCGGAAAAGTCACACTGGTACGCTTTGAAGTTCCTGCCCAGTGCCGTTACTTCTTTCTCCGCATCGCTGCCACTCAGCTCCAGTGATGCGGACACACCTATAACATCAGCGCCTGCCGCTGCCAGTGCAACGGCCATCGCCTTTCCTATACCACGCTTGCATCCAGTTACTAACGCGGTTTTCCCTTTCAGTTCAAACAGATCCATATCAATAAGTTTATTGTATCGTTACTTTCAGAGGTTCTTTGATCTTTTGGGCAAACGCTTCCAGATAATCAAACCATTGTTCAGCTGTCGCAATCCTGCCGCCCTTATTCCAGGCAGCTCCTGAATAATACACATATGGCTCATTGCCAGTCGCTGTACCAGGACTCAGCAAATGTACATTATCTGTTTTCATTCCGGCTACCGACTTCGGGAATACACAGCCCAGGCCAAGTGTACCGTCTTCTCCATGTACTGGTTCCCAGTAGCCCATCACGCCATTCTTCTCATCCAGCAGCACAGCGCCCGGCTCTTTACGTTTAACAATGCCCGTTACTACCGGCAGCGTATTGCCTTTGAAGTTGTATTGCACCCGCATGCGGTTGAGCTGAGAACCGGCATCCAGTGAGATAATCTTGGTTACAGATACGGCTGTATTACCAGCCTGCCAGGTATCGTAGGTCAGGGCAAAAGTAGTACGCAACGGTCCGTTGTCCAGCGTTTTCCAACTGCGGTAATTCTTCGGGAAATAAATAGTGTCCTTACCATAAGGCGCGGTATCGCCCGCACCAAGTGTAAGACCAACACTATAGAAGTCAATCCCCTGGCCATTATCATGATGATAATTATCGAGTTTATACCAGTTATCTATCACCAGGTCGTCTGTGCGTTTAGCCCAGACGTCAATGCCATAGGCCATTTCCTTCGGGAACTTTTCCAGTGCGGCGCCGTACATACGGTAAGCCATCCGATCATTCTCCCAGGCATAGTCGTCTTTGCGTTCCGGCACAAAACGGCCATAGACCATTGCTTTCACAGGGGCCGGCGTACCTTCAGACACAGCGAGGTTCAGACTGGAACCTGGTGCAACATTTACCAGCAGCAATACTTTCTGAGGTGTTTTGCTTCCTTCATAAGCCAGCTGCTGAGGTATTTCCTGGCCACTCAATACATCAGTTACCTTAAAGCTCTTCCTGGCTGCCTTACCCAGTTTGGCGGTAAACTGTGTATAAGGGATCTCAATTACTTCTTCTCTGTTAAAACCGGTGGTATTGTTGATGACAATGTTGGCAGATGAGTTCTTATGAAGATCATATTTGATCAGCTCAGAACCGGCTAACAGGAACGCGCCTACGCCGTATACCTCTGTATCATCGGCAGTGGCTTTTCCGGGAGCTGCCGCAATTACCTGCACAAAGCCCAGCTTCCCATTAGGTTGCACACATGCTGTGAGTGCCTGCCATCCCTTCTGTATCACTGGCAGAAAATCCTTTTCCGGGAGCAGTCCATTATTCACTCCCCACATTAACGCGTACACGTAAAAACCGGTACCACTTGTTTCCTTTGATGGATAGCTCTCAGGATCCAGCAGGCTGGCATGCCAGGTGCCATCAGCAGTCTGCAGGGATGCAATCTTATAAGCCATCTTTTTGTATAGCTCCCTGAAGCGGGCTTTTCCTGCGTAACTTTCAGGCATGTTGTCCATCATGCGTACCAGTCCGCCCATCACCCAGCCGTTTCCACGGCTCCAGAATACTTTAGCGCCGTTCTTCTCTTTCTGGTCAAAGAACCGCTGGTCACGGAAATACAAGCTATCAGCCTTATCAAAAAGGTAGTCGGTAGTTTTCCACCATAATTTGTCTGCGGTTTCCAGGTACCGGGAATCGCCAGTAACAGCTGATAAATAGGCCAATGCCGGCGGCCCCATAAACAGTGCATCACACCAGGCCCATTCACGGCGATGAATGCCATTCTTCCATTCCAGCCCTTCCGTATGCGGGGCTTCTGCAATACTGTCGGCCAGTTTCCGGAAACGATCTATCATTACAGAATCTTTATACACGGCATATAACTGTGAGTACATTTGCCCGATACAATAATCATCTGCAAAAAACCGCTCCGGCCCTGTATTCCAGTTATTGTCTTTTCCTACCTGTATCAGTCGCTGAATATAAAATGGATTGGAAGTGATCTTACTCAGCGCTACCATACCAGCATACATGGCGCCGTTAGTCCAGTCTGTCTGAGGGTTGGACCAACCTTTCGATGTAATGTTTCTCCATTGCCAGGAGGCCACTTTTTCCATTTGTGCTCTCACCAGCGGAGCGGTGAAAATATCTGTTGCAGAAAGCGGTCTTTCCTGTATAACCGATGTCTCTGCACGCGCCGGTGCTGTAGCCTGGAGGAGCAGCATACTGATCATGCTTCCTGCGAGAATTGTTTTCATCTTCATGATGATGGCTGTTATCAGTTATTAACGTAATTCAGTGATCTTACAGAAATCCATATCTCCATAATCCAGGTTCTCTCCGGCCATGCCCCAGATAAAAGTATAGTTGCTGGTACCTGCGCCTGAGTGAACTGACCAGGGTGGAGAAATCACTGCCTGCTCATTCTGCATCCAGATATGACGCGTCTCCTGCGGCTGCCCCATAAAGTGGCATACCGACTGCTCTGCGGGGATTTCAAAATAGAAGTATACTTCCATTCTCCTGTCGTGTGTATGCGCCGGCATTGTGTTCCATACGCTGCCGGGTTTTAGCTCAGTCATGCCCATCTGCAACTGGCATGTTTCCAGCACAGAGTTTACCAGGAGTTTGTTGATAGTTCGGTGGTTAGACGTTTCCAACGCACCCAGCGTTACTACATCCGCCTCGTTTCTTGACACCTTACGTGTTGGATAAGTACGGTGAGCAGGGGTGGAGTTCAGATAGAACTTCGCAGGGTTGCTGGCATCCTTGCTGTGGAATACTACTTTCCTGCTGCCTCTCCCAATGTATAATGCTTCCTTGAATGTGATGTCAAACTTTTCTCCGTCTACTTCTACCGTGCCATCTCCGCCAACATTAATCATACCCAGCTCCCTTCTTTCCAGAAAATATTCTGCTTTGAGGAGATCAATGGTTTCCAGAACCACAGATCCTTTCACCGGCATGGCGCCAGCGGTAAGATAACGATCGTAATGCGTATACACCCATGAGATCACATCTGCCTCAAATATTTTTTCAATAAGAAATGCCTGTCTTAACTGAGCAGTATCCATACTCTTTACCTCGTTAGGGCTGCTGGCATACCTCGACTCATACTTTGTGTTCATATACTATAATTGGATATTATTATGGGATTCCGACCATCTGTTGCTTGTCCAGAAAACCGGAGGTTAACTGATTATTGTTAATAATTGACATGGTAGTCTTTCTTCACCGGCTTTCCGGACCAGACCTTCTTTGCGGTCCATTCCGCTGCGGGAGCCGACCAGAAAGGATCCTGTTCAGGCAGCCCCAGTGCGAGGAAGCCGTTGGTACAGATATAAAGGCTACCTGTGGAAGTATATACATCCGCCACTTCAGGCTGATGACCACAGATGCCCAATTGCAACCAACCTTGTTGATCGAAAGTACCATTCATCTCAAAGATATTTTTCATAATGGCGGTCATTGCACAACGCACTTGTGCGGGTTCTATACCATCAGGCAGCTGATGATTCAGTGCCAACTGCACCAATGGCTGGAAAGCAGCGGTACGGTAAGTCATAGACCTCCCAAGCGCAGGGTAGGTACCATCCGGCGCAATCATGCGTTCCTGCAACTCTGCAAAGCGTTGCATGCGTTTGATCGCCTGGTCATAGTCTGCTTTACCCGCCTGCTTTTTATCCACCAGCACCTTCAACATGTCTGTAAACATAGGATGGATCACATAGCCATTGTAGTAATCCAGTGAAAACTGCGGGCCATCACTGTAGAAGCCATCGCCGGCATACCACTCCTGTATCTTTTTGGTAGCCACCATTGTTCTTAATGGTTCGTATTCCTCACCAATTGACAACAAAAACGCTTCCACCATACCAGCAAACAACAGCCAGTTATTATAAGCAGGCCTGATGCGGCGCAGTTCTTTCAATTCCTTTATCACATTAGATTTGGTAGTGTTATCCAGTGGTTGCCACAAGGCTTCCGGCGCACGCATGAAAGTCTGGCAGAGATAAGCAGCATCTACAAGTGGCTGTGCTTCAGAGCGGAAGTTGAGATAATCCGGAGCGGAAGGGTTCACACCATTGACGATGCCCTGCAATACCTGTTCCCGGAGCTGCTTACGGATCTTTCCTTCAGGGGTATTATCGTCCGGTAATGCCAGCCAGGGGGCCATTCCTGAAATACATCTGCCGAAGGCTTCCAGGTAGGTGACCTTCTCCACGGCAAGACCATAACCAGGACCTTTCTCCAGTGGCATATTCTTCTTAAGTGTGCCTTTGCTCATGTTCTCTACAACAGGGGTGGTTATACGCTGCAATAATTTTACATGGTACTGCCTGTCTGTAAGAGGCGCAGCTGTATTGTTCACTGTTTCACTATTTACCGCGGAAGCCAGTGTTCTTCCCGGTGCCATAGCGCCCGCCAGTCCCGCCAGCGGCGCAATTTTAATAAAATTTCTGCGTTCCAACTTGTTTACTTTTGTGTTAAAAGGATGTTTTCCCTGTACCAGTTTGACCCTTTACTCTCTAAATTAATGCAAACGTTTGCAAAATGCAAAGCTTTTGATAAAAAAAGATCATACACGGTCATATTACTACCTGCCCTGCATATCAAAACGAATTGAGTGCTTTCCGGTCAATGCCTGCTTACGGGCTACCAGACTCACTCTGATCACTTCATTTCCCCATACGGAAGACAATCGTTTATCATCCAGCTGCTGGTGGTCTGTCGCTACCTCAAAAAGTGAGGGGTCATAAGTGATCACCAGTTTGTTGCCAGCGTCCGTCAGCACAATCTTTCCTGCTGTCTGGTTATCCACCTCCAGCGCTGTCATAAAGTGCAGCCTGAACGGTTCTTTCCAGGCATTGAGTTTATATGTTTCTTCCAGTGTCAGGCTATTACGGGAAGGGCTGAATGCAAATGTCCGTTTCCACGAAGCCACCATAGCTTGTTCAGGGTAAGCTGCTGCAATATCCATACTTAGCACACGCCCATTCTTTCCATCATTGAACTGTACATCACTGGCGTGAAACTTACGTCCATCCTGTTGCTGTACACCATTGATATCCGGGCAGTTGTGCCACTGCGACTGCATATACCAGAGTTTGTAACGGTCTGCGCTGAAGGTTTGTTTGGTATAGGTGCCAACCCCCACGTCTATCACGGCAGGACGGCCATTCATATATAGTACGAAATTGCCTACGTCGTTATGGTTATGACTCTCCGCATTATGGCCTCCCTGTGCCGCAAAGAATAGTCCCTTTGCGGAGCCTTCCTGCGCACGCAGTGATAGCACCTGCAGATCGGGCAGCCAGTTCACCGGAGTGAAAGGCTCTGCCGGCCTGGTGGCCAGCAGAGCTGCCCTGGTTTCAATATCATAAATAAAAAAGGGTACGGAAGATGTGTTCAGCTTCGTGCTATCCTTTGTCGTCAGCCGGTAGAGATAAGCAGCAAAGTTTCTCAGCAGAGGATCATTGAAAGCTTCGCCATAGAGATACACTGTATGTGGAGGAGGAATAGCAATAGCAGAAGCATCCGCAAAATTCACAAAGCGGCTGCTGTCTATATGCATCTTGTAAATGTAGGCGCCTATCCTGTGGATCAGTTCATTGCTACCCAAGTTAAGCTGATGTCCAGAGGCACTGTTCAACCAGGTGATGAATTCGACCAGCTTGCCACCCGCATGCCCCCAGTAGGTAGGGCCTTCGTCGCAGCCACCGTCTTCAGGGTAAGCATTCACAAAATTATCTGCACTCCGGATCGCCTTTTCAATTACTTTGTTCCGTGTATCCGTTTCCTTTATGCTGAGCAGGGCAGTCTGTAACACATTGGTATTGATCCAGATATTCCAGTTGTTCACCATCCTGTTGCCGTAACCCATCCACCAGAAATCATTGCGTTGCAGAAATGGCGTGATTACACGTTGTTCCAGCTCCGTATCCACACGTCTGTTGAGCATGGGAGAAATCTTATCCAGTTCGTCACGAAACAGGAACTGTACCCAGCTCACTGCAGCGGCGGTTTCTCCAGCAACCAGATCTACTATTGGTTCTGCCGGATCAGGCAGTCCCGTTCCCGCCTTCTGTACACCTACATGTGCAGGCAGTACCCAGGTACTTTCTTCCAGGATGGCCCACAAACCATTTGCTATCTGCGGCAGATATTTGCCATGCCTGTCCGCCAGCTCATCTGCCACCAGGGCGGTTAGTACTTTACGGCGCTCCGACTGCAAAGCCTCAAAATGAGAACGGTTACCATTCACCTTGAATTCTAGATAAACCGTTGCAGGTAAGGAAGGCCAGTTGAAATCCATCACCTTATCAGCATCGCGGATAAGTGCTGCACGCGTGGCTTCCGGCAGCTGCTGCATCTTTGCCGTAATGAGTATTCGTTGGGCAGCCCTCCATTTGTCTATTTCTGCAAAAGCCTTTTCTGCCCCTCCCTGCCGCCAGGCTGCATACAGGTAATTACGTGGTGCACGCTCCTGCGCAAAAGAGATATTTCCATGCAGCAGCGCAGCAAACGTTATCAGTATACCCGTTATTTTTTTAGTGTACATCTGACAATTATTTTATGCAAAATAAAAAATGTATGCCACGGCACATAGCCGTGGCATAACAACTATTATTGTTTACCTGTATATGCCTTATTTAGCATAGTCAGGATTTTGTATCAGGTTGCTGTTCAGGTCAATTTCTTTCTGGGGCAGCGGCCACAGGTTGAATGCATTGATATAAGTCAGCTTATCAAGCTGCTGTCCGGCGAGGTTTGTTACGGTCAATCCATCCATCACATCTTTCGCATTTCCCCATCTTCTCATATCAGAATAATAATTTCCTTCCATCGCAAACTCGATCATCCGCTCATGTCTGATGATCTGACGCATTTCTGTCTGAGACTTACCAGCGTCAACAGGCGGCATATTCACACCCACACGTGCACGAACACGGTTAACGGCGCTATACACAATACCGTCTGCACCGGACAGTTCATTCTCTGCTTCTGCAAGCATCAGCAATACATCCGCGAACCTGAAGACGATATAGTTAAGCGGGGAATCACCAGCTGAGAAGCCGTCCACTTCCAAAACATATTTGCGGGTCATATAACCGGTGAACAGGCTCGCGTTGTCAACACGCATGTTCTTATAATCAATCCCCTTCCAGGCGGCGCCAGGCCTTACGATGGTATAGTCAAGGCGTGGATCACGGTTGGTATAAGGATTTGCCGGGTCATAACCGGAGGCAGGGTCTGTGATCGGCTTACCGTTCTTCATCTCATAATTGTTCACAAGATACGCTGACGGGTATACGTTACTCCAACCGCTGGAGAAAGAACTGCGTGTGGATAACCGTTTATCCAGCAAGCTACCCTGTCCGAGACCCGGACCAACGTACTGCACATCGAATATCACTTCGATATTATTCTCCGCAGCAGTAGAAATAAACATGTTTCTGTAATCGCTGTAGAGATCATATCCGAGCGTCATAATAGTCTGACAAGTGCTTACCACATCCGCATACTGCTTTGCCATCAGCTGCGCCTTCGCTTTCAGTGTCAACGCAGCACCTCTTGTAGCGTGGCCAGTAAGCGATTTATCATAAGTTACAGGTAATGCTTTGGCAGCGGCATCCGCCTCTTTTATAATGAAAGTAAGCAGATTAGCTCTCGTTTCCTTCCCTGGCAGCTGGCTGTTCAGCGGAATCGTTTTCGTAATCAGTGGTACATCGCCGAAGAAATCTGTAAGATTGTAATAAAACAACGCACGCAGGAAAGTAGCTTCCCCTGTGAGGCGTGATCTTACTGAATCCGGCATCTGTGCACCTGGCAGTTTCTCCAGGGCAACATTCGCGCGGAAAACACCATTATACAATGCCCTGAATTTATTGGCCGGCGCAGTACCAAACTGGTTCATGTTTCCTTTTGAAATAGGGCCCAGTCCTGTGCCACCATCGTCCCATATCCATGCTGCGGGCGTTAATCCATCATAATATACATACAGACCATAAATGTCATTGTTCTGCAAATCGTTGTAAACAGCGGCCACACCGGCGTTCGCATCTTTCTCTGTTTTCCAGAAGTTGCTGTCAGAGGCTTTATCTGTTGGCTGAGGCTCGAGAAAGTCTTTCTTGCAGGCTCCTAATGCCAACAGGCAGCAGGAATATATAGCTAAGGTGATCCTTTTCATGATGAGTTGTTTAATAAGTTAGAATGTCACATTTACACCGCCGGTAATGATCCGTACGTTCGGATACTGAATACCGGCCCTTGTATAATCGCCCACTTCAGGATCCAGTCCTTTGAACTTCGTCCATGTAAACACGTTCTGCGCATTCATGTATACCCGGATGTTCTGGATGGTGCTCTTAAACACATGTTTCGGAATTGTATAGGACAGCTGTATGTTTTTCAGTCTGAGGAAAGATGCATCCTGCACCCAGAAAGAAGAAGCCTGTGTATTATCGGTATTACCAGAGCTTGTAAGGCGAGGGATATTGGTGTTGCGGTTGTCCGGCGTCCAGGCATTCAGGAATTCCGTGTTGATCTCACGACCAGAACGGATACCACTGGTATACCAGGAGTCCTGGTAAAATCTCTTTACATCGCCTACACCCTGGAACAGGAGCGCCAATTCAAAGCCTTTGTATCCTGCATTCAGGTTCAGGCCATAATACCATTTAGGAATGGTGTTACCGAGGTTCACACGGTCGCTTCCGTTGATTACACCATCATTATTCACATCCACATAACGGAAGTCGCCCGGCTTGTTAGTACCAGATGTACGTTGCTTGGCCCATTTCGCAATTTCGTCATCAGACTGGAAGATACCATCCACCTGGTAACCGTAGAGTGAACCAATGGACCAGCCCTTTCTCAATACAGCAGCGCCACCCAGCGTACCAATTGCTTCTGGATTGGGTTGATACTGTACTACTTCGTTATTGATATAACTAACGTTACCGGAGACACCGTAAGTGAAATTGCCAACGCGGTTATTGTAAGCAAGATTCAGCTCCAGACCTTTGTTTTCAACAATACCCACATTCTGGTATGGTGGTGTAAGACCGCCGTAGAGTGAAGACAGTTCCAGTCTTACAAGGATATCCGTTGTGCGGCGTTTGAATACGTCGAAGTTCAGTGTGAAATGATCATTGAACAGGTTAGCATCCAGACCTAAGTTGGTAGAGTTGGATGTTTCCCAACGGATATCCGGATTGGCCATATCCGTAGGAGCCAGTCCGGGAACCAGTTTACCAGCGTAAGAATAGTTAAGGCCGGATGAGTACAGGTAGAGGAACTGGAACGGTGAAATACGGTCGTTACCCAGTTGGCCCCATGACCCTCTCAGTTTCAGGTTGTTCACCCATGCTGGCATAAATGACTTGATGAATGGCTCTTCTGTAAGCCGCCATGCGGCGGAGAAAGAAGGATAGGTACCCCATTGCTTACCGGGCGCGAAGTAAGAAGAAGCATCGCGGCGCAGGTTTGCTTCCAGCAGGTATTTTCCTTTATAGTCATAGTTGATACGACCGAAGAAAGAGTAACGGTTACTTCTATATGTAGTTCCGGCAACTTTAGGCTGCTCGGAGCCAGCAGACAACTCCCACGTTTCATTGGTAGGGAAGTTCATGACGCTGGCCATCATATAAGTACCTTTCTCAGACTCAGCACTGTTACCCAGCAATACATTGATGTGGTGACCATCGCCAAAATCCTTCATGTAATTCAACGTGGCGAAGTAGGTTAACCGCAGGTTGGTACTGTCGAGCTGCTCCAGTGTGGCTGGTTGCTGATCCAGTTGTTGTACAATCACATTCTTCTGGAAGTTCCATCTGTTCTGAATAGGGCCAGCCAGCGCATAGCTTTTCTGTGCCGAATTGAAATAATCAGCAGCACCGTTCAGTTGGAACTTTAGTCCGTCAACAATGTTCCACTCACCCCACAGCTTGGCAAAAGTGCGCTGCTGGCGGTTAGGACGGTTCCATGTTTCAATGTACTGTAACGGGTTGTCGAGCTGCCCATTTTCATCATCTGTATTGCGGGCGCCGTAGCGGGTTCCGGTGGCATCCACTATTTTAGGCGTAGTTCCCGGAGAAGTGCTGGCAGCGAAAGAGAGCAAAGTGTTTACATCCTGCGGCTCTTTGCGGTCTTTCCAGGTGAGCGCGATGTTAGCGCCGATCTTTATTTTCTTGCTGATCTCGTGATCTGCATTGAGTCGTACCATATACCTGTCCTGGTTGGTATTTTTCATGATACCATTGTTGTGCAGGTAATCGAGCGACATATAGTAAGATGTTTTATCAGAGCCCCCGGATACAGATACAGTGTGACCAGTGAGGTTACCCTGACCGAACATTACGTCCATCCAGTCAGTATTGGGATATAATACCCTGTCGGTGGCATTTCTCCAGGAGTCAATGGTGGCCTGTTTAAACGGTTTTGCATTACCGGGATTGTCTGCCACGGCTATACGATTCATCAGCTCCATGTAGGTAGCATAATCACTTACCATGTCGAAGAGACGGGTAGCTTTCTGTACGCCATAGTAACCATTATAGGAAACGGTTGTTTTGCCTTTCTTACCTTTTTTGGTAGTGATGAGTACTACGCCATTAGCAGCGCGGGATCCGTAGATAGCGCCGGCAGCGGCATCTTTTAGTACGGATACGCTTTCCACGTCCGCCATGTTCACGTCGCTCATGTTGCTTTCAATACCATCTACGATTACCAGCGGGTTAGCATTGTTGAGCGTACCGACGCCGCGGATGCGGATGGTGGCGCTTTCGCGGCCTGGCTGGCCGGAAGCCTGTGATATGCTCACGCCTGGCGCCATACCACTGAGCGCTGTACTCAGATCGGTTACGGGGCGGCTCTGCATAGTTTTGTCGAAGTTCACGCTGGTCACAGCTCCCGAAAGATTGATCTTCTTCTGTACGCCATAACCTACTACTACTGTCTCATTCAGGCTGGTAGAGCTGCTTTCCAACAATACGGAGAAATTGGTACTTCTGTTTACTGCTACTTCTTTTCTGTTGAAGCCCAGGAAACTGAATACCAACGTGTCTTTTTCACTTGCGTTTACTTTGAATTTCCCATCAGGCCCGGTCACGGTTCCTGTAGCAGCATGTTTCACCCCAACTGTCACCCCCGGTAATGCTGCGCCCTGAGCGTCTTTCACGGTGCCTGTCAGTGGTTGTTTCTCCTGGGCGATCGCTATTTGTGCCATACATATCCCCCATATGCACAATGAAGCACCAAGCATTTTTTTCATAAACGTGTTTTTAATGTAAACGTTTGCATTAAACATGAAAAATAAAAGGAACATTGTTCACTGATCTGTTCCTACAGAAATCCTATGTTTATCTGGTTGTATTATATAGCATAACTCTCAAACATAACACCACAGGCGATTAAAAAAACTATAACTGGCTCTTTCTGTTCACTTATTTCTCGTAACGTGTGTTCAAACCAAAATTATTTAATTATTTGGATAATTCAAACGTTTGCATAAAATTTTCTCTACCATATGTATTATTCAAATAAAGGGGTATCCTCAGCGCAGGAAATATAACGCCTTTACGAATTGAAAAAGACAGTTTTACAGTTCATAATAATGTTGGTATTAGAAAATAGCCTAATAAACAACTAAGCAGAAGCTCTGCACACCAGCTCGACGGCTGTAATGATGGGGCGCTGTACTTCACCTTTGCGGCGCCCACGCCCTTTCATCAGCTCTAACAGTGCATCTACAGCTCTCTCGCCTACTTTGTCCGGGAACTGTTCAACGGTAGTGATAGCAGGAGATATAATAGCGGTACGGGGATCATTGGAATAGCCTACGATCTTCAACTGCTCCGGTATAACAATACCCAGGCTGCGCGCATGTTCCAGCAGTATGATAGCGGTAGTATCATTAGAGGCAAAAATACCGTCAGGGTAAGGTGGCGCGGCAAAGAGTTGCCTGGCAATACGCAGCGCGTTCTCTGGCGTCAGCTCATTGAAAAAGACCCACTCCTTCCTGAATGGTAACCGATGCTTACGCAGCGCATCCACATAACCGGCATAGCGGTCTTTATACAGGTTGCAGCTCAGTGGGCCAGACAGATGTGCAATCGTTTTACAGCCAGCCTTCGCGAGGTGGGAAGTGGCCATGAAACCGCCTTTGTAGTCATCTCCGCGGATCACTTGTGCAGGGTAAAAATCTACTGGTACCCGGTCGAAAAACACCAGTGGGATATCATTACGGGTAAATACATCAAAATGGGAGAAGTCAGTGGTATAAAAAGTAGATGCCACCATCAATCCATCCACCCTGGAGGAGAACATGGCGCTGGCCAGCTCCTTCTCCATCTCAAAGCTGTCGTTCGTCTGCCCGATAATAAGGTTGTAGCCATGCTGGTGCAGCTTGTTCTGGATCGCCGTGATGGCGGTGGCATGGAAGTACATGGACACGCGGGGTATAATAAGACCAATATTGTTGGTCCGGCTACCCCTCAACCCTGACGCCAGCGTATTCCGGCGGTACTCCAGCGCATTGGCCTGCTCCCTCACTTTCTTTTTGGTGGCCTCGCTGATCTTAGGATGATCATTCAACGCGCGCGACACTGTAGCAATGGACAAATTCAGCGCCCTGGCAATATCCACAATGGTGCTTTCATGTTTCTGCATAACAGGGAAAATTTTCTACTGTCAAAATACGAATTACCCGTGACGGATACCTACTTCTTTCCGCAATGGCTGTTGCAGAAAATGATAACCTGTAATTATCAAATCATTTGTAACTTGCCACCATCAAACGTTACAGCTGTTCTGTCAAATAGTTAAAATCTTATCAAGGATTAACATTTTAGTATTACCAGCAGGATACGTTATTTACTACTTTAGCCTTTATGAACACTTTCTTACAAATACATCCGGATGATAATGTGCTGGTGGCTTTACAGGATCTGCCCGCCGGCACCAATGTGTCATTCAACGGTCAGACGATTCAACTCAGGCAAAATACCGCAGCTAAACATAAGTTCCTGATCGACAATATCAATACGGGAGAAGCCATCACCATGTACGGCGTACTGGTGGGGAAGTCTACACGCCCGCTGGTACAAGGCGAAAGCATCACTACCGAAAATATCGTACATGATGCCAATGCTTTCCATGAGAAAGAGAGCAACCTGCAATGGCAGGCCCCTGATGTGAGCAAATGGAAGAACAGTACCTTTATGGGCTACCATCGTGAAGACGGACAGGTGGGTACGCGCAATTATTGGTTGGTGATCCCCCTTGTGTTCTGTGAGAACAGGAATGTAGGTGTTATCAAAACAGCTTTCGAAAAAGGACTGGGATTTGCTCCTACCGAGGTTTATAACGAACAGGTGAATGACCTCGTTGCGCTTTATAAAAGCGGTAACCTGGAAGCTATCAGGCAGTACGAAGCCGGTAATATAACGTCTACGGATAAACGTAAAAACACCGTTTTCCCGAATATAGACGGTATCAAGTTTCTTACACATGAAGGGGGGTGCGGTGGTACCCGTCAGGATTCTGATGCACTATGCGCTCTGCTGGCCGGATATATTCATCATCCCAACGTAGCCGGCGCCACCATCCTGAGCCTCGGCTGTCAGCACGCACAGGTATCTGTGCTCCAGGCAGCCCTTAAGAAGCTGAATCCAGCCTTCAACAAACCGGTGCTGGTATACGAGCAACAGAAGAGTGCATCCGAATTTGCGATGCTTTCTGCGGCGATTAAAGATACTTTCCTGGCATTGGTAGAAGCCAACAAGCAGACACGCCAGCCCAGCTCATTGTCGAAACTCGTCATAGGACTGGAATGCGGTGGTTCCGACGGCTTCTCCGGCATATCTGCTAACCCGGCTGTAGGCCATACTTCCGACTTGCTGGTAGCGCTGGGCGGTACTTCTATTCTGTCTGAATTCCCGGAACTGTGCGGTGTAGAGCAGGAACTAATCAACCGTTGTGTGGATCAGCAGACCTCCGATAAATTCATCCGTATCATGCGCGCCTATGAAAACCAGGCGCAGTCAGTGGGCTCAGGCTTTTATATGAACCCTTCTCCCGGCAATATCAAGGATGGGCTTATCACTGATGCCATCAAATCTGCCGGTGCAGCCAAGAAGGGCGGTTCATCGCCTGTTACTGATGTATTGGATTATACTGAGTATGTAACCAGGCCCGGACTCAATCTGTTATGTACCCCCGGCAATGATGTGGAATCCACGTCTGCAGAAGTAGGCTCCGGCGCCAACATCGTACTGTTCACCACTGGTCTGGGTACGCCTACCGGCAATCCCATTGCCCCGGTGATCAAGCTTGCAACCAGCACCCGTCTCGCAACACGTATGCCCGATATCATCGATATTGATACCGGCTCCATTATCAGCGGACAGCATTCCATCGCTGAAATGGGGGAACAAATCCTTGATTTCGTGATCAAAGCTGCCAGCGGCGAGATACATACTAAAGCTGAAGACCTCCACCAGGATGACTTTATTCCGTGGAAACGCGGCGTATCCCTGTGATTTTGTTTGATGAAGTGTGATTCTGGTGATAAGCGAAGATTACCGAGAAAATATGAATATAATTAGATAAAAGCGGAAGGCCCCATTTAGAAAAATTCTAAATGGGGCCTTCCGCTTTTATCTTCGCTCATCACCAGCATCACACTTCATCAAAAATTACAGCTTCACCGTTTCCATCTTTGGTGCAAATGCGTGCATTACCAGCCATGCCGCCAGGTAAGCCACGGCACACATACCGAAGAGGATATTGTAGCCAATGCCGATATTACCGATCTCTTTATAGTGCTGTAACATGGACCCGATTACGATAGGGAAAAGCGTACCTCCAATAGAACCTGCCATTCCGCCGATGCCCACTACAGAGCTGACGGCGCGTTTGGGGAACATATCAGAAGCGGTGGTGAAGATAGTAGCAGACCATGCCTGATGCGCGGCTGTAGCCAGGCTTATCAGGGCTATTGCAACCCATACATTGTTGGTATACTGTATAAACAGGATAGGTGTTACACACAAGGCAAAGATCAGCATAGACACTTTACGCGCCTTGAAGATAGGCCATCCGGATTTGATGAGATGTGATGAAAGCCAGCCACCACCTATACTTCCAAAACTGGTAACAGAATAGATGATAATGATAGGTAATCCCAGATTCGCTTTCAGATCGATGTGGAAAATAGATTCGAGATACGTAGGCAGCCAGAACAGGAAGAACCACCATACCGGGTCTGTCAGCAGCTTACCGAATACAAAGGCCCATGTTTGTCTTACTTTCAACAGTTTCCCCCATTTCACAGGCTGGGGTTTCACTTCTTCTATTTCCTGGTCGGAATGTATATAATCAAATTCTTCTTTTGATACTTTTTTATGTTTCCCAGGCACTTCATAGAACAATATCCACAAGACCAGCCATGCAAAACCGATGGCGCCTGTCCAGAAAAAAGCGTGGCGCCAGCCATGATTACGGGCCAGCCAGTACACCATCAGCGGGCCTACCACTGCGGCGATGTTGGCACCGCTATTGAAAATGCCTGTTGCCAGCGCACGCTCCTTTTTAGGGAACCATTCGGCTGTAGCCTTGATAGCTGCAGGAAAGTTACCGGCTTCGCTCACGCCGAGAACAGAACGCACGATACCAAATCCGAGTGTAGACCGAATCAATGCATGCGCCATAGCGGAGAGGCTCCATACGGTGATAGCAAGACTATAGCCCAGTTTGGAGCCCAGCTTGTCTACCAGCCGCCCGAAGAAGAGCAGACCGATAGAATATGCTGCGGAAAAAGTCATAACGAGATTGCTGTAGTCCTGCTCAGTCCAGTTAAACTCTTGCGACAGGTCGCCCTTCAGCAAGCCAAGTACCTGCCGGTCGATATAGTTGATTGTGGTTGCTATAAACAGTAACGCACATATACGCCAGCGATACTTACCTAAAGTTGTGGAATTCATTATTGCTGATTTGGAATTTATTAAGTTGCCTTTAAGTTAGCGTTTTGCATCCAGAAACGCAAACGTTTGCATTATTTTATCCTTTAGCCCGTTCCAGTCGCGGTCTTCAATCATTTGTTTAGAGAGCAGGTTGCTGCCCATTCCCACACATACGACACCGGCGTCAAACCAGGCATCCATACTGATGCGTGTGGGTTCCACACCACCGGTAGGCATAAACTTCAACTGTGGAAACAGCGGTTTGATTGCTTTCACATAGCTGGGGCCCAGCACATTACCCGGAAACAATTTCACCAGCGCTGCACCGTTCTTCTCTGCTACTGCGATTTCCGTTGGCGTCATACAACCGGGGATCCACAATATATTTTCTGACCGGCAGTAAGCGCCTGTTTCAGCGTCTGTGACAGGGCATACAATAAAATCTGCTCCCAGCGTAGTGAAGGCCGCGGCGTCCGCTCCATTTTTGATAGTACCGATGCCCAGGTACAGATCAGGCATGGTTAACTGTTTCATTTCCAGCAGTTTACTGAAGTTCTTACGGGCATTTGGTCCCCTGCTGGTAAATTCAAAAACACGTAACCCGCCGTCGTAGCAGGCCTGCAGCACTTCCATGCACACCTCTGCATCGTCGTGATAAAAAACCGGAATGATGCCGCTTCGTTCAAAGGCTGATATAATAGTTTCAGGTTTCGGTGCCATACTTAAATCAATTTTAAAATATCCGCTTCGGAAGTAGTATTGAAATCTCCCTTCACAAAAAATTTGGAATAAGCTGCTGCTGCTGCATAAGAAATGATCTGTTGATCATCCTTTCCCTGCAGCTGCGCATGTATCAGGCCAGCCATAAAGCAATCGCCACTGCCTACACGGTCCACTACATCACTTGTTTCATACTCCCGTGAAATACAGACCTGGCCATTGTTATAGTAAAATGCGTAATACAGGTTATGTGTGGCAGCATGACTGAAACGAAAAGTAAAAGCTACCCGTTTGCAGCGTGTATATTTTTCCGTTATTTCACGTGCTGTCTTCTCTGCCTGTTCAAGATAAACTGCTTTTGTATCTGCTCCCAGCGCAGTGTTATCAAGTGCGGTACCCAGCATATTATTGGCGGCCCATATGTTACCCATGATTACATCGCAATAGGCGGTGAGTTCCGGCATAATATCGGCAGGCTGCTTACCATACTGCCATAGTTTGCTGCGGTAATTGAGATCAGTAGAGATGATCATACCCCTGCGTGTGGCGGCTTCCAGAACTTCCTTACAAACCTCAGCTGCATCTGCATTCAATGCAGGCGTGATAGCACTCCAGTGAAACCATGCTGCATCACCGAGCAGTGCGTCCCAATCAACTGTGCCGGGCTTTATCTGACTGAATGATGAATATTTACGGTCGTATACCACCTCAGCGTGTTTAAGGTCGCTACCCTGCGCCAGGTAATAAATCCCGATGCGGTCGCCACCCCATAACATTCTGTCTGTATGGATACCACGATCAGTCAGCTGTTGCAGTACTTCTTTAGACAATCCGTTTTCCGGCACCTTACTGATATAGGCCACAGGCGTGCCCCATTGTGCCAGCGCTGCAGCGGCATTGGCCTCTGCGCCACCCACGTATATAGCGGCATTGTGTTGTGCAAGTACGGGAGACAGACGTAATAATATCTCTCCGAATGTAATAACTTTTACAGGCTTCATTTAAAATCCGAAATATGCTTTTGCGTTGTAGTAACAAATATCTTGTACCATCTTCCCCAGCCAGGGAATATCATTGGGCAGTTCACCGTTCTCTATATCATTGCCAATAAGGTTACACAAAATACGACGAAAATATTCATGACGTGGAAAAGATAGAAAACTTCTGGAATCGGTAAGCATGCCTACAAAGCGGCTGAGCAGTCCCATATTACTCAGGGCATTTATCTGTTTCTCCATACCATCCTTCTGGTCCATGAACCACCAGCCGGAACCAAACTGGATCTTACCCGGCACAGTCCCATCCTGGAAGTTGCCGGCCATTGTGGCAAACACTTCATTATAGGCGGGATTCAGATTATAGATGATGGTTTTTGTGAGCTTGTCTTTCTTATCCAGCGCATCAAAGAAGGCGCTCATTGCTTCCGCCATATTCCAGTCGCCGATAGAGTCTACGCCTGCATCTGCACCCAGTTGCTGCAACAACCGCGAGTTGTTGTTACGGATAGCGCCGGCGTGAAACTGCTGCGCCCAACCTCTGTCATGATTCCATTCGCACACGGCCAGTAACACGGCAGTTTTGAACTGTGCGCTCTCATAGGGTGTTATTTTACGGTTATTGCGGGCGTTGCTAAAAATCGCCTCCAGTTCCTGCTTTCCGGATGGAGAGAAATAAAAAGTGTTGATGCCATGATCACTCAGACGGCAACCGCTTTCATGAAAATAAGTATGGCGTTGATGCAGCGCTTCGAGCAGCTGATCGTAAGTATGAATATCTGTATCGGTCACCTCTGCCAGTTTATTCACAAAAGCGTTGAACACGGCGGGGTTTTCCACAGCCATAGCTTTATCCGGTCTGAAGGTAGGGAGGACCCTGATGCCAATAGGCTTTGCTGCAATTGCCCTGTGATGCACCAGCGAGTCTGTAGGATCATCAGTAGTACAAAGTGTTTCTACCTTAAAGTGATGTAGCATTGTCTGGGTAGAAAGCTGTGGCAATTGTGCGTTACAGGCATGATAGATTTTCTCTGCGCTCTGTTCGTTCAGCAGATCAGTGATACCAAAAGGGTTACGCAGCTCCATGTGTGACCAGTGATAAAGTGGGTTACGCATGGTATAGGGAGTGGTAGCTGCCCAGTGTCTGAACTTCGTATAATCGTCAGTGTTACCCGTTATATATTCCTCAGCAACGCCATTGGCACGCATGGCTCGCCATTTATAGTGATCGCCCTTCAGCCAAATGGCGGTAAGGGTTTCAAAGGTTTTGTTTTCTGCAATTTCATCCGGTGGAAGATGGTTGTGGTAATCAATTACCGGCATGGACTGCGCATAATCAAAATATAATCGTTTCGCCGTTTCTGTCCGGAGCAAAAAATCGTCTGTCAAAAATCCCTTCATATTGCTGTATTAAATTTTCTGTTTAAGCAGATGCATATATTGTTTTACGCCATCTTTCTGCAACTCCTGCAGGTGCGCCGCTACAGCAGCAGCAAATCCCGGGATGGAGGTGAGATCAGTTTCCCAAAGACGCGTGTCAGCGCAAACATGTTTCACCAGCTCTTCGGCAGACACACACTGTTGCCAGTATGCGGCAAAAATGCCGGCGTTATCATCTGTAATAACATATTCTTCATGTCCACGGTTGCTATAGTATTTACCGGCTTCACTACGTACCGGCTTCAGGAAAAGCAGCATGGCGGCAAATCCCAGGCACATATGATGAGGCAGCGATTTATGTTGTTCATAGTAACGAACCAATGTGCGTACGTTACGTGCATTCATTTTTGAGCTCTCCTGGAAAGTAATGCTTATCAGCTTATGCTCTATGAACGGGTTGGCAAAACGGTCCAGCACATCCTGCGCAAAAGCGGGCGCTTGCGGGCAGATGGCTTCAATGGTGGGTAATATCTCGTGCAGTATGGTTTCGCGGAAGAATTGGCCCATAAACTCATGCTGCGTGCATTCATATACTGTATTGAGGCCAGCCAGAAAAGCCAGTGGTACGGCGGCCGTATGGCTTCCATTCAGAATGCGCAGTTTCTGTTCGCGGAAAGGCACGATGCTGGGAGCTATCAGCATACGCGGATCGCTTTTGTGAAAAGACATCACTGACTTCACATATTCCTCTCCCTCTATAGCCCAAAGCAGGAAGGGCTCTACCTCGATCCACAGTTTATCTGCATAACCTGCCTGCTGTTCCTGTTCCGCCAGGTTTCGCGGCTTCCCTGGTACGATGCGGTCTACCAATGAATTACAGAAGCGGTTCTCTGCATCGATCCATTGGATGAACACTTCCGGCATAGTGTTGTAAACAGCGAGTTTCATTACTATCTCCTTCAGCAGCCGGCCATTATCCACTACCAGCTCAGTTGGCACAATCACAAAACCGCTGCCGCTGCTGCCTTTGAAGTGGTTATACCGCTCCCACAGTACTGCCAGTAACTTCCCGGGATAAGATGCCGGCGCTGCGGTCGTTATTTTCTCTTCCACATATTGTATCCCTACTTCTGTGGTATTGGAAATAATGACCTGTAACTGTGGCTGGTGGACTGCTTCTAATATAGCTCCCCAATCTGCATTCGATTGCAAAACCCGGCTAATAGAAGAGTTGATTACTTTTTCATCAACCAGTTCTCCCTGGGCAATGCCTTTGATATGCGTAGTGAAGAGGTTATCCTGATTGCTGAATTCGCCGGTATCTCCATCAGTGGATTTAACTACCACGATGCGGCCCTGAAAGACGCCTTGTCTGTTGGCGTTATCAACCAGATAATCGACCAGACCGCGTAGGAGCACGCCGGTTCCAAATTGCAGTATCTTTTCCGGGAAGGAGAAAAATTCTTCACGAACACCAGAATCTGCGTGTTCAAGTATATACTGTTTATTTAAAATATGTAGCATCGCGACTAAATTATGCTAAATAGGTTGCTTTCCCCATAAATATATAATACCCGGCTTACATTTGGGATTTTTTTACTTTTTTATTTTGATATTTAGATATTTCTCAAAAAAAAGTGCTTTCTCTTCATTTTCATATTCTTTATTAACATAAATAAATCCGATCCGGTCATTGTTTCTATCAATATCCTCCGGATGACTGTTGGCTGGATTTTATGTAAATTTGCATCCTTAAACTTTTTTCAAATGAGCAAGCATGGTAAAGTGCTGGTAGCTATGAGTGGCGGTATAGACAGTACTGTTACCGCCCTGATGCTGCATGAACAGGGGTATGAAGTGGTGGGTATCACCATGAAAACCTGGGATTATGCTAGCGCTGGTTCCAGTAAAAAGGAGACCGGCTGCTGTAATCTCGACTCATTCAACGATGCCCGTGCAGCGGCGGTGCATCATGGGTTTCCGCATTTTGTGCTGGATATCCGGGATGAGTTTGGCGACTTTGTGATCAACAATTTTGTGGAGGAATATATTGCAGGACGCACGCCCAATCCTTGTGTGTTGTGCAATACTCATATCAAATGGCGCGCGCTGATGAAGCGTGCTGACGCAATGGATTGTGAATTTATTGCAACAGGCCACTATGCACAGATTCGCCAGCATGACAATGGCAGATTTGTTATCAGCAAAGGCATAGACGAAACCAAAGACCAGAGTTATGTACTTTGGGGTATCCAGCAGGATGTCTTATCACGGACACTGTTGCCCCTTGGTAATTACCGTAAGACGGCGATCAGGCAGATGGCCTTTGACTTCGGTTACCCGGAACTGGCCAAGAAAGCAGAAAGCTATGAAATATGCTTTGTGCCTGACAATGATTACCGCGGTTTTCTGAAACGTAAAGTAGACGGACTGGAAGATAAAGTGAACGGCGGTAATTTCGTGCTGGCTGACGGTAGTATTGTGGGCAAGCACAAAGGTTATCCTTTTTATACAATCGGCCAGCGTAAGGGGCTTGAAATTGCCCTTGGACGTCCGGTGTTCGTTACGGAGATCATTCCGGAAACTAATACGATTGTATTGGGTGATGAAGATGAGCTGCGGAAGAATGAAATGTATGTAAGCGGCCTCAATATGGGTAAATACGAAACCATCCCTGAAGGTTTTGAGGCGGTAACTAAAATCCGTTATAAAGATCCCGGCGCGCTCAGCGTACTGTACAATGAGAACGGACGCGTCAGGGTGAATTTCTATGAGAATGTGAAAGGTATTGCACCTGGACAATCTGCTGTATTCTACGAAGGCGACGACGTGATTGCAGGTGGCATCATCCAGAGGGGCGCCATCCATTAATATTTAGGGATTTTTTTATTTCGTTATGTAGTTATTTATAAATGCGGCGGAGATTATGTTATATTAACAGATTATCAATCTCCGCATTTATAAATAACTACATAACGAAATAAAAAAATCCCTAAATTCATATATGTCTATTTTCTCTGACACCTTCCCTACCCTGCATACCGCGAGACTCAACCTGACAGAGATTACTCCCGGTCAGGCCCCAGAGCTTTTCCGCCTTTTTACAGACAGCCGGGTAACAGAATATTACAATGTTGTCCCGTTACAGGAAGAGAAAGACATTGTGCCAGTTATTCACCGGTTTCATCAACGCTATAAGGACAAAACAGCCATCAGGTGGGGTATTTCACTGAAAAATAGCCCGGAACTGATTGGTACCGCAGGTTATAACAGCTATATCCGCGGGCACCGCGGCGTTATCGTCTATGAGTTGGCGCATGAATGGTGGAATAAAGGTCTTGCCAGTGAAGCAATCCGGGAGGTAATACAGTATGGTTTTCATGAACTGGCGCTGGACAGGATTGAGGCTGAGGTCATGCCTGGTAACGCGGCATCTGAGAAAGTACTGGAGAAAAACGGTTTCAGATTTGAAGGACTGCTTCGGCACTGGATGCAGTGGGATAGCAAGTTCCTCGACATAAACATGTGGAGTATATTGAAACAGGACGTCGTCTGACGTTGGTTGCCTGCAGCTGTTAATAGCTGAATAATGAATTGTAGTATAGAAATTTTTCTGTGTCTTTCTGAATTACCAGCTCAGGAACTTTGTATTCCAGTGTAACACTGCAACTCTGATGGCGGAAGGAGAAGCGGGCTTTAGCCGGTTAATTTTCATATTAAGACATAACTGCATCACATTACTGCAGACAACCAATGTTTTTTTCATCATTGTGGGTTTCCTTTGTTTGGAGCTTGATAAAATGATGATGACACAAAAATGGCTTGCTCCCAGGCAAAAAACAATACGCCTTTAGCAGTATATTTATACTCCTTTATAAGTAGTACCTTGCGTCATGGCTGGTTTCCGGCCGGTAAATACAGGTACCGCACCCAGTTACTTTTAAATTTTTATGCAGAAAATTATCTTAGTTACAGGCGCCAGCTCCGGTCTTGGAGAAACAATTGCCACTCATCTGACTACTATAGGACATATCGTGTATGGCACCAGCCGCAAACCGGCCAAGCCGAATCCTGCCTGCAAGATGTTGCAGATGGACGTTCAGGATGAACAAAGTATCCGGCAGGCCATTGACGCCATTATCCGTGAACAGGGCAGAATAGATGTGCTGATCAATAATGCCGGACTGGGGCTGGTAGGACCAGCTGAATATCTGTCAACAGCAGATCTCTTCAAGATTATCGACACCAATGTGCTGGGCGTACTGCGTACATGCCAGCAGGCTTTGCCTTATATGCGACAACAAAAGAAGGGACTGATCATCAATATCAGTTCTATCGCATCTGAAAACGGGCTACCTTACCGGGCGGCATACAGCGCCAGCAAAGCGGCGGTAGACAGGATCACGGAGGCTATCAGGCTGGAAGTGGCGCCATTTGGCATCCAGGCTTGCTATGTACAACCCGGAGGCTTCAACACCGCCATCAACGACAACAGAATGGTCACACAATTACCTTCCGGTGCGGCTTACACTGAAAGCTGGGAGAGAACGCACAGCATCATCAAGGAAAGTGTAGCCACGGGCCTTGATCCGCAAAAGGCCGCCGTGTTTATCGAGAAGATCATCAATAGTAAAAAGGTAAAACGGTGCTACCGGATCGGACGACCGCTGGAAAAGCTGTCTGTGTTTTTAAAGAGGATACTACCGGATGCTACCTATGATAATATGGTGAGCAAACATTTTCAGGTATAGGCTTCCTGAAATTGGTTATGATTTTCTATCCGCAGGCAGCTCCAGTGTCTGCCTGCGTGATACAGCTCGTAGTAAAGCCGGAAACCACGTTTCTTATACCATGCGGTATTGCTTTCTATTCTTGATTCGACATAGATGGGCCTGTCCGCCGCTTTGGCATCCTCTATCAATTCATTGATCAGGCTCGTTCCGGTTCCTTTTCCAGCAGCGGCTTTACGTACACCCAGATACCAGAGATGGTACACGTGTTGATGGGGACGTAGTTTCTTAACTGCATTTTTTCTCTGCTGAGTGCTTTTAATGCCCTGCGCCAACCAGTTATTCTAAAAAGCAATTGGATATCGAGATAAATACTTCTCAAAACAGGCCTGCTGTGATCAGGAAAAAGGATCAGTGCCACTGCTTGCCGATCATCAGACAGACAGACCTTACCAGCGGTCAGAGCTGCTTCTATAGAATATTCCATCAGTCCGCGCAGTCTTTCCTTCCGTTTTGAAGGCAAAATGGTTTCATTAATCGTTTCGTTATCGTCGTAAGATTCTGCGAGAATATCCACAACGATCGATTTGTCCTTGGCAGTCCCTATAATCATAGGAAAGAATTTATAATAGAAATATCAGGCAAGTCTCACTGCAAACATCGTATCTGCGCCCTTGCCGTAGCCGGCAATGATACCGCCCTCCTGCTTTCTCAACCCACTGATCTCTTCTATATAATTTATTACCTCTTCATTCTCCTGACGAAATACAGAACAGGTAATATAAATCAGCGATCCGCCCTTTTTCAGGAAGGGTATTACATTATGAGCTATACGCTTTTGCAATTGCTGATATTTCAGGATCTCCTCCTTTTGGAAAAAACGCAGACTTTCAGGTGTGCGGCCCCAGGTACCAGACCCACTGCAGGGCGCATCGAGAATGATACCGTCAAATTCCCGTTTGCCCATAGTGGCAGGGAAGTTATCGGCCGCAAGGTCTGCTACGCGCGACTCGTATTGCTTTATGCCTGCGGCAGCAAAACGTTGCTGCAGGTTGTCGAGGATGGACCTCCGTACATCAGTGACCAGTAACTGTACATCGGGGCGCTGGTCTTTCAGGAGTATAGATTTACCTCCACTGGCGGCGCAGCAATCCCACCAGCTTTCATTTTTCCGGGGATGCAACAGCAAGCCTGTCTGCTGACTGGATGCATCCTGTATTTCGTACCAACTCTTCTCCGGCAGCAACGTTTCTATTTTGGTACCATTAGGCAGCGCCACCGTTGTTTTATTATCAGCCACCTCATAGGATACTGCCGCCTGATCCAGCAGCGGCAATACTTTACTCAGTTTGTTGTTGCGGATACGAATGAATAATCCAGGTTGCTGCAGAAACGTATAGGCGAAAGTGTTAGCATCGATATCAGGAGACAACTCATCGATAAAAGAAAACAAAGCAGCAGGTGTTAATGAAGTGGCATCTGCGGCCTGTAACTTCTCCATCAACGGCAGCTGTACCTGCGCGTTCCATTCCGGCTTCAGGTTAGCAAGCAATTCATTGGGTTTCGTTTCGCAGAGAAATGCCCCCATGAGCATGCGTGTCTTTACATCCATCTGCAGCTGCCAGTGCCCCAGGCGGAAGTAATGATATACCAGTTGGGAAATCCAGCGTCTGTCACGGCTTCCCATCTGCGGATGTTGTTTGAAAAAAGTTTTCAGGAAATGATGCAAGGGTAGCTCTCCCTTATATAGGTCAATAATTTTTTCTGCAGATAACAGGTAATTTTCCCAACGAGTCATAGAACAAAGATAAGTAGTTGCTTCGTCATCGAGGCTACGCCAGCATTCAAAAAAAATCCCATCCGCGTGACACGGATGGGATCTTACATTATTAAAACTAAATCAGACTACAATTTCAGGAGCGCTTTCAGCGGATCTTTACCGAACAGCAGTTGTTCAGGGTTTTCCAGCATTTCTTTCACTCTTACCAGGAAGCTTACTGATTCACGCCCATCAATGATGCGGTGATCGTAGCTCAGCGCGATGTACATCATCGGACGGATCACGACCTGACCGTTGACAGCCATCGGACGATCCTGGATCTTGTGCATACCAAGGATCGCAGACTGAGGAATGTTGATGATCGGGGTACTCATCAGAGAGCCGAATACACCACCGTTGGTAATGGTAAAGGTACCGCCGGTCATTTCCGGGATGGTAAGTTTGTTCTCACGCGCTTTAGTAGCCAGTTCCAGTACGGTTTTTTCGATACCGGCCATGTCCAGGCTTTCAGCGTTGCGGATTACCGGTACCACCAATCCTTTCGGTGCAGACACTGCGATAGAGATATCACAGTAATCGTGGTATACCAGTTCTTCGCCGTCGATGTAGGCATTTACAGCAGGGAACTCCCGTAATGCAAAACAGCAGGCTTTGGTGAAGAAGCTCATAAAGCCGAGGTTCACCTCGTGTTGCTTTTTGAACACTTCTTTGTATTTGGCGCGCAGCTCCATGATGTTGGTCATGTCTACCTCGTTAAAGGTAGTGAGCATAGCGGTAGTATTTTTGGCTTCTACGAGGCGACGGGAAACGGTTTTGCGCAGGTTGCTCATTTTCTCGCGGCGTTCTACGCGGCTGAACAGTTCCTGGCCAAGTGCCACGCCGGGATTCTGCAACGCAGCAAACACATCGTCTTTCCTGATCTTACCATTTGCGCCAGAACCTTTGATGGTAGCGGCATCTACATGTTTGTCAGCAATCACGGCTGCTGCTACAGGAGTAGCCTTAATATCATTGGGGATAGTGGTAACAGGAGCCTGTTGCGGCTGAGGCGCAGCTGCTTTAGCCGGCTGGGCCTGTGTTGCAGCAGGAGCAGCTTTACCAGCCGGTCTTGCAACACTTGTATCAATCTTACAAACTACGTCACCGATCTTCAGAACATCGCCTTCTTTAGCAACAAGGATCAGTGCTCCGGCTTCTTCAGCATTCAGTTCAAAAGTTGCTTTTTCTGATTCCAGTTCGCATACTACCTCATCACGCTCAACGTAGTCACCATCTTTCTTTATCCATTTCACCAGTGTTACTTCACTGATAGACTCTCCTACTGTAGGCACCTTCATGTCAACGGTTCCTTTATTAACTGCTGGTGCTGCAGGGGTGGCCGCTGCAGGGACTGGTTCTGCAGCAGGTGTTGCTGGCGCAGGAGCAGCAGTTGCGCCCTGGGCTGGTGCAGCTGCATCCGTATCAATTGTGCAGGCTACATCACCGATTTTCAGTGTAGCGCCTTCCTGTGCGGCAATTCTCAGGATACCTGCTTTCTCTGCATTCAGTTCAAAGGTTGCCTTCTCTGATTCCATTTCACATAATACCTCGTCCTGCTGCACATAATCTCCGTCTTTCTTCAACCATTTTGCAATTGTTACCTCGCTAATAGATTCTCCTACCGTAGGGACTTTGATTTCGATAACCATATTTATTCAGTTGATGGTGATTATTGTTAGTGAACGACTGTAAGCAGATACGTTCACTAACAACAATTATTTTCTATTTCAGTTTATAGTTTGCAATTTTTACTAGATGTTAAACGCTGTATCGATGATCTGCTGCTGTTCGCGGGCATGCACTTTTGCATAACCGGTAGCTGTAGATGCGCTTGGGTTGCGGCTGATAACACCATAGTTGATCTGCTTCAGGTTCATCTGCAGGTAAGCTGCAGCGCCCATATTCAGCGGTTCTTCCTGTACCCAGAAGAAAGTAGCGCCTTTATATTTCTGAGCAATGGCTTCCAGTTGTTTAACAGGCAGCGGATACAGCTGTTCCAGGCGAACGATGGCTACATCTTTACGTTCTTCTTTAATTTGTTTGTCGCTCAGATCAAAATACATTTTACCTGTACACAGCAATACTTTCTTCACTACTGAAGCATCTGTGATGAACGGATCATCCAGTACTTCCTTGAAACCACCCTGGGTGAACTCTTCCACAGCGGAGTAAGCACCTGTATGACGCAGGTTTGCTTTCGGTGAGAAGTTGATCAGCGGTTTACGGAACTGCCATGTCAGCTGGCGGCGCAGTGCATGGAAGAAGTTAGCGGCGGTTGTGATATTGGTTATCACCATATTTTCTTCTGCACATTGTTGCAGGAAACGCTCAGGGCGTGCATTGGAATGATCTGGTCCACCGCCTTCATAACCATGTGGCAGCAGCATTACCAGGCCGTTCTGCGTTGTCCACTTCTGTTCAGCGCTACTGATATATTGATCAATTACAGTTTGTGCACCGTTCACAAAGTCGCCGTATTGTGCTTCCCAGATCACCAGGCTGTTAGGCGTGGCCATTGCATAGCCGTATTCAAATCCGAGAACGCCGTACTCACTGAGCAGGGAGTTGTAGATTCTGAATTTACCCTGGTCTTCCTGGAAGTTGTTCAGGCGGTTATAGGTTTCGTTGGTATTCTCGTCGAATAATACGGCATGACGATGGGAGAAGGTACCACGTTTAACATCTTCACCACTCATTCTCACATCTTTTCCCTGGATGAGAAGGCTTGCATAGGCAAGCAGTTCACCGGTTGCCCAGTCTACCTTACCTTCCTCCTGATACAGCTTGATTTTATCCTGGAGCAGTTTGCTCACTTTGCGGAGCGGCACAAAGGTTTCGGGCCATTTCATCAGGCCGTCAAACAGGCGTTTGAAGTCAGCTTCAGAGATAGCAGTAGCCGGAGATGCTTCGAAATCCTGTGGAGTGGCTTTGCGCAGTGCCTGCCACCACTCTTCGGGTTTCTGGTTAGCGTAAGGCAGCGGATGTTGTTTCACTTCATCCAGTCGGGCTTGCAGGTCATCCCAGAAGCCTTTCTCCATTTCTTTGGCCAGTGCCTGTGCGTCGGATTCACCGTTGTTCAGCAGATACTGAGTATATACTTCACGCGGATTCTGATGTTTATCGATCAGTGCATAGAGACTTGGTTGTGTAAACTTAGGCTCATCCCCTTCGTTGTGGCCATGTTTACGGTAGCATACCATATCTATGTAGATATCCTCATTGAATTCCTGGCGGTAACGTGCTGCCAGCTGAGATACCTTCACCACGGCTTCAGCATCATCGCCATTCACATGGAATACAGGCGCCTGTACAATAGAAGCAACGCTGGTACAATAATCGGAAGAACGTGCATCATCAAAGTCGGTGGTAAAACCGATCTGGTTGTTAATCACGAAATGAATAGTACCTCCGGTATAGTAGCCTTTGAGCTTACTCATCTGTGCCACTTCATATACAATGCCCTGACCTGCAACGGCGGCATCGCCATGGATCAGGATCGGCAGTATCTTATCATAGTCGCTGTTGTAGATCACATCGGCTTTACTGCGTGCAAAGCCAATTACGATAGGATCCACTACTTCCAGGTGAGATGGATTGGGCATCAGCTGAAGGTTCACCTTTTTACCGGATGCAGTATCCACCAGTGAACGGAAGCCCAGATGGTATTTCACATCACCGCTTCCCATTGTCATATCGGGGACGGCCAGGCCTTCAAATTCATTGAAGATCTGTTCGTAAGTTTTGCCGAGGATATTGGCCAGCACATTGAGGCGGCCACGATGTGCCATACCGATCACAGATTCCTGAACGCCATATTCAGCGGCAACGTTGAGCATAGCATCCAGCGCAGGAATAGTAGACTCGCCACCTTCGAGGCCGAAGCGTTTCTGACCAATATATTTTGTGTGCAGGAATTTTTCGAAGATTACACCCTGGTTCAGCTTCTGCAGAATGCGTCGACGTTGTTCAAGCGACAGCGGCTGGGTCATAATGGTTTCGAATTCCTTTTCCAGCCATTTTGCTTTATCGCGGTCGTTGATATAAGTGTATTGAATCCCAACCGAACCGGCGTACACCTTTACCAGGCGGGCTACAATATTTTCCAGTGTTGTTTTGCCAAGGCCAATGGTGGTACCGGCAAAGAATTCTGTTTTAAGATCAGCGTCTGTGAGGCCATAGCTGCCCAGATCAAGATTAGCCCTTCTGTCCTTTCTTTCGCGGATGGGGTTGGTTTTGGCAATGAGATGGCCTTTCTTACGATATGCCTGGATCAGACGGTATACGCCCAATTCTTTAGTCAGTTGATCACCGCTCACTGGCAATGCCCCTCCTGCTGCTCCAGCGGCTGCGCTAACCGCTTTGCCGTTGGTATTGGATACCGCGAAATCAAATCCTTCAAAAAACTTTACCCAATCAGGGTCTACAGAATTGGGATCTTTGAGGAAATCCTGGTATAACGATTCAATGTAAGCAGGATGTGAGTTGGTGACAAATGAGAAGTCCTTCATTTACAACGAGTTTTGCTGATCTTCAGTTCAAATACTTTTCTGTTGATGTCCCGATATATTAATATATGGGATTGCAAATATCGTTCGTTTTTCGATACAGAGAGTGGAAAAAATGAGAAAATAATGAACTCTTAAGCCATGAAACAGATAGTTTTAAAAATGTGTACTTTTGTAGTAAGACGGAAAACTTACAATTAGTTTGTTTTGTAAATGGAATATCCTTACCTTTGCCGTCCGAAACTTGAAATTTGAAAAATGGCAAATCATAAAGCAACGAAAAAAGACGTACGTCAAAGCAGAAAACGCAATGAGCGTAACCGTTACTACGGTAAAACTACCCGTAATGCCATCCGTGATCTGAAGGCAATAACAGAGAAAGCGGCAGCGGAGAAAGAATTATCTGAAGTAGCATCTATGATCGATAAGCTGGCTAAACGTAACGTTATTCACAAGAACAAGGCTGCAAACCTGAAAAGCAAGCTGGCTAAAAGAGTTCAGACTTTAGCGTAATTACTTTTCAGTAACAATATTTACAGCTCTTCCTCGCAAAGGAAGGGCTTTTTGTTTTTCTGGTCACTTTTATATTTATAAATGTTCTTATGAGAAACTTATTGATAGCCATTGCTTCACTATGGGCAATGGCCGCCAACGGCCAGGATTTCACTACGCGGTTTGAAAAAACCAGTGGTCGTGAAACCGCCACCTACCAGGAAGTTATCACCTATTACCAGCAATTAGCCAAACGCTACCCTCAGATCAATATTCGTGAAATAGGTAGTACCGATGCCGGATATCCTCTCCACCTGGTCACTTATTCCCCGCAAAAGGACTTCGCCTTTAACAGTCTTCACAAAAAAAACAAACGGATTATCCTCATCAACAATGGCATCCATCCTGGCGAACCTGATGGCATTGATGCATCTATGATGCTGCTCCGCGATATTGCCCAGGGAAAAGCCTCCCTGCCCGGTAATGTGATCCTGGCTGTAATCCCTGTTTACAACATCGGCGGCGTATTGAACCGCTCCCCCTGGTACCGTGTGGACCAAAACGGACCTGACGCTTTCGGTTCCCGCGGCAATGCCCAGAACCTCGACCTGAACCGCGATTTCATCAAAGCAGATTCAAAGAATGCCCGCAGTTTCCAACAGATATACCATCTCATTGACCCTGACGTTTTTGTGGATAACCACGTAAGCAACGGGGCTGACTACCAACATATCATCACCCTCCTGAGTACCCAGTACGGTAAACTCGGCGGCCCTATGGGGCAGTTCCTGCACAACACCTTTGAGCCAGGTCTGTATAAGCTCATGAAGGAGAAAGGCTATGACCTCGTTCCTTACGTCAATCACTTCGATGAAACACCAGACAGCGGCTGGGTAGAGTTCTCAGATCTTCCCAGGTACTCCTCCGGTTATACCACCTTGTTCCATACTTTCGGCTTCGTACCCGAAACACATATGCTGAAACCCTACCCACAAAGGGTGAAAGCCACCTATGCCCTGATGCAGTCATTCATACAGTTCACCGGTGAGCATAGCGAAGACATCCGCCAGCTGCGCGATCAAGCCAAGCAAGCAGCCAGCACACAGCAACGCTTTCCTCTCTCCTGGAAATTCGATATGAACAAATACAGCCTCATCACCTTCAAAGGCTTTACCTCCGGACATAAACCAAGTGATATTTCCGGCCTCTCCCGTCTTTATTACGACCGTAAGCAACCATATGAAAAGCAGATAAAGTTTTATAACTACGCGGAGCCCGGTAATTTCGTGGATAAACCCAAGGCCTATATTATTCCGCAAGGCTGGTGGGCGGTAATTGATCTGCTCCGGAATAACCACATTCATATGCAGCGCCTTAACAAAGATACCACCATCCTCGTGGAAGTATATCATATAGCCGATTTCAAAACCTACCCGCGGCCTTATGAAAAACACTATTTGCATACCGACATCAAAGTAACTACAAGTAAGGATTCCATACATTTCCTGAAAGGTGATTATTATATACCACTCAATCAGCCGGGAAACCGCTATCTCATGGAAACGCTTGAGCCAACAGCCGGCGACTCTTTCTTTGCATGGAACTTCTTTGATGCTATATTAGGTCAGAAAGAAGGCTACTCCTCCTACGTATTTGAGGATACTGCTGCAGAATACCTGAAAGAACATCCGGAATTGCAGACACAATTGAATCAAAAGAAATCAGCAGATAGCTCTTTTGCCAAAAGTGCATCTGCACAACTTGATTTCATATACAAAAACTCACCTTACGCAGAACCCGGATATATGAGATACCCGGTATACCGGTTGTAAAATGCATCAAACTATCAAATGGCTGAGATGTAAGCAGATCTTATGTCTCAGCCATTTTTATTTTGACTTATGAATGAGTAAAGTGATAATGAATAGATCATAGTAGATAGAGCGAGGTGGATGATAAAAAAATATTGTAATTCGTCAGACAGTGACTGACGAATTACAATATTTAAATACCTCAGCTAAATCAGATGAGCTAAACCCTTTCCAGCCGCATGATTACGTGCTGCTCTCCCTGAAAATGATTGTAAAACAGAATGGAATTAATATGCGCTGGCAGTTGCAACGGCATGGGATACCATTGACCGGGCAATTGCTGCGCTTTCAGTATGCCGGCAGCCAGCCACAGACCGAATGCACCCGCAGTATCATATTCACCGCAGAGATGCTTGAACGGCACCTGTGTGAGGGCAGGGAAACATGCATCAACCTCCCTGTAATAATGTTCGTAATTGCTATCCCCGTTGCGGCCGGTAATGATCAGGTCTGTGCCAGCGCCCATTTCCTGCAGCACAGCCCGAAGTTTGTCGGCAGCAGGTTTGTAGAGCATCCTGAAACCAGTAATAGAAGCCTGGCTTTGCTGTGTAGGCGTACCCGTCAGTAAAAAGAACGCTGCTCCTTCACCGGAAATGCTACCGGGAGACAAATGAGCATATAGTTCGCGACTGTCTATCTGCTCCTGCTTCCAGTGACCGATACGGCTTTTGATATAGAAATGTTCCGCGGTGATCTCCTCAAAAGCACCGGTAAGTGTATGTGGCGCTCCTTCCGCAAGAAGCATTATACTGTCCAGCAACGCATTCTCGAAAGAGAAACCACGATGTACGAATGTATTATTATAGCCTGTACACTGTTGTTGCAGCGCGATCAGGCCATTCACTGAATTGTAGGTGGATTGAATAAATGGCGTGGGGTTCAGCGCCGTTTCTTTGTACTGCTCGATTTCCTTGATGAACTTTTCCGTATCCTGCAAACTTCCTTTGCCCGTGCCGGTAACAATTGGTCCTGGCGCAGTTATGCCACTGTCCTGCACACATCTGATAGCAGCGGTGAGACCCATCTTCAGCATACGTGTCATGCGGCGCAGGCTGTTGGCAGGAATAAACGGCTTGTAATCCGGTTCAATACAGGCAAACAGGTTGCGGTCCGTATGTACCAGCGGTGCAGAAAATATATCCCCGTCAAAAGTATGTTGTGGGGAAATAGCCGCCATTCCTTGTATGTAACACTTAACCTTCATATTTGCTGATCACCAGGGAGGCATTGTTTCCTCCAAAGCCGAATGAGTTTGAGATAACATTATTTACAGGATGATCTTCTATCAGCTCCGTTACCGGAGAAATGTTCAGTTCTTCCATTTTTTCAGAAAAATTGAGATTGGGGAATATCAGCCTGTTTTGTATAGCCAACACTGCATAAATGGCTTCTATTGCACCGGCTGCCGCCAGGGTGTGCCCGGTGAAAGGTTTGGTGGAGCTGAACAGCGGAACATTAGTCCCGAACATTCTCTCCAACGCTTTTCCTTCAGACACGTCATTATTCAGTGTGGCAGTTCCGTGTACATTGATATAGTCCACTTCTTCCAGGCTGCGGCCGCTCATAGCCAGCGCGGTTCTCATGGCTTCATAAGCCCCGTCGCCATCAGGTGAGGGCGAAGTAGGATGGAATGCTTCGTTGGTATTGCAGTATCCGCTCAGTTCTGCGAGGATACAGCTGTTGTTGGCTCTTGCAAAGGATTCACTTTCCAATACGAGATATGCTGCGCCTTCTCCCAGGTTTAAACCGGTACGCTGCTGATCGAAAGGACGACAAAACTGTTTATCTACATTCTTGAGAGAATTGAACCCATTCAGTGTAAACCGCGTCAGCGCTTCCGTACCACCACAGACCATGCGGGGCAACATTCCCTGCCTGATCATGCGCGCACCAAACATGAGTGCATTAGCTGAAGAGGAGCAGGCTGTACTGATCGTGGCGATATGTTCCGTAAACCCAACAATGTCGGCTATGCGCTGCGTACAGTCCGCACAATCAAGTGTATCAATGTATCTGAGGAAAGATCCTGTTTTATCAGGATTGATAATATCAAAGTAGACCTTTTCGGTATCACACATCCCTCCTACCGTGCTGGCATTGATAAAACCGGTAGGCGCCTGCTGCACATCGCTGATACCAGCCTGCCTGAATGCCTCCTGCATAGCTATCAGCCCCAGCAGTGTGGTACGTGTATATCCTTCCCGGACGGAGACGCCTGCTTTTGCAAACAAAGCCTCGTTGGGATGTTTTACTTCACCAACGGGCAGGATATTTTTGTAAATGGTATCAATATAGTCCGTAAATCCTAGCCCGCTGCGCTTCGCACGCAACTGTTCCAAATTTCCGGCTACATTATCACCTATGGCGGTGATCATTCCCATCCCTGTTATAAACACTCTTTCCGCCATGTAAGCTATTTACTTATGCGGGTTGTTTGGATTGGATAAATTCTGCCATGGACTGAACAGACTGAAGGATTTTGCGGCCTTCGCGTGGATCTTCCACTTTGATATGATAGTTTCTTTCCAGCAATACCATCAGCTCAAGGGAATCAATACTGTCGAGGCCCAGCCCATCGCCGAATAATGGTGCATTGTCATCAATATCCTCCGGTTTGGTATCCTGGAGATTTAATGCCTCGATGATCTGTTCTTTCAGTTTCTTTTTTAATTCTTCCATAATGTTGTAGGTTTATCACCCTCGTGCATGAAGGAGAACGCCCATGTAGGCGGTAAAAATACAGTTTTACTATTGTTTAGAAAACATTTATCAGTTCATTCTTCTTTTTTCCACAGCTCCTGCTATTGCCAGCATTGCAAGACCGGTAGCTATCAGCAGGACCACATTCTTCCACACATAAGCAATATCGCCATTGCGCAGGTATATGTCATTAATGGCATCCAGTCCCCAGCTAAGCGGCGAAAGATGGCCAATCAGCTGCATCTTTGCAGGCATTACTTCCAGTGGAATCCATATACCACCGATAGCTGATAATATAACGATGGAAATAGCCCCGAAATTCAATGCCTGATTAGGCGTTTTGAAAAGCGTGCCGATCAGAATGCCATAAGCAGTTGCTGCCAGTCCTATACCAGCTGCCACCAACAGGGATGCTCCCTGATGCTGCCCCATCACCAGCATGGGTAAATCGAGCAGCGGCATAATGTAAATCCCAACCAGCATCATCAGATAAAACTGCAGGACGCAGATGCCTACAAAAAATATCATCTTACCCGCTAATACTGTGAGATAAGAACCCGGTATCAGTTTCATCCTCAGCAGGCTGCCATCTTCCCGTTCGCGGATCATGTTACCTGCAATCGGTATTACGATGAAGAACATGGCGAATATGCTCCATGCCGGGACGTTATGTTGTACTGAATTCGATATAACATCTGCCTGCTTCTGCGAACCGGTTGCATATTCCTTCAATCCAACAGCCTGGAGACGGATAGCGAGCGTATCACTTTCCGTTGTGGCGGTGGTATCTTTTCTACGCAGTTGTTGCTTGATCCGATTCAGCAGGAAGTCTGTTTCCACCTGGGTCAGGAAGTTGTCTATTGCCTGATGGATTGCGCCCTTAAAGGCTTTCTTGGCGGCCGGATCAAAGTAGATGATTACATTGAGTGAATCCGGATTTTTCTTCACAGGCAGGGCAATGCTCATTCCCATGCGTTGTGAGATGTCATTCACAATCCTGTTGGCATTGCTTACAATAGCAGCTGTTGATCCTTCAGGTACGATGATCCCGACTTTGTACTTCCCGTCGTTCACCAGTTCCCTGGCCTTGCCGGCAGTAAGTGACTGTCCTTCCAGCGAATCAATGATATTGAATTGCCCGCTTTTTTCCAGTCCTTCCCTGATGTATCTGCCCAGACGTCCGTGATCATTGTCTACCGCGAGGATGTCGAACTTCACTTCCTGGTAGTCTTTGAAGGGAGCATCCTGTATCAACGCCATCACGGTGATCAGCACGAGCGGCATAACAAACAGGAGTGTGAGTCCCATTCTGTCGCGTAACAACAGTTGCCATTCTTTTCTAATTGTTGCCAGGAAACGGAGCATATGTCTTTAGCATCGGGCTGTGCCAGCTTTGGTTTTTATTTTCGTGTTATTGTTTCAGTTATCAATCTCTCAATGAGTGTCCTGTGTAGTGTAAAAATACATCTTCCAGGTTGCCGCAATCCGGGTGCAGCGCGATCAGTGATAACGGATGACCATTTACAATCATACTGCCTTCGTCCATAATAACAATCTCATCACAGATAGACTGTGCTTCTTCCAGCAGATGGGAAGTGTATAATATACTGGCTCCCTGCCGGTTGTAATCGCGCAGAAACTGAAGTATCATGCTGCGCGACTGCACATCCACGCCGGCTGTTGGTTCATCCAGTATAAGGAGTCGCGGATCATGCAGGATGGCCGCAATAATGTTAGCGCGCCTTTTCATACCGCCGGAATATTTATGAATCTCTTTGTGCGCGCTCTTCTCCAGGCCGAACAATTCCAGGTAATGCATGATCTTCTCCGTCAATACCTTTCCTTTAATTCCATAGAGGTTACCAAAATAGGTCAGGTTCTGTACAGCAGACAATTGCGGATACAATGCTATCTGTTGCGGAACAATACCAATGATCTTTTTAATGGCTTCTCTGTGTGCGGCATCCTGTGCCAGGCCATGAATCGTAACCGATCCGCTGTCGGCACGTACCAGTCCGCACAGGATCGAGATGGTCGTGGTTTTTCCGGCACCGTTAGGTCCCAGCAATCCGGCGATCTTACCTTCAGAAAACGTAAAGGACAATCCTTTCAGCGTTGGTACTGCTGATCCCTGATAAGTTTTATACAAATTATTTACTACTATGCCGGACATGCCCTTTCAGGAATTGGTTATTTATCGGCCGGGAAATATCTCCCGTAACATCATTCTCAGAAAAAATTCACCTCATCAGAATTTCACCTGCGCCAGCTTGCGGAAAAATGTTTCCTCAGCAGCAGCGCATTGCATCAGCATCTCACCCAGTTCGTTGTAGGATACATTGTCTACAGTCCTGCTCTTGCAGACGCGGCCAGCAGAAAAAGCAAAGTTACGCCACAGATCACCTGTGCGAGTCAGCTCCTGTGCAAGTACAGACAGCTCATCCTTTTTCAGCAGCAAGGCTGCTTCCTGCAGAAAAGCGGCATATACAAAGCGGAAACCGGCTCCACCCGTTCCTATCTCCTCCTGCATCCTGATGATATTTCCCAGATACAGGGCAGATCTGCGTTCACCTACTTTTTCCGGATAACGTTTTACACGGTTGGCAAGGAAACGGATACCTTTTACCCCGAACATCGGCAAAGGAATTTTCAGCATGTAATGACAAGCCTGCTCAATGCCTTCCTTGATAGGCTTTTCGAAAGAAGCATTTGCCGGCACCTGTACAGGATAATACATTTTTCCTTTGGGGGCCGGAAACCCTTTTGCAAAGCGGGCTTGCGCCAGGCTTTCGGGGTCAATTTCCGTAACGGTGTCCATTACAGGGTCGCTTACAAGATACTGCCCGTCGCGTTTACCGTACACAACGAGGTTATGCGCATTGAAATGAAAGCGGTAGGAAGGAGGAAAATAGGGTAGATAATAAACACTGGAAAGCAATCCTACAGGAGTGCCTGTACTGATCACCTGGTCCAGTGCCGTCATTCCCTTTTCCGGGGTTGAGAAAGTGGTGGATTCCATTTTCACACCCAGACGTTTGCATACGCGCTGAAAAATAGCGCCGGGCCATATCCGGTAGGTGGAACCAGGCACCCCGTTCACCTTAACAAAAGGAAGGTGTCCGAAGAAGATACCTGCACCGATACCGAAGGCCATCGGCTCACTGATACGTAAGCCATAATGTCCCAGCAGGTTGGATATAACGCCGCTTTCGCAATGTGCAGTCTGTGTGTGCTGGAATTGGATGTTGTCCATAGTTTTTTAGTGATTTAGTTATTTTTTTATTGAGGTATTTGGTTATTTAAAGTGCAGCGGAGATCTATAATTGATTTTACTATACAATCTCCGGCGCACTTTAAATAACCAAATACCTCAATAAAAAAATAACTAAATAAGATGTATTAAATCATCTGTAGTGATCTTAAAGGCGTCGGCATAGCGCTGCAGCATTTTGTTGCTGAGGCGGTTAAATACGGCGGGGTTCATATGTCTTTTCACCTGCCACTGGAATTTGCCTACATAGCTTGCCAGTAACGGCAGATCCATCAGGTTCTTCTCCATGTAATAGGCCACAGGACTTATTTCTCCGGCTTCTACGCGGGCGCGGGCGGCTTTCACTTTCTCATTTACTTCATCCCAGGCCTGACCCAGTGCAATGTACTCAGGCTCCCAGCCTGCACTCTGCACTTGTACATAGTTGCCCGAGTTATCCACCGCATACATAATCTGTTTGAATGTACCTTCATGCAGGTTATCTCCATCCTGCGGTACTTCCTCTTTTTTCATGATAGCAGTTTTAAGTAGTCCGGCTTACACCACAGTGATGTGAGCATAAGCATAAGAGAAACGGGCGCTTTCAGGAACCATCATAACCACCTTCTGGCCCTTTTTGAAGCGACCGGTATTCATCAGTTCTTCCAGCATCAGGTATGGAGAAGCAGTGCCTACATTACCTACATGTGCGAGGTTAGTAAACCATCTTTCCAGTGTAATAGGTACGCCCAGCCTGGTGATCTCTTCATCGATTTTCAATCTGAAAAATTCGGATGACAGGTGAGGCAGGAAGAAATCTATTTCATCCAGGTTGATGTTGTGGCGCTCTACGAGTTCTTTCCACATCTGCGCTCCGGAAGGAACAATATTTTTACCCAGAAGTCTGGTATCTTGTTTAAAGGAGAAAACGCTGTGCTGTGCCCATTCGTCAGGAGTCATGTCTATCCAGCCTTTGGTGTTGCCATCAGATTCTTTGATAGCACCTGCATACATACATGTTTCCAGTTCGTTGGCATAAGAAAGAATTTCTACCCAGTCTACGCGGAGAGATAACCCTTCTTCATTGGGCTTATCCTGGAAGAGCGCCGCACTGGCGCCGTCGGAGAGCATCCAGCGAAGGAAATCCTTTTCAAAAGCGATGATCGGATTTTCGTCCAGGCTTTTGAGGTTCTCTGCTTCGGGCTGGAATTTTTCAGCCAGCATCCAGGCAGAGAATTTTTCAGAGCCGGTACTTACAGCATTGGAAGTATTACCGCAACGGATAGACATCCAGGCATATTTGAAAGCCTGCATACCAGCAGCGCATGCACCGGTAGCGGCAATCAGCTCCACTGGCTGGCATTTCAGGATACCGTGTACCATCGCGGCGTGATTGGGTAACAATTGGTCAGGCGATGTAGTTCCGCAAGCCAGTAACTGTAATTTACTGATGGGGAATTTTTCGTCGAACAATTCCTTAACAGCAATCGCTGTCATCTCAGCATTGGAATGAGTGGAGTTTCCTTCTTTGTCGAGGGAATAGTAGCGGGTTGTGATCTTGTTGTTACCCAGGATCTTCAACCTTGCGCGGGAAGCTTTTCCATCTACCATTCCGAGGATGCTCTCCATTTCGTCATTTCCAACAGGCTTGTTAGGCAAGAATTTTGAAAGCCTGGTAATATAAACTTCCTTCATTTGAAAAAATAATTCATCTTTTAAGGCCACATGCAAATCCTTGATGATAACTGATTTCTGCCAGCCTATCTGTGATAAACATGCTGTGAATAGTGTACATTTTTACGGAGACGTAAATATATAATTCTAATCTGAATTACAATTATTACGCCACCGACGTTAATATATCCCCGCAAAACTAGCGGATATTGCCGGAATTATAATGATCAACGGAGAGTAATACCTTTATAGTATTCCACCTCGCGCGCCAGTTCATTCCTTTTCAGGTTTAATTTGATGAGGGAAGAAATAAGCGTAACGGGAGTAAGAACGAAGATACCTACCAACAGCAGGCTCCTGTACATGGTTACGCGGCCCTGACGTTCCGGTGCTCCCGGACCGCCTTTGGCACTGATGAACCTGGCCCAGAAGCGGAATGCACTGATGCCGTTGTTTTCCAGCAATACCAGGTTCGGAAGTAATTCCACTGATTGGAGGTTGAGCAGTTGCTGGTGCAGCTTGTCCCACTGCCTGTTTTCCAGTGCTGCTGCAATTGGGGCCGCAAAACGATCGGATGTAAGGATCTCATTCTCCTGTACGCCGGCCTGTGGCAGAAAGCGGGTCGCTTCCTTCTTACCTTTAAAAGCCCAACGTAATACGGTAATCAGGGATACCAGGTTAGGTGATTTATCAACCAATACAATATTTCCTACGAGTTTTGCTCCCGCTTTCTGCAGGTAGCCTTTAACCTTTTCCTGTGCATTGAGCCACATATTTCTGCAACCCAGCAAAGTGATCACCGGCTTGTCTTTCAACAGGCCCGCTGCGGCTTCGCTCTGGAGGAAAGCGGCAGTAGGTTGTGAAGGAGACAGGAACCAGGGCTGGTAAGCCATTATTACCAGGTCGAAATGCGCATTCACATCAACTTTCAGCGGTTCAATACCTCTTGGCGTACCTTGCACTGTTTCCGGCATAGTGTCGTAAAACTCCTGTTTTCCCCATGGAAAAGGGAAAGGCCTTACCGGCACCAGCTGCTCAAAGGTAATGTCTGCTTTGCCCCCGAGTGGAGCCAGCACATGATCAATAATCCTTTTTAATTGCCCGGTCTGTGTATAATATACTACCAGGATCTTTGGTCTTTCGTTCATAAAGGAAAAGGAGTTCAACAATTACAAGCTGTAAACATACAAAAAAGCATCAGTATTTATATCATTTAATGATAATTTGATACGGAGGACGGCATAGTATATGGGGGGCAAGGGAACTGTTTCCGGGGCTTGTGCCTCCGCCAGATACTGCCTCAACCGGCTTTGTTGCTGCGGCAGTATCTGGACCAAAGGACTTGATTTCTTTCGAAACCAATCTATTAACACATAAAGGGGGCAATATATGATAACAGAAATGTTAAAAATTTGCAAATGTTGATCTAGCCTCTTTTCTGCACCGAGCCGGAACCTGCTACAGAACTGGAAACCTGAGGAGATCCCTTATAATTTACATCGCCGGAGCCTGCAATTTTTGCGTCAAGCTTCACACTTGCATGTACATTGGCATTGCCACTACCAGCGATTGTTACTTTTGCATTCTCCGCCATCAGCTCATCCCCATCGAAATCTCCGCTGCCGGCAATGGAGATGCTCACATCACGCGTTTCACCTGTCAGGTGCATATTGCCAGAACCCGCAATAGCAGCTTCTACTGCAGGTGCATTGAGCGCGCCGGAAAAATTACCGGAACCGGAAAGGGTCACTTTCACGTCGTCCTTCAGATTAAATTTATCCACCAGCTTCAGATCACCGGAACCAGCCAGGCTTACCTGATCAACCTGGGGGGCGCTCAGGTATATATTCACGCTATGATGTGTGCTGATAGAAACATTCTTTTTGTAGCGTACTTTCAGCATCCCATCCTGTTCTACCAGCTCTATCAATGGTATAATATTATCGTCTCCCTCGATAACAGCGGGTTTTTCAGCTCCCTGCGACAGGAATACATTCATACTTCCTTCCGCCTTGAGCTTATGGAATGAGGGTACCTTCCTTTCTTCTTTTGTAATATTACCACTCCCTTTAATACGATCCTGGCCTATTACGCATCCATTGAGCATGAGAGCAGCTGAAAGTGCCACTAAACCGTGGCGCAGATTGATTTTGGTTTGCATAAGTTTAGATTGATGTATGAAAGTACAACTAGATTTCTAATTTCAAAATCCGAATTTGATAGAAGGACTTTATCTTTGCACCACCATGACAGAAAAGATACTTATCCTCGATTTTGGTTCTCAATATACACAGCTGATTGCACGCAGCATCCGGGAACTGAATGTTTATTGCGAAATTAAGCCTTGCCTTCAGCCCATTGCCTGGGACGAAACTATCAAGGGTGTTATTTTATCCGGTAGTCCTTTCTCCGTGAACGACGAAAAGGCGCCAAATATCGACATTGCTGCCATCGCCGCAAAAGTACCAGTACTTGGTATCTGCTACGGCGCCCAGATGATGGCTAAAAATTTCGGCGGCGAAGTGGCCAAAAGCAATATCCGCGAATACGGCCGCGCCTTTATGGGACACAACGACAGGGAAGAAAAACTGTTGTACGACATCTCCGCCAAGAGCCAGGTATGGATGAGCCATTCTGATACCATCAAACGTATACCTGAAAGCTTCCAGGTTATCGCCACCACTGAAAATATCCCGGTTGCCGCTTTCAAAAGCACCACTGTAGCGCCTAATCCTATCTTCGGCTTACAGTTCCATCCCGAAGTAACACACTCACTGGAAGGCAAGCAGATCCTGCGCAACTTCCTGGTACATATCTGCAACTGCCAGCAGGACTGGACCCCCGCTGCATTTGTACACGAAACAGTAGCTAAGATCAAAGAACAGGTTGGCAACAAAAGAGTTGTAATGGCGCTTAGCGGCGGCGTTGACTCTACCGTCGCAGCTGAACTGATCCATAAAGCTATCGGTCAGAACCTTTTCTGCATCTTCGTTGACAACGGCCTGTTACGTAAAGACGAATTCGAAACAGTGCTGGAGTCTTATAAACATATGGGCCTCAATGTGAAGGGTGTAAATTCAAAAGACCTCTTCTACGGCCAGCTGGATGGCGTTTCAGATCCTGAGCAGAAACGTAAAACAATAGGACGCCTCTTCATCGAGGTGTTCCAGCAGGAAGCTACCCAATTAACAGATATTTCCTTCCTCGGCCAGGGAACCATCTATCCTGATGTAATTGAGTCCGTTTCTGTAAACGGCCCTTCCGTTACGATCAAGTCGCACCACAATGTGGGGGGCCTTCCCGAGAAAATGAACATGCAGCTGGTAGAACCGCTCCGCTTCCTCTTCAAAGATGAAGTGCGCCGCGTAGGCCGCGAAATAGGCATCAGCGAAGTATTCCTGGGCCGTCACCCATTCCCCGGACCAGGTCTCGCTATCCGTATCCTGGGCGCTATTACACCAGAGAAAGTAGCTATGCTGCAGGAAGCTGATGCAATTTATGTTGAAGGGCTCCGTGAAGCAGGACTATATGACAAAGTATGGCAGGCTGGTACCATCCTCCTTCCAGTACAGAGCGTTGGCGTAATGGGAGATGAACGCACCTACGAATTTACCGTCGCACTGCGCGCCGTTACTTCTGTCGATGGTATGACGGCCGATTGGGCGCATCTGCCTTACGAGTTCCTCGCAAAAATGTCAAACGATATAATCAACAGGGTGAAAGGAATCAATCGTGTAGTATACGATATCAGTTCCAAACCCCCTGCTACCATTGAGTGGGAATAAAACTGTGATTTTTTTGATTATTGTGATGATGGTGATATAAGAAGATTATAAGACCGATAATATTGTTATAAAAGCGAAAGACCGCCTGTTAAAGCTAATACCGGGTCTTTCGCTTTTATCTTCCTTACAATCTTCTTATATCACAATAATCACAAAAATCATTGTCCCGGAATGATTTTTGTAAATAAGCGCCAATTATGAGCCAATTTGTTTTTATTAAAAACCTGCTTGCCGTATTTGCATTGTCTGTCCTGATCTCCGCCTGTTCATCATCCAGGAAGTCGTCAGGTCGCGTGGATGGCCCGCCGCCATCACTCAGCAAGCCCACCCCGGAGAAAAAGAAACCTGAAGAGAAGAAAGAAACTGCGAAAGCTCCGTTCAATGTGCCAGCCTTTGCAAAGGACGTAAAGAAGCCTGTTTACAACATCGCTCTCTTTGCACCATTGTACCTTGACTCTGCATTCGCAGGCTCCAATGACATTCCAGGTCGCACCATGCCCAGGTATGTGCTGCCCGGACTTGAATTCTATGAGGGCGCTCAACTGGCGCTGGATTCATTACAACAACAGGGATACAGCCTCAAAGTAAATGTATACGACAGTAAAGCAAGGCAATCCGTAGGCTCGCTGATACGCAGCAAGGCGCTCGATGGCATTGACCTCATCATCGGCGCTGTAGCCAACCCTGAGCTGAAAGAGCTCAGCGACTTCGCCAGAGAGAAAGAAATAAATTTTGTGTCTGCCACCTTCCCGAACGATGCAGGCATCAACAACAATCCTTTCCTTTTCATCTCCAACAGCACACTCAAAACACATTGTGAAGCGCTGCATAACTATGTACAGGAAGCATTCGCTAACAAAAACATTGTGCTGTTCCGCAGAAACACCACCTTCGAATCCAGGTTGGCAGCCGATTTCAAGAACTCCTATGATAAAATGGAGAGCAATAAGAAATCAAGGATCCGCGAAGTGGTATGGAATGAAGGCACCACACCCGAAGAGATTTCCAAATACCTGCTTACCGACAAACCCAATATTATCATCGTTACTGCACTGGACGAAGCCGGCGCCAAGAGCCTGATGAAAAAACTCAGCGTCTCCGCTACTACCTACCCGCTGCAAATCTTCGGTATGCCCACCTGGGATGTATTTAAGCTGAAAGAACCTGAGCTGAAAGGATTACAGGTGTATTATACCTCCCCCTACTACAACGACAGAACAGACAACTACAGCCGTTATATCCACGATTACTTCCGCAAAACCTACAAAGCACGTCCTTCAGACATGGCTTTCAAAGGTTTTGACCTCACCTACTATTTTGTAAGGCTCCTGAAAAACAACGGGGTATACTTCAATGGTGCTGTGGGTACAGCTCCCAGGGTAATCACCAATTTCAACTTCCAGCCTGTATATCTCAAAGATGGGGAAAACACACCTTCGTATTTTGAGAACAAAAATATCTTTGTGATACAGAAAGGCGATAGCGCCGATACGAAGATGAACAAATAAGATTTTTTTATTTTGCTATGTAGCTATTTGAATAATTAAATAGCTACATAGCAAAATAAAAAAATTTATCCGGCTGCTGGTACCTGTTTCATATACACATACAACTGTCCGATTGCGATAAGCCCCAACGCCGCCAACACACTCAACCCCACGCCATACACGTTCCAATCCATCATTCCGGCCACCTGCATAGCCAGGCCTGTCAGCGATAAACCAAGACCGCCACCCATTGCGTTAGCAGTTCCATTCACTCCGGAAGCAAGCCCGTGCTGTGATGCCGGCACATGCTGTATAGCCAGTATCGTTACACAAGGAAAAGTTACAGACATTCCCATCGAATTAATACATAACACCGCACAGATAATAAACGGCAAAGGATACGCAGAGAAATAACTCACTATAAAAAAGAGGATGCCCGAAAGCATACAGGCATTACCAATGATCCCCGTGCGTTCTACACCAAAACGGTTGAAGAGATGCGGCAATACAAATTTAGAAATGAGGCCCGATAATATGCTGAAAGGGAATAATAAAAGTCCGGCCTGCGAAGAGCTGAAATGCAGCTGGTGTTGCAGGTACAAGGTGAGCAGAAAAATATATGGCAGAAAAATACCGCCCAACAGCATAGCGCCCGTATTACCGGTAATTACTCCCTGCAAACTGAATATGCTGAAATCTACTAACGGGAACGGGTGCACGCGCTCGCGGCGGATGAAATACAGCCCCATGAAAACAAACAGGAACAACAGCGAAAGATACACAACCGGGTGATGCGTAATATGCCCCAGATCATGTATCAGCCAGGCCGCCAACAGCATCAGCAGCGAGATCAACATACCGCTGGGTACATTGCTGCTGATCGTTTCTTCCCGTTTTATATCCGCAGGAATAAACTTCCGGGCCAGTATTATAGCGATGCCGATAACAGGTACATTGATAAAGAATACCCACTGCCAACCCAGGTATGCGCTGATAAGCCCGCCTATAGCCAATCCTGTGGCAAAGCCTATGCCCGCCATCGCACCGAAAACACCGAAGGCCCTGTTCTTTTCCGCAGGATCAGTGAAAGTATGACTGATGACAGACATCGCTGCCGGAATAGCAAATGCCACCCCTACACCCTGCAATCCCCTGCACACCAACAGCCACTCAAAGGAAAGCGAAAAACCGGCAGCAAATGAAGCCAGTACAAATAACAATGCACCCGCTATAAAGATGTTCCGTCTCCCGATGGTATCAGACAAACGTCCTCCCAGCAATACAAAGCCGGCGTACAACAACACATACACCGTTTGCACCCATTGAATGGCATCCGGTGAAAAATCAAAATACTGCTCCATCTGCGGCAGCGCCATGTTCAATACTGACACATCCAGCGCCTCAAAGAAAATGGCCAGACAGGCTACCGTAAGAATAATCCGTTGCTTCATTTATTATTGTGATTTTCCACACAAACTTATCAATAAAGAACATGCACAATGTATTTTCCATATTTTTGGAACAAATATCTATTTAAACACAAAAAATAGATTATTACACTAAAAATGCATTCAAATGGTACACAAAAAAGAAAATATTACGGAGACCCCGCTTTCGTTAGATGAAAAAGACATGGGCATTCTCAAGCTCTTACAGAAAGACGCCAAGATGACCATCCGTGATATTGCAAAACAACTTAACCTCAGCACTACACCGGTATACGAGCGTATCCGCAAAATGGAACAGGCTGGCGTTATCAAACAATATGCTGCTATTGTAGATCCCAGGAAAATAAACAAAAGCCTCACCGTGCTTTGCTACATCACGCTGAAAGAGCACAACAAAAAATTCGGGAAGAAATTCATCCAGGAAATTACTGCACTCACAGAAGTAACAGAATGTCTGAATATATCAGGAGAGTTTGATTTCATGATAAAGGTACAGGTGAAGGATATGGACGAATACCGCGAATTTTATGTAAATAAATTGGGGGAAATGGATAACCTCAGCCATACACAGAGCATCTTTGTTATCTCTGTCATAAAAACTACCCACCAGGTTGTTTATTAACACTGGTGGATATGCTTTATGCTACTGGGTTTTGGGAATCAGCAGATCATAGCCTACATGAAAATCCAGGTTAGTGCCCGCCGTTTCGCCGGGATTATGCACGACCACCATCACACACACCGGATTATTGCTTTCAGGATTAGCTGTTTCAAAGGCAATACCCAGTTCTTTGTCGTCATATACATCCAGCTGATGCTGCATGTTCTGGGAGAGATACGACTTCGCCAGCTTCAGGCCGGGATAGGCTTTCCTGATCTCCGACATCAAACTGCCCGGGCCTACACCTTTGTCCGTTCTGAAGCGGGGTGAATTGACGCGGATCTCCTTTACATACTGCGTGTCCTGTGTACGCATGGCAGTGTAAACGGCCAGCATGTGCGAAGAATCGATCGTTTTACTCCTGGTGCGGCCAAACCAGTAATGCCATGCCTTCATCATAGCGGCATCGCCGCCATCTGGCATGCCGAGCACACGAAGGGCTTCCGACGGCGCGCCGATAGTTATGTGTCCTATTGATTTCCCCGGTATTATTTTCCAGGCATTTGCACTATCCTGTGCAGCTAAGTTAAAAGTGAGTATCAGTAATGATAACAGCGTTACAACGGTACGCATATACGAATAGTTTAACAACAGGGTTCAAAAATATTGCCATCCCCCTGAAACAGGAAAACAGGGAGTAATAACAAAAATAAAAAATATCGGCTATACTCAGCGGACACAGTAGTTTACCAAATTATGCTTACTTTAAATACATGAACCGTAAACACTTCCTCTCCTCCTTATTGACTGCCGGCGCGGGCCTGCCAGCATTGAGCGCACTTGGAGCTATCAGCATGCCTGAAGTGCATGCCGGTAAGGAACCGCTGGTACCTCCATACCTTAAACCTGGCGATACCGTAGGCATTACCTGCCCGGCGGGTTACATCAAGCGGGAAGAAATAGGACCGGCGATCAGGATTATGGAGAGTTGGGGCTTCAATATTCGTATAGGCAAAACCGTTGGGCAGCGCGACTATACCTTCGGCGGTACAGATGCAGAGCGGTTGCAGGATCTGCAGGCCATGCTGAACGACAACAATATCAAAGCCATTATGTGCGGCCGTGGTGGATACGGCTCTGCACGGATTATAGATCAACTGGATTTCACCCGCTTCCGGCAGCGGCCTAAATGGGTCATCGGGTTCAGTGACATCACCGCGCTACATTGCCATATCAACAGGCATTTCAGCATTGCCTCGCTGCACTCAAAAATGTGCAACAGTTTCCCGGATGATTTTCGTACCGCCGATCCCGTTGTACAGGATACCATCATGTCAATCTACCAGGCGCTCACCGGTAAACAGATGCAATACAGCGCCACCCCCGAAGCTAACAACCGGAAGGGTTCTGCACGAGGCATCCTCGTTGGCGGTAATCTCTCCATCATACAGAGCATGAGCGGTACCGACTCGGAAATAGAGACTAACGGCAGGATATTATTCCTCGAAGAAGTAGGAGAATATCTTTACAGCCTGGATCGCATGCTCGGCACGCTGCAACGCTCCCATAAACTGGATAATCTCGCCGGCCTTATTATCGGTGGTTTTAACAGGATCAAGCCCGATGATCCGGGGGAAGAATTTGGAAAGACCATTTATGAAATAGTAATGGAAAAAGTAAGCGGCTATAAATACCCCGTGTGCTTCAACTTTCCTGTAGGTCATCAGAAAAACAACTACGCATTCAAGTGTGGTATGATGCACAGCCTGATTGTTGCAGAGGACAAAGTAGTACTCAAAGAGTAATTACTTCACCAGGAAAGTAATAATAAACAGGCAGGCCAACACGTACATAACCGGGCTGATCTGCTTATACTGACCAGTCAGTACTTTGAGCAGCACGTATGACAACATGCCGAAAACAATGCCTTCCGCAATGCTGTAAGAGTAAGGCATCATCACAATTGCAAGAAATGCCGGCAATGCTTCCGTCACATCATTGAAATCGATCTTCACCACAGCGCCCATCATCAGCATGCCAACAATGATCAAGGCAGGCGCCGTAGCAGCCTGCGGGATCATCGCAAACACTGGTGCAAAAAACAGCGAGAGCAGAAACATGACGGCTACGGTAAGCGCTGTAAGCCCTGTTTTACCTCCGGCGGCAATACCGCTGGCACTTTCTACATAAGCAGTTACTACACTGGTACCCAGCAAGCCTGCTGCCGTAGTACCTACAGCATCGGCCATCAACGCCTGTTTTGCACGTGGCAGCCGGCCACTCTCATCCAGCAGCCCGGCCTTGTTACACAGTCCGATCAATGTTCCCACCGTATCGAAAAGGTTTACCATCAGCAACGTGAACAGGATCATCACCATATCCATCGTAAATATTTTGTTGAACTCCAGCTTAAACGCAATCGGAGATACAGATGGCGGCATACTGATGAAGTGTCCTTCTGGTAGTTGTGTGATTCCCAGTGGAATACCCACCACTGTTGCGGCGAGAATACCTATCAGCAATGCTGCGTTCACTCTTTTGTACATCAGCACGGCACTTACGATAAGTCCTATCAGCGCCACCAGCGGACCTATACTGGTAATATTGCCCATCTTCAGGATCACGCCGCTGAGCTTCCCATCTCCCACATGACGCATACCAGTTTCAATGATCCCTGCATTCGCCATACCAATGAGCGCTATCAGCAATCCTATTCCCACCGAAATAGCATGCTTGAGATTTTCAGGTATACTGTCGATAATTGCTTCACGTATTCGAAACAGAGAGAGGAAGATAAAGATCACTCCTTCCAGGAAAACTGCTGTGAGCGCAAACTGCCAGCTATAACCCATTGCCGATACAATAGTATAGGCGAAGAAGGCATTCAGTCCCATACCAGGCGCAACACCAATCGGCAGCTTTGCATAAAATGCCATCACCAGCGTACCGATAGCTGCCGCCAGCGCCGTGGCAGTGAGGAGTGCGTGTGCATCCATCCCGGTTTGTGATAATATACTGGGATTCACGGCCAGTATATAAGCCATGGTAGAAAAGGTGGTTAAACCAGCCAGTACTTCTTTCTTAACGGTAGTCTTGTGTTCGGAAAGCTGAAAAAATTTTGCGAGCATGCTGCAAAAATAAGCGTTTCGACATTTATCATTTTATGCTAATTTCATCCCTATGCAACAACAAACGCGTGGATGGAAGGTAGTTACAGACTGGCTGGCCGATAAGGAGCTGCAGCCTTTCAGGTTCCAGGAAGACACCTGGAATGCATACCTGGAGGGCAAATCAGGACTTGTGAATGCACCTACCGGCTTCGGCAAAACCTTCTCTCTTTTCCTCGGCGTAGTGATTGACTGGATCAACAAACACCCAAAAGATTTTCGCAGTAAAAGCAAAAATGGCCTGCAACTGATGTGGATAACACCACTCCGCGCACTGGCCAAAGATCTGGGCAGAGCCATGGAAGCAGCGCTGGGAGAACTCCAGATACCCTGGCAGGTAGGCATCCGCAGCGGCGACACTTCCACATCCACCCGCGCCCAGCAGAAAAGGCAGATGCCCGAAATACTGATCATCACACCGGAAAGCCTGCACATCCTGCTTGCGCAAAAGGAGTATCCCGCGGTATTCAGACACCTGCAAACCGTCGTCGTAGATGAATGGCATGAACTAATAGGCAGCAAACGTGGTGTAATGACTGAGCTGGGAATAAGCCGGCTGAAAGGCCTGGCACAACAGGCCGGCAAACCGGCATTGAAGATATGGGGCATATCAGCGACGATCGGTAATCTTGATGAAGCGCTACAGGTATTACTGGGACCTTATTACAACAACGGTATCATCATCCGCGCTAACCTGAAAAAGAATATCCTGTTACAAAGCGTGATCCCCCATGAAATGGAAAATTACCCCTGGGCAGGACACCTTGGTATACGCATGCTGCCACAGGCATTGCCGATTATCGACGACAGCCAGACTACACTGATATTCACCAATACAAGGTCACAATCTGAAATATGGTACCAGTCGCTGCTTCGCGGGCAGCCTATGCTCGCTGGCGCCCTCGCTTTACATCACGGCTCTATAGATATGGAGTTGCGTATTTGGGTGGAAGAGGCACTGCACAATGGCATA
>NZ_DATLKJ010000006.1:0-32803 GCF_035538455.1 Chitinophaga sp.
GCTGCCCCGGGCCAGGCCACACGTGGATATTAAGATAATATAGAAAATCGATTTAGCACAGGCAGAGAAAAAAAAGATTCAGAGAATCTTTTTTATTATCGACTCGTAGCCGGAAATAAATGTATAAATATTTTCCGATTTCCACATATTATTTTAACATTTTAATATTTTCTTATTACTGCCTGCCATTGAAAGATCAGGCGGAACCGCGGACGATAAATCTTCCGGGCAGCTCCACCGCGGTATCTTTAAGCGGCGTCTTGTCTTTGCCCAGTTGATGCATCAGTAGTTCTATAGCAGTGCGGGCAATACCTTCAATGGGCTGTTCTATCACGGAGATACCAGGAGGATAGAGCCGGAATATGTCGTGATCGTCGAAGCAGATTACATTGAGGTCATCAGGCATGCGGAGGCCCAGGCGGGCGATAACTTCCAGACCCATGATACCGAGATAGTTGGTGGCGAAGAAAATGGCGTCCAGCTCAGGATTGCTTTCAATAAACTCCTGGAGCTCATTCAGCGAGTCTTCACGTTGCTTGTGATACTGCACGTGCAGGATATGTTTCTTTTTTACGGTGATCCCATGTTCCTTCATAGTGGAGGTATAGCCACGGAGCCGTTCCTGCAGCTGTATCAGTTTCACATCCACTGTTACAAACCCTATTTTGGTGATTCCTTTTTTGATCAGGTGCTCCACACCTTTCTGTACACCGTCGAAATTATCAATCAGTACGTAAGGAGTCTTGATATTAGGAAAGTAGCTATCCATCAGTACTACAGGCTTATGGTGCTGTACCAGCTGTTGTATTTCCTTTTCCATACCGGGCGCAGGTGTAATCAGATACCCGTCTACCATCTGGCGGCCCAGCATACGTATCAGTTCACCACCTTTCTGGGCGTTGTTTTCCGTGCTGCAATACACAACATTATAACCCATTTTTTCCGCTTCGGTCTCTATGGTTTTGGCCAGGCTGGCAAAGAAACTTCCGGAAATACTTTCCACAATAAGCCCCAGTGTTTTCGACTGGCCTGTACGAAGGTTCACTGCCACACGGTGGGGCTCGTAGCCGGATTTCTCCACTACCTGCAGGATTTTGTTGGCCAGTTCTTCCCGGATACGCATCTGTTTTCCTTTCCCATTCAGTACAAAAGATACCGTGGAAGGCGCTACACCGGCCATTTTAGCGACATCCTTTAGGGTTAGTCTCTTCATCGTTCGATAAATGTTTGATTGGTTCTGAAGATGCGTTTTCTGCCTGTACAGGCCTTATTTTGCGTGCTACCGGAGAAATGCATTGGGGGAAAATTACAAAATAACTGTTAAAAGAAATGAAAGAAGTAACAACAAGACACAAAATGGCTATCTTACGAGCAGGTAGCAAATAATACAGATACTATTATCCCTGCCTCAACGTTTTATAACTAACACTTAAAAATAAACTGAGTTCGTGTCTATAACACCAACTTACAACTGGTACTGTAGCCAACGGTTCAATCTTCTAACTGATATCAAAGGATTATGAAGTATCTCTCGCAAATCTCGGATCCTGTATTCGTAAAACCCACACAGGAAACGGCTTTAGACCGCTTATTAAAAAAAATGATCCGGGATGAACGTGATCTTCCTTTCGCATACCTGACATTGAAAATTACGCTTACACTATGGCCACTGGCTATTTTACTGTACTGGCCCGGTGTGAACTCCTGGCTATGGTGGACAGCCGTCATTGCATATCAGTACTTCAACAATGTTACCTTTAAGGGTCCATTCGGCCTGATGCTGCACTGCACCAGCCATCGTGTATTCTTCGTTAAAAAGTACCAGCTGCTCAATCATTACCTTCCCTGGGTGATAGGGCCGCTGTTCGGACAAACGCCTGAAACTTACTACAGTCACCATATCGGGATGCACCACGCTGAGAACAATATGCCCGAAGACGAAAGCTCTACCATGAAATACCAGCGCGACTCCCTACCCGGATTCCTGCAATATCTGGGTAGTTTCTTCTTTGCCGGTGTGTATCGCCTTGCCACTTATTTTGTACGTAAGAAAAGGAAGAAGCTCCTGTATCGCTCTGTACGCGGTGAGCTCGTTTTCATTCTGGGCTGCGTAGCCCTGTCTTTCATTAACTTTCCTGCCACATTTGTGGTATTTATATTACCCTTCATTATTTCCCGTATTATTATGATGGTGGGCAATTGGGCACAACACGCCTTTGTTTGTCCTTCCGATCCGGACAATAATTACAAGAACAGTATTACCTGCATCAATACGAAGTATAACCACAAATGCTGGAATGATGGCTATCATATCAGTCATCACGTAAAACCCAATATGCACTGGACTGACCATCCCGTATACTTCCGCAAGACCCTGGACGAATACATCAGCAACAATGCCATTGTATTTGACGGTATTCACTTCCTGCATGTGTGGGCTTACCTGATGGGCAAGCGCTACGATCTGCTCGCCAAACATTTTGTGAATATCGGGGATACGTTTCAGTCAGACGCCGAGATCATCTCTTTCCTGAAACAGCGTACACGGCGCTTTGCCGTACTGCCAGAAGCCGCCGTAGCGGCCGCCTGAGCGCAGGAATTTAGCACTTTATAACATTTTTCACATCTTTTATAAGGGGGCGCGGTATTATAAAATGCCCGCCCCTGCCGCATTTCAGGCGCAAACAGGAAAGTTATGTGATATTATCTTAATGAATATGTTTATTCATAACAATAAGTAACTAAATTTGCGCTCTAACTTTTTTTATTAAAGTAAAAAATATGCGTACTGTTACACTGAAAAGGGTTGTGGTTACCGGCTTGGGAGCACTGACACCTATCGGGAATGATGTAGACACATTTTGGAACAACCTGAAGGCAGGTGTTGGTGGCGCCGCTCCTATCACCAGGTTCGACACTACTGAGTTCAAAACCAAATTTGCCTGTGAGGTAAAAGGTTTTGATGTGGAAAAATATATGGAAAAGAAGGAAGCCCGTAAAATGGACACCTTCACACAGTACGCTATGGCGGCTGCTCAAGAAGCGGTGCTGGATGCCGGCATTGACCAAGAAGGCATTGACAAAACAAAGATAGGTGTAATCTGGGCCTCCGGTAACGGCGGTATGCTCACGTTTGAAGAACAGATCGTTGAATTCACCCAGAATGGCTTCATTCCTAAATTCAATCCGTTCTTCATTCCGAAACTGATTTCTGATATTGCTGCCGGCCAGATTGCTATGAAATACGGTTTCATGGGCATCAACTTCTGTACAGTATCTGCTTGCGCATCCTCTACCAGCGGCCTGGTTGATGCATTCAATTACATCCGTCTGGGCAAAGCCAACGTGATCGTTGCCGGCGGCTCCGAAGCCCCTGTAACACGTGCTGGTATTGCCGGCTTCAACGCGCTGAAAGCGTTGTCTACCCGCAACGATGATCCGGAACACGCTTCCCGTCCGTTTGATACAGACCGCGACGGCTTTGTAATGGGCGAAGGTGCTGGCGCTATCATCCTGGAAGAATATGAACATGCAGTGGCCAGAGGCGCTAAAATATACGGCGAAATGATCGGTGGGGCTATGACCTGTGATGCTTATCACCTCACTGCCACTCACCCTGAAGGCCTGGGTGCACGCCTCGGTATGGAACAGGCACTTGAAGATGCAGATATCACTACTACCGACGTGGATTACATCAACTCGCACACCACTTCCACTCCAGTGGGAGATGTCAGCGAACTGAAAGCCATCGTAGCAGCATTTGGCGATCATGCTGAAAAGCTGAACATCAGCGCTACCAAATCCATGACCGGTCACCTGCTGGGTGCTGCGGGCGCCATTGAGGCAATAGCTTGTATCAAAGCTACACAGGAAGATATTGTTCCTCCCACCATCAACACCACCACGCTGGGCGAAGGCATTCCTACTAACCTGAACCTCACCCTGGGCAAAGCACAGCAACGCCCTGTAAACATCGCCATGAGCAACACTTTTGGCTTTGGTGGCCACAACGCTATCGTTGTGTTCAAAAAATACAAATGATTTTTCTGACTATCCGGATTTGGTAGATCAGGAATAATAAAATAAAGCGAATGACCCGTTCAGGAATTTTCCAGGACGGGTCATTCGCTTTATTATCAATACTATTAACATCATCAACGCCAAACTTCGCTCATATCTCCACCGTCTCTCCATCATCAAATCAATCATAATTTCATCATTGTTTCGTAGCTTAGTAGTTTATTACTATGGCAAAGAAAAAAGAGAATGTAACCGCTGCCGCCGTACCGGAAACCGCGGCCGATGATCAGATAGCAGTATTTGGCGCACGGGAGCATAACCTGAAAAACCTCGACCTGCAGTTGCCTAAAAATAAACTGGTGGTAATCACCGGTATCAGTGGCAGTGGAAAATCCTCGCTCGCTTTTGATACTATTTATGCAGAAGGCCAACGTCGGTATATGGAAAGTTTTTCCGCCTATGCCCGCCAGTTCATCGGCGATATGGAAAGACCAGATGTTGATAAAATCACCGGTCTTTCTCCCGTTATTTCCATCGAACAAAAAACCACCAACAAAAATCCGCGCTCTACTGTTGGCACCATCACCGAGATATACGACTTCCTTCGCCTGTTGTACGCAAGGATAGGCCAGGCTTATTCCTACAACACGAACAAGCGCATGACGCGCTTCTCGGAAGAGGAAATACTGGAACACCTTTTCAAAAATTACAACAAGAAGAAGCTGGTAATACTCGCGCCGTTGGTGCGTGGCCGTAAAGGTCACTACCGTGAACTCTTCGAACAGGTACGCAAACAGGGATACCTGAAAGTGCGCGTGGATGGTGAAATCCTCGATCTGAAGGAAAGAATGCAGGTGGACCGCTACAAGATCCACGACATTGAACTGGTGATAGACCGCATCCAGGTGCAGGATGACGCGCGCGCGCGTATCAGCCAGAGCGTACAGAAAGCGCTCACCATGGGCAAAGGATTACTGTTTGTAATGGACAATGATACCAACAAGGTAAGTCAGTACAGCAAGCAGCTGATGTGTGAAGACACCGGTCTTTCTTATGAAGAACCGTCTCCCAACACGTTCTCCTTCAATTCTCCGTATGGTGCATGTCCGCGCTGTAAGGGTCTTGGTACTATCTACCAAATCAACATGGATTCCGTCATCCCGGATAAGAGCATATCTCTTAACGACGGTGGTCTGGCTCCTTTGGGCGAAGCCCGCGATACCTTCACCTTCAAACAGGTACAGCAGCTCGCGAAGAAGTATAAATTCTCTCTCTCAGCGCCCATCTCTTCTATTCCTGAGAAAGCCCTGAACGTGTTACTGTTTGGTGATGAGAACGGGAAACTCGAAGTTGATATGTCGTTTGAAGAAAACAGCAACGGTAAGGAAGAAGAAACCAAATACGCTACCGAATATGAAGGTGTAGTCAATATGGTGCGCCGCTACTTCAATGATTCGTCTTCCGATCATGTGCGCAGCTGGGCCGAAAGCTTCATGCAACTCAGCACCTGCCCCGAATGTAACGGTACGCGTCTGAAAAAGGAGAGCCTTTATTTCAAAGTGGATGGTATGAATATTTCCGAACTCGGAAATATGGACCTTGACAAACTCCGCAACTGGTTCAATGATATTGAAAGCAGGCTGGAGAAGAAAGAGAATGCAATTGCCAAAGATATTCTGAAAGAGATCAGGGAACGCCTTGGCTTCCTGCTCAACGTAGGGCTGAACTACCTCACGCTCAACCGGGCTACCAGAACCCTCAGTGGTGGCGAATCTCAACGTATCCGACTTGCCACACAGATAGGTTCCCAGCTTATGGGCATCACCTACATTCTCGACGAGCCCAGTATCGGCCTGCATCAGCGCGATAACATGCAGCTGATAGACGCGCTGCGTAACCTCAAGGAAATGGGCAACACCGTGATCGTAGTAGAACATGACAAAGACATCATGCTCCATGCTGATCACCTCGTGGACATAGGCCCCGGAGCCGGCGTTCACGGCGGGCAAATCATCGCACAGGGCCCCCCCGCACATATACTGAAACTCGATACCCCTACTGCCGGTTATCTCAACGGGCAGCGGGCCATGGAAATACCTGCCGAACGCCGTAAGGGTAATGGCAATTCACTCGAACTAAAAGGCGCTACCGGAAATAATCTCAAGAACGTTAGCATTAAACTGCCCCTGGGTACATTCATCTGTGTAACCGGTGTTTCCGGAAGTGGCAAATCCACGCTGATCAACGAAACACTGTATCCAATCCTCTCCAAACACGCTTACGATTCCAAGCTGGTACCCATGCCCTACAAGAGCATCAAAGGGCTTGAGCATATCGACAAGGTGATAGAGATAGACCAGTCGCCTATAGGCCGTACTCCACGCAGCAACCCGGCCACTTACTGCGGCTTCTTTACCGATATCCGTACTTTATTTGCACAGGTACCGGAAGCAAAGATCCGTGGCTATAATGCCGGCCGCTTCTCCTTCAACGTGAAAACTGGTCGTTGCGACGTTTGTGAAGGTGGTGGTATGCGCGTCATTGAAATGAACTTCCTGCCGGATGTATATGTACACTGTGAGAAGTGTAATGGTCGCCGTTACAACCGCGAAACACTGGAGATCCGCTACAAAGGCAAATCCATCTCCGATGTACTGGATATGACGGTAGATGAAGCCGTAGAATTCTTCCAGCCGGTGCCCTGGATCTACCGCAAGATCAAAACCTTGCAGGATGTGGGTCTCGGTTACATCACTCTGGGACAATCAGCGGTAACCCTTTCCGGTGGCGAGGCGCAGCGTGTAAAGCTGGCTACGGAACTATCCAAAAAAGATACCGGCAAAACCATTTATATTCTCGACGAGCCCACCACAGGCCTTCACTTCCAGGATATTGTGCTACTGCTGAATGTGCTCAACAAATTGGTGGATCGCGGCAATACTGTACTGGTAATTGAACATAACCTGGACGTGATAAAAATGGCGGACTACATCATAGACCTTGGCCCTGAAGGTGGCGGCGGCGGCGGCACTATCCTTTGCACAGGTAGCCCCGAACAGGTAAGCAGCTGTAAAGACAGCCACACCGCCAGGTTCCTGAAAAAGGAGCTGGGAATTTAATATATTGCCAACTGTTTTACCCAAGTAATGAAAACAATTCACCAGATATTACTAGCCTGTTTCATTTTCGCAGCATTTATGGCCTGCGAAAATGAAACCAAGGTGTGCGACCAGACCCTGAGTACCAATCTGCGCGCCAATTTCAAACGCGACACTGCGATCCGGATCAGGGATACTGTTATACACAGGATCACGGATACTATCATGCCCAAAGTGGTGATGCGCGCGGTTGGCAGAGACAGTCTTCTGTACAATAGGGTGGCCACTCAGAATATCTTTGCGCCGCTGTCACCTATTGCTGACAGCAGCCGGTACTCCCTGCAACTGGACTCTGCGCTGGTATCTGATACCCTGACCTTCAGGTATAAACGCAGTACACACTTCATCTCGCCGGGATGTGGCTTCGGCACTTACTTCTTGCTCGATACGGTGCTCACGACACATAATACAATAGATTCGCTCGTAATTAACTTAAAGTCAGTAACCAGCAGTAATGACACGCATCTTACTTTATTCTTGTACGCTAATTAGTATCCTGTGGGGCGTTACTGCATACGCACAAAACAAACCTGCAGCCGCTAAAACTGATACAGTCCGCAAACCAGCAGCGGATACCACCCGCCTGCTGAAGCGCGCCGACTCCGCAGCTGCCGCCATCAAATTCAAGGACAGCACCTGGACCGTTCCCGGCGGGCTCCGGCTGGGACTGGATCTTAGCCGCATCGTGACGTCTATCTATTATCCATACCGTAAGGAAGTAACCGTTGTAGCAGATGCCCGCATTAAAAGTAACCTGTATCTCGCAGTGGAACTGGGCTACACCAATTCAAAACACAGCGATACCAGCTATACTTATAAGGGCAGCGGCCCATTCATTACGCTGGGGATAGACTATAACTTCATGAAGCGGCTGTATCCTTCTGAGAAGAACATGTTCTTCGGAGGTGTCCGTTATGGCTTTTCACACTTTTCCTATGAAGTGCCTACCTACCAGATTAAAAACAGTTACTGGGGTAGCAACTTAACCGGTAGTCTTCCCAAAACCAGCGTCAATGCACACTGGATAGAACTGGTATTGGGACTGAAAGCCGAAGTGCTGAAGAACTTTTTCATTGGCTGGAACATCCGTGAACGCATCCTGCTTAACTCTGTGAAAACAGATGAAATGACGCCGTTGGTCATTCCCGGCTTTGGCAGCGGCTCCAAAAGGGCCGTATTTGATATGCAATACACTGTATCATACCAGATACCGTTATATAACATCAGGGAACACCTGAAAGTGCCCCTGGAAAAGAAGAAGAAGATACCTAAACGGTAACAGTGATTAATGGTGATTTGAGCATCTGCTCCTGATGAGTGAAGATAAAAGACAATAAAGAACCCGATCCGGTTGTATGGATCGGGTTCTTTATTTTATCCCGAGTACGCTTTTAATAGGCCTTTGACCGGAGGATGACCGGGAGTTGCCCCGGCGGGTCTGAGGGTATCCTACCGACACAATACAAGGAAAGTATAGCATTAAAATACCAGATGTATGTAAGAAAATAAATCTTCACTCATCAGGAGGATCTACTTAAATCATCATTAGTCACTGTTTCAGCATTTCTATGTGGGGAATATTATCTTCCAGGTAAGTATCACTTGTCTGTTCAAAGCCGAGAGAGGTATAAAAGCGCTGCAAGTATTGCTGGGCGCTGATTTTAATAGGTACCTTCCCGAAGTGTTCTTCGATTACGGCGATACTCTTTTCCATCAGTTCACGGCCGGCGCCTTTTCCTCTGGCTTTGGGAGAGGTAATTACCCTTCCTATTGATGATTCTTTGTATTTAATACCAGGTCCGAAGATGCGGGTATAGGCTACTAGCTGGTTATTATCGTCTTTACCCATGAGGTGCAGCGCCTGCTGATCGGAATAGTCCATATCCTGATATGCGCATTGTTGTTCTACCACGAACACTTCACAGCGGAGATGTAATGCGGCGTATAGTTCGTTGGTGGTCAATTCATCAAATTTCTTTACTATCCAGTTCATAATAGCTGATTTGCTACAACCATAAATTTAACAGAACCTTTCAATAATACTATTAATTTTATAGACGACATATGAATCTTTAGCCCAATTTATGAAATCATGGACTCAAAAGCACCATTCCTTTCCCTGGAACACATCAAGGTAAGATATCTGGATAAAACCCTTTTCGAATCTGTCTCCTGGGAGATAGGTAAAGGAGAGCAATGGGCGGTTACAGGTCCCAGTGGCTCAGGGAAAACGGCTTTGCTGAATACCATCATCGGTAAGTTCAATATTATCAATGGCGGTATCCGTTATCATTTTTATGAAGAATGGAAACAACAGCATACCATTACAGATCCTTATTTTAGTTACCGGAACCTGGTGGAGCTGGTTGGGCATCATCATACATTCCGTAATCTTTCCAACACCACTACGGACTTCTATTACCAGCAGCGGTTCAACAGTATGGACGCCGACAATTCGCCCACGGTCACCGAATACCTGGGCATTATGGAAGTACCGGTATTGCTGCAACCGCTGAAAATAGCCCCGCTGCTTGAAAAACGGCTGATAAAGCTCTCCAATGGAGAAACGCGCCGTGTGATGATTGCCCGCGCTTTGCTGCAATATCCACGGCTGCTGTTGCTCGATAATCCTTACATCGGACTGGATGTGCAAACACGCAAGGATTTCAGCCGGATGATCAATGAGATCATCAGCAATGGCACCACCGTGATACTGGCCACTACGCCCCGCGAAATACCTGATCACATCACGCATTTACTGACTCTCGAAAATGGCGAAATAACGGGAAAGTATACACGCAGCGAGTTCATACAGCTGCCGCTGCCGGAAGAAGAAATAGCATTGCCTCCCATGGAAGCCAGTAGCATTGCGGCGCTGGTGAAGCACCGTGAGATTACCAGCTTCGATACCATTGTGCGCATGGAAAATGTAACCGTGAAATATGGGGAGAATATTATACTCGACAATATCAACTGGGAGGTAAAGACGGATGAAAAATGGGCGTTGCTGGGCCACAACGGCGCCGGTAAATCCACCTTGCTCAGCCTCATCAACGGTGATAACCCGCAGGCATATGCCAACAAGTTATGGCTGTTTGGCCGCCGCCGCGGCACCGGCGAAAGCATCTGGGATATCAAGAAAAAAATTGGTTTCATCTCTCCGGAGCTGCACCAATACTTTACCTCCCGCGACAACTGCCTGAAAGTAGTATGCACAGGGTTCTCCGATATTATCGGAAGTTCCCGCCAGGTAACACCGGAACAGGAAACCATTGCACGCGGCTGGCTGAATGTACTTGGCATTGAATCTCATGCCGGCATGCCATTCAAACAGGTATCTGAAAGTACGCAGCGACTCACCTTGCTGGCCCGCGCCCTTGTGAAGAACCCGCCACTGCTGATACTCGATGAACCCTGCCAGGGGCTGGACACACAGCAGAAGACCCATTTCAAGAAAGTGATCGAACAACTCTGCGAACATATGCCCGTTACACTTATTTATGTTACTCACTACGAAGAAGAACTGCCTTTGCAGGTAGATAAATTTATAAGACTGAGTGCAGGAAAACAGGTGTAATTTCCCATACAGCAGCATAAGCAGCGCAATAGATTTTTATGTGTATCCTTTGCGCTACTTATGCTGCTTTCGAGAACTTTACAAGAAATTTGCGACATTCGCACGTAGTTAATCACCATAATCCATACCTGATGTACCCAACAAAACGGCGCTGCGCTGTAGTCATGTTATGTTTTTTTCTGGCACTGCTGTCTGTAATCAGCGGATGCCGGACAAGCCGGAAAGAAATGAACCCCGAGTTTGCAAGATATATTGAGGCTTATACCGCAGGGATCATTTCAAAACAAAGTCCGATCCGCGTTCATCTTGCCGGACAGGTAAATGTAACGCACACACAAAATGAACCACTGGACAAGGAGGTCTTTGAGTTTTCTCCTTCTATCAAAGGGAAAGCCTACTGGGTGGACGCTACTACCATTGAGTTCAGGCCGGATGAAAATCTGCAACCTGGCAAAACGTATGAGGCCACCTTCAAACTGGGTAAAGTAATGGATGTGCCGAAGGAGCTCAAATCATTTGACTTCGGCTTCAAGGTGATCAAACCATCTTTCTCTATAGATGTATTTGGCCTGAAAGCCAGCAGCAACACATCTCTCGACCAGATGACCCTCACCGGTACCATTTATACTGCCGATGTGGAAAACCCACAGTCTATAGAAAAGATCCTGACTACCCAGTATGCCGGTAAAACACTGCCTGTAACCTGGCAACATAACGCCGCTGAGCGTACGTCGAAATTCACTATTAACAATATTGCCCGTGCCAATATCGCACGTAACCTGGAGATCATGTGGAGCGGCAGCCCGCTCAAAGTGGACAACGAAGGCAAGAAAACCGTGGAGGTGCCTGCTATCGGAGACTTCAAAGTACTGGACGTAAAGGCGATGTCAGATCCGGAACAGCATCTGCTGGTGCAGTTCTCTGATCCGGTAAGCGTAGCCCAGACACTGGAAGGGCTGATCGGTATCAGCGGACAGAGTGATCTGCGATACACCATCGATGGTAGCGAAGTGAAAGTATATGCTCCCGTAAGACTGGAAGGCAGCTACAATGTGCTGATCAACGAAGGCGTTATCAACATCACAGATAAGCGACTGGGCAAGACTTTCAGCGCCAATGCAAATTTTGAGAACACCTTACCTTCCGTTAGCATTCCTGGCAAAGGGGTTATTCTGCCACAGAGTGATAAGCTGGTAATGCCTTTTGAAGCCGTTAACCTGAATGCAGTAGACGTTACCATCATCAAAATATATGAGAACAATGTGCCGCAATACCTGCAGCGCAACAACCTGAACGGTGATCAGGAACTGCGTCGTGTAGCCAGACCCGTAGTAGAGAAAACCATCAGGCTGGATACCGACAAATCCGTTAACCTGCATAAGAAAAACCGTTTCTTCCTCGATCTCGACAAACTGCTGCGTACAGAGCCTGGCGCCATTTACCGCGTTACCATCGGCTTCCGTAAAGCATATGCTCTCACGACCTGCAGTAAAGAGGGTGAAAAAGATAAGAAAGAAGAAGATAACGAGTATTATAGTTATGGTGAAAAGATAGATGAAGACGACGAGTTCTGGACCCGCTATGATAACTACTATCCTTATGGATATGACTGGGAACGCCGTAGCGACATCTGCTCCAATTCATACTACAGCAAAGACAAGTGGGCATCCCGCAATATTATATCTTCCAACATCGGTCTCATTGCCAAAAGAGGCAATGATAACAGCATGCTGGTAGCAGTAACGGATATACGCGATGCCAAACCCCTCACCGGTGTGGAACTGGAGGTGCTCGACTATCAAAACCAGGTGATCTTCAAAACCAAGAGTGATGGAGATGGTCTGGCGACCTTTGAACTGAAACGTAAACCATACCTGCTTATCGCCAAAAAAGAAAATGAAAGGGGCTATCTCAAACTGGATGACGGAAGCTCTCTTCCATTAAGCCGCTTTGATGTACAAGGCGAAGAAGTGCAGAGCGGCATCAAAGGCTTCCTGTATGGAGAACGTGGTGTATGGCGTCCCGGCGACTCTATCTACCTGACGTTTATTCTTGAAGATAAAGACCGTAAACTACCTGCTGATCATCCGGTTACGATGGAGTTGTACAATCCTAAAGGGCAGCTGTACAAACGTATCAATCAGCACGAGAACATGAATGGCTTCTATAATTTCACCACCGCTACCAGTCCTGATGATCCTACCGGAAGCTGGGTAGCCAAAGTGAAAGTAGGCGGCGCCACTTTCCAGAAAAATGTACGTGTGGAAACCGTGAAGCCGAACCGCCTGAAAATAAAAATGGATTTTGGCAGCAACACCTCCATTTCGAAAAACGGCACACAAGGCACTTTGTCTGCCATGTGGTTGTTTGGCGCTACCGCACAGCATCTGAAAGCGAAAGTGGATGTTTCCCTCGTGCAGCAAAATACCAGCTTCAAGAACTTCTCCGGCTTCACATTCGATGATCCGGTAACTCATTTTGAAGCAGAAAATAAAACCATCTTCGAAGGGCCGCTGAGTGAAAGCGGAACAGCCTCCATCAATGCCTCCATGCAATTAGGTAAGCTGGCGCCCGGGCAACTGAAAGCCAACTTCGAAGTGAAAGTATTTGAGCCTGGTGGAGACTTCAGCATTGATCACTTCTCCATGCCTTATAACCCCTTCACGTCATACGCAGGTTTGCGCATGCCACAAGGAGACCGCACCACTGGCATGTTGCTGACAGACAAACCACATACCATCGAGATTGTAGACGTGGATGAAAACGGCAACCTTACCTCCGGTAGTCGTGAGGTACAGGTTGAAGTATATAAAATCAAATGGAGATGGTGGTGGGACGAAGGAGAGTCTGACGAATACTCCAACTTCACACAGGATAGCTATAATCAGCTGCTGACCAAGGAAACCGTTACCATCCAGAATGGTAAAGGCAAATGGGATTTGCGGATCAATTATCCTGACTGGGGTCGTTACCTCGTGCGTGTGAAAGACCTGCAAAGCGGGCACACAGCAGGTAAAGCTGTATATATCGATTGGCCGGGATGGGCAGAAAGAATGCAGAAAGAAAATCCGGCAGAGGCATCAATGCTGGTATTTACCTCAGATAAACAGCAATATAAGACCGGGGAAGACATTAATCTTACTATCCCGAGCAGTGCCGGCGGACGTGGTCTGATCAGCATTGAATCAGGCAGCAAGGTGCTGAAAACATACTGGGTTAATACACAACAGGGCCAGACCACCTTTAAATTCAAGGCGGAGAAAAACATGGCTCCCAATATATACGTTAACGTTACCCTGTTGCAACCGCATGCCCAAACCATCAACGATCTGCCTATCAGGATGTATGGCACCATACCCGTATCTATTGATGATCCGGGCACTATCCTGAAACCAGTGATCAACATGCCGGATAAGCTGAAGCCTGAAACAGAGGCCAGTATTACTGTCAGCGAGGCTGCGGGTAAAGCGATGACCTACACGATAGCGATCGTGGATGAGGGCTTACTTGACCTCACCCGTTTCAAAACTCCCGATCCGCATGCATCTTTCTATGCAAGGGAAGCACTGGGTGTGAAAACATGGGACCTCTTCGATTATGTAATTGGTGCATGGGGTGCAGATATGGACCGTATCCTGAGCATTGGCGGTGATGAAGGACTCAATAAAAATGCGGGCAACGCCAAAGCCAACCGCTTCAAGCCTGTAGTGAAATACATGGGGCCATTCTATCTGAAGAGTGGTCAGAAACAGACGCATAAGTTTAAACTGCCTCCTTATATCGGCTCCGTAAAGGCTATGGTGGTAGCGGGTCAGGATGGCGCTTACGGCTCTGCAGAAAAGACTGTAGCCGTGAAAAAGCCGCTTATGCTGCTGACAACCGCACCACGCGTACTGGGGCCGTCAGAAACGATACAACTACCGGTTACGGTATTCGGTCTTGAGCCAAGCGTTCGGTCCGCCACCGTAACACTCTCCACCAGTCCGCTTCTGGAAGTAGTAGGAGAACATACAAAAACTGTTACCTTCCCGCAACCTGGTGAACAGCTGGTATACTTTGATGTGAAAGTAAGGCCACAGGTAGGCATTAGTAAAATAAAAGTAACCGCCGCCAGCGGCAGTGAGAGAGCAGAAGAAAATGTGGAACTGGATATACGCAATCCGAATCCGATGCTCTCTAACGTGATTGAATACACGCTGGAAGGAGGCAAAAGCTGGAACAGCGCATTCAGCCCTGTAGGCATGGCGGGCACCAATACCGGTGTGCTGGAAGTTTCCACTATCCCGTCATTGAACCTGGGTAAGCGTTTGCAGTTCCTGATCGCCTATCCGCATGGTTGTATAGAGCAAACTACTTCCGGCGTATTCCCACAACTGGTGCTCAACCAGCTGATGGACCTGAAAGAGACACAGCTTGCCGAGATAGACCGTAACGTTAAAGCCGGTATCAACAGACTGAAAGGATTCCAGACATCCGACGGCGGACTTAGCTACTGGCCGGGTGAAGGCAATTCCGACGAGTGGGGTACCAACTACGCCGGTAACTTCCTGCTGGAAGCACAGACGCGCGGCTATACGCTGCCGGCCGGCATGCTGGATCAATGGAAAAAATATCAGCGCAATAAAGCGGCCACCTATACGCCTAATTCGCAGAACTTCTACGGTGGCGACCTTACACAGGCTTACCGTCTCTATTTGCTGGCACTTGCCAAATCACCAGAGCTGGGCGCTATGAACAGGCTGAAAGAATTCAAATATCTCTCCGTACCTGCCAAGTGGAGACTGGCAGCAGCATACAGGCTGGCGGGCCAGCCGGAGGTTGCCAACGCGCTCATACAGGGTCTGAGCACTGATGTAAAACCATACAACCAGTTGGGTGGTACATTCGGTTCTGATCTCCGCGACAAGGCTATGATCCTGGAAACACTCACGATCCTCGGACAACGCAGTCGTGCCGGTGAAATGGTGAGACAGATTGCAGCAAGGCTTTCACAAAATGATCAGTGGTACAGTACACAAACTACCGCCTATTCACTGATAGCAGTAGCGAAGTATTGCGGCAACAACAAGGGTGGCAGCAAGATGAACTTCAGCTATACGCTGAACAGCGCGAAAGGCAATGTAAATGGGCAATCGTTCCTGTCACAGGTACCTGTAACCTTCAACACCAGCAACGGCAATGTAAGCATACAAAATAGCGGACAGAATGTACTGTATGTCCGCCTCATACTGCAGGGTCAGCCAGAAGCAGGACAGGAGCCTGCGCCATCCAATAATCCGGATGTACTTGGCCTTCAGGTACAGTACAAAACCCGTGATGGCAAACCCATTGATCCATCTACACTCAAACAGGGAACAGATTTCATGGCTACTGTTACCATACAGAATCCGGGTAAACGCGGCTATTACGAACAAATGGCACTCTCGCAGATCTTCCCTTCAGGATGGGAAATACTCAATACCCGCCTGATGGACAACGACAGCGCCTTCCATTCTTCACCGGCTACGTATATGGATATACGTGATGACAGGGTGTATACTTACTTCAACATTGAAGAAAATAAAGCCCGCACTTACAATGTGCTGCTGAATGCGGCATATCTTGGAAGGTATTATCTGCCGGCGGTGTCCTGTGAAGCTATGTATGACAATACGATCAGTGCGTTCCTGCCTGGTAAATGGGTAGAGGTAACGAAGTAGGAATATTATATAATGAATGCCCCCAAAAGGTTAGCTACCTTTTGGGGGCATTTTCTTTGGACTAACATTTAGTTTAGAGATTAGATAAAGCGTGGAAGGATTGTCATAAATAAAAAAGCTCCGCCTGGGTGCGCTGTTCTACGAGAAGCGTGGCGGGTGTTACCTTTCGAAATTATTCTCTGTTCAACGTTTCATTCTCAATCAGTTCATGGAGTTTTTGTTGCAACAATTGTTTGTCTGGCAGTATAGTTTGATATTCAGATATAACTGTCGGAGAAAGAGTCCTGCTGATTGCATACTCAACCACTTCATGATCTTTCCCTGCACATAACAAAATACCGACACTGGGATTTTCATGCTTCTTCTTTATGTCCCGGTCCAGTGCTTCCAGATAAAAATTCAGCTTTCCGATATACTCAGGTTGAAATTCCGTCGTCTTCAATTCAAACGCAACCAGGCATTGCAATTCTCTGTGATAAAATAAAAGATCAATATAAAAATGACTTCTTCCAACTGATAGTTTGTGTTCCTGACTGACAAAACAAAAATCTCCTCCCAACTCCAGTATAAACATCTTCATCCTTTGCAGTAATGCTTTTTGCAGGTCACTTTCACTATGAGGTTCCGGCAGATTTAAAAACTCAAATACATATCTGTCTTTAAACACATTTACAGCATCAGGATGTTTTTCTTTTACAACTGGTTGCATTGCTTCGTTACCAAGCATGGTTCTCTCAAATAAACAGCTGTTTACCTGTCTCTCTAATTCCCTGTAAGAATAGTTTTCTTTAGTGCATAGTCTTAAATAAAACTCTCTTGCTTTCTCAGTTCTATCACCTGACATAATCAATAAATGGTGTGACCAGCCGATTTTCACTAAAATCGTATGATAGATGTTTGTAACATTAAATTGTGTCAACGGTGTTGACACAATTACATCACGCTTATTATCAGCAAAATAAGAATTATCATACTCCATAATGAATTTTGAAGACGTATACATTTCATAGAACTGTCTCATTCGATACAATCCCCGTTTATTAAACCCTTTGAGTTCAGGATGATTTTTCTTGATAAAATCTGCCAGCTCCTGCACTGTACCATCGCCCCAGATCGAATTTCTGATTTTCCCATGAATGTACTCGCCAACCTGCCAGTAAAGGTTTACTAACTCTGCGTTCACCTTCCTCTGAGCATTATTACGTGACTGCATAATAAGCGTCACTATTTCATTAAATTGCTTCGTCATAAAAATTGAATTTTGTGGATTTTTGAAAAATTTTTCGGAGCAGTGAAATTATGGGGTGATTAGAAAGGCTCCGTGTTCATTTTATCCATTCAACATGTCCGCTGTTCATTTTAAAATAATGATAATGAACAGCTCAAATTGATTACAACACATATACATGAAGCTGACCCGTATCAGGCAATGGTGCATAAAACGAAAGTGGTGGCTTGCTGCGGCAGGCATCGTGCTCATAGCTTATTATTTTTGTTTGCCCCGGCAATTGTTTACCAGTCCGACGTCATTTGTGCTGGAAGATGCTAATGGTGACCTGCTCAATGCAGGCATAGCATCCGACGGACAATGGCGGTTTCCCTACAACCCACATGTGCCAGAGAAGTTTGAGGAATGTATTGTAGCATATGAAGACAAACGTTTCTATTATCATTGGGGGGTAGATCCTGCTGCAATGGCGAGGGCCATCAGGCAAAACCTGCGCGGCAAAAAAGTGGTTAGCGGTGGCAGTACGCTTACGATGCAGGTAATCCGTATATCGCGCAACAAGCCGCGTAATATATGGCAGAAGCTCATTGAAGCGGTGCTGGCCACACGGCTTGAGTTTGCCGCCTCTAAAAAGAAAATCATCGCACTGTATGCTGCCAATGCTCCCTTCGGGGGTAACGTGGTAGGGCTGGAAGCCGCCTCGTGGCGCTATTATGGCAGGAAAGCAGATCTGCTTTCCTGGGGTGAAATGGCCGCACTGGCCGTTTTACCTAACAGTCCGGCCCTGGTTCATCCGGGGCGTAACCGCCAAACGTTAATGACTAAACGAAATCAGCTGCTGGAGAAATTGTATCAACGGCACACCATAGACAGTATTACCTATCAGCTGGCCAAACTGGAACCGTTACCGGACCAGCCGCTACCCCTGCCTCAGTATGCGCCACACCTGCTGGACCGCTTCCGGCAAGATTATCAGCAGGAGCACAGCAGCGGGCCTACAAAAATCCGCAGTACCATTGACGCGGCATTACAACGCAATGTAACGGCCATTGCTGAAAGATACCACAGCGCCTATAAAGCCAATGGTATCAACAATGCAGCTGTACTGGTACTGGACGTAGAAACAGGCAATACCCTTGCATACGTTGGCAACATCTACAATCCAGCTGATCCTGAACTGGAAAGTCATGTAGACATTATACAAGCCAGAAGAAGCCCGGGCAGCACCCTTAAGCCGGTATTGTATGCGGCCCTGCTCAATGACGGCCTTATCCTGCCCAATACGCTGATACCTGATATCCCCACACAAATAGCCGGTTATTCACCACAGAACTTCGATCTTGGTTACGATGGGGTCGTTCCTGCATCCCGCGCTCTTGCCCGTTCGCTCAATATACCGGCAGTACGCATGTTGCAGATGTACCGTTATGAAAGGTTTCATACGCTACTGAAAAAACTTGGCATCACTACGCTCGACAAGCCTGCAGATCACTATGGGCTGTCGCTTATTCTCGGTGGCGGAGAAACCACATTATGGGAGATGTGTGGCATGTATGCCAGCCTGGCACGCACGCTGCTGCACATGGACCAGTACAAGGGCAAATATGATCTCGATGATATTCATGCGCCCAACTATCGCCGCGATATGAGGCGCGAGTCCAGGTACAACCTCAGTAAAGACGGCATAATTGACGCCGGCTCTATCTGGTATGCCTTCCAGGCAATGACAGAAGTAATGCGACCTGGTGAAGAACTACTCTGGCAGCAGTTTTCATCTTCTCAACGCATCGCCTGGAAAACAGGCACCAGCTTCGGTTTTCGTGATGGATGGGCTATTGGCGTTACTCCCAGGTATGTAACCGGCGTATGGGTGGGTAACGCCGATGGAGAAGGAAGGCCAGGCCTGATAGGCGTATCTACAGCTGCGCCCATACTCTTTGATGTTTTCCGTCTGTTACAGACAGGTGGTTGGTTCAATACACCTTATGCACATCTACGTAAAATTGAAGTGTGCCGTAAGAGCGGCTTCCGCGCCGGAGAACTCTGCAATGAAAAGGACTCCATCTATGTACCGGCAGCTGGTATCAGGGCGGGTATCTGCCCTTATCATCAACTTGTGCACCTCGACAGAACCGGCCAATGGCGCGTTACGGAGAGTTGTGAATCGCCACAGTTCATGCAACACAAGCCCTGGTTTGTGCTGCCGCCATCCCAGGAGTACTACTACCGCAGTAAAAACTATTATGAACCGCTTCCTCCCTACAAGCCCGATTGCCTTTCGTCATTAGGGCAGGACCGTGCGCCTATGGAGCTTATCTATCCAAGGCCCAATGCCCGTATATTCGTTCCCGTTGAGATCGATGGTAAACCAGGCCAGACCATCTTTACAGCTACTCACCGTAACAGCACGGCTAAAATATTCTGGCATCTTGATAATAACTTTATTGGCGCCACTACAGAGTTCCATCAGATGGCACTACATCCTGTTGCCGGTAAGCATACGATTACGCTAGTGGATGAAAATGGGGAGAGAATAGAGCAGGAGTTCGAAATATTATCCAAAGAAAAACTGTGATTATCCTGATGTTATTTTGATGATGCTGATGAGCGGAGGTTAAAGTGTTATCGACATCATCAAAATAACAACATCAGGATGATCATAGTCAATAGTTATATTTTTCTTTCCACAATTGCTTCAGGTACCGGCGTAACTCTTCTTCCCGTGGGTTTTTACCCGGGTCATATAGTTTAGTTCCTTTGATTGCATCTGGTAGAAACTCCTGTAATACAAAATTGCTTTCGTAATTATGTGCGTACGCGTATCCTTTGCTATAGCCCATTTCCTTCATCAGTTTAGTAGGGGCATTCCTGATATGCATAGGCACAGGCAGATCACCGGTTTTGGCGACCAATGACTGCGCGATGTTAATAGCCATATAGGAGGCATTACTTTTGGCAGAGGAAGCCAGGTAAGTAACGCATTGCGAGAGGATGATCCGCGATTCAGGATACCCTATCATACTTACTGCCTGGAAGCAGTTGGTAGCCAGCAGCAGGGCGTTGGGATTGGCATTACCGATGTCTTCAGACGCCAGTATCACCAGCCTGCGGGCAATGAACTTCACATCTTCACCTCCGTCTATCATGCGCGCCAGCCAGTAAACTGCGGCGTTGGGATCGCTGCCCCTGATAGATTTGATGAAGGCAGAGATGATATCATAGTGCTGTTCGCCGCTTTTATCGTAAATGGCTACACGCTGCTGCGCGATGTCCATTACCTTCTGATCGGTGATGACGATGGGATCTTCCTGTAATGTGCCCACAACCAGTTCGAAGAGGTTCAGCAGCTTGCGGGCATCGCCGCCGGAGATATTAAAGAGGGCGGTGGTTTCTTTCAGCTCTATGTGCTTTGTTTTCAGCCATTCGTCTTTCTCCATCGCCTGCTGTAACAGCTGCATGAGCTGCTCTTCTCCGAGGGGTTTGAGTACATATACCTGGCAGCGGGATAACACCGCAGCATTCACTTCAAAAGAAGGATTCTCTGTGGTAGCACCTATCAGGGTGATGATTCCCTTTTCCACTGCACCAAGCAGTGCATCCTGCTGTGATTTGTTGAAGCGGTGTATTTCATCGATGAACAATACGGCATGGTTCTGACGCCGCGCCATTTCTATTACTTCGCGCACTTCTTTTACGCCGGCGGAGATAGCACTCAGCGTATAGAAAGGCACCTGCAGCGTATGTGCAATGATATTGGCGATGGTTGTTTTACCAACGCCGGGAGGGCCCCACAGAATCATGGAAGGCACTTTTCCCTGTTGTATAGCTTTTCTGAGTATACTGTCTTTCCCGGTAAGATGTTCCTGCCCCACCAGTTCGTCCAGCGTTACAGGTCTTAACCGCTCTGCTAATGGTTGCATACATTCCATTTAAAGGTGAAGGCCCGGAGAAGCAATATGGTGCTACATTTCCGGGTTGTTGATCTTTTCCATCTTCAGCGACATGATGCCTTTGATAGACCTGGCTCTGGTTACTGCCAGCTCTGCTTTTTCGCCGGTGAAGTGTTCGGATATTGTCGCTTCAAACAGTTGCAGCCAGCGCCCAAAGTGAGCGGGTTGCAGCTGTATTTTTTTGTTCAGCTCGAAATGCGGCTCCATGGCGTTTCGCCCGTACTTGCCGGTATCCAGCAACAGGCTCTCCCAAAAGTCGTACATGATAGGAAGATGATGCGGCCAGTCTACCTTGGCGATGTCGTTAAAAATAAAGCCTATCAGGTCGTCCGCTTTGACTTTATCATAAAAGCTATTCACCAGCAGTTCGATATCTTCCCTGCTGGCAATTTCTTTCTGTTCCATAATCGTTAGTTTATATCATCCAGAACAGTACTGTCGTCCTGCCGCTGTTTCCATTTTCTCAGGAAGCTGAACGACAGGTTTACATTGAATACCATCAACAAGCCCAGTACCAGGAATATAGCGCCGAGGGGCCGCAGTATCGCCGGATTAATGCTATCTGCTTCCTGCGTCGGCATTTGCTTCACTACTTCATTAAACATTTCGGGAGTGGCTGCTGTAAGCGCTGCGCCACTGAAGAAAAGCATAATTCCGAAGATCAATGTGATAACGCCTGTGATCCGGATACCTGTCGGGGTATTCTCTTTCAGCGGTATCCCTGGCGCCAGCCAGCTCCGCTGCAGATATAACGAAAGGATACTGTGGATAAAACCTGCCCCCCAGATGAACAATGACAGCAACATCATCGGGTTAGTGCCGGCAAACAATGTAATCAACAGCCCAAAAATTGTGAAGAAACCTGCGATAATCAATACCAGTGCTGTTAATATCCGGTATAGTTTAAACCTGAAACTCATTAAACACGCTCTTTTTACAGTACAAACCTACCTAATTATTCAGAAAATTAACGATTTGATGATGCAGGATTTATATGAACATTGCCGTTCATATAAATGAACGGTCGATAGCTGCCCTGTTTTCCATAACTTTAGCCACTAAACCTGTTTTATATATGAGCAAAACAAATGCGGTTAAATTACCGTTACTGGCCGCTATGGTCACCCTGGCGGCCTGCAATTCAGGAGGTCCGTCGTCGCAACAGGCGCAGGACACAACCAAAGTCCCGGCATTCAACCTGGCCGATATTGATTCTGCCAACAAAGCCTGCGATGATTTCGATAATTATGTAAACGGCAACTGGAAAAAGAACAACCCTATTCCCTCTACTGAAAGCCGTTGGGGCGCCTTCAATATCCTCGACAAGGAAAACAAGGAAGTACGCCTGAAAGGTATTATTGCTGAAATCACCAGCAAATCAGACCTCAAGAAAGGTTCTGAAGAACAACAAATTGCCGACTATTACACCTCTTTCCTCGATACCGCCACTATTGAAAAACGCGGTATTACCCCGTTACAATCTTATCTCGACAAGATCAACGGCATTAAAACACTGGCTGATCTGTCAACCGTTTCAGGCGAGCTGATGAAGATCGGCGTTTCTTCTTTTGCTGGCTTCTACGCTGATGCAGACGCCAAGGACAGCAAGATGAACATACTGTATGAAGCACAGTCCGGACTTAGCCTTGGTGAAAAAAGCTACTACGAAAGGCCTGACTCTGCGACCCAGAATGTCCGCAATGAGTTTGTAAAGCATGTGGATAAAATGTTCAGTCTCGCGGGTTTCCCGGAAGCCAATCCTGGGAAAACCATCCTTGAACTTGAGACCAAACTGGCTAAAATACAGTTGAGCAACGTGGAACGCCGCGACCCTGAGAAAACTTACAACAGGGCTGCTTTCAGCGAACTGAAGAAGCTGGCTCCCGACTTCGATTGGGATGGTTTTGCGCAGAAACAGGATATCAAGGCAGACACCATCATCATCGAAAACAAACCTTATCTCGCCAATGCCAACGCGTTGCTGAAAAGCACGCCGCTGGAAACGCTGAAAACATATACCAAATGGCAGCTGCTGAAACAATTTGCCACCTTCCTGCCTAAAGCACTGGACGATGAAAACTTCCATTTCTTTGGCACTGTTGTTACCGGCAGGAAAGCACAGAAAGCACGTCCGGAAAGAGCCATCCGCTCTACGGATGGACATCTCGGTATGCCGCTGGGTAAGCTGTTTGTGAAAAAATATTTCCCTGAAAGCAGCAAACAGAAAGTTTCCCAGATGATTGAGAATGTGCGTAGCGTTTACGGTGAAAGAATAGACAACCTTTCCTGGATGAGCGATTCAACCAAGAAGATGGCCCGCAAAAAACTGGCTGCCTTTACATACAAAATCGGGTATCCTGACAAATGGAAAAATTATTCTTCTATCGAAATTGATAAGGGCAAACTGGTGGAAAATGTTATCGCCACTGCACTTTACGAGCACAAAGAGAATATCGACAAAATAGGTAAGCCTGTTGATAAAAGCGAATGGGGTATGACACCACAAACGGTAAATGCATACTATAATCCGCTAAACAACGAAGTGGTATTCCCTGCAGGTATCCTTCAGCCTCCGTTCTATAACCCTAACGCTGACGACGCCATCAACTACGGTGGTATCATCGCTGTAATCGGCCACGAGTTCACTCACGGCTTCGATGACCAGGGTTCTCAGTACGATGCAGATGGTAACTTGAAAAACTGGTGGACCAAAGCAGACCGCGTTAATTTCGAAAAACTGGCCAACAAATACATCAACTATTTCAGCAGTATAGAAGCTGCACCTAAATTCTTCATCAACGGTAAGCTCACAATCGGTGAAAACATCGCTGACCTGGGAGGTCTTACCCTGGCTTATTATGGCCTGAAGAAATCCTTCGAAGGCAAGGGCGAGCCCAAACCTATCGATGGCTTCACCTGGCAGCAGCGCTTCTTCCTGGGATGGGCGCAGGTATGGCATACCAACATCACGGAAGCCGCCCTGCAAAATCAAATCCAGGTAGATCCTCACTCTCCGGGCAGATACCGCATCAACGGACCACTTCCTCACCTGAAGGAATTCCAGGCTGCATGGGGTTGTGCAGACGGCAGCAAAATGGCTCTCCCCGATTCAGCCAGAGTAGTGATCTGGTAAGCATAAGCTGATAACACATCTTCATAAAAAAACCGCCCGGGTATAAACCCGGGCGGTGTAAATACAGCTTATGAAATCTAAAAAAATACTTATTGAGTTACAACAACTCTGTCCCAAACTACCCATTTGGCTTTAGTCCAGTCGTTAGCCGGATCAATAGCACCCAGGTACTTCACTTTATCAAAGAAAGCATCGGACAGTTTATCAGCAAACTTAGCTTCAGTTGTGATAGCAGGAGAACCAGTCTGAGGAGTCAGATCAGGAGTCCTGTTGTTGAATGGATCTTTCAGTTTAATGTCAGCAGCGTTTGTGAAGGTTGCAGTCATATCACGACCTTTAACCAGTGCCTGCAGGGCATCAGCAGTCAGTGTTACAGTTCCTGATGCATCTGCTGTTGAGAACAGTGTAGTAGTTCCATGCAGCAGAGAGTTTCTTACACCGCTGATACCATCGTTATAGTAAGTCATGGTCAGGTTGTCATCAATTCGCATAGCAGCCAGCTGAGAACCCATTACGATAGAATTCCCCAGGATGAACTGTGCGCCTCTTCTCCAACGCATACCGTAACCATAGTCTTTGCTGGTTTTAGCATCACCATTAGGACCGATAGCAGTGAAATTAGATAATATAGGGAAAGTTGTAGGCTTGGTATCCAGCGGAATTTTACCGTTAGTGTTATCAACTTCAAAGTTGTTGGATACATCGCCACCAGATTTGGTATCAGTGAAAGATGGCTGTTTAACAGACACGGCAAACTGAATCATACCGGAGTAAGAATCATCCATATCAAAATCGTCATCAGCGCAGTTATAAGCGATCAGATATTTCGCATTAACAGTACCACCGAAGAATTCATAGGCATCATCCAGACCATTTATAACCTGAATGTGATCCAGTGTTGTTTTGTTACCAACCGCGTACAGTGACAGACCATTTACTTCATCGTCTTTAGCTACGGCTTTACCGGCATATTCAATTCTTACGTATTGCATTGCACCGGAGTTGTCATCAACCTTTGTGCCGCCAAACGCACTGTGGTCGCCATCAACACCACCTTCCAGCTTAGCGTGGTTACCATTACCGGGAGCAGTACCTACCAGTACTATACCACCCAGGTCACCAGGAAGTTTGTCTTTATGACCGGACGTGAATACGATAGGATTGTCGGAAGTGCCTTTTGCGCTGATTTGTGCGCCTTTGTAGATAACCAGTACGCCAGCGGAGTCGCGGGTGCTGATGATCTGTGTACCTGCTTCGATAGTCAGTACAGCAGGAGCATCTACATAAACGTATCCACGCAGCTTGTACACTTTGTTTTTAGACCACGTCTGGTTTGCAGAGATCTTACCTCTGATCATTACGGTGTCGTTTCCGGTAGAAGGCGGAGGCGTAGTACCATTATTATCGTCGTTTTTGCTACAAGCAGCCAGGGAAGCGGCGGCCAGCAGTGACAGTACATAATTCTTATTCATGTTACCTGAAATTTTTGATTAACAGTTAAGGTGTTGAGACTATTTACAAGATTAGATGAACGACTATTTAATCTTTGACAGGAAATTGTATTTGAAAGAAATAGTGAACGTAGTTCCCGGCTTCATAGAGCTGATGATGTAATCATGTCCGCTCTTGTAGGCTGTTTTGTCAGTGCCAGGGAATTTGTAATACCAGGCAATGGGTTGTGCAAGGATGTCTGAGATATTCAGTTTCAGCTCACCTGCATTTTTGAACAAACGCTTGCTAACCTGGAAGTCGATTACGTCGCGTGGTCTCTCGTAAGTGTCGAGACCGAGGTTCATACCTCTGAAGCGGAGACGCTGACCAATACGGTTGTACAACAGGTTTACAGAGAAGTTATTATCAGCCGGAGCGTAAGAGAGCCCACTGTTGATCAGGTAAGGCGACTGGCCTTGCAGTGGTGTTTTCTTGCTTCCATCAGCACCTGGCAGATCTACGTTTGAGTAGATATAAGCAGCGTTGGCATAGAACACGATGTTCTCAAATATTTTGTTTTGTCCGATAAAACCCAGTCTTTTACGGAATTCCAGCTCACCTCCAAAGTCAACCGCTTTTATTGCGTTGTTGTAGGAGAGGATATTGTTTCCGTCGTTTGTTTGCTCGATCGGGTTATTGAATCGTTTATAGAAGCCCGATACAGAGATGATCTCACCTGCGCCAGGGAAGAATTCCCAGCGGAGATCTGCATTGGTAGCGGTACTGCGTTTCAGGTTTTTGTTACCTTCTATCAGATATTCAGTATCGTAGTCATAGTACCTGAAAGCCGCCAGCTCCCTGAATTCAGGTCTGTTCACTGTTTGTGAAAAAGAGAGGCGCAGGTTATTCTGTTCATTGAGTGCATAGGTCGCGTTTACAGAAGGTAGTACATCTGTGTTCTCATAGCGCTGATCAGGCTGACCAATCGTTTTGAGTACCTGCGTATAGGATTCAATCCTGGCGCCCCACACGAGGCGTAATGCTTCTGTAAGTTTGTTATCGAACATGAGGTAGCCGGTATTGAGATCGCCGGTACCTTTGTAGTCTTTGTTGTTCAGGTCAATTCTTGCCAGCAGGATTTTATATCTGTCGATATTTTCGTTGCTGAAAATATTATCAACAGTTACCTCTTTCGACAATGGAATATTTGAGTGGGAGAAAGCCGTAGCATAACCCAGCGCAACAGCAGAGAAATCGCGGCTTCTGTATGACTTCATGCCACCGAATTTGAATTTCTGCATCTGTCCGAACAATCTGAAAGGCAGGGAGAAGTTCAGGTTGCCGCTATAGATATTTTCAGTGAGTTTAGTATATACGCGGCCTGCTTCTGTGATGTTGGGGTTGTTTTCGTTGGAGAGAGAGAGCGTATAAAAATCATCACCGGCATATTGCCTGAAAGAAAGAATACGCTGATCGGGCTGGTTCCGGGAAGACCTGCCGTAGGAGAGGTTCCAGTCAATAGCCAGTTTATCTTTTCCGAAGTTGTGCTGTCCTTCCAGTGTAGTGTTGTAAAGGCTGTTCTGCGTAACCTCGTTGTTGTAGCTGATGCGTGGTTGTCCGTCGTTATTATCGAACAGGAGTCCGGATCTGCGTACAAAGCTGTTGTTGTAATCGTTGTTATAAAAATTCTTCAGCGCAATCTTGTTGTTACCGAAGTTATAGGCCAGGTTGAGCACAGCGCCGAGGTTCACGGCTTTTACATAAATATCATCTTTATAGTCAAAGAGATGTTCGGTTACAGTACGCTCGCTGCGTTCGCGGAAATTACGACGATTGTTGTTGCCGTAGTTAACGGAGAAGATATATCCAAACTTGTTGTTGTTCTTCTTTACCTGCCAGCTGTTACCGGTAGATAACTGTATGCCGAATGGCGGGTGACTTTTACCATCTGATTTCCCGGCACTGAAAGTATTGGGAAACTGTTTGGTGATGGCGATTTTATCCGAAGATTCGAGCAGCGTGTAATTATCAGATGCTTTTTTGTAAGCAGATGGCAATGCACGGGAACCATCGTCAAAACCGAGGAAATCATATTTGCCTTTTGGAGGTGCAGCGTAGAAGTCCTTAAAGGTAGTTTGTGTATTGTAACCGGTGCTGAGTTGCAGTTCGAGGAAACGTTGATCCGGGAAGTCTTTTGTGCTCACTTTTACAGCGCCGCCGGCGAAATCGCCCGGCAGGTCCGGAGAAGCGGTTTTGTAGATAGTGATATTATCTATCAGGGATGAAGGAATAATGTCGAATGAAAATGCTTTTTTATCGGGCTCCGTACTGGGCATCTGGGCGTTGTTCATCAGCGTGGTGTTGTATCTTTCGCTAAGACCGCGTACCACTACGAATTTGTTGTCCTGGATGCTGGTACCGCTTACTCTTTTTAATACTTCACCCGTATTTTTATCTGGTGATTTTCTGATAAGATCTGCGGAGATACCATCAGATACGACTGCATTACTTTTCTGTGCAGCGTATAATGCATTGATGGTTTCCTGTTTGAAAGAGCCTCTGATCACCACTTCCTGCAATTCTTTGGATTTAGGTTCATCCATAATTACATTAAGGTATACAGGCGTGGTGGATTTTGCGATTACATCGGAGACTGATTTGGTCTGGTATCCGATGTATTTAAAGTCGATGGTATAGTTTCCCGGTTCTACGGAGAGGGAGTAACGGCCTTCTACGTCAGTTACGGCGCCTTTGGAAGTGCCTTGCACCACTACGGTTACGCCGATCAGTGGTTCGTTTGTTTTTTTGTCAGTTACTTTACCGGCGATTTTCGCGGGGTCTCCGGCGAATACAGCATTTACTAATAACGTGAATACGATTGTTACCCAAAGTTGTGCAGAGAAGATGCCTTTCACAGTACTTTTGTATTTTGTTTTAATACGGTTTTAATCCCGTTTTAATATCGGAGGCAAAAGTATCTGTGCAAAATTATCGCACTGTTAACGGCGTATTACGTGAATGTTAATTGTGGAGGATGTTTAATCGTATACTAACGTATAGGTGTATACGAAAAAAGATAGAGGTACGGGCTCATAGGAATCGATACAGAATAAGGTTTATGATCTGGGTTACACGGACTGATATGGTCAGATAAGATAGGAAGGTGGAGCCTGCCTGTTTTTATTTGTCAGCATATCCAGGGAAATATCCAGCTGGTAGTTACGCTCGTCTTGCCTGTCCTGTGAAGTGGCGGAAGCGATTTGAAACAGGTGCTGGCTTTTATTCATGAATGGCTTGTTGTCCTTATTGCATAGTTCAAGTGTGAAATTGAACCGGTCTTCCAGTTCTTCTTCAAACTCGCGCAAACTCAGCGTTTCATCTATTGGAAATTCTACCAGATTATCTTCGGCAAAGCCCGCATCTTTCAGTGTATCGAATGCGTTTGCGAGGGAATGGCGCACGTACACAGCAACATTACAGGATAACAAACGCTGCATTTGCATCTGCAATAGGGAGATAGTCATTAACGGATGTAACTTCAAAACTTTCATTGCATGTTTATCTTCATTTCCAAATGTGTCAATATGGTCACACTTAATTATTATTACTCCGGCAAACTTAATAGTCTACCTTTAATTTAATATTAAGCACTTGTTATGATTTTGTGAAAATAATATTAAACCCTTAATATATGCAAATATATTAAAATACATTAAACCTGTATGTGCCGGGGGTCAGTTTCCGGGGAAGGTAATTATCTTCGACGCATCCCAGCTGCTGGCAGCGTCGTCTTCATCTTCAGGAAGGACGATTTTTGTTTTGCTTACGGGATGCTGGTACAGGGACCATTGCTGGTGTGAGTATTCGAGAGAGGTAAGACTTTCCACCCAATCGCCGGAGTTCAGATAGGTAACGGATTTATCGCCCACCTGCATGTTTTTGATCAGCGGCTGATGGATATGTCCGCAGCACACTACGTCAAAACCTTTATCCACTGCTATTTCCGCTACGGTCTGTTCAAAGTCGGAAATGAATTTCACTGCGGATTTCACGCCTTGTTTCACTTTTTTGGAGAACGACATTTTCTCGCGGCCCAGCCCTTCGAGGATATGGTTCACGAATCTGTTCAGGATAATGAGCAGATCGTAACCTTTTCCACCTAGTTTGGCGAGCCATTTGGAGTTCTTCATGGTAACATCGTATACGTCACCGTGGAAGAACCAGTGTTTCTTACCATCTACTTCGAGTACGAGTTTGTTATCGATCGTAAAGTTGGCGAGCTCAAAGCCGGCGTACTTGCGCAGAGCTTCATCATGGTTCCCCGTGAGGTAGTATACTTCCGTTCCTTTGCCCATCATCTTGAGGATCTTGCGGATAACCTTTGTGTGTGACTTGGGGAAGTATCGTTTGCTGAATTGCCAGATATCAATAATATCGCCGTTCAGTACCATGATACGGGGATCAATGCTGTCCAGGTACTGAATAAGTTCTTTGGCATGGCAGCCATAGATCCCGAGATGTACATCTGAGATCACGACTATATCTAATGGGCGCTTGTCAGACATTAATTTTAGTATATACAGGCTGTAGGGACCTGTTTCATGAGTATTATTTTCAATACAAAGGAAAAATTGCTATATTACTTTTATATTAATCCAGTGTTAAGGAATTATTAATTCAGGTTTTTTTCTGGCTCCTATTGATTCTGAAAACTATTTTTGCGGCAAATTTTTAAACTCAAACGTATGGGAGGCTTCAATTCTTTTGTTAAACTATTCATGCCGAAAGACCGGGTATTTTATTCTTTATTTGAAGACGTGGCTTCCAATCTGGTGGAAATGGCGCAGGTGCTGAATGAATTGGTTGCAACCAACGATCTGGCTGTCCGCAAGGATAAAGTGCACCTGATCGAGCGGCTTGAGCACAAAAATGACGACTATACCCATCGCATATTTGTAGAGCTGGGACAGAACTTCATCACGCCATTTGATCGTGAGGATATTCACTATCTGGCTGCCACCCTGGACGATGTAGCTGATTATATCCACGGCTCTGCGAAGAGGATGGATCTGTATAAAGTAACCAACCTGAATGAAAGTATCCGTAAACTCTGCGAACTGATACATCTGGGTGTGCTGGAGCTACACAAAGCTATCCCTGAACTGCGTAACATGCAGAACATGCGCGTCATTACTGATGCCTGTGTAAAGATCAACAGCCTGGAAAACCATGCCGATGATATTTACGATATGGCCATAGCCGACCTGTTTGAAACTGAACAGAATGCGGCAGAGCTGATTAAAATGCGTGAAATATACCAGGCGCTGGAAATCGCGACAGATAAGTGCGAAGACTGCGCCAACGTTATTGAAACCATTATAATCAAATACTCCTGATTCCGGAGTGATCTTGTTCTGAACGCATAACGCAGTGACACCATGACATTATTAGTAATTATTTGTATCCTGGCCTTCATCTTTGATTACATCAACGGGTTTCACGATGCAGCCAACTCTATCGCCACAATTGTGTCGACCAAGGTACTTACCCCTTTTCAGGCAGTGCTCTGGGCCGCGGTATTCAACTTTGCGGCTTTTTTTATTGCCAAATATATCATTGGAGAATTTAAAGTAGCCAACTCTGTTGCCAGCTCTGTATTTGAACAATACATCTCCCTGAAAGTGATTCTTTGCGGTCTTGTTGCCGCTATCACCTGGAACCTTTTTACCTGGTGGCTGGGAATTCCTTCCAGTTCGTCCCATACGCTTATTGGAGGCTTCATTGGAGCGGCCGTGACCAGCGCTGGCACACTGGATGTAATCAACTACCACAAAGTGCTGCCTATCGTGTACTTCATTGTACTGGCGCCGCTGATTGGTATGGTGGTGGCCTTTATCATCACCATCATCATTGTGAATATTTGCCGTAAAGCCAACCCCTTCCGTGCTGAGAACTGGTTCAAACGCTTACAGCTGGCTTCTTCCGCAGCACTGAGCCTTGGCCACGGCAGTAACGATGCCCAGAAAGTAATGGGTATCATTGCGGCAGCGATGGTATCTGCGGGATATATCCCTAACCTGAAAGCAATTCCGGACTGGATTCCGCTGGCGTGTTTCACCTGTATTGCACTTGGTACAATGAGCGGTGGCTGGAAGATTGTGAAAACAATGGGTACGCGCATTACCAAGGTAACCCCGTTGGAAGGCGTAGCTGCTGAGACTTCAGGTGCTATTACCCTGTTCCTCACTGAGCACCTGGGTATCCCTGCCAGTACCACTCACGTTATCACAGGCGCCATTATGGGCGTGGGTGCTACCAAAAGGCTTTCAGCCGTTCGTTGGGGCGTGACCGTAAGTCTGCTTTGGGCATGGGTACTCACTATCCCTATCAGTGGGCTGCTTGCAGCGCTTACCTACTTTATAGTAAGCCTGTTCATATAACAGTAATGAACTATAAGAAATATTTCAAAGAGGCTGTATCATAAATAAATGATGCAGCCTCTTTTAATATTACTACCTGGCGGGCATTTATCCACGTTTCTGGTGGAGAAAAATTTTGATTTCCTGCATTTGCTCCCAGAATGATTTCCTATTTTTAATTTATGGCA
>NZ_DATLKJ010000007.1:0-64083 GCF_035538455.1 Chitinophaga sp.
CTATTCAATTAATCATCTAAAAAGACAAACATCATGAAAAAAAGCCTGATCGCCGCTGTAGTAGTAATGAGCATTTCTGCTGCTTCTTTTGCACAAGCTCCTGCTGCTAAACCTGCAAAGAAAGAAAAAGCTAAATCTGAAGCTCCTGCTGCTGACTCTACTAAGAAAGGTGCTCACCACGAACACGCTAAGAAAGAGAAAGCTGCTCCTGCTCCTGCTAAAAAAGCATAATCGCTGCTATACAGCGTTTAAAATAAAAGTCCCGGTTGTCGTTCCTGACGCCGGGACTTTTATTTTATAGTTATGGCTTTACTCATTACGCAGGCATATGACTGCTTTCTGATAGCGCCCTATGCAGGCTGTACCAGCTGTAATTCAATTACAGCCCTCCTTCAGAAAGGAATAGTTATTCAATAAAGTAAAAGCCCGTCATTCATGGAATGACGGGCTTTTACTTTATTGATACAGATGTGATCATCAGTTTAGTCTTCTCACATCATCAAGCATCATGGGCCTATTTAAGGGCATCCAGTTTCTTCTTCACAGTTTCTACTTTATCGTTCTGGTTTTTGATAGCGTAGATTTTCTGCAAAGCATACAGGCAGCTTTCGTAAGTCTGCTTGTCGGAAGCATCGAGGTTACCACCTTTGGCGGTGAAGCTGGCGTCAGCTTTTTCGAAGAAAGGCAATGCCTGGTTCATCAGACCTTCAACTTTACCCTGCAGTTCTTTTGCTTTGGGAGAAGTCTGTTGTTTGCTGTCCAGTTCATTGAGTTGTTTGTTATGTACAACGGCGCGGTTAAAGTAGAGAGCACCCAGCTGGAAGTTAGCAGTAGCGTCAGCAGGAGACATTTCTATTGCTTTTTTGTAGTTGGTTTCTGCTTTACCGATCAGCTCTTCGTAGTTAGCTGGTTTAGGCGCGTCGTTACCGTTGTTATCGCGGGGATTAGCCATGTTGTCCAGGCGGATAGCGTAGTCGAGTACGGCAGCCTGGTCAGTAGGGTTTTCCTGGATTTTCTTTTCGAGCATGCTGATCAGCTGATCGGTTTTACCGGTTTTGCTGTAGTATGCCATTTCCATATCGTTGAAACGTTTATCCTTAGGGAATAAAGTTTTACCCTGTTCGATAATTTTTATCCAGTTAGCCTGGTCGCCTTTTTCTTCATAGAGCTGGCCGAGCACTACGTACAGTGCAGGCTCACCTTTGAATTGCAGGTCAGCGGCTTTTTTCAGGAATGTTAAAGCGTCGTCTTTTTTGCTGGCCTGGAAAGCAGCGTAGCCTGTGTAGAAAGTAAGTGCGGTATCAGTAGGGATAGAGCCACCGAGGTTTTTGCTATTGTAGAAATCAGCGACAGAGAAAGCATCTTTGAATTTCACTACAGAAGAGTCCCATTTCTGTTCGTTCAGGAAACCATATCCGGCGTTAGCTACAGTAGCATATACATTGAAGAGAGGCTGGTTCATTTCGAGGATAGCCTCTTTCATTTTGGGATCTATTTCCAGTGCTTTTTTGAAGGAGGAAAAAGCTTCGAGCGCCAGATCTGCACTTTTCTGTTTGGTGCCCATAGCCTCGAGAATTTTACCGTTCACCAGCCATGTTTTAGCATCGTTCTTTGTTTTATCGTTTTGTAACGCTGCGTCGATGTCTGCTTTTGCTTTTTCCAGGTCTTGTTTTTTCAGGTTCTCATCTGCACTGCTGACTTTTGCTCTTTGAGCCATAACAGTCATACCGGCTGAGCAAAAGAGTAGAGATACCAGTAATTTTTTCATGTCTTGAGTTTTTTTAGTTGCTGATTACAATAAGAGTATGGTGCTCCAATAAACGCTATACAACCGGAAATACAGTTACCACTAAGGCCGGCATATATTTTTTAAAGGATGTGCATGAAAGGCCGTTTAAGGCGGCCCTTCATGCACAATGTGTTTGTATTAACTGATAATCCGGGTTATGCTTCCGGTGCTGTATCTGTTTCTTCAGCAGCGGCATCCTGTTCTGGTGCGTTGGTGTTATCTGCTCCTTCAGTTGCTTCAGTACCTCCATCTTCTCCTTCCGCTACTTCTGCTTCGATATCTTCCTGTTCGTCCAGGCTTGCTACAGCTGCGATTTCATCTGTTTCATCCAGGCGGATCAGGCGAACACCCTGTGTGGCGCGGCCAGCCTCGCGGATATCAGCAACGGCCATTCTGATGGTGATACCGGATTTACAAGTGATCATCAGATCATGTTTCTCCGTTACATCCAATATGGCGATCAGGTTACCGGTTTTCTCCGTGATGTTGATGGTTTTCACACCTTTACCACCTCTGTTGGTGATACGGTATTCTTCGATATTTGTCCGTTTTCCGAAACCCTTTTCAGACACCACCAGTACTGTTCTGGATGCATCGTCCTTGTCTACACAAATCATACCAACTACCTCATCACGTTCTCCGTCGACTTCGATACCTCTTACGCCGATAGCGCCACGACCGGTGTCGCGCACGGTTACTTCAGGGAAGTGGATAGCGCGGCCGCTTTGGATAGCCATCATAATCTGGCTGTTACCATGTGTGAGCTTTGCTTCCAGCAGCTGGTCGCCTTCATTGATGGTAATGGCATTAACACCGTTCTGACGGGGACGGGAGAACTCTTCCAGCAGGGTTTTCTTAATGATACCCTTCTTGGTGCAAAGTACGATATAGTGATTGTTGATGAAGTCTTTGTCGCCCAGATCCTTGATGTCGATGATAGCGCGGATCTTATCGTCGCCGGGCAGCTGGATCATATTCTGGATAGCCCTTCCTTTACCGCTCTTTTCTCCTTCAGGAATCTCATATACTTTGAGCCAATAACAGCGGCCTTTCTCGGTAAAGAACAGCATGGTGTGGTGCGTGGAGGCAACGAACAAGTGTTCGATGTAATCTTCATCGCGGGTTTTTCCGCCGATAGCGCCGCGGCCACCGCGTTTCTGCTGACGGTAGTCGTATGCGGAAGTACGTTTGATATAACCCAGGTGAGAAATAGTGATTACTACATCTTCCTCGGCAATGATATCTTCAATCCTCATCTCGCTGGCGAGGTACTGGATTTCGGTCTTGCGTTCGTCTCCGAAACGTTTCTTCACATCTTCCAGTTCTTCTTTGATGATCTTCATACGGAGTGATTCATCACTCAGTACCTCTTTCAGGTAGGTGATGAGTTTCATGATCTCATCGTATTCAGCGCGGATCTTATCGCGTTCCATACCGGTAAGGCGTTGCAGACGCAGCTCCAGGATAGCTTTTGACTGGATTTCGGAGAGGCCGAATTTCTCCATCAGGCCTTCTTTTGCTTCTTCAGGTGTAACGGAAGCGCGGATCAGCGCAATCACTTCATCCAGGTGATCCAGCGCAATCAGGAAGCCTGCGAGGATGTGCGCTTTTTCTTCTGCTTTACGCAGTTCAAAACGTGTTCTGCGTGTTACAACTTCGTGGCGGAAGTCAATGAACTCCACCAGCATATCTTTCAGGTTCAGGATACGCGGACGGCCTTTTACAAGGGCGACGTTGTTGATACCGAAAGAAGTCTGCAGTTCGGAATATTTAAACAGCTGGTTTACGATTACGTTGGAGATAGCCTCACGTTTGAGATCGATCACCAGGCGCATACCTTCGCGGTCACTTTCGTCGCGCACGTCGGTGATGCCTTCGATGATCTTGTCGTTTACGAGTTGGGCGATCTTCTGGTGCAGTACGGCTTTGTTGATCTGGTAAGGCAGTTCGTAGATTACCAGTTTTTCGCGGCCGTTTTTGGCGGTTTCCACGTTCACTTTACCACGTACTACGACTCTGCCTCTACCGGTTTCAAAGCCTTGTTTAACGCCTTCAAAACCGTAGATAATGCCACCTGTCGGGAAGTCGGGGGCTTTGATATATTTTATCAGTTCTTCGGTGGTGATGTCGCGGTTATCGATGTAGGCGATAGCGCCCTCGACTACTTCACCGAGGTTGTGCGGCATAATGTTCGTGGCCATACCTACTGCGATACCGGAGGCACCGTTCACGAGCAGGTTAGGAATTCGTGTAGGCAGTACCGTTGGTTCTTCGAGCGTATCGTCGAAGTTGCTGGTAAAGTCTACAGTTTCCTTTTCAATGTCTTCCAGCATGGCTTCTGCGATCTTCTGCAGGCGGATTTCCGTATAACGCATGGCTGCGGGCATATCGCCGTCCACCGAACCGAAGTTACCCTGACCATCCACCATTGGATAGCGCATGCTCCAGGGCTGTGCCAGACGTACTATTGTGTCGTAAATGGAGGAGTCACCGTGCGGGTGATACTTACCCATTACTTCACCGACAATACGTGCTGATTTCTTGTAAGGCTTGTTGCTGTGGTTGCCCAGCTCGTTCATGCCGAATAGAACGCGGCGATGTACAGGCTTCAAACCATCTCTCACATCCGGTAAGGCACGACCTACGATAACAGACATAGAATAATCTATGTAAGCCGTTTTCATTTGTTCTTCAATATTGATCTGAACAATCCTACCTTCCTGCTGATTTTCCGTATGCTCTGTCATTTTTGTGTGTTGATTTACAGTTTTTTCTGCTGAAAACAGATAGGGGCAAATATAGCCATTTCAGCCCTTATTATCTCCTAAAAAAGCAGAAATGTGAATAAAAAAGACAATAGGGATAAACGTTTATATCGTAATAATCACATATGATTCATTTCAGATATGAGCGGCAACTATTTACCTGCGTTCTGCGTTATAACAATAAAGGCTATAATTACAGTTAATCCTAAATATGTATAGTTATGACGATATGATAGAATTTAAATATTGGCAAAGTATTTGTTTTTAATGGTCTGAAAATCAATACACGAATCAAAGGAAATCATTCGTAAAACTGTCAACCTTCGGATTTTAGCTGAAATTCGAACATAAACAAGTAAAAAGCTGTTATTCCCCTGATTCTTAACTACTTTTCTCAAAGATTATGAAGAACATATTATTGTTCGGTGCCGGTAAATCGGCAACAAGTCTGATCGATTATCTGCTCACCAATGCACCCCGGCAAAAATGGCATATTACCGTAGCTGATCACGACCTGATGTTGATAAAATCAAAGACCGGCAAATCTTATTATGCAACGCCGGCTGCCATCGATATCAAAGACCAGGCGGCCAGGCAGCAGCTGATCGAGGCAACAGACCTGGTCATCTCGCTGTTACCCCCTCACCTGCACATCACTGTTGCGAAAGATTGTCTGCATTTCAAAAAGAACCTGCTCACAGCTTCTTACATCGATCCGGAGGTACGAAAACTGGAAAAGGAAATTGAAAAAGCCGGCTTGCTCTTCATGTATGAAATGGGCCTGGATCCTGGCATTGATCATATGTCGGCCATGAAGCTCATTCACTCCATCGAAAAGAAAGGCGGACAGATATTCAGCTTCAAATCTTATTGCGGCGGGCTGATCTCCCCTGACAGTATTGATAATCCCTGGCAGTACAAGATCTCCTGGAATGCCCGTAATATAGTGCTGGCAGGTAGCTCTGGCGCCACTTACAGAGAAAAGGGCAAGGTAAAAGAGTTGAGCTACGAACAATTGTTTGACCATTCAAAAACGGTGCAGCTGCCGGGTCTCGGCAAGCTGGCCTACTACCCCAACCGGGATTCACTGGCTTACATGGACGTTTACAAGCTGAATAACATCGCTACTTTCATGCGGGCTACCCTACGCTTTCCTGACTTCTGCGAAGGCTGGAATGCGTTGGTAAAACTGGGCCTCACCAACGACACGGAGAAAATACAGACCGACCAGCTATCATACTACAACTGGGCTGTGCACAATATTCGCGCTGAGAAAGCGGCTTCTCATGAAGATGCGGTAGCCCACTACCTCGGCGTCAGCAGCAAATCAAAAGTGATCAGGCAGCTGAAATTCCTGGGGCTGCTGAATGGTGATGTCATCAATCTCGGAGAGCAGACCAGCGCCGGTATCCTGCAGCATCTTGTGGAAGACAAACTGAAGATGGAACCGGCTGATAAAGATATGATTGTGATGATGCATGAAATTGAGTTTGAGCGCCGGAACATGGCTACCAGGCTGCACAGTTACATGATCACACAAGGGGAAGACAATATGCGCACTGCCATGGCAAAAACGGTAGGATTGCCGCTTGGTATCCTTACAAAGCTTATATTGCAGGAGAAAATAAGTCTTACAGGCTTACAGATCCCGGTGATGCCAGAAGTTTATAATCCCGTATTAAAGGAACTGGAAGAATACGATATCAGGTTTGAGGAAAGCTTTGAATAACGCATCACTGCTACATATCATGGTTATCCTATGATAAACTCTGACTGAGTAGAAAGGTTTTGTGATAAGGGTGTATCCGGAGAGGGTACACCCTTTTTCTATTTTGCTATTTTGCTATTTTGCTATTTTGGGATTTTGGGATTTTGGAATTTTGAGATTTTGAGATTTTGCTATTTGGTTTCAGTGAGCAAGGTTAGCAGTTCCAGCACACCTGTTGTTGCCGGCATTTCAATGCGGGTAAGATTGCCGAACTCATTCACATCGGGCACTTTTTTATCAATGATATATTTGGGGATATGCGATGGTGCATAGTGCAGCAAATTGGCTGCGGGATATACCTGCAATGAAGTGCCAATCACTACAAAAATATCTGCATCCACTACTTCCTGCACTGCCGCTTCGATCATAGGCACAGCTTCACCGAACCAGACAATGTGTGGCCGCAGCTGTCCACCGTCTGCTGCGAGGTCGCCCAGCTTTATATCTTCTGTGATGTCATAGATCAGCTCTTCGTTGTTGACACTGCGCATCTTAAAGATCTCGCCATGAAGGTGCAGCACTTTAGAAGAGCCTCCACGTTCGTGCAGATCATCTATGTTCTGTGTGATGACGCATACGTTATAGTGCTCTTCCAGCCTGGCTAGTCCCTTGTGTGCATCGTTGGGCAACGCTGCTCTTACATCCCTGCGGCGGCAATTATAGAAATCCAGCACTACACCGGGGTTCTTTTGCCACCCCTGCGGAGAGGCTACTTCATACACGTCATATCCTTCCCAGAGGCCATCACTGTCGCGGAAGGTACGCAGTCCGCTTTCTGCGCTGATACCGGCTCCTGTGAGCACTACCAGTTTTGGTTCCATAGTTGTTGTTTTATTGAATGTTCATTGCAGTAGCTGCGGCAGCAGCGCTTCTCGTCTTCCGTCTCCTCCATATCTTCCTGATAAAAATAATGATAAAAACAATAATGACTACGAAAGGCCAACCGCCAATAATTCCCAGGCTCAGCTCCAGTAAACTGTTCCAGCCATCTTTCACAGACAGCCATGCACGGGCGAAGAAGTTGGACGACTGTGGGGCGGTATGGCTGAACGTCTGATAATATACCAGGGAGATAGTGCTATAGGCCACCTTATGATCGATATACTGCAAACGGCCCTTTGCGGCTTCCACGGATTCCCGTATCTCTTTCAGCTGCCCTTCCACTTCCAATACTTCTTTTACGTTTTTTGCCTGATGCAATAGTTCCAGGTAGCGTTTCTCCGTTTCCTCCCTGGCTTTCATCCGTGCGTCCAGATCCACGTATTCTTCTGTTACATCCTGGGAAGTGATGCGCTTTTCATTCAACTGGTATACGCCTCTGGTAAGGTTTTCCACGCAACTTTCAAATTGTGCTGACGGCACCCGGATTTCCATTTGATTACGCCATTCAAGACTGGTACGGCTTTCCGTTTCATCAGCAACAGCGCCTCCTGCCTTACTAACGATACCGGCTATACGACTTCTGGCGGCATCAAAATCAGTGACGGTGAAATTAATATGCGCATTCCTGATGATCTTCTGGGGAGTGGTTGCGGGATGGGGATCTGTTCTGAGCTGATCTGCAGCGGGAGCAGCGGGTGAAGTGGTACCTACTGCTGCTACCTCTTTTTCTTCCCCTTGTGTCTTTATTTCCTGAAGGGCCAGTGTATTACTACGGGAACGGCCGCACGAAAATAAGCATCCAAGGGTAACGGCGTAAATGATGAAACGGGGAATATTCATAAAAAGGAATTTCCTGTAAGATGTACGTCTTACAGGAATTCCATAAGTGCTTATTTCATGCCCCCCATTTCGAGGATGGTGTTGAACTCTTCTTCTTTCACATCACATACCGACAGGCGGCCTATACGGATGAGCGACATATTAGCCAGTTTCTTTTCGGCTTTCATTTCTGCCAGGGTAACTGGCTTCTTGAAAGGTTTCAGCGGCTTGAGGTCTACCACTACCCAGTTTGGATCCGGAGTGGTGGGGTCCTGGTAATGTTCTTTGGCAACGGTAGCGATACCCACGACAGCGAGACCTTCATTGCTGTGATAGAACAATACCTGGTCTCCTTTCTTCATCGCCTTGAGATTGTTACGGGCAGCGTAGTTGCGCACGCCGTCCCACGTTGTTACTTTATCTTTTACTAACTGATCCCATGAATACTTAAACGGTTCTGATTTCACCAGCCAATAATTCATTTGCATTTGTATTTAAGGATTAAGTAATCACCAGCCACTGGCCAGCACATCAGCGATATGCATGGTTTTGATATTGGTGCCGTGCTTACGGATATAGCCTTCCAGGTGCATGAGGCAGGACAGGTCTGTGGAAATGATATAGTCAGCGCCGCTGTTTACGGCATTGTTCACTTTCTGTTCCCCCATACCGATGGAGATGGGTTCGAACTTAACGGAGAAGGTACCGCCAAATCCGCAGCATACTTCGCAGTCGTTCATCTCTTTCAGCTCCAGGCCTTTTACCTTTTCGAGGAGTTTGCGCGGGCCTTGTTTGATCCCGCATTCCCGCAGCGCGCCGCATGCATCATGATAGGTGCCTACACCATTGAGGCTGGCGCCTACATCTGTTACGTGCAGTACATCTGTCAGGAATTCTGTGAACTCGTAGAGGTTCTTGCGGAGGAGTTTCACATCGTTGTGAGCGGCGGAGTTGTCGAACAGTTTACCATAGTAGTTCCGTACAAACCCTGTGCAGGAACCACTTGGCGCAACAATGTAGTCGAAGGTCTTGAAGTCCTTCACAAATTTGGTGGCCACAGAGCGGCATTCATCCTGGTAGCCTGCGTTATAGGCCGGCTGGCCGCAACAGGTCTGTTCCGCATTGTACGTCACGTTACAGCCCAGTTTCTCCAGCACTTTGACCATATTGAATGCTGTTTCAGGGAACAACTGATCAACAAAACATGGTATAAATAACTGTACATTCATCTGAATCGCTTTTAGCCTGAGCGGTTAGCCTTTAGCTAAACTTCTTTGTAAAGAAATCATCTTGAGGGCCGTAATGGCAGCCTCTTCTCCTTTATGACCATGAGCACCGCCAAGTCTGTCGAACGCCTGTTTTTCATTGTCTACGGTCAGTATACCGAAGATAACAGGAACAGGCAGCTGAAGGTTGAGTTGCAGGATCCCTTCTGTTACTGCTTTGCACACATAGTCGAAGTGCGGTGTTTCACCGCGGATCACGCAACCGAAAGCAACAATAGCGCCAGGCTGTCTGCCGGTGCCTTTGGTAGCTTCCCAATACTGCTTACAGGCGTAAGGCAGCTCAAATGCACCGGGAACGATTACCTTGTTGGTTTTGGATATTTTGTAGTGTGCCAGTGATTTTTCACAACCGGCTACCAGTTCATTCACGATGGTATCATTCCATTCGGTATATACCATAACAACACTGGCATCCTCCAGGTTGAGAATGCCAGCGTCATTTAATAAGCTTTTGTTATTTTCAGACATAGTCCTATCAGTTTTTTCTGCTGTTAACTATTAGCTTTCAGCTATCCGTTTGTGCCAACAGCTGAAAGCTAATAGCTAAACTCCTATTCTTTAACTACTCCCAGTCTCGCCAGGTACTTGTCCATTTCACGGCCTTCGTTGGTGAGCGGGAATTTTTCTTTGATTTCTTTGTAGATAGCGATAGCGTCCTGTGTCTTGCCTGTTTTTTCCAGGGCCATACCGGCGCGGAAGAGGTAAACAGGGGAAGTGAGTTCATTATCGTTAAAGTGGCCAGCTTTTTTATAGGCTTCAATACCTTCGCTGGTTTTGTTCAGTTCCATGTAAGCATCGCCCATGAGACCGAAGGCGGTGGGTTGCAGCAGCAGGTCATCGGCGCTGAAATCTTTCAGGATATCGATACCTTTCTGGAAGTCGCCCAGGCGGATGTAGCATACTCCTGCGCTATATTTAGCCAGGTTGCCTGCTTTGGTTCCACCATATTTGTTTATTACCTGTAAAAAACCGTAGTTATTACCATCACCGTTCAGTGCCAGCTTGAAAGAATCCACGGCGAAATAGTTTTGTGCATGGAAAACCATTTCCTGAGCTTTGGTTTCGTTAGGCTGTTTTACAAAACGGTTATAGGCGAAGAAACCGCCTACGACCACCACCACAGCCAGCAGGCCAATAGTGATCACGTTTTTGTTTTTAACGAAAAAGTCTTCTGCTTTGTGCATGGACTTCTCCAGGTCAAAATTTGTTGCAGGTTGCGGCGTAGTGGCTTTATCTTTAGTTTCTGCCATTTTAATGCGTAATTGTAATTGCTTGGTTAATTAAATAGGTATTAGCTATCAGCCCTTAACCTTACTGGTTAAAGGCTGATAGCTGTAAAACTTTTTCCTTAGTCTACGATGAAGGGATAGTCTTCCTGAACGTATACGTCCTTCAACAGTTCATCATCATCAGGCCATGGAGATTCTTCAGCGAAAGTAACACATTCTTCTACTTCTGCTTTTACGCGTTCGCTGATAGCTTCCAGTTCTGCTTCTGTAGCCCAGTTGTTTTTTACGATCAGGTTCAACACGCTAGTGATTGGATCCTGTTCTTTATATTCTTCCAGTTCTTCTTTGGTACGGTATTTAGCGGGGTCGCTCATAGAGTGACCACGGTAACGGTATGTTTTGATTTCCAGTAAAGTGGGACCGCCATTTTCACGGGCGCGCTTTACGGCTCTTCCGATACCCTCATGTACGTCTTCGCATTTCATACCGTCGATAGAATCGGCGGGCATTTCATAAGCGTCAGCGAGTTTGTAGATATCGAGTACGTTAGAGGTACGTTCAACTGAAGTACCCATCGCGTATCTGTTGTTTTCGCAAATAAAGATCACGGGCAGCTTCCATGTCATGGCCATGTTGAATGTTTCATGCAGGATACCCTGACGGGCAGCACCATCGCCGAAGAAGCAAAGTACCACATTATCAGTACCCTTGTATTGCTCAGCGAGGGCCAGGCCAGCGCCTGTACCTATCTGCGCACCCACGATACCGTGTCCGCCGAAGAAACCGTGTTCCTTGGAGAAGAAGTGCATACTACCTCCTTTACCTTTCGAACATCCTGTTGCCTTTCCATACAATTCAGCCATACAAGCCTTGGCAGAGATACCTTTGGCTATCGCCAGCGCGTGATCGCGGTACGCAGTGATGAATTTATCTTCCGGCTTCGTAGCGGTAATGGCACCAGCAGCGATTGCTTCCTGTCCGATGTACAGGTGACAAAAACCGCGGATTTTTTGCATTCCATACAATTGGCCTGTCTTCTCTTCAAAGCGGCGCAGCAAAAGCATCAATTCATACCAGTACAGATATGTCTCTTTGGTGAATTTCGTCTTCACGTCTGTTTTAGTTTGCACTCTTTCTAAATTTGTTCGCAAATATAACAGGAAAATCGTAAAATATAAATATCAATTCCAATTCCTATTAAATTATGCAAATTCATCAATTTCAAAGAGTTTTGCATTTAAATGGGGAATCCTGCGGGGGAACCACAGATAGCTGCAATAATGCTGCTGTTACAGATCCATTAAATTTTGTATATTTTTTCTAACATATAACTCTTCTCATTGCTGTATATTAAGAAAATATCGCTCGTTCAGTTTAAAAACTACAGCCAGCAACAATATCTCTTTCACAAAAGGATCGTTGGTATCACCGGCAGAAACGGCTCTGGTAAAACCAACCTCCTGGATGCCATCTATTACCTCTGTTTCACCCGCAGCTACTTTACCTCCAGCGAAAGCCAGAACACCCAGTATGATACCAACGGCTTCCGGCTGGAAGGCTTGCTCGAACGCGGCCAGCAGGAGGAGAAAATAGTGTGTACCGTAAAAGAGGGCAGAAAGGAAATAGCGCTCAACGACGATAAATACGACCGCTTCTCCCGCCATATCGGGCAGTTCCCGGCCGTTATGATAGCCCCGGATGACGCCGACATTATCCTCGGCGGCAGTGAAGAACGCCGTAAATGGCTTGACACCCTGCTGTCCCAGCTCTATCCTGACTATCTGGAACATCTTATCGTATATCAGAAAATACTCGTGCAGCGAAACAGCCTGCTCAAAAATATCGCTGCTACCGGTCAGCACCAGGATCACCTGCTGGATATATTCGACATGCAACTGATCCAACATGGCCAGCCTGTCTTTGAACTGAGGAGCAGCTTCCTGGGAACGTTCATTCCACAGGTGCAGCAGTTATACGATTTCATTGCAGGTAAACACGAGGTAGTGGATATACGTTATCTGTGCACTTTACAGGAGGAAGATTTTGCCAGTCAGCTCAATACGGCCAGGTACAAGGACTTCCAGCTGCAACGTACGACCTGCGGTATTCACCGCGATGATCTGTTATTCCTGCTCGATGAACACCCGATGAAGACGAGCGCTTCACAAGGTCAGCGCAAAAGTTTCCTGTTTGCCCTGAAGCTCGCGCAATACGAGGTATTGCGGCAACATAAAAATCTACCTCCGCTCCTGCTCCTGGATGACATATTTGAAAAACTGGACCAGGAAAGAGTCACCAGGCTTATTTCACTTGTATCCGGGCCTTCCTACGGTCAGGTGTTTATCACAGATACACATGCTGAAAGACTGCAACATGCTTTTGCTACTACTAATGAAGAGATTCAGCTGATAGAAATGTAGGAATTTTGGGATGTAGGGATGTAGGAATTTTTAAATGCAGCGAAGATGGAGTTCTGTTATGTATTTTATAAAACAACAATCAACAATCTTCGCTGTATTTAAAAATTCCCACATCCCAAAATTCCTAAATTCTTGCATTCCTAAATCCCAAAATTTCCTTAGTTTCGCGGCATGCGTCATGGAACAACCAGTATAGGAGATGCCCTTCGGGAATTTATGAACAAAAGCCGGCTCAAGCCCCGCCTTACAGAAGTGCGCATCCAGGAAAACTGGGAACAAATCATGGGCAAAACCATTGCACGCTATACACAGAGCATCCAGCTGATCGAGCGAAAGCTGATCATTACTACTACGGTGGCGCCGTTGAAACAGGAATTAACTTATTCGAAAGATAAGATCATCAAACTTGTGAATGAGATGCTGGGAGAGAATATCGTCAATGACGTGATGATCCGGTAGGTATCAGTTGATGGCAAAATGGTTGATCAGACCGTTGATATCGGATAGTTTAAGGCTGGTCTTCAGGTGTACAATCACGAAATCTTTATCATCCTGAATCAGCATCACCATATTCCCCAATTCATCGTCCTTTCCTTTATTCAGAATATCAATCAGGTGTCCTTTTTCGCGTACCTGCATCAATGGCTCAAAACGATCTTTCTGCTGCAGATTGTCTTTCAGTTTGCTGATGGCTTCCAGCGGCACATTTGTTCCTTCTTCATTAGAAATCGTATATACCTTCAGGCGGTGTACCTGCTTCAGTAACTTCCTGGTTGCGGCCACATCTTCATCATGACTGTTATTATCAAAGCTCAGGCACCAGCGGGCAAATTTCATAGCTGTGTTACCCAGTGTGACTTCATGCGTTTCCGCGTTTCCGTTACAGCTCCTGCGGAATTCGCGCAGGCTCTTTTCCTGTGCAGATGCAGCGCGAGTGAAGCAGGCCAGCATGCATACAGCGATTGTCAGTTTTTTCATGTGTCAGTTTTTTTCAGATGATCATTTCTTTTTCAGATTTTTCAGTTTGTCCATGCCCTGAATGTTGACAGAGCTGGCGATCTGGGAGAGTTCGGCGAGGTCGATGTCGCCGGTCAGGCTCATGGCCATGAATTCAGAGTTGCTTCCTACCAGCATGATCAGTTCGCTGATGTTGCCACGAGCATTTTCCTTCACCATGAACTTCAGATCGCTGTCTTTATCACGCACCGTCATCAGTTCCTGAAAATCGCTGGTGAGAAAAGCAGCAGCCTCTTTATACAGGCGGGGTCCGTCTTTGGTGCCTTCTTTGGACAGGATACGCAGGCCTTTGAGTTTTTGCACCACTCTCATCAGGTTCCTGGCATCGGGATCATTGAGATCCAGTTTGGAGAACATAGAGAACATTTTCGGGGTAATACTTACCACGGTGAAGTTCCGGTCGTTCTCGTACTTCTGGAAAAAGCGGTCGGCCACGCCGCCCGACTGAGCGTATAGGTGCATGCTCATGACGACCGCAATCAGTAATAAAAGTGAACGTTTCATCATTGTGTATTTATACCAGGTTTTATAATGGACCGTTAATTTTTGCCTTCTATTTTATCCGTGGCTTCGTTGAAGTAAGACAGTTTCTGCATCTTGTCTGTTCCCTTGTTGAGGTTCCTGGCAAGCAATTGCAGGGCTTTCTTTGTTTCATCGAAGGCGCGTTGCGGGTCTTCAATATCACCATGCTGCCATGCAGCAGCTACCACCCGTTCCTGCCGCTGTTGCTGTTTCATAGCGTAACCAATACCGATAGCCATCAGTAATACCGCCGCATATTTCATCCAGTGCTGCAGCGGCGACATAGTGACTACTTTCATTTCCGGTGCGGGCGGGAACTCCTTCAGCGGCGGCAGCTCATATACTGTTACTTCTTCCTCATGGAAAAACTGAAACAGTGGCATTGCTTCTTTCAGATCGTCCGGCATGTCCGGATGTGCGGTGCTGAAAAACCTGCGTAACAGCGCCTCTTCTTCGAGGCTTGTCTCCCCTTCCCAGTATTTTTCCAGCAAAGCGCTGATTTTCTTATACTCCATATACCTGCAGATTTTGTAGTTTCTCCCGCACCATTTTGCGCGCCCGGTGCAGGTTCACTTTAACTTCATTCATATCCAGCTCCAGGATGTCGGCTATTTCCTGGTAAGCATAACCATCTATGTCTCTCAGTTGTATAATAGTCTGGTACTTTTCAGGCAGGCTGCCGATCACCCTGCGTACCTTTTGCATCACATCATTCTGTTCGGCCACCGCATGCGGGCTGTGTTGCTGTAGTGCGGGCATCTCTCCTGCCCTGTCCAGTTCATCGGCCATACGGTACTTCTTCGATTTTATTTTGTCCAGGGCCAGGTTGCGTGTAATACGCATGCACCACGCTTCCATATTTTGCAGCTCCTTCATCTTCTCCGGCATGCTCCACACCTTCATCAGAGCGTCCTGCGTAATATCCTGCGCGTCTTCCTCATTACCCAGCAGGCGGAATGCAAAGCGGTAAAGCTTTTGCCTGACGGGAATTACCTGAGTAAGAAACAATTCTAATGACATGCAGAATAGGCGGTTTATAAAGAAGACGACTAATAAAAAAAGATGTTACAAAATATTTTGAGATTTTTTTATTTAGATATTTAGTTATTTGAAATGCAGCGGAGATTGACGTTATATAACGTTATATGGGGGAACATTTGTTGATCTTCGCTGCATTTCAAATAACTAAATACCTAAATATCTAAATAAGAAAATCTCAAAATATCTTTATTCTGGGATCTACGAGAGAATACAACAGATCGGCGAGAATGTTTACCAGTACAAATATACCGGCTGTGAAGAGGATAGCTCCCATGACAACGGGGAAATCGAATTTATCCAGGGCATCGACGGTGACCTTACCGATACCTTTCCATCCAAATATATACTCGACAAAGAAAGCGCCCGCCAGCAGTTCGGCGAACCAGCCTGTGATAGCGGTGATCACGGGATTGAGGGCATTCCGGAGCGCATGGCCCCAGATTACGCGTTGTTTTGAAAGTCCTTTGGCGTAGGCTGTACGGATATAGTCCTGGTGCAGTACATCCAGCATGGCGCTGCGGGTGAGCTGTACGATGATTGCCAGCGGGCGTATTCCCAGAGTAATGGCCGGGAGCACCAGATTGCGCAGGTTGAGTACGCGCCCTTTAAACGGGTCTATATCATAGAGGCTGCCGGTCATATGCAACCCGGTGTAATCGCTCCATACAAACCCAAACAAGTAAGCCAGTACGATGCCTGCAAAGAATGAAGGAGCGGAAATGCCCACCACACTTGCAAATACGGCGCTGGTATCCATCCAGGTGTTTTGCTTTACGGCAGACAGCACCCCCAGGGCCACTCCCATCACCGTGGCAAAAAGCATAGCTGCCACGGCGAGCAGCAACGTGCCGGGCAAAGCGCCTGTAAGTATCTCCCACACCTGCTTCTTTCCCTGGTAGGAACGGCGCAGATAAGGCGTTTTGAGAACGATGATTTTCTCTTTTGATATATGCGTGAGTGTTATATAGTGCAGATTCTCTTCCGCTTCCTTTATTGTATGCACACCCAGCGGGGAAAGATCGTTTACATAAAGCAGGAACTGCATCCCTACCGGCTGGTCGAGATGCAGTTCCTTCCTTACATTTTCCAGTGATGATATATCTGCACGCTGTCCCAGTGTAAGCCTGGCAGGATCTCCCGGCAATACGTTGAACAGGAAGAACACCAGTACCACTACGCCGAATAGCACCAATAATCCATAACCTGTTTTACGAAGCAGAAAGCGTGGCATAGATAATATTATTTGATGGCTTTGCTGAAATCGTTATGATGCCATTTGCCTTTGATAGTGCCCTTGTCCAGCAGTATCAGGCAAGGATTGCTTCTTCCGGCTGTTTTTATGGCTACGCCGTCCATTTGTACGAAGGGGAATTCCAGTCCGTGCTGCTGACGGAAGGCAGCGATCTGCTCTTTGGTAGATGCGGTAACGCCATAGATCTGCACCTGTTGGTTCTTCCATTTCTGTTGCAGGGCTTTTATTTCATTATCCCATCCTTTGCCTGCTTCATTCACATTCAGTACGAGGAAGAGATAAACAGGCTTCTGCTCATTCAGGATTGCCTCGGTTTGATTGACGCCATCGAGGTCTGTCAGGATGAAATCCTTGATAGCCGGTTCTGCATTCCCTTTCTTCACCAGCTTGTCTTTCCTGTCAACGAACTTCCAGGTGCTGTCTGACCAGGGATAGTTATCTGCTGTAAATTCCTTCTTCGTTCCGTTCTTCTCATAAATAAATATCATCTCATACACGTCAGGGGTAGCGCCTGGGGGCAGTTTCATCTTCTCGGGGATATTATTACCTACCTTATATGGCAGACAATCCACGAAAGGAAGATGCTTCAGGGTATACCACTGAATGCCGAAAGAGAATATGGCCGCAAGGAGCATCACGAGGCCCGTTCCTCTGAACAGGGGCTGTATGCGGTTGCGGGAGAAAAATATTATGAGGATCATTACCAGCAGCGCAATGTCTTTCCAGAAGGTCTGCGAAGCGGTCAGTTTGATGCAGTCGCCGAAGCAGCCGCATTCACGGATGGTACCGCTGAACAGTGCGTATCCGGTGAGGAAGGTGAAGAAGATAATGAGGAGCAGCAGCAATACAGAAAAGATCCTCATGCGGTATCCCAGCAATACTGCGACGCCGGCAATGATCTCAAAGGCATTCATGATAATGGAGAATGCAAGCGAGTAAGGCGACAGGAAGGTAAGATGCAGTACCTCAAAAAACTCGTCCATCTTATAACTCAGGCCCAGCGGGTCATTCGCCTTCACCAGTCCGGAGAAGATGAACAGCACGCCAACGATGATACGCAACAGGTTCAGGATAACTTTCATAAAATAGTTAATGGTTTGGTAAATGGCTAATATAGTTACAATCTCCTGTTACTCCTCACTAATCTTGATGAGCGCAAAGAGCCCATAGTTGACGATGTCCGTATAATTGGCGTCAATGCCTTCAGAGACAAGGGTTACGCCTTTGTTGCGCAGGATCTGTTTGATGCGCAGTAATTTGGTAAGAATGAGATCTGTGAATGATTCCTGGCTGAGACTTCTCCATGCTTCGCCGTAGTCATGGTTCTTGGCATTCATGACGTCCTTTACCTCAGCAGCATATTTATCATACAGTGCGGTGGCTTCATCGACAGGTAGGTCCGTATAGGGGTTACCGTTCTGCTGCAACTGAATGAGGCCGATGATACCATAATTAACGATGGCTTTGAATTCTCCATCGATGCCGTCTTCCACTTTTTGCGTGCCTATTTCCTGCAGATTGCGGATACGCTGCGCCTTGATAAAGATCTGATCCACTACAGAGATCGGGCGCAACACACGCCACGATGTGCCGTAGTCTTTCGTCTTCTTGATAAAAATGTCTCTGCAACCCGCTACTGCGGCCTCATATTGTGCTAAAGTATCCATAATCAGAACTGATAAAATATAAAATGTAAGTACTCAGGCGCTTTTAATCGTCACTCCTTGTTTACATTGCTTAAATTTGCAGGGCAAAATAAAGAATTTCCATGAGACCGCACCATATCAACATCGCACAGGCACCAGCTGTTAACTGCCGCGGGCAATTATTGTCGCTGGCCAGCCCGGTAGTAATGGGAATCATTAATGTTACAGACGATTCATTTTATGAGGGCAGCCGTACGCATAGCCTGCACCAGGTAATTGAGAAAGCAGGCCAGCATCTGCAGGAAGGTGCAGCCATACTGGATATTGGCGCGCAGAGCACGAGACCGGGCGCAGCGCTGATTGGCGAGGAAGAGGAAGTAAGAAGACTGTTACCGGCTATCCATGCTATACTCAATCGCTATCCCAAAGTGATCCTTTCTATAGATACGTGGTATGCAGGCGTTGCCGAAAAAGCTGTGCTGGCGGGCGCTTCCATCATAAATGATATTAGTGCGGGCGATCTTGATCCTGATATGATCCCTTTGATGGGCAGGTTACAGGTTCCCTATATTGCTATGCACATGCAAGGAAAACCCGCCACCATGCAGCATAAGCCGCACTATGAGGACGTGGTGAGAGAAGTACTGGATTACCTCGCGAAAAAGCTGGAGCAGTGCCGCACTGCCGGGGTAAAGGACTTCATCGCTGATCCCGGCTTCGGTTTCGGCAAAACACTGGAGCATAACTATGCCCTGCTGAAAGAGCTTCACCTGTTTCATGAAATACTGGGAGTGCCCGTATTAACGGGTATCTCCCGGAAATCGATGATCCATAAATTACTGAACATTACCCCTGCTGAAGCATTGAACGGTACCACTGTGCTGAACACCGTCGCGCTACAGCAGGGCACCCATATATTAAGAGTACACGACGTAAAAGCTGCTGTGGAAGCAGTACGGATAACGGATAAACTGAAAGGCAATTAATTTCTATTTTTACAATTATGAAGGAAGTAGTACAATTTTATGGATATGAGTTTCGCTGGCTGAACGTTGTAGACCTGGTGATCGTTATTTTTTTAATCATACAGCTATACCGCTTGCTGAAGGGCAGTCTTGCCTTCAACATCTTCGTGGGGCTGCTGATGGTTTATGCGGTATATTTCCTGGTGAGGGCCCTGCAGATGCCTATACTGACCTCAATCCTGCAGAACTTTATCAATGTAGGTATCCTTGCCATCATCATTATTTTTCAGCCGGAGATACGGAAGTTTCTGCTGGTATTAGGTAAGAAAACGCCACTGAGTAAGGATAGTTTCTTTACCAAGCTGTTCCTGCCGGATAAATTCAAAAGCTATAAGGACGAAGAGAATATCATCAATGAGATCACCACAGCGGTAAGCCGTATGCAGGCTACCAACACCGGCGCACTCATTGTAATAGCGACCACCTACCGCCTGAAATTTGATACGGCCTCCAGTATTACCATAGATGGTAATGTCAGCACCAAGCTGATCGAAAGTATTTTTGAAAAACACAGCCCGCTGCACGACGGTGCGCTGATCATTGTAGGCAACAAAGTACTTGCAGCCAAAGTGATACTACCTGTTTCCGAGAATCCCAATCTGCCTACCCGCGTAGGTCTGAGGCATCGCTCAGCGGTGGGTATTACGGAGCATAGCGACAACCTCGCCATTATCGTATCTGAAGAAAGAGGTACCGTTTCCTATGCGCAGGATGGTCAGCTTACCATGGACATCTCGCTGGAAGACCTGAAGGTGAAACTGTATGAAGTGCTGATAGATGGATATGCGTGAGGTAAACAGGCATTAGAAGCTAAAGGTAATGATATTAAAATGGGAGAAGGAATTATATTGTTTGATGGAGTCTGTAATTTCTGTAATGCCAGTATCAACTTTGTAATCCGGCATGACAGGAAGGGATACTTTCATTTTGCCCCGCTGCAATCTGCAGTAGCAGCGCAATTGGGGCAGCAATATCATTTCAGTCCATCGGCCTTGTCGTCAGTAGTACTCGTTGAAAACGGGAAGGCCTATACGAAAAGCGGTGCAGCTCTTCACATAGCGAAGCGGTTGCCACTCCCCTGGAAACTGGCTTTTATTTTTATAGTGGTACCGCCCTTTATCAGGGACCGGGTTTATGGCTGGATAGCCCGAAACCGCTACAGGTGGTTTGGCAAACAGGAAGCCTGTATGGTACCGACAGCTGATGTCAGATCCCGTTTTCTGTTATGATGGAGGCGATGGGTCTACTAAAAGGCGAAACCCTGCACGGTATAAAACCATGCAGGGTTTCGCTTTTTATCTTCTCTATGATCTTCGCTCATCACCGGAATCGCAAAAACCATAAAAATCATTGTTACTTTTTGGCAGCAGGCGCAGCAACAGGAGCCGGGGCTGGTGTTGGAGCAGGTGCAGGAGCGCCAGCTTTAATATCTACGAGTTGTACATCAAATACCAGGATAGAGTTAGCAGGAATTGCCGGAGGGCTTCCCTGTAAACCGTAAGCCAGTGTGGAAGGAATTACCAGGGTAGCTTTGGAACCTTTTTTCAGTCCGCTCAGACCAGCATCCCAACCTTTGATCACGAAGCCGCGACCGATAGGGAATTTGATAGGCTCTAAAGGCATACCGGGGCGAAGTGTAGAATCCAGGCTGGAGTCAAATACTTTACCGGAAGTCAGTTTACCAGTGTAATGAACTACTACGGTATCGCCAGCGTTCGGCGTGTTGCCGGTACCTTCCTGGGTAACGGCTACGTATACGCCTTCAGCGTTTTTGGTAGCGTTGATTTTATTTTTCTCCAGGTATTCCTTGATCTGTTTTTCGTCTTTCTCTTTCTGTTTAGATGCAGAGAAAACGTTTTCGATCGCGAAAGTGATTTTCAGCTTATCACCTTTTTTACCAAATGGAGGACGTTCCTGTGCAGGAATTGAATCCCAGGGAATAACGAAAGTAGCGCTGTCGCCTTCATGCAGGAGCGCGATGCCTTCCATCAGATCGAATTTGTTCTGAGGTTTGGAAATCAGCACAGGGATGGGTGCGCCTACAATTTTGCGGGACTCATTGATAACTGAGTCGTTGAGACGCTGAGCTACATTGAGCAGAACAGTATCTCCCAGCTTCAGTTGTGCACCGCTGCCGGATTTGTGAACGATATATTCAATACCGCTGGGTGTCTTTTTAACACCAGTTCCGCAGCTGGCTAATAACAAGCCGCAGGCTGCAACTAATAACTGATTTTTTCTTTTCATTTGATTGTATTAGTAGTTGATATACTTATTGTAACAGCGTTTCGTTTTCTTCGATGGCTTTGATGAACCTGTTGACTGTTTTATCGAGCGGGTCGATGCTTCTGCCACCAGATGCGTTGAAGTGTCCGCCGCCGTCAAAATATTTGCGTGCAAATGTGTTCACATCAAAGTCTCCTTTGGAGCGGAAAGACAACTTCACTTCCACGTTGCGGTCAATGATGAGGGCAGCGAGTTTGATGCCCTGGATAGACAGCAGGAAATTTACCAGTCCTTCCGTATCGCCGGTTTGCAGATCGAATCGTTTGAGGTCAGAGTACGGTATAGCCAGCATCGCCGTGTTATATTCATAGAATACTTCCATGCGGTTAAGGAGGCTATGCCCCAGGAAGCGCAGGCGGTTTTCCAGGAAGTTATCATAGATAGCCTGGTGGATAACTTCGTGTTGCAGGCCTCTGTCCATCAGATCGGCCACCATGCGGTGTACCCGCGCTGTGGTTGAACCAAATCTGAAAGAACCGGTGTCTGTCACTGTACCAGCGTAGATGCACTGGGCAATTGCCAGGTTGATCATTTTCTCATCGCCCAGTTTATAAATTGTTTCATAAACCAGTTGGGCGGTGGAGCTGGCGGAGGTATCGCTCACGCCGTAATCAAAACTGGGTTGCGGTTCCAGGTGATGATCTATCAGGATCTTGACACAATCCAGTTTCTCCAGATATGGCGTCATGTTCTTGGTGCGGTATAAGGCATTGAAATCAAGACAGAAGAGCAGGTCAATTCCCAGGAGTGCTTCCTGGGCCTTGTCTGTAGACGACTCAAAATCAATTACGCCCTCAGCACCGGGCATCCATTTTAAAAAATCCGGGAAATTGGTGGGAGATATTACAGTAACATGATGTCCTTTCTGTATTAAGTAGTGATACCATGCTAACGAAGATCCCATCGCATCAGCGTCCGGTTTTTGGTGCATCGTGATCACCACTTTCTTAGGGTTTTCCAGTAAAGGCTTAATTTCCTCGATCGACTTCATTCAAAAACTGTAATGTTAAGAGTAATATCATATCACGACCAATGGATTGTGACAGAAAATGAAGTGCGAAGATCTTCATTTGAGCCAGAATTTCAAAATTTTTTACCACTAAAGAAAATGTAATTACTTTTGCGGCCTAATCTGTAATTCGGAACAATACATATATGAGCAACAGAACCTTTACAATGATTAAGCCTGATGCAGTTGCAAACGGGCATATTGGCGGCATCCTGAACATGATCAACGCGGCAGGCTTCCGTATCGTGGCCATGAAAATGACACAGCTGTCTGCTGCAAAAGCAGGTGAGTTTTATGCTGTGCATAAAGAAAGACCATTCTATGGCGAACTGGTTGAATTCATGAGCAGCGGTCACATTGTTGCAGCTATCCTGGAAAAAGAAAACGCAGTTGAAGAATTCCGTAAACTGATCGGTGCTACCAACCCTGCTAATGCAGAAGAAGGTACTATCCGTAAAAAATACGCCGAGTCAATTGGCCGTAACGCCGTTCACGGTTCTGACTCTGACGAAAATGCTGAGATTGAAGGTAACTTCTTCTTCAGCGGACTGGAAAAATTCTAGTACAGCTTATTATGAAATCTGTGAAGCCGGTTGAGATTCAACCGGCTTTTTGTTTATCATAAAGTACTGGTTATATATACTTTATCATCATTCTCCTTTACTGTCGGTCCAAACAACCGGACATTTGACACACAACAAGCGACACACTGGCAAAACCGCTTTCATTTTCAACCTGTTTCATGCCTTAAAACTGCTTAAAAGCAGTCATACAGTGCTCAGAAAGCCATCAAACTCCAATAAAACAAAGAACTCATTTTCAATCATTTAATACTCATACCCTATCACATTACTTTCAACAGAAGGTTATTTTTCAAATTCTATCACCAGATCGTCCTGTTGCACCATTGTTCCTTCGCTTAATACCACTGCTTTCACGTTCCCCTTTCGTGTAGCCGTTACGGTTGTTTCCATCTTCATTGCTTCAATAATAAACAGCGGAGCGTTTGCCTTTACGTTGTCGCCAGCTTTCACCAATACCTTCGACAACCGGCCCTGCAATGGTGCGCCTGTTTCTAGTTCAGGATTCGTCACCTTCCGGTTTACCGGCGTAATACTCTTCACACTTCCATCCCTTACCTGCACGCGGCGGGCATAACCGTTCAGCTCAAACACGACTGTACGCATCCCGCTCTCGTCGGCGGGCAGTATGTACAGCAACTTCACGATAATGGTCTTGCCCTTGCTCAGCGTGATCAAAATCTCTTCTCCCATTTTCAGACCGTAGAAGAACGCGGGCGTTGGTATCGCTTCCACGTTCCCATATATCATGGCATGCTGATAATACTCATCAAATACTTTCGGGAACATCTGGTAACTCAGGTAATCGAGGAACTCTGCATGCGGATACTTTTGCTGGAACGCGGCAAAGTCGGCCTCAAAATCAACCGGCGGCAAATGTTCGTTCGGTTTGCCACGCAAAGGTTGTTCACCTTTCAGGACAATACGCTGCAGTGCTTCCGGGAAGCCGCCATAAGGGACGCCCAGCTCACCGCGGAAAAATCCCTTTACGGATGCCGGGAACGCCAGGTTGCGCGTTTCATCCATTACGTCTTCTGCCGTTAGCTGGTTGCTGGTCATGAACAGTGCCATGTCGCCCACTACTTTGGAGCTGGGGGTTACTTTCACGAGGTCGCCGAACAGCTTGTTCACCACCGCGTAATTAGATTTGATCTGCTCGAGCTTGTCGCCCAATCCGAGTGATTCCGCCTGCTGGCGCAGGTTGGAATACTGCCCGCCTGGAATTTCGTTTTCATATACCTGGGCTGTCCCCGCCTTCATATCTGATTCAAACGGATAGTAATATCCCCTTACATCCTCCCAGTAGTTACTGTATTCATTCAATGAAGCGAGGTTCATTTTCTGTCCCCGTGGATGGTCCTGCAATATAGCCACCAGTGAATTGAGGTTGGGCTGAGAGGTAAGTCCGCTCACTGATGCAATGGCACAGTCCACCACATTCACACCGGACTCTATGGCTTTCAGGTAAGTGGCCGACTGGATACCGGAGGTATCATGCGTATGCAGCACGATGGGCAGTTTCACCGCCTCCCTCAAAGCAGGAATCAGCACCGCAGCGGCTTCCGGTTTCAGCAGCCCGGCCATATCTTTCAGAGCCAGCATATGCGCACCGGCATCTTCCAGTCTGCGGGCAAGCTCTATATAATACTGTAACGTATATTTATTACCGCCAGGCCGCAACACATCGCCGGTATAACTGATGGCTGCCTGAGCGAGTGCATTTGTACGCTCGCGTACAAAGCGGATACTTGGCTCCATTGCCTCCACCCAGTTGAGCGAATCAAAGATGCGGAAAACATCAATCCCGTTCTCCCATGCTTTCTCTATAAATTCAGCGATCAGGTTTTCCGGATAGGCAGAGTAGCCCACGGCATTGGAACCGCGGAAAAGCATCTGGAGTAACATGTTGGGCATAGCTTTGCGCATCTGCTGCAGCCGGCGCCAGGGACATTCATGCAGGAAACGCATGGCCACATCAAACGTGGCTCCGCCCCATACTTCCATTGAAAATATCTCAGGGTTGTTCTTGACGTATCCTTCGGCTACCGCCAGCATATCTTTGGTACGCACGCGGGTGGCCAGCAGGCTCTGATGCGCATCACGGAAAGTTGTATCGGTAAAATGTACAGGAGTTTCGTCCCGCAGCCATTGTACAAACCGCTCACGGCCCATTTTCTCCAGGCGGTCCTTGCTGCCTTCCGGAAACTCCTTTACCGGATCGTTGAAAGGGACTACCGGATTGCGGAAACGATGCCGCGGGTCTGGTTCCTTCACATCGGGATGCCCGTTCACGGTTACGTCCGCGAGGTACAGCAGCGTTTTGGTGCCACGGTCACGGATTTGCGAGAGCCGGAACAGCTCAGGATGCTTATCGATGAATGCCACTGTGCAGTTACCCTTACGAAAGATATCGTGTGTGATTACATTCTCCAGGAACCGGATATTTGTTTTGACACCGCGGATGCGGAACTCGCGCAGCGTGCGATGCATACGGCCAATGGCGCCGGAGAGCGTACGGCCCCAGGCGGTTACTTTCACCAGCATCGAGTCAAAGAACGGTGATATTTTCACACCGGAATAAGTGCTGCCTTCATCGAGACGGATACCAAACCCACCGGCGTTACGGTAGGCGATCACGGTACCGTAGTCGGGTTTGAAGCTATTCTCCGGGTCTTCTGTTGTGATACGGCATTGGATGGCGAAGCCATTCAGGTGCACATCACTCTGGTCTTTCAGGAATATCTCCGGATCAGAGAGCTTATGCCCCTGGGCAATGAGGATCTGCGACCGTACGATGTCGATGCCGGTCACTTCTTCCGTCACGGTGTGTTCTACCTGTATGCGTGGATTAACCTCTATAAAATAGATATGGTTGGATCTGTCTACCAGGAACTCCACTGTGCCCACGTTATTGAAGTTCACTTTGCGGGCAAGGCGCAGCGCATATTCGTATAGTCTTTCCCGTGTATGTTCGGGCAGATTGGGGGAAGGGGCGATCTCCACCACTTTCTGGAAACGCCGCTGTACGGAGCAGTCGCGTTCGTAGAGGTGGACAATATTGCCATGCTGATCGCCCATCAGCTGTACTTCAATATGTTTGGGTTCTTCTATAAATTTTTCTATGAATATGGTATCATCGCCGAAGGCTTTGGCGGCTTCACTGCGCGCTTCCAGGAAAGCCCGTTCCAACTCCTCATTACCCGCCACCATACGCATGCCTCTGCCCCCGCCACCGGCGGCGGCCTTTAGCATAACGGGGAAACCTATACGATTTGCTTCCGCCATGACAGTGTCGACATCTTTGAGCGGCACGCGACTGTCTTCAATAAGCGGTACTTCTGCTTCGCGGGCGATGGCTTTGGCGGCCACTTTATCTCCCAGTTGCGCCATGATCTCGGGAGAGGGCCCCACGAAGATGATGCCTTCTTCGCGGCAGCGGGTAGCGAAATGTACATTCTCGCTCAGGAAGCCGTAGCCGGGATGAATAGCATCCACCTGCTGTGTTTTTGCAAGATGGATGATCGCTTCCACATCCAGGTAGGGTTTGAGGGGGTCGTCGTCTTTTCCGATCTGGTAGGCCTCGTCTGCCTTATAGCGATGAAGTGAGTAGCGGTCTTCATAAGTAAATACCGCTATCGTACGGATGCGTAATTCTGCAGCAGCTCTCAATACGCGTACGGCAATTTCACCGCGATTGGCCACCAGAAGCTTCGTGATCTTTTTGGGTGTCTGTAACGTCATGGCCGGTTGATGATTGATTTAGGATTAAGATTGATTCAGGATTAAGTAAGATCGATATGGCGTTATTCATTAAAAATAGTGTAAAACTTTTAACTTGCCAGTTATGTGGGCATCATTCAGGAAACTATTTAAAGGTTATTTAAAATTGGAACGGTCCATGTCTGACCATTCCATCGAAGCATATTTAAGGGACGTCGAAAAGCTGGAGCAATACCTGCAGGCCCATGGACAAGAGAAACTGCGCCCGCAGGACATTACGCTGGCGGAGTTACAGGGATGTGTACAATGGATTGCCAAACTGGGGATGACTGCCAGTTCGCAAGCGCGGACCATTTCCGGTATCAAGGCATTCTATAAGTTCCTGTTACTGGAAGACATGACAAAAGAAGATCCCACACAGCTGCTGGAGGCGCCCAAGCTGGAACGCAAGCTACCGGATGTGCTCACCTTTGAAGAAATAGAAAAGATCATTGCGCAGATTCCGCTGGATACGCCGGAAGGACACCGCAACAAGGCCATCCTGGAAACGATGTATAGCTGCGGGCTCCGCGTGAGCGAAGTGATTAACCTGCAGATCACACAGCTACATATGGATGTGGGTTTTATCCGCATAATAGGGAAAGGCGATAAAGAGCGGCTGGTACCCATTGGACGGGATGCGATGCAGCAGATACATCTTTACCGGCAACATGTTCGTATACACATGCCCGTTAAGCACGGCCAGGAAGATACCTTGTTTCTTAACCGCCGGGGCGGGCAGCTGAGCCGTGTAATGATTTTCCTTGTCATCAAGGACCTGGCGCAGAAAGCTGGTATTGTTAAGAATGTGTCGCCACATACCTTTCGTCATTCCTTTGCTACACACCTGGTGGAAGGCGGTGCTGACCTGCGCGCCGTACAGGAAATGCTGGGGCATGAAAGCATCACCACTACGGAGATCTATACACATCTCGACAGAGAATACCTGCGCGATACGCTGGCGAGGTTTCACCCGCGGTTTTAGTTTCTCGCAAAGGTGCAAAGGAAGCAAAGAAGCAAAGGGTATTTTTAAGTTGGCAAAGAACTTTTTGATAGTCCGTAAACACCGTCAGGTACTATTAAATAGTCTTAATAAACTTAAAAATGCCCTTTGCTTCTTTGCTTCTTTGCTTCTTTGCTTCCTTTGCACCTTTGCGGGAAACCCGTGCCTTTACGGGAAAAAGAAACAGCCACCGAAGATGGCGGCTGTTTTACCTGATTGTTTGGGGGTGTACAAACAGGGGGAGTTTTAAATATTGCGGGGAGCAAACATGGAGGGGGATTCGAAAAAATATCAGGCTTGCTGTTGCTCTTTGCCGGCAATATGATGCCGGTAACGCAGGCTGTATACTTCCTGTTTCCTGCGACGTATTCCGGAAACAACAGCTATTCCATTAAGCCAGTAATAAAGATGTTCAGACGCCCGTTTCACAATGGATGACTTATATATAATATGATGACAGCTACAGGGCGCAAGGTTCCGCCTGTCATTTGCAGCGGCATGCTGTTCATTTTCTTCCCAGATAATATAATTATCCCTATAGATTTTAAAGTAGACATCGGGGCCAATTTCTGCGTATCTTTCGGCGCTACCATAAAGATCCATACCTGAGAAGCGCATCATGTACCTGCCATTTTCGTTGGTAAAAGCCTGCCCTATTTTGTGGCCGGTGGCCGCATTGAAGGCTTCCACTTTCAGTTGTGACGGCGTGTTTACAGCGCCCTGTGGTTTGACCAGTCCGGTAATGACCCATACGCCTGCATTTCCACATAGCACATTCCAGGTTTCAGAGGGTACTACGTAAGCGTAAGCGCTCAGATAGCCATTACGGCTGCGTTTCCAGGGCAGTACCATCCGGCTGAGGTGATAATTGCGCGGTTGTTGCTTGCCTTTTTTGCCGGGCATATTATCAAGGCACAGATCCAGGTCCAGCGGTTCTGTAAACAGGTGACTCTCTTCCCATGACAAGCTGAAATTGCCGTGTTCGTCCAGTGTTGTCTGCGCCAGCAATCGGTCTGCCTTCATGAGTACCTCCCTGGCTGACAGCGGGCGCAGGTCATTAAAAACATTCTCATTCTTCTGCCGGTCGTCAGGCAGGTATATTCTTATCCTCGCATTTGCAAGCGGCTCGATACAATCATCACAGATCAGTGCAGAGATATTTCCGATTAACAGGTAACTCATTGGTGTTAATTTTTTCAGTGAAAAAATAAGGGGTTAACGAGTTCGCCCTACACGTCCGCCGGATGTAGCGGTACAATTCTCTGCATAACATTTCCTAAAAACAAACAAGGTAGAAAGGCCCTGCGTGCTGATGAATATTGATCCAGGCTGACAGTTCAACTGATCATCGACGATTTGTTGATGCAAAGATTGGGAAGAAATTTTCCGGAGACAAGCGTTGGAGAACTGAAAAAAAATAATGCGTAGAAATACGCATTTCCCCGAAGAAAATACGGGAAGGTGGTGACAGTCTTGTATTTGTAACAGATGTAACATAATGGAAGAGCGCCCGGAGACAGGGCGCTCCCTGGGTATAGATGGATTATAGATCAGACAGATCCTGTGCGGCATCCTGGCTGGAAGGCGGGCAGGGTCTCCCTCCACCTATCGGGCCGGGGCCGGCTTCTTCACCTTCTATAATAGCATGCAGGCTTTGTGCGCATCTGTTTACAGCCAGCAATATAAATGAGTGTGACTGTTGTTCATCGAGTGCATTGAAAACGCAGACGCCGTCACAATCCGGCGTGGTGAGCATGGCATCGAAAGCGTGTCTTCCGAACAGGACAGACTTTACGCCTTCCGGCTGCTGGTGTTGCCAGGTATGGATCATCTGGCGGGCTTCGTTCAGGGAAATGAAGGTACCGATGCCACTTACTTCAGGGAAGCCGGTTGACTTCCTTGATTTTATCACGGGCTGGGGATAAACGGCGAAGGGATCGGCCGGACATATTGGCGGGCAGGGAATGCCACCATCGAGAATAGGAGCTTCTGCTTTAAAGAGCCCTTCTTCGTTACTCAGAAAGTAAGACAGGATGTTACCGCCTTTGTCATTAACTGCGACAAATATGAGTGCCTGCTTATTTTCCTGATTGATACCATTGAATATGCGTATGCTTTCGCAGCCAGGTACATTCAGCAGTTGTTCAAATACCCGGCGGCCATACATAAAGGAACGGACCGCATCCGGGTATTGCTGCTGCCAGCCCTGGGTCATATCGAGAGATTGTTGTAACGTGATGCTATAGCCGGTATCTTCAGCTATGGCCGGTTTCCGGGAGATTACTGGGTTCATTAACATACATGTGATATTAAGAGGGTTTAAAATCGGGGAATAGAAATGCGTGTTAAATTAACGAAAATGTGACGATCTATTGTGCGTATAAATACGCAAATTTCAGTGACAGTTACGGATAATACACTTCAGCAAGATAACTTAAAACAGCCTATAACCGGCCACCATACAACATCATAGCGCAATGAAAATAACCAGGACCACTGCAGTCCCACAACCGTACTATTGCAGGAGTGTTAATTTATAATAATTTTACCTCCAAATTAAAACTACCCACTATGAGCGATTATGCAAAGAGGCCGATACCTTCCGATGCGGGCGGCTTCATTTCCAGAGAAGAAATGGATCTCCTCACCAAAAATTATGATGATGAGCATGCCGTTCAGAACCAGAAGTCCTTTAAGGGACATGTAAAAGCGATGTGCTTTGGAAAAGACAAAATCATTCAGCTGTTGAGTCACCCTGATTGTGTTGCCGTAAGAATCTATTACGGTCTTAAGATTGACACAGACAACGATGGTATCAAAGAAAAAAAGATGGTACTAGTTGCTGTGGATAAAAATGGTAATGATATTCTCCCTCCGCCAGTAGACAAACATACCGGCTCCGTAGCCAAAAGCATGTCAGCATCACGAGCGATGATACTGGACGATGGTCACCCTTGTCCGGATTATTGCAGCGGCGGAGAAGGTACAAAAGCAGAAAACTAATATTTATAAAAAAACAACGTGAATTTAGACCTGTATTATTGGACTTGTTATACTGTTATGACGGGGATCGAACTATTAGTTATGATCCCCTTCATAACTAACTTCAAGTCACTGGATGCCCCAAGTAAATGGATCTTCGCCTACGTAATATGTAGTGTTGTATTTGCCACCGGATCATGGACCATCAACAAGATATTTGGCAACAATATGTGGTTTTTCAGCATGATGCATGTAATACAATTCGGGATACTGTCCGCGTTTTACTGGTACTGCATCAAGAACCCCGCTATCCGATCCTTCATAAAATTTATGCCGTTTGTGATGCTGGTGATCTTTTCACTGGATATCTTTAAACTGGAAGGCATCAAATCCTATAACTCTATTTCTGCCGGCTTCAAATCCATTGTAATCCTCGCCTATGGAGCTATTTATTTTTTACAGCTTCTGCAGGACAAATCATTACTTGAAAGATCAATTTATATTAATAGCCTGCATACATTCTGGTATAATGCCGGTATATTCCTTTATTCCTGTACGTCTTTTTTCTTTACCATCAGCTATAACCTGGTACAAGGATCGAAAGTGGGTAGGTTCCCTGTAATCAGGATCATTCTTTCTACGAATTATATAGTAGCTACAATTACGATGATTCTGCTGTATATTGGTCTCACTAAATATAAAAAGTCGAGATATGCAGCTAGTTGATATTATTGTAATCGGCTCTACAGTAATGTTAATTCTGGGAGTAATCGTGATTTCGCTGGTGATATTGCAACAGAAACAGGTAATTCAGCATAAGCTTATTCTCAGAGACAAGGATCTCCAACTGCAGCGGGAACGCCTGATTGCTGTCTTACAAGGACAGGAGCAGGAAAGAAAACGTATTGCAGAAGACCTGCACGATGAAGTAGGCGCCCAACTCTCCGTACTGAAGCTGAATCTCGGCAGCCTTCAGCCTTTACTGAAAACCGGTAACGGAGAAACGGAGCGCCTGAAGGAAACCAAAGAGTTTACAGACACCATCATACAGCAATTACGCTTCATCTCCCAAAGCCTCCATCCGCAGGCCCTGGAAAACCTTGGCCTAGCGCATGCGCTGGACTCGTTCTGTAACCTGATCAACAAGAACAAGGAGGTGAAGATCGCTTTCCGCCGTGGTGGCAACGGGCAAACCGTAGATATGGAAAAAGCGCTGAATGTATACCGCGTGGTGCAGGAGCTGATCAACAACATCCTCAAACATGCACAGGCCGCGGAAGTGCTGATCACTTACCAGACAACTCCTTCCCTGCTTACCGTCACCGTTGAAGATGACGGAAACGAAGCCCTGCTGCAATCCCTGGAAGATTCACGCAAGAAATCCGGAAGCCTTGGCCTTAAGAATATCGAAAGCCGCCTCAATATTATCGGCGGAAGTATTACCTTCACAAAGAGAAAGCCCAATGGAACAATAGCTACCATCAATGTAGAAAATTATCAACTTCCTGCACAGAATAGTTAAGACTATGTTGTTTTATTACTAAATTGCCGTCCGATTAAGTTGTAGCAGTTAACAACATGACCGGCAATCGTTTATTCACAATAAAATAATATAAACTCTCTATAAACTGTCCATCTATGGCTCACATTAAAGTGGCAATTGCGGACGATCACAAAATCTTCCGCAGTGGAGTGATCAATACATTGGTTCCATATGAAAATATCCGTTTCGTGTTTGAAGCGGATGATGGATTTCATTTACTTCAGAGCATGGAACAACAGCTACCTGATGTTATTCTCATGGATCTGAAAATGCCCAACATGGATGGTATCGAAGCCACGATCAAGGTGAAAGAAAAATACCCGGACGTGAAAGTTATTATCCTCACGATGTACGAGGACGATAATTTTATTGTGCACCTTGTCGAGAATGGAGCTAATGCTTACCTGCTGAAAAATGCAGAACCGGAAGAGATCTATGAAGCCATCTGCACTACTTATGACAAAGGGTTTTACTTTAATGAAAATGTAAACCTCGCACTGCTGAAAAAAGTATTACATAAAAACAAACAGCAGTTCAAACCGACACTGAAAAACGAAGTACAGCTCAATGACCGCGAACAGGAAGTATTGAAGCTGATCTGTAACGAATACACCACCCAGGAAATATCAGAGCAAATATTCCTCAGTCCGCGCACCGTGGAGGGCATCCGCCAGAAGTTACTGGAAAAGCTCAACGTTAAGAACAGCGTTGGCCTTGTACTGTACGCATTCAGAAATGGCTTGATTGAGTAGCATCTTCGCCATTCCCTACATTGCCACCAATTATCACCCGATATGAGAACACTCAGAACTTTCGCCGCCACTGCAGGCGCCATGCTTCTTTTATACGCCGGCTCTGCACTCGCGCAAGGCATTAAAATGCCCGCGCCCAGCCCCGGCCAGACTATCAAACAGGACTTTGCCCTGTCTAACGTGGAGCTCACTTACTCCCGCCCAATGAAGAAAGGCAGGGTAATCTTCGGTGACCTCGTCCCCTATAACAAAGTATGGAGAACGGGCGCCAACTCCGCTACTGTTATCACTTTCGGAGAAGATATAAACTTCGGCGGCAAACCTGTAAAAGCAGGTAAATATGGACTGCTGACCATCCCTGGCCCGAAGCAATGGACAGTGATTCTCACCAGTAGCCTGGATGTAAGCAGCCCTTCTATGTACAAGCAGGAGAACGATATAGCGCGCGTGAATGTAATACCCGTTGCGGCGCCATTCTCCCAGGAGAGCTTCACTATTGACTTTGAGAACATACAGCCCTCTTCCATGACACTGGCCATTAGCTGGGATAAAACCAAAGTGCCAGTAACGATCACTGCAGATATTGACGGCAAAGTCACGGCACAGATCGAGGAAGCAATGAAAGGCGATAAAAAGCCCTACTTCCAGGCTGCTATGTATTATTTCGAAAGTGGTAAGGACCAGAAACAGGCCATTGAGTGGATCGATAAAGCTGCAGAACAGAACCCTGACGCCTTCTGGGTAATGTACCAGAAAGCCAGAATGCATGCAAAGGCCAAGGATGTAAAAGTAGCAAAAGAATCTGCGCAGAAATCCATAGAACTGGCAACTGCTGCGAAGAACGATGACTATGTTGCGTTGAATAAAAAATTACTGGCAACGCTGAAGTAAGTCAGTCAGTTACCAGCTTTTAGCCTTTAGCTTTCATGTGCTAAAGGCTAAAAGCTATCTCCTTCTCACCAAAGGCTGAAGTATCAGGGCAAATAAAAGTACCAGCAGACAACCAATTGCATTGAGCCAGAGGAAGGAAACCTTTTCCGCCCAGTACATGGCTAACACTACAGCTTCGGCCGCAATTGCCGCCCAGAAAGTAGCCGTCCCACCCACACGTTTCAGGTAGAAAGCCACCATGAATATTCCCAGGGTTACACCATAGAACCACGATCCCAGCACATTTACCACTTCAATCAGACTGCCCAGGCCACTCGCAAACTGGGCTACCACAATGCAAAAAACGCCCCAGAGTAATGTCCACAGCCGGGAAACACGCAGGTAGTGCTCTGGTGCTGCATTGTCATTGTATAATCGTTTATATACATCAATCACCGTTGCGGACGCGAGTGAATTCAAGGCCGCGGCAATACTGCCCCATGCAGCCAGGAAAATGATAGCGATCAGTAAACCTACCAATCCTTTCGGCAGGCTGTTCACCACAAAATGGAGGAAGATATAATTAGTATCACTGGCATCACCGGCGGGATCAGCAGTCTTGATAAGGGATACCACTTCCTGTCTTACTGCATTCGCATTATTCTCGGTTATCTGCAGCGCGGTGCGGGCTGTTTCAACACGGGTGGGATTCCCCGCTTCTATAGCAGCTGCCAGATCTTTCACCTGTTGTCTTTTAATATCACCCAACGCCTCATACTTATTCTCCAACTGCTGCAACGCAGGGCCGTGGGTAGTTGCATGCACCCTCGCCAATTCTGCCTTATTGAAGAACACCGGCGCGCGAAAGTAGAGATAGAACACAAACACCAATGCACCAATCAGCAATATGAGAAACTGCATCGGAACCTTTACGAAGCCATTCATGAGCAATCCTATGCGGCTTTCCTTCACAGACTTTGCTGTCAGGTAACGGCCTACCTGAGACTGATCCGTACCGAAATAAGACAGCGCCAGGAAGAAACCACCTATCAGGCCGCTCCAGATATTGTATTTATCGTTCCAGTCGAACTTCGTAACAATTACATTCAGTTTGTTCATTTTGCCTGAGACCTGCAAAGCCTCTTTCAGCCTGATATCCGGCGGCAGCAGATGGATGACCATCCATCCGGCCAGGAACATTCCCCCGAAGATGATGGCAAGCTGTAAAGTCTGTGTATAAGCCACTGCACGGGTGCCACCGGCTACCGTATAGATGATCAGCAAGCCGCCCATGATCATATTGGTCCAGTAGAGATTCCAGCCCAGCAGAGAGGACAAAATAATGGAAGGTGCGCAGATGCTGATACCGGTAGACAGGCCACGCTGAATGAGAAATAACGAAGCAGTGAGTGTTCGTGTTTTCAGGTCAAAGCGTTGTTCCAGAAATTCGTAGGCGGTATATACTTTCAGTTTATGAAATATGGGAACAAACGTTATACATAGCACCACCATAGCCAATGGCAGGCCGAAGTAATATTGCACAAAGCGCATCCCGTCAGTATAGGCCTGACCGGGAGCTGAGATAAAGGTAATGGCGCTGGCCTGTGTACCGATAATAGACAGCAGTACAATATACCAGGGCATGGACTGGTTGCCGAGGAAATAACTTTCCATATTCTGCTTTCCACGGCTTTTCCATATACCATACAGAATAATGATCGTCAATGTTGCTATCAGTACGATCCAGTCTAATGCGCTCATGAAAACGTTTTGGTAAATAAATAGAAAAGCACGATCAGCAGTAACAACCAGATTACTACCAATACATACCAATACCCCCATGATGGGAGCAATGGCGGTTTCTCTTCATGCAGTTCTTTTTCTGTCATGCAGCAACGGAGATTACAGGTCTATGAATAATGTTAATCAACTCCAGTGTTAATCCTCTGAGCTGCTTTTGGTCCACATGCTGCCGGTGAGCAGCCCCAGTCCGATGCCTATCAGCAATCCGATGTGCACCTTCTTTATCTCAAATCCTATGAACAGCCCCAGGAGGATACAGAATATAGCTGCTATCCTCAGCCGGGGACGATTTTGTTTGTGTTTATTACTCATGTGCACTTACACTATTTAGCAGATATCAGGTTTACAAATAAACGGTATGCGCCCGGCACACCTGCAGGCAACTGCCTGAAGAAAGATAAACCAGTATAAACGTATCTGCCTTTGCCATATTGCGCGATGAGGGTAGATTCATCCATGGGCGACTCTCCCTTATCGTGCATGGTAAAAAGTTTACGGTATGATTTGTCGGCGTTGGCAGGGAAATACAGGCCACGTTCCTGTACCCAGCCATTGAAATCTGTGTTAGTGATATTGTTTGGATAATGCAGTACCGGGTCTTTCTGATCAATGAACCCTACAGCAGCATTTTCATCTGTAACCCTGTCGCGGGAGAGCGTGAACGGGAACGGACCAAGATCTGTTGTCACCAGCGGGCTGCTGACGTTATACTGCACAACGAATGTGCCACCGTTCTTCACATAATCCAGCAAGCGAGGCTGCCAGTATTTCATACGTGCGTTAACGTTATATGCCCGCACACCGGCAATGATAGCATCGTATTGTTGTAACTGACCGCCCATAATCTCCTTCTCTCCCAGTTCGGTCACATCGTAGCCTACCTGACGCAGGGATGCCGCCACCATATCGCCGGCTCCGGGTATGTATCCCAGCCGGTTGCCGTTATGCTTCAGATCTACTGTTACCAGCCTGGCTGCAGCCGGCGGGAACAAAGTGATCAGGGGGATATGGTCGTAGCGGATCTCGCGGATGCTTTCCGTATAGTCTTTACCGTTACAGTTCATCACCACCGTGAATGTATCCACATGGTTAGCCTGTGCAGCCTTCACCGGGCTGATGGTGAAGCGTACTTCTGCTTCATCGCCTTTCTGTCTGAGCTGGAAAGGCAGGCCATTTTCCTTCGCGGTGAAGCCTTTCGGCAGTTGCAGTTTCACGGTGCCGGCGGCATCGTCCACCATCGCCTTTATCTTTACAGGTACTGTCTGCGGTCTATTATCGGTGAAGATGAACACCTGGTTGTTCAAAGACGCCACTACCGGCGGCACGATCACCAGTGGCTGGTACAACTCTCCCTTTACAGGATCGGTATATTTATATTGCAAAGGGCGGATGATCTCAAAATCCTGACCGCCCATTTTCACCCTGAACACCGCATGTAAGGCGGGTATATTTTCCGGATTACCTACCAGCAGCGGATCATCTACGCGATACATGCCTACCGGATGTTCTTCCTTCAGCCAGTAGGGCTGCGACTCCGGCACAGCTGCCAGAACCGGGAAAGATTTATTTTGTGAAAACAGTTTATTGAAAGACAACTGCTGACCAGCGCTGATACTGTTTTTACCGGGAAGATCAATGCTTTCCAATGTAACAGGCACATTGCCGCGGTTGATCACCTGCAGAACCGCCTCCATATTATGACCAGGCGACACATGTGGCGTAGTGCTGTAAGCCTCTGCCCACAAACCTGCACAGGCATATATCAGCTGTTCGGTTTCCTTCAATTTGAGGTTGCGCCAGTATCCGGCGGGCAAAGCCTGCATGGCTTTACGAATATCCAGCAATGCAGGAACAGAAGCAGCAGGATCGTCGATGTTATATGTCTGCAATGCCTTATCGATCATAGCACCGATGGCAGCACCGCCCGGAATGCGTGACCAGCCGGTATTTACGCCATCCATCAGGCTGCGTTGCGGCGTATCTCCTTTAATAGTAGTAAAATATTCCATGCTGCTGCCACGGCCCGCAGGCACTCCGAAACCCTGGCTCTTATGCTGGGACCGGCTTTCAGCGGCAATCTCCCCATACCCTTTCCCTAACAGGAAATTGTAGGCGCCTACATCTATTTTAAACTGATCTTCCGAAGTGGTGTTGGCTCCACCGAAGTTGAAGGTATTCCATAATATCCTTTTGGCCTGCCAGGGCTGCACATATTGCAGCTGCTCCGGAAAGCGTCTGGGATCTACCGCCGCCGTAAATGCTTCCGCGGCGAGCATAGCAGATGCCGTATGATGTCCGTGTCCTGCTCTGCTATCAGCCGGGAAACGGCAGGTGATTACATCCGGCTGAAACTTCCTGATCATCCACACCACGTCTCCCAGAATCCTTTCTTTATCCCAGATGGTAAATGTCTCATCAGGGTTCTTCGAAAAACCGAAGTCCTGTGCACGGGTGAAGAACTGCTCTGCCCCGTCAATACGGCGTGCGGCCAACAACTCCTGGGTGCGGATAAGCCCTAGCAGTTCAGACTGCTCATCTCCTACCAGATTCTGTCCGCCGTCACCACGAGTGAGCGACAAATAACCGGTGCGGTATAACTTCTCCTTTGCCAGATAGCCCAACAGACGGGTATTTTCGTCATCAGGATGTGCAGCAACATATAATACGCTCCCCAGCGTGTCCAGCTTTCTGAGCTGTAATTTTATATCGGCCGAATTCCAGGCGGGTGATGGCTGCGCCTTTGCAGGCAGTGTGACAATCAGCCCTGCTATCAGGAATATCGCGGCATAGCTTCTCAAGAACATGTGTTAGTACGTGTGATTTACAGGTTGCCAAAAATAGTAATTTATTGCAGGCAGAAAACATAATTGGGTTGAACGGTACATAATAAAAAAGTCCCGGTAATACTACCGGGACTCACTTTCATAAGCAAAAATACTCTCAGCGGGCAAAAACCAATTATTAACAAAGGCGGTTTAGATTAGTTATAGCCTTCATTCTGCTGGTGCCGTATATTAGGGTTGGCATCCAGCTCTCGTTGTGGAATGGGTAAAATAATTTTCGGCGATGGCAAATCAACCGGAATGTTTCTATCACCTGCCAGATACTTTATAAATGATTTCTTTGTTCGTGTCAGATCAAAAATACGATGACCTTCAAAGGCGAGCTCCCTGCGCCTTTCCAGCGCAACAGCTTCCAGGAGGGCATCGCCCGTGACAGTAACCGGCGCGGCGCCCGGCTCACTCCTTCTGATCACTGCATTGAGCGCATACTGCGCCTCTTCATTGCGCCCAAGGTGTGCCAGCGCTTCCGCACGTATCAGGAATATTTCTGCGAGCCGTATCACTTTGATGCTTTCGCTGAAGGTGGTCACATCTTTGTATTTCAAAATGACGTTGGCGGGATTCTCGCCACCACTACCGGTTCTCCGACCTTTTCTTAAAAATCCCAACCGCTCATCCTTCACGTTATAACAATCAAATGCATTATCCGTGGCCAGTACGTCTCCATAGCCGGATTGGTTAAACATATAACTGAGTGCATCCGTGTTCCGGTTATCAACGACTGTATTTACGATCTCTAAAACGGTTTCGCCGTTGTTGGTCATCCCGAAATTACTCAGCAGCTTGTCTGTAGGCAACAGGGAATACCTGTTGGAAGCGATTACAGCGTCTGCCGCAGCCGCGGCGCCGGCCCAATCTTCCTTATACAAAAGAACCCTGGCCAGTAAAGCGGTTACAGCATAGCTGTTAAAACGTCCGGAGGTAAAGGTAGTGCTGTTGCTTTCATCAAATTTTTTCAACGCAGTGTTCAGGTCACTGATAATCTGATTATACGTTTGTTTGATGGTGCTGCGGGCAGGCGACTGCACAGAGTCTATATTGATGACAGTTATGAGGGGTATGCCCATATGAGAAGCGTCGGGTGTACGGTTATAAGGCTGTGCAAATAACCGTGCAAGATCAAAGAAAGCCAGCGCCCTTATGGCGTAGGCTTCTGCTACAATCTGCATTGCCTCTGTACTGTCTGCCTGCACCGGCAGCATGGATATATAGGGACCTTTCTGTATGATCATGTTGGCATTGGCTACGACACCATACATCTGGTTCCAGGCATCTGTTGTATATACGTCGTTGGCGGTAACAATATACTGATCGATATTCCGGTATCTGTTGGCGTTGATAACGCTGATGTATTCATTGTCAGCCAGCAGATCCCCGACCAGCGGCATGGTACGGCCGTAATAATTTTCACTTTGCATAAGCGAGTATACGCCACTGATAGCCGCACGCAGACCGGGAAGGTCTTTGATGGCATTACGCGTTTCAGTTGCCTGTTCCGGCAGCCTGTCAAGGAAATCTTTATTGCAGGATGCTATGAAGGCAGCCAGCAGCAATAGTATCACGTGTGTGTATCTCTTTTGCATTTCCTTTAGAAGTTTATATCAACACCAATGAGTAATGTTTTGAAAACCGGCGGCCGCTGGTCATAATCGCCTGATACCGGCACTTCCGGGTCCATGGTCAGTTGCTTATCTTTTACAAATGTCCAGAGGTTATTTGCGCGGAAGTAAACCCTTGCATGCGGAATGTTAGCCCTCGAAAGCAGCGACTGTGGAAGATTATAAGCCAGCAATATATCGCGGAGGCGGATAAAACTGCCATCGTAGAGGAACCTGGAAGATGCCTGGTTGCTGAGTCCTGTCTGCGTACCGCCAAACACCACTTTAGGAATACTGGTGATATCGCCCGGATGTTGCCACCGGTTTTCATATATCCGTCTCGACATTTTCGAGGTGCCGCCGAAACCGCCGCTGCCATCGGATTCTGTGAATGGTCCCCAGTTATCGTATACTTTATTCCCCCAGTTGCAGAACAACTGGAAGCTCAGGTCAAAGCCGCGATAACTGAAAGTGTTGGTAATGCCGCCGTAAAACTTAGGCAATGCACTGCCCTGGTCGTAACGTTGTGCCTCTCCATAAATCCTGGTTGTGAATTTTTTTGAGGCGTCCCTGTACCAGAGCGCTTCTCCCGTCTGCGGATCGGCACCGGCATATCCCACCAGGTAAAACTGGTAAAAGTCGCTTCCCTCTTCTCTCTTATAAATAAGATTGATGATAGGATTATCAAGCCTGACGATGCGGTTCCTGAGCGTCGAGAAATTAACATCTGTGGTCCAGGAGAAACCACCCGCTTTTGCGGGAACAATGTTCCTGGAAGATAATGTTACTTCGATACCGTTATTCTTCATTTTGCCGTTGTTGCGCAGCACGGTGGTAACCCCATTGGTTGATGATACAGGTACATTCAGTAATAGTCTTGAGGTTACACGGTTATAATATTCTACGGTACCGGATATACGATTATTGAAGAAAGCGAAATCGATACCTGCATTAAATGGTTTGTTCTGTTCCCATGTGAGATAGGGATTGGGGTATTGACTTAACACATACCCCGGTTTCCCATCATAATCATTTGCCGGATTGTACAATGACAAGGAGGCATAATTGTCAATAGCCTGGTTTCCGTTGCTGCCGTAGCTAGCACGTATTTTTAATTCGTTAATTCCCTGAATGTCCTGTAAGAAAAACTCCCGGTATATGTTCCAGGCAACGCCCACTGACCAAAAGCTGCCGCTTCTTCTGGCTACGCCAAAGCGGGACGAAGCATCCCGCCTGACAGAAGCGGATAGGAAATATTTTTGTGCGAAATCATAACCAATATTGAGAAAAGCGCCGGTAAGCGAATTGGTGGTATTGAATGATGTTACCTGCTCCGGCTTTGACGCATCTTCCAGCTGATAGAGATCGGGCAGGAAATTGGATGCCGCTGCCGCGTTGCTGGTATTTGTAGTATTCTGTGCTTCATATCCGGCGTATGCATTGATGGCATGCTGCCGCCAGCGGTGATCGTAGCGCAGGATATTCGTGGATATCCAGTTGGTCCATAAGCTATTGCTGACAGCGCCGCGGCCGTTGAAATTCCTGCCATCACCAAATCCCGGTGGGTTGAAAGAATTGCTGCGCGCATAGTTGAGATCGAGGCTGATCTTTGTTTCAAATGAAAGACGATCAGAGAACCTGTACTTTGCACCCACACCGCTCAACAACCCATATATAGCGCCGGTACGGGTTACGCCTTTCAGCACCGCAATCGGATTGAAAGTATTATTATAGCTGAAGTCGTAGCTGCCATCAGGGTTGTATATCTTGAGCCAGGGTTGCACCCTGGCAAGCGAGCGGACCGGATTGGCGAGCAGTCCGACATCGCCTACCGCGTGTGCACGCTGGTAGACCAGCGAAGTATTCACATGAAACGACAGCTTGTCGGTCGCATTGTTACTAAGATTCAGCTTACCTGTCATGCGTTGGTAGTCTACCCCTTTAAGCGCTGATTGCGAGTTGTAATATCCACCTGATACATAGAACCTGGTTTTCTCGCTTCCGCCGGAAGCAGAGAGGTTGGCCTGTGTATAGCTACCATGGCGTGTAAGCGCATTGATCCAGTTTGTATTAACCGTTGTATCTATACCACGGTTACGGATTTCCCGCTGGAATCCTGCTTCACCGCTGCCATCGTTTTTATTTGCCCATCCTTCACGCAGCAACTCCAGCATTTCTTTTGTACTGAGTGGATAATTACCTTTCTGGATGGTGAGCTCATTAACGCCCTGCTGTATCGAGCCGCTGATGCGCGTTTTACCGGGGCTACCATTTTTGGTGGCAATAAGAATTACCCCGTTGGCGGCCCTGGAGCCATAAATGGACGCAGCAGCGGCATCTTTCAATACAGAGATAGAAGCGATATCGGCGCTGTTAATGCCTGCCAGCGTATTAACATTGAATTCTGTAAGATCGTCTGTTACTACCGGTACGCCGTCCACTACGTAAAGCGGAGCACTGCCGGCCGTGATAGAGCCAATCCCGCGTATGCGCATAGATGGCACAGAGCCTGGTTGTCCGGATCCATTGTAAGACTGCAATCCCGGAACATTTCCCTGTAAACTTTCCTGGAAGCTGCTACGTGGCGCTTTATCATATAATGAAGCATTCACCGTAACAGCTGAACCTGTCAAAGAACCTCTTGGCTGAGTACCATAGGCTACTACGATAATTTCGTTTAGTCCTTTGGTATCTTCCTTTAATACAATATTGAAATCAGTTTTATTGTCTGTATGTATACGTTGTTCTTCATAGCCAATAAAGGAGCAGACCAATACGGCGGCCACCGGCGCCTGTAGTACAAACTGTCCTTCTGTATTTGTCACAGTGCCCTTGCTGATACCTGCAACGCGTATATTCACCCCTGGCAGCGGATGTCCGGCCTGATCTGTGACACTTCCTTTCACTGTCGTTTCCCTGACCGTTGTTGTTGCGGGTGCTATAGCGATCAGGTTACCGGAAAGGCGGGTAAAAGTAAGACCGGTATTGGCCAGTACTTTCCGCAACGCTTCTTCCGGCAGTACGTTTTGCAGGTCTACAGAAACCTTGTTGTCTGCAGGCAGCAGTTCATTCCTGAATACAAACCTGTAACTGCATTTTTTTTCTATCAGTTTTAACAGGTCTGACAGCGGTGTGTTCTCCGCATGCAGTGATATACGGACTTCCTGGCCGTAAGCACTGCCGGCTGTCAGCATACAGGTAAAGAGAAAAATCAGGGATACCAGTTTCATTCAATACAACTTTTTCCTGTTGTTAGGCGCAAAAGGATCTCAGAATGTATGTTTTTTTACATACATTTAGGTTGTAAATGACCTGAAAAACACGACAGCACTGCCACGCAAGGGAGTCTGCCATCGGGTCCCGAAAGGGGTAAATGTTCGCAGCATTTACCCTTTTATATGACCGGTATCTCGTTATCCCGTTGCCGGGCCGGACACTATAGGCTGATAAAGGTTTCATTACCGGTAATCCGGTAACGAAACGAAGAGGTAGCCTTCAATGCTTCGAGCACTTCCTTATACGATTCCTTGCTGAAGGTTCCTGTAAAATGATAATCTTTCAGTTGCTTATCTTGCAGGTATACTTTTACACCATACCAGCGTTCAATCTTCAACGCTATTTCTGAGAAGCTGTCGTTATTAAATACCAGGTAATTATCCCGCCAGGCTGTTTCACTGATCATGCCTTCTTCCTGCGGTCTGATGTTTTCTACGTGGTAACTTGCTGCTGTTGCATTATTACCTGGCACATATGGTATGATAATCTTTTGGTTGGGCGCCAGCCGTACTGCGCTGGCCGGGTCATTACCGGGAATAATCTCCAGGGCGCCTGTTATCAGGGATGTTTCCATCGTTGCATCACCCGGATAGGCTTTGATATTAAACGAGGTACCCAAAACTCTCACCGTCATGCCGTTACTGCGGATCACGAAAGGCCGCGCCGCATCCGGCGACACCTCAAAAAATGCTTCACCGGAGAGCATCACTTCTCTCCCATTGGCGCCTTTCATACCAGGTTGATATTGCAGGTTACTACCGCCGTTCAACCATACTGTGGAGCCATCGGGTAGTATGGTTTTGGAACGAACGCCATTCTCTGTATGTATTTCAGCGAGTGAAACGTTTTGTGTTTTACCATGACCATGCCGGCCATTGACCATGTAAGCCGTATAACTTCCGGTGGCAGCCATGAGTGCTGTGATGGCAATAACCATCGCCATACGTTTGCGACGGGGAATACCCGCAACAGGTTGTTCAACTGTTACTTCCGGGCTGTGCTCATCATCCATTCTATGCACATGACGCTCCCAGGCTTCATCCGTTCTTTGTTCCCAAGCTTCATTTGAAACAGGTTGTTGTAATCCGCTGAGCACTGCTGCCTTATATCTCAGCTCCGGTTGCTGTTGCAACAGCTCCTCCAGTTCCCGCAGTTCAGCCATAGTAGCTTCACCCGACAACTTTTTCCCCAGCAATGACCAAATTTTTTCCTGTTCCATGAATATGATAAAGCATGATTATAATAGAAAGACACGCAGATCGTAAAAATCTACTACTCCATTTCAAAAAAAATTAGATTTTTATTCTGAACGAATAAAGGAGAGATTGATAACTTCGCTGATCTTCTTCAGCGCCTGCGCCATGTGTGCATCAATCGTGTTGACAGATATATCCAGGATCTGGGCTACCTCTTTGTATTTCAGGCCGTCTTCGCGGATCAGTTTGAAGATCATTTTCCGGCGGGGCGGCAGCATATTCACCGCCGCTTCGATTTTCCGGACCATCTCGCCGGAAATATAAATCTGCTCCGGCGTTACGCTGCCGGCACTGTAATCTACTTCCAGGTCATCGAGGCTGAAGTGGCGGGATCGTTCTGCTTTGCTCAGATAATTCAGTGCGGTATTACGTGTAGATACGTAGAGATATACTTTCAGGTTTTCTACTTCTGTCAGACGCTCGCGGTTACGCCAGATACTCATAAATACGTCTGAGGCAATTTCTTCTGCTGACTCCCAGGATCTGATAATAGAATAGGCAAACTGACTAAGCGGCTTATAGAACAACCTGAACAGTGCCTTGTATGCCTGTTCATCCCCCAGCGAGGCTATTCGGTCTGCCAGCAGCCGTATATTAGGATCTCCGCTCAATGGTTATTATTTTGGTTGCTATAAGTGAATAAAGATAATCATCAAAGACGGGAATTTCATCTTTTGGCTGATATAAAATTTCAATCAGGCCAGATATCTATCAGATACACTTTGGAATTATTTCCATATTTTTATCGTGAGATTTTTGTTTGCGCCTGATTACCTGGGTAATCTTCCGTTCATTTTCCGGCGCCCCCCAACATTCCCGTATAGCGATTAACAGATAAACCATGTCTACAGAGAATAAAGGCTTCGGTGCTTTGTTTGCAGAAAAGAAGAACCAACTGGATCATATTCAGAAAAGTATGGCCAGCATATTACCATCTTTCCCCGGTATGCCTGCCGCCAAATATTTCGACTTAGGTATTGGCATTGACTTTCACGATACCGTTTTCCCGCCGGCGCCATTGCTGCCGGTTCCGCATATAGGGATGATATTCGATATTATTGGCGCTATCATGGGTGCCATTGCCAGCGTGGTACCGCCACCTCCGCCGCCTCCTGAAGTACCGGAGGGAGAAGAACCTCCGCCACAACCATTTTCATTGGCCAACACAGCAAAGATGCTGGTACATATGCTGAGCCCTTCGGTGAAAGTACATGGGCAGTGGATCGCGAATGCAGGTGCTACTATTCAGCATCTGCCGGCTATCATTACGCATCTGCCTTTCCCTATTGTGAAGCCGATGGCTTCATCTGAAATGTGGATGGGTAGTTCCACCGTGTTGGCCGATGGTGGACCATTCTCTACCCAGTTCCATCCGGCGTTGTCATGTAACCTGGTTGGGATACCGGCGCCTCTCCGTCTCAGCAAACCTAAAACCAAAATGGCCCTCATGGCGCCTACTTCCGTACTGCTGGTGATGACATCGGCAGGGAAACCAGTACTGGTTGGCGGTCCGCCAACCATAGACCTGTTTCAGCTGATGTTCAAGTTGGGGTTAAAAGGTGTGACCAAGCTGGCAGGGAAGATCATGCAGAAATTCATTGATAAGATAAAAAGCCGTTTCCCCAGGCTGGCAGCCATTTTACAGAAGATGAAATGTAAAATGTTTGGGGAACCTGTAGATGCCGCTACGGGCAGAGTAATTGCCAGCAATGTTGATTTTGAGCTACCAGGGCCTATTCCATTGGTATGGGAAAGAAACTATTACAGTGATGCAGAAGTGCCCGGGCCATTGGGTTACAACTGGCATCACCGCTACAACATGAGCCTGTATGACCTGGGCAACGGTTTCTTCAGTATCCGTTTACATGATGGCCGCGAAACCGTAATGCCTGCGCTGGCTCCCGGCGAACGATACTATAACAGAACAGAACAGTTGTGGTGGTATAATGACGGGAAAGAATATTATCTCGAAGATGGTGCCAGACTGGAATACCGCTTTAACAGTAAACGTAATTCTGATAGTAGTTACATGCTGGCTGAAATCCGGGATGAAGCCGGTTATAGAATCACCTTTAAGTATAACGGTAACGGCTATCCCGAGGAGATCATCGACAGCAGCCACAGGAGATTACTGATAGATACAGATAAGAACGGGAGAATTACGTGTATCCATACCCGTAATGGCGCCACTACTATCAAACTGGTGCAATACGCCTATGATGATAACGGTAACATGATCAGCACCACCAACGCATTGGGTGTAAGCAAATACTTCCATTACAAAGGTCACCTGCTGGTGAAGCTCACCAACCAGAGCGGCATGAGCTTCTATTGGGAATACGATGGTAAGGGCGATGATGCCCGCTGCGTGCGCACCTGGGGCGATGGTGGCGTGCTGGCTTATCATGCCCGCTATGAAGAAGGCAAAACCATCACCACCAACAGTCTCGGACACACCACCGAATACTACTACGACAACAGTAAGCTGATTTACAAAATCATTGATGGCAAAGGCGGTGTTACCTTACAAACCTACAACGAACACCAGGAGCTGGAAGTAATGGTAGACCCCGAAGGCAATACCATCAAGAATTTCTACAACGAGCAGGGACAGCTCACTAAACATATCAATGGAAACGGCGAAGCGATGCTGTACTTCTTTGATAAGGATAACAGGCTCACAGGCATGAAAAGCCCCAGTGGCATGCAACTCGGCTGGTCATATAATGAAGATGGCCTGTTGGAAAGCAAGACACTGGCCAACGGTAACATGTTGCATTATGAATATGAAGAAAAACGCCTGCATCGTATCACCCACAGCAGCGGCCGTGCTTTCGGCTTACATTATGATGAGCAGCACAACTTGTCCGGACTTATCACTCCAGAAGGTGGTCAATATTCCTGGAAGTATGATGACCTCGGCCGAATTATAAGAGAAACGACCGACAGCGGCTACTGGTATGATTATGCTTACGATGCCGCCGGCAATATAAATCGCCTGGAAGAGGCAGATGGCAGCATGCACACCTTTGAGTATGACGCGTCAGACAATATGATCAGGGCCGAAGATGGCCGCCGCGAAGTTGCTTTCACCTACGGACCATTAGGCACACTTACCGGTCGCAGCCAAAACGGTATCAGCATAAGATTCAACTACGATGCGGAACTACAACTACGCAGCATCGCCAACGAAGGCGGAGAGCTATACCGCTTTGAGCCGGATGCCAATGGCAATGTCATCCATGAATGGGGTTTCGACGGACTGCACCGGGAATATCAGCGCGACGGCACCGGCCGCGTTCGCAAAATGCTCCGGCCCAATGGTCAATGGACTACATATGATTACGATGGTGTAGGTCGCATCGTTCGTGAAGAGCATAACGACGGCAGCGTAGCCGCTTATGGCTACAATAAAGATGGGTTGCTCACCGGCGCCTTCAATGAAGACGGCGCCGTTACAATAGAACGGGACTTCTGCGGCCGTGTGGTCAGAGAAGTACAGGGCGCGTATGAAGTAACCCGTCAGTACAATGCACTGGGCAATAGTGCCTTCATTGGCAGCAACCTGGGGGCCACCATCACACTGGAACACGACACAGCAGGCTTTCTGGAAAAAATGCAGGCCTCCCAGGGAGAAGCAGCCTCCTGGCAGGCACAGTGGCAACGCAATAACAATGGATTGGAACTGCAACGGGAATTAAGCGGCGGCGTCATTGTTCACACACATCGTGATAAACTCGGCCGAGTGCAACGCCAAACTATCGGTGTACACAACGTGGAGCAGAGCCGTACCCGCTATGAATGGGGCCGTGCTTCACAGCTGCACCGTATCGTGAATGAGATCAGCGGCACACAGGCACAATTCTCTTATGATGAATTTGACAACCTCGTAAGTGCTACCTACTCCAAACAGGACGGCAGCACATCAGCAACCATCTACCGCGCACCGGACAAGCTGGGCAATCTCTTCAGCACGCCCAATCGTACTGACCGCAAATATGGCAAGGGCGGGCGTTTACTGGAATGCCCCTCCTATTACTACCATTACGACAGTGAAGGTAATCTCATCTTCAAAGAATTTAAACATAACAACAATGCCTCCGCTGTTGACAGACGTGTATATCTCAAAACGAGAAGGATAGAATCAAAAGGAAGTCGTACCGGATGGATATACGAATGGAAAGCCAATGGCCTGCTACGTAGCGTGTTCACCCCCGCCAATGCAGAGATCGTCTTCAGCTATGATCCGCTGGGACGCCGCATAGCCAAAGTGAATAAGCGTCGGCAACACGTAACGCGCTGGGTATGGGATGGCAATGTGCCTTTGCATGAATGGCGCTACTCCGGCGACTATCCGCCTCATGTACAATCCACTGAAGAGGGCGATCTGCAACACCAGGAGGAACCGGTTGAAAGCCTAATCACCTGGGTATTTGAAGAAGGCAGCTTTATTCCCTGCGCGAAGTTGGAACATAATGCACAATACAGCATTATTGCGGATCATCTCGGCACACCTACCCATGCCTTTGATGCCTCTGGCAATAAAGTATGGCAGCGGGAACTGGACTGCTACGGAAAAGTACGCAGGCTACATGGAGATAAAGCATTTTGTAGCTATCTTTATCAGGGGCAGTACGAAGATATCGAAACAGGATTAGCATATAACCGCTTCCGTTATTATTCAGTGGAAGAAGGAATGTATATTAGTCAGGACCCGATAAAAACTAATGGTGGTCTTAGATTCTATAGCTATGTTGAAGATCCTAACACTCTTATCGATTCGTTGGGGTTGAAAAGTTGTTTCGCCGATGATAAGGCCGAAGCTTACGCCGAAAAGATCATAGGAAAACATGGGGGCATTAAATTGTCTGATGGACATTACACCTTCCCCAATAGACGTGCGGCAAGACAGGCGGCATCAGAAATTGCAGGAGATCTGGGAAGTAATCCAACAGTAATACGGAAGAAAGACTTCAGAGGAGGGCCAAGAGGATGGGAAAAATCTGAAGGAAGAATAGGTGTGCAAAAAAGTGATAAGTCTGCTGGTTGGAGAGACGATAGCCCTGGCCATGACTTTGGCAACGAAAAAATACCGCCTCACGTAAATGCATGGAATGAAGATAAAGGTGTCTTTTCTAATTTGCACTTGATATATGGAGAATAAAATCAATAGTAATGAAAGCAATCTTTGATTATAGTCCACATGATATAACAGAATATAAGAGCTGGATCGTGTTAAAGGATGAGAAAGAGAATAAATTCGATAAGGATATTGTTAGTCCCTGGGATTCAGCGACAGAAGCACATATAGTACAAACATTTTATCCGTTGGATAATGCCGTCATCACGTTTTTTCCTGCTAAATCAACAGAGGATAAAAGAAAACCAGAAGCATTTCATTTTAAAGAATTGTTCATTTTAATTTTATCAAACGTAAGTGAAACAGAATCTTATTCCTCGTACAAAATGTATAATTGGGAAGAGGTCGTAAGTATTGCATCAAAGCTGAAAGATTTATCGTTTACTGCAGCGCTTAGGATATGGAAGGCAAAGAAATATTAACAATCCGGAATAGATGTCCAGGAAAAATAATATTCCCAGGGAAACTATGCCAGTACGTGTTGGAAGATTTCAGGGAAGTGCACCGCCACGATAACGCAGGTGCCTGCTTTGGATACAACAGTATTGGGGAAGGAAAAAAGATTGATGGATTTGAGATTACATATGAATTATAAGATCAAATTAGTCCCAATAAAAGTATCCTGGCAAGCCGGGCGTAATAGCATTGTGATAGAAGGAGTGGAAGGTAATACTGTATCAGTTCATACCACTGTAAAACTCTCTGATGATTCATATAAAAAGATCAAGATTGATTTTCCACTTTTTGCAGAATGCCGGTTTTTGAATTTTAATTTTGGAGAGCATAACTACGATAATTTCTTAATAAGAGACCCATCTGATAGATACGTAAAGGATACTTATGATTGGAAAGAGTGGGATTCCATTTTTGCGGAAACGGGCGTCTGCCCAAATCCTTATTTTTATGAAGTAGAAAACACCACATGGATCAACAATAAAGATTTTTATTCAGACTTATTCGCTAAAGGATTTAAACATTTCATTTTGGTAGGGTACGATAGTTATCTGGAAATTTTGGCGAATGGTTATGAGGTGAGCTTTAATGAATAATTTTCCATTCAAACTATGAAAAATGTATATGAACCCAATAATGAAGATGTATTAGCATGGGTAAACGGGGGAACAGAAAAATGGCCGGCCAGTGACTGGGATTATTACGTCATGAATGGCCAAAATGATGATATGGTATTCGATCTGGCCAATAACCATTCATGTGCCAGGCGTGACTTTTTTGTACATGCATTATACTATCTCGTAGGAGAGTTCTATAATGAAGGGAGTATCAATTCCATTAAACACAATAGAATAAATCATCTACTTGGCCGCGTTAACAATGAAAGCACGGAAGAGGTCAAAAAATGGAAATCTGACACCATGCTCTTACTATCAAAAAATATGACCTTAGATTCAACATATTGGCTAAACTTTATGTTTAGGGATGAGATTTAAAATTCAGCTTTACGGCACCAACAATTATCTGAACACTTTCACTATTAACAATCTTCCACGTCACTGAAATCGCACATCCTTTCATCTGCACTAATTTTATATTATCAGATACGCTTTCCCTCTAACCTGTTCGCTGCCTTTATTGTAGTTACAATATGTTATTTCCCTCATTCACATAATCATCTGGCATGAAAAACTTACTGTTATTAATCCCCCTCCTACTGATCACAGTGATATACGCTGATGGCCAGTGGCAGACCAACGGAGGAATCGTCTATTATAACAATGGCCCAGTAGGCATAGGTACCAATAACCCTGTCAAACCGCTGCACATTGCAAATACCGCAGGCAATGCTGACTTTAATCTTTGTGTTTCAGGCTCAGGACCATCCGTATTGTTTTCGGCAACGCATACCTTTCCGATCACCATGTATGGCAAGATTGCACTGGCTACAGCCACAGCGCAATACACCAACACCAGCACGGCAGGGGACTTTGTCCTCTGTTCCTGTACGCTGAATAAAAGCCTGCTGTTCCTGACAACTGATAATCCCAATAACGCGGGCATTGAAAGAATGCGTATCGCCGGTAATGGCAACCTGGGAATAGGCACTATTACGCCATCGGCAAGACTGCACAACAACGGAAGTGTACGTTTTGAGAACCTTCCTACCGGAATTGGTAATGTACTGGTTATCGATGCAAATGGTAATGTGTTCAGGAGTGCTCAGTTGGCGCGTGTTGTATCAACCGACACAGATAAAGATGCGGAGCTCCGTGAATTGAAAGAGAAGGTTACAAAGCTGGAACAGGAGATACAAAACCTTCAGCTGCTGGTATCCCGCGGTAGAAGCCATACCAATTAAAAAGTAGTATCCAGGACATTCATTGAAATATATATTTTTGCTGAACATTAACCATTGGGAATAAATGTCCAGAAAAAATAATACTTCCAGGGAAACCATACCCGTGTATATACTGGAAGACTTCAAAGAAGTTCACCGCCACGATGACACAGGTACCGGCTTCGGATATAACAGTATTGAGGAAGACAAAAAGATCAATGGATTTGAGATCTACTCCAGCGCCGGGGTGAAACCGGTGATAGGACCACTGAAATCAGATTTCTACAGGGTGTGCATCACTATCCACGGTACGGCTGATACGCAGATTGGCCTGGAAGAATTTCATCATGTACCCAGTAGTATCAGTACTACCTACCCGGGGCAACTATATAGTAAATCTAATGTGAGCAAGGATATTTCCGGCTATTATATTTTGTTTAAAGAGACCTTTCTCGAAGAGATGATACCCGCAGATAAGATTGCCGCAGAGTTCCCCTTTTTTGATTATGCAGGTGTGCCTTTCCTGGAGTTGAAAGAGGAAGAAATGAAAGCCATTACAGACTTTATCTTCCGCATAAATGAAGAACTGCATCAGCAGAAAACCGGTAACGGCAAAGCGATCCGGATGCACCTGTACCTGTTATTGCTGGAAATAAAAAGAAGTTATCTGGCGCAGCAGTTGCATGTAGACGCGCGTGACACACAACATTATCTGCCTGCCCGTTTCAAAAAGTTGGTGAGCAGGCATTTCCTGACACAACGCAAAGTGTCTGACTATGCTGCGATGCTCGGCGTCACGCCTAATCACCTGAACCGCATCGTCAAGGATAGTACCGGCAGGACTGCTTCTGCAGCCATTTCCGACATGCTGATACAGGAAGCAAAGGCAGTATTGCGTCATACCGATACAACTATTTCTGAAATAGCCTACCGCCTCGACTTCAGCGATCCAACAAGTTTCAACCGCTTCTTCCGGGAGAAGACCGGCATCACCCCCCTGGCCTTCCGGAAAAATGCATAATCCGGTCAATGAATTGCATAATCGGGCTAATAGCCACTCTCCTGCTTTGTATGACCTTTGTCTGTACAAAACAGTTACGATATGTATAGTTCATTTGAAAACCAGAAAGTAGTGATTGCCGGCGGCTCCTCGGGAATAGGACTGGCTACGGCAACCATATTGGCTAAAGAGAAAGCGCATGTAACCATTACCGGCCGTTCAGCCGGCCGACTGGCAGATGCCGCCAAAACCGCACCGGGTGTGCATACGGCAGCCATCGACAGTAACAACCGCCCCTCCCTTGACGAATTCTTTACCTCACACGGCGAGATAGATCACCTGGTCCTGGCGCTCAGCGGCGCTAAAGGCGCCGGCACCTTTGCAGACCTTTCTCTGAAAGATCTCCGTGAGGGATTTGAAGGTAAATTCTGGCCACAGCTGGAAACCCTGCAGGCGGCGCTGCCCTATGTAAAGAAAACCGGCAGCATCACGGTGATCACTGCGGCATCCGCTGTGCTTCAGGCGCCCGGGGTATCAGGCCTCGCAGCTATCAATGGGTCCCTGGAACTGATGATACCCTCCCTTGCCAAAGAGATACAACCCTTACGTATAAACGCTGTTTCACCCGGTGTAATCGATACCCCCTGGTGGGATATGATGCCGGCGGATGTAAAAGCACAAACCTTTGAGCAGTATGCTTCGCAGACACCGGTCGGCAGAATTGGCCGCCCTGAGGAAGTAGCGCACAGTATCATTTTCCTGATGGCCAATGGTAATATAACCGGAACGATTATACGTTGTGATGGTGGATTGAGTTTGTAATTACAATTCCTGGTAAATTGCCGTTAGCTGCGGGTCTCTCAATTAAAAGCTAACGGCTATTTACTATTTCTTAAACATAAAGTACACAGCCCCTATCAGGAAGAAAAAAGACACGAGGTAATTCCATCGTAGTGGTTCTTTCAGAAAGAAAATGGCGAATACACTGAAGACGGTCAACGTGATTACTTCCTGGATCGTCTTTAACTGAAAACCCGTAAACCCTTCCTGGGCGCCGAACCTGTTGGCTGGTACCATAAAGCAGTATTCGAAGAAAGCGATCCCCCAACTGATCAGTATCACCTTCCAGAGGGCTGTATCCTGATGTTTAAGATGGCCATACCAGGCGAAGGTCATGAAGGTATTGGATACCAGCAATAATAAAATAGTGCGCAAGACGGATATTTATTTAGTGATTAAGTTATTAAGTTTTCAGAGCTGGAAATCAGCGTAAACAGAGCACTAAATAATAAAATATTCGGATTCCCTCCAATAAAAAAGGGGGACCTACTACGGTCCCCCTGAGATCAAACCAAAATGGGCTTCCAATTTTGGATGCTATTGAATTGTTGGATGCTATACAAATTATTGTTCCAGCTTGATTTCGCCGAGATCGGTAGCTTTACCGTCTTCTACTTTCACATCCTTGATCACGGCATTTTTATAAGGAGCCTTACCCAGGACAGTGATAGTATAGTTTCCTGCTTTAGCGGCAGGTATAGTGAAAGTACCCTGTGCGATAGAGCCTTTCAGCTTACCGGTTGCACTTTCTGCTTCTACTTCTTTAGCGCCGTCAGCGGGCGTTACCTTACCGGTAATAGAACCTTCTGCTGCACGGATGGAATCCAGACCTTTCACGCTGTCTACTCTTGAAACGGAGTCCATACGGAAAAGAGAATCTACATGTGTCAGAGAATCTATGTTACTGAGGGAATCAATGCGCATTACTGAATCGATACCTGTCAATGAATCGATACGCATTAAAGAATCTAATCCGGAAATTGAATCAATGCGGGAGATGGAATCCACACGCATCATTGAATCAACTTTTACTGCAGCACTGTCAACTGAGCTCATTGCTTTTACATCGGCGCTTTTAAAAGCAGACATTCCCACTACTATCGTGGCTAAGGCGAGCATTCCTGTGAGTGTTCTTTTCATGGCATTCAATTTTTTGTATGATTAAAATAATGGTGACAACCAGCATACGGCTACTGAATGTGCATGATTTTTGTTACTTGCCCATTTCATTATCGGCCGTATAATAACAATACATCCGACAATTGCTTTACCATTAGTGAAGAAAATGTTAAAGTGAAAAAATATTCAAAAAGCCAGTCGGGCCAACATTTATCGTTTATCTTCGCACTGGAGGAAACAAATAACAGAGCATGTTGCAACTGAGTAATGAAGAAATAGTAAAAGGCATCCGGGACAGGAATAAAGATGTATTTGAGGCTGTTTTTAAACAGTTCGCACCTTCTATGTATAATATAGCGTTTCGTTATTTGAAAGATGAAGATGATGCAAACGATATGGTGCAGGACGTATTCCTCAACTTGTGGAAAGGTGCGGAAAAGTTGGATGAACGTGCCCCGGTAAACCATTACCTGGCCAGGGCTACTGTAAATACCTGTCTGAACCGGATAAAAAAAGAACAACGCAAGGAAGTATACGCCAGGGAACAGCTGAAGACCACCTCACCGGCCGACAACAGTCACATCATGCTGGAACATAAGGAACTTGAAGCCCAATACCATTCTGCCCTCGAAAAACTACCGGAACAATGTCGCCGTGTTTTTGAAATGAGCCGTATCAAAGGCTTATCCCCCGCCGAAATCGCAGAACAATTAAATATCTCTATCAATACGGTATACGCTCACCTCACCACTGCACTGAAAAAATTAAGGGTCGTCCTCATTAATAAGGAGTAGCCCGGAATTTTTTTTAAAATCCGCTTAGTGGTAAACCTTTTTCCGGTTGTATAGTTAATAAGTAACCATGAACAGTAAAACTGACATAGATGTAGTGATCCGTTACCTGGAAGATCCGGGCAATGAGCAGCTCAAACAGCAGCTCAATGACTGGATACAGGAAGACGCAGGTAACCTGGATATTTTCCTGGATATGAAAGCCATGTGGCAGGGCGATCCTTTACCCGCCGCCTCCGCTTTCGATACACAGGAACAATGGCAGCATCTCAGCGCAGCACTCGACAATACTCCGGCTGCCCAGCCCAAACCGGCGAGAGGCCGCGTGGTGAAGATGAATCCCCGTTACTGGGCCGCTGCTGCCGCCGTGGCAGTTATTGCCATCACCATAGTATGGCTGGTTCCCGGCAGATACAACACCGTCACCACCGCCCAGAACCAGGACAGCCTGAGCCTACCCGACGGTTCCATGATCTATCTCAACGCCAACACCACCATCCGCTACGCTAAAGCATTCGGCAAAAATGAACGGCACGTTAAAATTGAAAAAGGCGAAGCCTTCTTCGATGTAGTGAAGAATGACGCCGTCCCCTTTACAGTAGATGCACCAGATGTGGATGTACAGGTACTCGGCACCTCTTTCAATGTGAAAGCTGCAGCCGCCGGTGTTAAAGTATTCGTACAATCCGGAAAGGTTAGCGCTGCCTATAAAGGGAAAGAAAAGAAGGTGATTCTCACCCCCGGACTCGAGGCTTCACTGAAACATAATGGTGATAACATCGATACGCATCTTCATAAAAAAAATAATAATATACTGGCCTGGAAAACCCGGTGCCTGACCTTTGACGACAGCCCGCTGACAGAAGTTGCCGAAGCACTGGAAGATTTTTACAACATACAGGTAGACATCAGTAATCCTCAGCTGGCAGATAAAAAGCTGCTGGCTACCTTCCGCAACATGCCGCTGGACGAAGTGCTGGATGTAATGAGGAAAGCCCTCCAGATCAATATCACCCACAAAAACAACCTGGTAGAAATACACTAACAAAGCGCCTGATCTCTAACTATGCAGCAATTTTTGCTACAGGCGCTGCGCTCTGATACCAGGTCCAGATGCGTGCCTGTTTTTATTATTATTGTTATCCTGGTTCTGGCCGGCTTCGTAGCAGCGGCACAGGTTCCCGATGTCCTGAACAAAAGAATTTCTCTCCACTTCACCAATGCCAGCCTCAAGACTGTTATCCGTGAAATAGAAAAACAGACCAAATACACTTTCGCCATTTCCTCTGTAGAACTGGAAACCCGCAACGGCGTGAATCTTCATGTGCATAACACTGCTCTGCAGGAAGTGCTGCGCAGTATCTTCCCGACATCGAAATATAAAGTGGAAATAAAAGACGGACAGATCATCGTCATCCCGCAGAATACAACGGAAGCGGATACACGGCTATCAGGCAACAAACAGCAGGAAGATCCCAATCGCTGGCAGCTGAGTGGTATCGTCACAGATGGCTTCCAGCCGCTCAGTGGCGTATCTGTCAGGGAAAAAGGCACGCAGAACGGTACTGCTACCGGTGAGAATGGTAGCTTCAGTCTCAGTGTGGCGTCCGGACAGGCAATCTTGAGCATCTCCCTCATCGGTTATGAAACAAAAGAAATAAACATACGTGATCGCAGAAGTATCTCCGCTATTCTCCAGCCGGATCTTAAAAAGCTCAATGAGCTGGTAGTGCTGGGATATGGGCTGCAACGGCGTGCCAATATCACCGGCGCCATTGCACAGGTGGAGGGTGCCCGTCTTAAAAGCAGGCCGGTTCCCAATGTAATGGCTGCTCTCCAGGGCACCGCAACCGGTCTGGTAGTAACGCGCAGCAACGGGCAGCCGGGCAAGGAAGGCTTCAATATTCAGGTGCGCGGCGTCAGCACGGGTTCAGGTAACAATACCCCTGTAATTGTGGATGGCGTACCGGGTTCCCTGGCAGTCCTTAATCCTGACGATATAGAATCCGTCTCCATCCTGAAAGATGCTGCAGCCGCCTCTGTATATGGTGCGCGCGGCGCAGGTGGCGTGGTACTGGTTACCACCCGCAGTGGCAAACCCGGCAGGCTCTCCATCGATGTGAATGGCCTTGCAGGTTTTGAACAACCCATAAGATTACCCAACCGGCTCCACTCCTGGGAAGAAGCATCCATGATGAACGAAGCCGCCGAAAATGCAGGTAAACCTGCTCCCTGGCAGCCATCTGAGATTGCCTGGATGCAGGCTGGCAACCACTACGCAGTCGACTACGACCGCCCGGATTACTACCGTTACTATTACGATATGAACCAGTTGTCGCTGCTCACTAAAACCAAAACAGGCATACAGAACTACAATATCTCAGTAAAGGGCGGCGATACTATCAATCAGTTTTCTGTGTCACTCGGCTACTTCGGCCGCCAGGGCCTCTTTGCAGCCGGGCCGGATAAAACGCACCGGGTGAATGCCCGGGTGAATTTCAACAGAAAATTCAACAAGCATTTCAGCCTGGAAACAAGATTCTCCTATGCACAAACCAATACGCTCTCTCCTGCACAAACAGTGGAAGGCCCTCAAGGCTTGCTGGCAGGACTTTTCCGGGGCCCGTCAAATGTCCCGGTGTATGTGCCCAATACAACGAACTATGCCTACGGCGGTGCACCCGTATATGCCATTCTGCAGGATGGCGGGCGCCGTGATGAAAAGAACAACTATGTAGATGCTGTATTCACCTTGCGTGCCGATAGTCTGCTCAAAGGACTTACACTCAGGCTGATCTATAGTCCCCAGCAGCATACACTCCGCGACAATCTCGGACGTAACACCCTCGCCTTATGGAACAGAGTGGCGCCTGCCGCATTGGTACAGCCTGATAACATGTTGCAGAAAAGCAAACTGGTAGCCAAAGGCGGCAACATGCAGGTACTGGCGGATTATGAAACGAAGAAAGACAAACATAATTTTCATTTGCTAGGCGGCTCCACGCTGGAAACTTTTGACACCGAACAACAAACAGATGTAACATACGCTGTTACACCGTCAGAAGTGAAAAACGTTAACTTCCTGCAACCACCGCAGTATTCGCAGTTGTTGCAAACAAATGGTTCTCTCTTTTCAGTATTTGGTAAGCTCAGTTACAACTACGACAACCGCTACCTGCTGGAAGTCAACCTGATTGGAGCCCGCCTGATACAAAACAGCAGCATATTCCCGCATCTGCAGCAATGGCAGGGCTTCCCCTCCTTTTCCGCAGGCTGGCGGCTGAACAATGAAACATGGTTCAGCTATGCGTTGCCTTTCTTCAATGAATTTAAGCTGAGATGGTCGTGGGGACGATTGGGGAATGTCAACAGCTGGAACACCATTGCCAATGATGAAAGGTACCAGACGTTTACCTTCGGTTATAATAACCCTTTCGCCACTTTCGTATATAAGAACGCGTTGCCACAGGCCAGTGGCTGGGAGAATATTTCCACCAACAACTATGGATGGGATGCCTCACTTTTCCGCGGCAGGCTTACATTATCGGCCGATTACTTCGTAAGGCGGAATCGCGGCATGCAGATACCAGTGCACACATCTTCTATGAGCGGGGCATGGCCGCTGCGTTTCAACACCGGCGAGATGAAGTCGTGGGGCTGGGAAGTCAATGTGGGCTGGAGAAGCGAGCGTGGGCCATTCACCTGGTATATCAATGCCAATATCTTCAACAACCAGAACAAAGTATTACGTAATGAAGGTGTGAGCCCGCAGCCCGGCTGGAATCAGGGTATTGAAGGATACCCCTACTCTTCTTTGTTCGGGTACGTTACAGAAGGATATTTCCCTACTGCTGATGCCGTGAAACAACATGCTTTCCAGCATGCCAATACCGGCGCCGGCGATCTCAAGTACAAAGACATCAACGGCGATAATAAAATTGACCGCGCAGACCTCGTGTACCTCGGCAGCACAGATCCGCAATACTCGTATGGTATTGATGCAGGCTTCTCGTGGAAAGGTTTCGATTTTTCCGTATTCTTCCAGGGTGTAGCCAATCGCAAAGTAATGCCTGATCCCCGCTACAATATCCCCTTTACATCCGGCTGGGAGCAACCCTGGGATATAAACCGTGACCACTGGACGCCAGATCACCAACAGGCTCTGTTTCCGAGGCTTTATATCAACGATAACATGAATACCCTGCCGTCTGATCACTGGACAATGAACGGGGCTTATATACGTCTTAAAAACCTGCAGCTGGGCTATACGCTGCCAGCATCCCTGCTGAAACGTACAAGCATCAGAAATGTGCGCCTCTACTTCTCCGGGCAGGATCTCTGGGAAACCAATAACATGAAGATTAAATATTATGACCCTGAACAAGCAGGCGGGTATAACGGAAATGTATATCCGTTTTTCAGGTCGTATACAGTGGGGGTTGGAGCAAGCTTCTAGCAGTCAGCTGCTGATAACTAACTGCCAGAAGTTAAAAACTATTCCTTCTTTCCTGCCAGCAGGTACAGTGCAGCCATACGCACGGCTACGCCATTTTCCACCTGATCCAGGATAATAGACTGGCCTGAATCCGCCACGTCAGAGTTGATCTCCACGCCACGGTTGATGGGGCCGGGATGCATAATCACAATTTCTTTATTGAGGCTGTCGAGCAATTCACGGTTTACCCCATATGCCAGCGAATATTCGCGGAGTGAAGAGAACAACGGCGTGTTCTGCCTTTCCAGCTGTATGCGCAACACGTTGGCTACATCGCACCAGGCAAGCGCTTCGCGGATGTTATAGCTTACGTTCACGCCAAGCGCAGCTGCCATATGTTTGGGGATCAGCGTGGGCGGACCTACCACCGTTACTTCAGCACCCAGTTTTTTCAGGCAGTAGATATTGGAAAGGGCTACACGCGAATGCATGATATCCCCGCAGATAGCTACCTTCTTCCCTTCCACACTGCCGAGTCTTTCCCGGATGGAGAATGCATCCAGCAATGCCTGCGTAGGGTGCTCATTGATGCCATCGCCGGCGTTGAGTATAGGCACGTTGATGTGCTTAGCCAGGAAGTGCGGTGCCCCACTGGCGGAATGACGCATCACCACCATATCCACTTTCATGGACAGAATGTTGTTAACAGTGTCTATCAGTGTTTCGCCTTTTGATACGGAAGAACCGGAAGCTGAGAAGTTGAGTGTATCTGCGCCCAGACGCTTCTCCGCCAGCTCGAAAGAGAGACGGGTACGTGTGGAGTTCTCGAAAAATACATTGACAATAGTGGTATCGCGGAGCGTAGGAACTTTTTTGATCGGCCTTTGTAAAACCTCTTTAAACTGGTCGGCTGTTTGAAAAATAAGTTCTATATCCTGACGCTGCAGATCGCGAATTCCGAGTAAGTGTTTTACAGAAAGTGACATTAATGTGCAAATATAAAGGGTGAAATCTTAATTCTGAAATCCGTGCTGTAATTAATCTACCAGGATCACCTCATCTTTACCATCGCGCTGCTCCCACAATACCCGTACTTTCTGTGAGATCAGGGCATCAATAGTGCGGCCTGTATAGTCAGGCTGTATAGGCAGCTGACGGCTGAAACGCCTGTCTATCAAGGCCAGTAGCTCTACTGCCGCAGGGCGCCCGAAGTCCAGCATCGCATCAAGGGCCGAACGGATAGTACGGCCTGTATATAACACATCATCTATCAGCACCACCTTTTTATTTTCTATGGAAAAATTAATGTTCGTTTCATTGGGAACATGCAATGCTGTTCCTTTGTTGAAGTCATCACGGTAAAAGGTAATATCCAGCTTACCATAGTGAATATGCGTTCCGGGCAGCAGTTGCTGCAGCGTCTGATGGATCCTGTCGGAAAGGAAAATACCGCGCGGCTGCAATCCGATCAGCACCGTCTGCTCAAATTGTAAATGGTTTTCTATCAACTGGTGACAAAGCCTGTCTATCGTAATGGCCAGCTGTTTACCGTTTAGTATGGTTTTCAAAACTCATTGTTTTAGAGGCCAAAAATAATGATTAATGACGTACTTTAGTTCTGACAAAATCTTCAGTATGAAAATATTAAAGCTGCTTATTGCTATGAACGCCTTTTTGCAATTTTGGAACAACAGCCAGGCCCAGATAAAAACCGGTGATAAAATCCCCTCTTTCAGCCTGCAGGATCAGAATGGGAAAACCTTTGATGTCAATACCGTATTGGGCAAACAACCGCTGGTGATCTATTTCTATCCGAAAGATGAAACCAGCGTGTGCACTAAAGAAGCATGCTCGTTCCGGGATGCTTACCAGGATTTCCAGAAGTATGGTGCAATGGTGATCGGTATCAGCGCCGATAATGTGGCTTCTCACCGTAGTTTCGCCACACATCACAACCTCCCCTTCACCCTTCTCAGCGATCCGAAGAACGAAGTGCGCAAATTATTCGGCGTCCCTAAAACCTTAGTGATACCGGGCCGCGTAACCTATGTGGTGAATAAAGAAGGCGTAGTTGTGCACGAATTTAACAATCTCCGTGATGGCGAAAAACACGTTACGGAAGCATTGGCGGCATTGAAAAAAATATAGTGATTACAATCTCCGGAGATCCCTGAAAGAGGAGATCTCCTCCTTCAATTGAAATAGTTGCATGCCCCAGATCACGCCCAAGGTAAGCAAGGTAGCGGTAATAGCCAGGAATGCGGAAATCTGCATGAAATTCCCTATCTGTCCTGAGATGGAGATTACTCTGTAGAGAAATGTAATCGCGAGCAACATGAAAAAGCCTACCAGCAAGCCTTTGCGGGAGGCCACTTTTTTGAAGTAAGTTCTGTAGGCCATAAATGCCTGCTGTGCTGCTTCGGGTTGCACATAACCTTTACTCAGCAATCGCTGTTCCAGATCGGCTACTCTGTGTTGCCTGTGAGGCTCATTGAAATAAGCCTGTATAATCTCTGATGCAGATACCGGTTCTCTTTCCATGCTGCAAATGTAATTGTAAAATTTAATAACTAAAAAAGGCGACGGATGAATGTCCGTCGCCTTTTTGTTATTGAAAACAATGACTATGCTTCTTTCAGGAAAGGATACCTGTAATCGGTAGGTGGTACAAAAGTTTCTTTGATGCTCCTTGCACTCAGCCAACGATAAAGGTTCAGCATGGAACCAGCCTTATCATTGGTACCGGAAGCGCGGGCGCCGCCAAATGGCTGCTGGCCTACAACTGCGCCTGTCGGCTTATCGTTGATATAGAAGTTACCGGCGCTGTTCACCAGTTTCTTTGTAGCGTGCTCCACTGCATAACGATCGTTCGCAATGATAGCACCGGTGAGCGCATATTCAGATGTACTGTCAACAATCGCCAGCACCTCGTCAAACTTCTCTGCATCGTAGGTGTAGATCGTCAGTACGGGTCCAAAGATCTCTTCACACATGGTCACATATTTCGGATCAGTAGTTTCAATCACGGTTGGCTCAATGAAGTAACCTTCGGATTTATCATACTTGCCACCAACAATGATCTTTGCAGATGAACTGCTTTTTGCATTCTCAATGTATTGAGCAATTTTGTCGAAAGATCTTTCGTCGATCACCGCATTGATGAAGTTGCTGAAATCTTCTGTGGTACCCATTTTCATAGTCTTCACGTCCGCAATCAGTTTGGATTTGATCTGTTCTGCGATGTTGCTCGGCAGGTATGCGCGGGAAGCAGCGGAACATTTCTGTCCCTGGTATTCGAATGCGCCACGGGCCAGCGCTGTAGCGGCAACTTCCACATCGGCTGACTTATGAATCACTACAAAGTCTTTACCACCGGTCTCGCCAACGATACGGGGATAAGCCTTGTATTTGCTGACGTTTTCACCGATTGTCTTCCACATGGT
>NZ_DATLKJ010000008.1:0-13641 GCF_035538455.1 Chitinophaga sp.
GGGAAACTATCTGTCTTTTGATAATGAGACCTCATTTAAAAAAGCAGTAAAGGATATGATACAGCGCTCGCCGAAAGAGCAGAAAGACTTTGAGAAAAGCAATGGATATACCTCATTAGCCACACGGTTTGTAGAATATAATGATAAGATTCGTAGTATGGAGAGTAAAAAAGATACATCCGGATTTTTTATCCTCAAGCCCAGATATGATCATGTATTGTACTGGAAAGCTACAGATGAATATTACTTTAATGCGCCTGACTGGGAAACAGCACTCTTGATTAATGAGAACGGCCTTGTTAAGATTGACAACGAAATTTACAAACTCAATAAAGACAAAACCATCAAGTTAAAGAACGGAGATCTCCAGACTTTACGAACTGCAATTACAGAAAGAAACAATATTGATAAAGATGCATATAAAGTGCAATTGCTTAATCCCGATAGAGATAATGCGAACGGTATAAAGAATCAAACTGCCCGGGTGTGGCCATGGCTGCGTGTAACAGGAACCAACCCGGCTGAAGGACAGACAACTATTGGTATAAGCCAACAAAATGTTAGTACAACCACCACTAAAAGATTGTACTATCAAGTGAGGGTAATAAATGTGAGAAAAGCCGGAATTGTTTATTGCTGGGCAGAATTACAATATAGGGCACAGGCAAAGCAATTCATTTTTTGGCAGTGGTTTCCCGCTAGAGAAGTAAAATTGGACGGTGGATTTGGTTTTAAGTTCAGGGATGCTGATGGCTTTTTTTCTGCTACAGACCTTAATTTTTCCAATATCGGTATAACAGACAGGTATTATCAAACATATTACAATCCAGAAACCTGGGGAACCCAAATATTGGGCATTTCGAGTAATTTCGTTTATCATCCAGACCCATACTCTATTATATCAAGCCCGGCACACGCCATGCTTTGTTCGGATTTACGGAATCACCCGGACGGCCACAAATTTATTTTCAATGATCAGGATCTGGGTGATCAGTCCGGTCCCGATTTTTATTTGAAAATAGCAGGAGCTGGCTGGAAGGATCTTCTTCAAACCCCATCCAGCTTTAACTGTTGGGTCGGTGGAGCACCCTTTGATATTAGTTTCTAAATACCCGTGAAACTGCTTCCTGAGTAGCTTTTGTTACGGACAGGTTACATGGATAAACAAAACCAGGAACAGTTATATGCTAAAGGGATGAAAGTGTAGTCATCCCTTTAGTATCGTATAATCAGGGGTAGCTATGCATTATCAACCCTGTATGTATAAGCAAACCTCCCACCTGGAAAATTAGATACATGCATCCATCTAAAATGCCGTGCTTGGGAGTAAAAGCGTACTAAGGCCTGAGCATTCCCCGGTCATCTTCTGACGATCACAGGAGAAACAAAGAGGGGGCAAAGCCCTATTAAAGGCGCACATATTAAAATAGACATTTGCCATTAATAGCTACCACAAGAGGGGCATCCTAAAAGCTAAAACACATTATAACTTACATTCATACACAATCGAGCTGCATTTCTCCACATTCTTCAAGCCTTTCCTGTAAGATCTCAACCCATTGAAAAAGCCTGCTACAAGACGGCTTTTACCGGTTTTATACTTCTCGCTGAGCAGGCTCACATAAAATCCATCGAATACCATAGGGTGCTTTTTTTCGACCCTGATCTGGTGAGACAATAATAATTTTTCCATGGAAGCAGGTGAGAAATGATAGAGATGCCGTGGAACATCATAAGCGGCCCAGTGCTGGCCATAGTGGTCTGCGTCAGAAGAAGTGTAATTGGGAACAGCTATGAGCAATGCTCCCCCTGGCTTCAGCAGTACCCGTATGCGTTCCAGGTAGTGATGTAGTTCATGTACGTGCTCCAGCACATGCCACATGGTAATGGCGTCAAACGAAGCTGCCGGTAGCGAAAAGAGCTGATCAATCGGCAATGGTTCTATATTATAGATGCTTTTGGCATTTTTGCGTGCATTTTCATCCGGTTCGAGACCGGTAACGTTCCAGCCACCTGTTTGCATATAATGCAGGAAGGCGCCGGTGCCACAGCCTATGTCCAGCAGACTGCCCTGTTTAATACCAGAAGAAGCACGTACCCAGTTTTGTTTGGAACGGAGAGTGATCTTCCTAACGCTGTGGTATAAACGATTTATCAGGCCCTGCTTTGTTTCTGAATGGGAAATATATTCCTGCGACTGATAATAACGGCCAATCTTATCATTTGCAGGTATGTTCTGTGTAAAGCGTCCGCTGCAACCGCCGCAATGCCAGATTCCGAAAGTCTCTCCGGAAACCGTATAGTCTTTGGCGGTAAGCGCTTCATGAATTAAGGATGATCCGCAAAGCGGACAACTATTATAGTAGATCGAGTTCATTTTACGTTGAAAGTCCCAAAAATAAATTAATTCCTGTTATTTATACTCGCCCCACACTTCACGCAGTGTATCAGCGATCTCTCCAAGTGTGCAATAGTTTTCTACTGCGGATACGACCAGTGGCATCACATTCTCCGTACCGCGGGCTGCTTCCTGGATGCGCTGCAGACAAGCCCCTGCAGCTGCATTGTCGCGGCGCGCTCTGAGTGCCTGCAGGCGTTCGGTCTGCACCTGCCGGATACTGTCGTCTATACGGAATACCTCTGGCGCATCAGTTTCTTCAACAGTGAATTTATTTACGCCAACAATTATTTTTTCATTGTTCTCTACGGCCTGTTGATACAGATAGGCACTACGCGCGATTTCATCCTGTACAAATCCCTGTTCGATAGCGCTTACCGCACCACCCATCGCATCAATTTTATGTATTAGCTCCCAGGCCTTCTGTTCTACTTCGTCGGTCAGCGACTCTACGTAGAAGGAACCCGCCAGCGGGTCTACAGTATCGGCTATACCGCTTTCATAGCCTACGATCTGCTGCGTGCGCAAAGCAATACGGGCCGCTTCTTCTGTGGGCAGTGACAGGGCTTCATCAAAACCATTGGTATGTAATGATTGCGTACCGCCTAAAGTAGCTGCCAGCGTCTGGATGGCCACACGTACAATATTGTTATGAGGCTGTTGTGCAGTGAGCGTGCTGCCACCTGTCTGTGTATGGAAGCGCAACATCTGGGCCTTGGGATCAGTGGCGCCCAGCTCTTTGGTGATATGCGCCCACATGCGCCGTGCAGCGCGGAATTTGGCCACTTCTTCAAAAAGATGGTTATGGGAATTGAAGAAAAAAGAAAGACGCTTCGCAAATACGTTGATGTCCAATCCTTTTTCAAGTGCCGCTTTCAGATAGGCTTTACCGTTAGACAACGTAAAGGCCAGCTCCTGCACCGCGTTGGCCCCCGCTTCCCGGATATGATAACCAGAAATGGATATGGTGTTCCATTTGGGAACTTCCTTACTGCAATAGTCAAATATATCAGTAATGATACGCATGGAAGGCTTTGGCGGATAGATAAAGGTTCCACGGGCAGCGTATTCTTTCAGTATATCGTTCTGAATGGTACCTGAAATTTTCTTCAGGTCAGCACCCTGCTTTTTGGCAAGGGCAATGTAAAGCGCCAGCAGTATAAACCCTGTGGCATTGATAGTCATGGAGGTAGAAATCTGTTCCAGCGAGATACCTTTAAACAGGACCTCCATATCATCAAGCGAATCGATCGCTACGCCAACTTTTCCTACTTCCCCTTCAGACATTGCATGATCCGAATCATAGCCTATCTGTGTGGGCAGGTCAAATGCAACACTAAGCCCCATTACGCCCTGGCTCAGCAGGTAATGGTACCGTTGGTTGGACGCCTCTGCAGTACTGAAGCCCGCATACTGGCGCATGGTCCATAATTTATCACGATACATGGAAGCATGTATGCCTCGCGTGAACGGGTAAGCCCCCGGCTGCTCTTCCATTGGCACAGGCTGCGAATACAATGGCGCTATGGTAATACCTGAATCTGTTTGGATAATCTTCTCCATGATGTACGAAACTAACGCTGCAATGTTACATAATTATTACGGTACTTCGCCGCTGTGAAAATTATTGATAATTTGTGTTAAAGTTTGGCTAAGCATAATGATCATTTATACCCTGTTATTTATCACACTGGCTTTGTCCGCATATAGTTTGTCACTCCTGTGGAAATCAAGCCGGAAGCCACTGAGCAAGAGCTATTCCAGCATATTGCTGGGACTCTCATTAGGCTTGTTCTTGTTTTTGTTTGGTACCTGGGTGTATTTGTCTATCTATGCAAAATACACTTACGGCGGCTTGCTTATATTATCTGCAGCAGCAGGACTTATCCGCGAAAAGCAGGGAGGAAAGGCATCTCCGGCAAAATGGAAGCAGGTATCCAACCTGATATTATCAGTTGTTCTTATTATCTGCAACGTGCTTTACTTCACAGGTACTACCGGCAACCTGGCCACCATCACATTAGATTATCCGCTGAAGTCAGGAAAGTATTTTGTATTGCAGGGAGGGAAAGGACTTCCTACCAATGTGTTTCACTTCAGCTTACGTGGTGCTGTGTATGCAATGGATATTGTAAAGCTCAACAAATGGGGGGGCCGCGCTAACCGTATTTTTTCAAAACGGCTGGAAGATTATGAGATATTCAATGATACGGTGTATGCTCCCTGCGACGGGCTTGTATTACGCGCCTACAGCACCAACCCCGACAATATACCACCGGCCATGGAACGTGGTCCTAAAAATACCAATCAGGTATTGCTGGAAGGAAAAGATTGTTATTTCTTCGCTGCGCACCTCAAAATGAACGGCGTGTTTGTAAAGGAAGGTCAATATGTAAAAACCGGTGATCCACTTGGACTGGTAGGTAATTCAGGATTCAGTACAGAGCCGCACCTGCATATACAGACGCATGCCAAAACGCCCGGAGTTCCCTGGTATCAGGCTAAGCCGCTGTATATGCTGTTTAAAGGTAAAGGCTATCTGTTGAACGAGGAAATGAATATCCCCTGATTATCTCATAACCTTTTTGGCTTCACCATTGATGATCTGAGCGGTAAGCTCTGCAGGCGATTCCCCGGCCTGTGCAAATACTTCCAGTATTTGTCTGTTCAATTCCAGCGCCGGCGTCTCAGGAGGCAGTTGTGATGCAATCTGATTAATGACAGCGATAGTCTGCTCCTTCAGCGTTTTTACGGCGTCCCAGGTCATAGCGCTTACATAGATCTGCTGGGTAATGTTATGCTCATACTCCGATTTAATACTATGTACCATGGAAATCTGCATATCCACAGCGCTCATTCCTGGCTGATATACCCGCCCGATAAGACTCTGAGGAGTAATGCGGTCTACGTATAATGCCAGCCTTTCGTAAGCTTGCAGCTGCAATGGCAATACCGTTGGATTCACAGTTGCCTGCTTTTCACCTTCCGGTGCAGCATCAGCCGACTTTTTCTTAAACAGGTCTCGGATTGTAATAAACACCACTACAATAGCGCCAATCGCAAGGCACAGGTACAGTAACTGCTGAGAGTTCATTTATCGGAAAGATTTTTGAGCTGACAAAGATATACAAATATATAAATACATAATATGAATTTTACCGCTGCATCCTTCGAGTCGTACGATTTCCCTGATGTCTGACTAATATAAAGGTGCGAAAAATCACTGTCTCCAACGATTTTATCATCTTCAGATATAAATCAAACATCAGGAAAATCAAAAAATCACATTGGATTTACTATTTCAGGTATTCCCGCAGTCTTTCCACACCTTTCTCAAGTGTAGCCATATTGGTGGCATAAGAGAGACGTATGCAGTTAGGCTGTCCGAAAGCCACGCCGGTAACAACAGATACGTGCGCTTTGTGCAACAGGTACATACAGAGATCATCAGCATTACCAATGTGAGTTCCGTGGAGGGTTTTATTGAAAAACGCACTTACGTCAGGGAACATATAGAACGCACCTTCCGGATCGTTTACTTTCAGGCCCGGAATGCTCTTCAATGCTTCATGGATATACTGGCGCCTGCGTTTGAACTCCGTTACCATTTCCTGCGCCGGAGCGAGGTCACCGGTGAGCGCTGTAATAGCAGCCCGCTGCGTGATAGAGCAAGTGGCGGAAGTAAACTGACTTTGTATTTTATCACATGCTTTGGCCAGTTCCAGCGGAGCAGCCACATAGCCCAGTCTCCAGCCCGTCATGGCAAAGCCTTTGCTCAAACCGTTGATGATCACCGTACGGTTAATCAGGTCACCGAATTGCGCGATGCTTTCATGTTTGCCAACATAGTTGATGTATTCATAGATTTCATCAGAGATGATGAAGATCTGCAGATGCCTGGCAAATACTGCTGCAAGCGCTTCCAGCTCGGCTTTGGAATATACCGAACCGGTAGGGTTACAGGGGGAAGAGAACATAAACAGCCTGGTTTTGGGCGTGATCGCGGCTTCCAGCTGTTCGGGAGTGATCTTATAGTTATTTTCAATGCTGCAGGGAACAAATACCACTTTACCCTGACAGAGTTTCACCTGTTCTGAGTATGTTACCCAGTAAGGAGTAGGGATGATCACTTCATCACCGGGGTTGATGATGCTCAATACCACATTGGCCAGGCTCTGTTTGGCCCCTGTAGATACAACAATCTGTTCAGGCGTGTACGCTAGGCCGTTATCCCTTTTCAGTTTGTATACTACTGCCTGTCTTACATCCGCATAGCCTGCTACAGGTGTATAGTGGGTATACCCCTCATCTATGGCTTGCTTGGCAGCTTCGCGAATATGTACCGGCGTATCAAAATCCGGCTCCCCGATACTCAGATCTACAATATCAATTCCCTGTGCTTTAAGTTCCCGGCCAAGTTTGGCCATTTTAATTGTTTGCGGCTCGGAGATCCGTGATAGCCTTTCTGCTAGTTGATTCATATCTGAGTATTGAGTTGACAGCAACAAACCTACATAAAAAAAAGTAAACACACGTCGTACGGTACTGCAATATAGCAGCTGCTGGCACAAAAACGGGCGTCTCAGAATCTGGGACGCCCGTTCCTTTAAACATATCTTTAATTATCACATCAGCTTCATCTCATCAATCAACCTGGTACATCCTGCAAATTTGTCCACAATAAACAGCACATACCTGATATCCACCATGATATTGCGGCAGATACCCGGATCATAGTTGATATCGCTCATCGTGCCTTCCCAGGTACGGTCAAAATTGAGACCTACCAGGTGTCCGTTAGCATTGAGTGCAGGGCTGCCGGAATTACCACCGGTAGTGTGGTTGGATGCAATAAAGCACACCGGCATACGGCCATTCACGCCATAGCGGCCATAGTCTTTATTCTTATAAAGCTCGATCAGACGCGCCGGCACATCAAATTCATAATCGCCGGGAATATATTTTTCTATTACCCCATCGAGGTAAGTATAATAGTCATAATGAATGGCATCACGCGGACTGTATCCATCCACTTTGCCATACGTTACACGAAGGGTGCTGTTGGCATCCGGGTAGAAGCGCTTTTTACTGCCCATTACATCCATCTGCGCCTGCATGTAGGTACGCTGCAGGTTGTTGATGCTGTTCTGTATATCGTTGAGCGGACGGCTAACGTTGTCAACAAAACCCTTACGAAGCGCCATGGCAAGACGTGTGGCGGGATCTTTCCAGATCTGTGCCACCACGGTATTATACGGCTGTTGTACAAAAGCCTTCAGTTTCTCCATGGATGTGAGGCCGGATACGGCATACATCCTGTCTGCAAGATTGCGGCCATCCTTGTTGTTCTCCTGCCATACCTGCAGGTATTCATTGCCAGCGAATTGTGCAGGTACACCTTTAGCATAGATGTCAAGGAGACTCACGCAGATATCGTGATCCACACGGGCATTATAGTTCTGGTAAAAGGACTGCATGGATTCGAGAAATTGCTGGCGCTTGGATTCATACTGACCTTCACCTTGCTCATGTACATCACTGATGAAATTGATAAGGCGGTCGCTGGCAGAGAGCAATTCCACATTTTTCACCAGTTCATTGTAATAGTCACGGGTCTGTGCATATGGCTGCAACTGGCGGTACATAGCATTAAGCGAGTCCAGTACGCCGTTGTAGCGGGGCTTCAATGCTGGATTTTCCTCCAGCATCTTGCGATAATCTGCTTCGTATTGTTTCTTTTTGTAGATGCCATTGGTTTGTTTGATACCCTGCATCTCTCCCATCCATTTTTTCCAGTAGTTGGCAGTCTGTGCATATTTGGCGGCGTACTGGATCTTAATCTGTTCATCTCTGCGCATGTAGGAGTCCATTATTTTCAGGGCGGCATCGCGCATTTCTACCTTAGCAGCGTCCACAACCTGAACAGCCTGTTTTACCGCTTCAGAAGGTAGGTATTCACTGGTACGACCCGGGAATCCCATTACCATAGTAAAGTCGCCGGGTTTAACCCCCTTCATGGAAATAGTGAGCGAGTGGCGCGGGGTGAACGGAACGTTGTCTTGTGAATATGGTGCAGGGCGGCCATCTTTGCCAGCATAGATGCGGAAGATGGAAAAATCACCGGTATGACGGGGCCATACCCAGTTATCAGTATCGGAGCCGAATTTGCCGATGGAGGAAGGCGGAGCGCCTACGAGGCGTACGTCTTTGTATGTCTCAGTAACGAAAAGGAAATATTGATTGCCTTCATAGAAGGGCTTAATTATTACATCCTGCCAACTTTCGCGGCGGGTAGCGTTGCGCAGTTCATTCAGGCGTTTGTCAATAACAGACTGACGCTCGCGTTCTGTCATGCCAGGCTTCACATCTTGCAGGGCGGTTTTGGTAACGTCATCAATCCTTACTATGAAGGTGGCAGTTAAGCCGGGATTAGGGAGTTCTTCGGCTGCAGTTCTCGCCCAGAAACCGTTTTCGAGGAAATTATTTTGCAGTGATGAATGTTTCTGTATTGCATCATAACCGCAGTGATGGTTGGTTAGCAGGAGTCCTTTTGTGGAAATGACCTCAGCAGTACAGAATCCACCAAAGCTGACAATGGCGTCTTTGAGACTGCCTTTATTAATGCTGTAAATGTCTGCAGCAGTAATTTTCATTCCCATTCCTTTCATCTCTTTCTCATTAAGCCCGGAAAGCAATTGAGGGAGCCACATCCCTTCCGTAGCGTAGGTGCGCAATGCCAGCACGGTAAATGCGAGCAAGAGCATTGGTCTCACGATTCGTTGCAACATATCTGAAATATCATTTATTAAGGCTGGCAATTTACAACAGATTTCACGCAAAGAAGCATAAGTAGGGCAAAGTTCTTTGCACCACTTATGCTTCTTAATGTGAAAAGTCAATACTCCTGTGGGAGGAACAATTATTTATAGAGGTAATTCAATGCAATTACATCATTGCTATTGAATGTACGGTTACCACCGTTAGAGCAGGCCAGCATCCAGGAGTTAGCATCCGGACCAGAAGGAGTACCGGGGATCTGTACAGCGCCAACACCACCGTCGCCTTCATTTACTGCAGAACCTCCGCAGCTGTAAGCACGGTTCATGTAGTCTGTATGGCGCATACCGATACAGTGGCCAACTTCATGCTGGATAACAGAACCCACGTACAATACGTTGGGGTTTGAACCATATGCATATTGGTTGGTGTTCATTTTTATAGTGCCATAAGGATTGCCGCCGGAAGGGAAACCGGAAGAACCAAGTGTGATATATCCACCGCTTGGACCCTGGTTGAATCCTTTGATAGTGATGTTAGGGGTGCCGCTGGTAATGCGTTTGAAAGTCATACGCAGTCCCAGTCTGTTGTAGCGTGCAATGGCAGTATCAGTACCCGCCACGAATGCAGTACCCAGGTTCACCACTTTAATGGTAATTACGCGGGGCAATGCGGATACGAGGTTATTGGTACGGTACTGTTCTGTGTTGGCAACACGAAGAGTAGGAGTACTAACTTTTGTTTGTAACTGTTCAGCGGTGAGCAGGATATCACCTTCTACGAGGTAGCCATCTTCATCTTTGCGAACGTTGTCTGTGCTGAAGCCCTGGGCTTTGATCTGGGCTAATACATCTGCAGAAACCGGATCGGGTTGTGCATCCTGTTTCTGATCATTCTTTTGGCAGGAGGTGATCATCAAACCTGCAACCAGGCAGGCCATTACACTAAATGCTTGTTTTTTCATGAATTCGGATTTTGGTTTTAATAAAGAAAAAAGAACTCCCTATATCGCCCGCTGACCGCGCAACGGCAATACTATAAACACTAAGGTGACAGCCAGGATCCGCAATTCAGTGATTACAGAAACAGCAGCTATTGGCACGCATTGCTGGTAAGATTAAAAGTGTTAACCAGTGCTCATTTTTGTAGACATATAAATTTGATGTCAACAAAATAGTCGCATGCAATTTTCAATGATTGGTGATGATTTGACAGTACCGGTATCGCCCGGTGGATTCAGATTTGCTAAGATATACTCAGAGGTTTTTCGCTCTTACAGATTGTTGTTTTGCTTTAGATTTCGTTGCTCTACACAATTTGTTTATGTTGTGTTCCCAATATTACAACTTTCGTTTAATTTAAAAAAAATATTTTCTGTTTTAACAGATAAAAATTGCATCGAAAAATTAATATCAGTAGTTTTAATATATCGGGGATTGTAGTGATCCCCAGTGAGCCAAAAGCTAAACCCTTACTTATCAACGCCGATTAATCCGCATGAAACAACATCTGTTCAAACTCTTCATAGCCCTTTGTTTGTTGTTGCATTTCCGCAACGCGTCCGCCGTTACCAAAGATACTATTGTATTTAGGTATGCGGCAGATACCCTGCAACCCGGACAACCTCATACCACATTGCTGGTGAAATTCAGCAATGTCCCCAACACCAGTTCACTTAGTAAGTACGGCTTACTGAAAGTGCTTACCAGTCAGCATTACATACTGCAACGATTACCTGAGGACAGCGCCATCACAAAAAAAATTGTGTACTGCTATCATGCCAATGCTAACTGGAAAGCCTCCACGATGCTACTTCGTCAACTCGAAAAACTCGGCAGCAAGGACAGTATCACCGCGCAGATTTCCTATACAAAAGAGTATGCGTCACTGTCTTATATCCGCACCATTCAAAACCTCGGTGAATATCATACTGCGTTGATACGCCTTAGAAAACTGGATTGGCCCCGCTTGATCGCAGATAAAACCATTACTACGGCAGACGCACTGCGCAAGCCATCCACAGAGGTTATCATCAACGCCTACAATCCATATATCAACCGCATTAATATTGTACAACAACAATATCCTTTTATTACCGGAAAAAGTATAACCGTTTCCCTTAAAGAAGATTTCTTTGACACAACTGACATAGATCTCAAAGGGGCTTACCTGCCTACACCCGGCAACAGTACAAATGTTACCGGGCATGCTACACAAATGGCTACGCTTATTGCCGGTGCTGGCAACAGCGGTAGTAGTTCGCTCGGTGTTGTACCAGGCGCCAGGCTCAGCTCTATCAACTTCAACGGTCTGTCTGCCTACTTCCCTGATACAAGCGTTTATTTTCAGCGTTATAATATCACTGCACAGAACCATTCCTATGGTATTGACATTGACAATAACTACAGTGCGGGAGCAGCTGCATATGACCAGCAGGTATATATTGCTGACACCATCGTTCATGTTTTCTCATCAGGCAATAGTGGCATGGCTGCCTCTGATGCGGGTCTCTACAAAGGGATTGCCGGTTTCGCCAACCTGTCTATGAATACCAAACATGCCAAGAATATTATTGTTGTCGGTGGTACTGATGCTGCGGGCTTTCTAACCACCGGTATACAGAGCAGCTGCAAAGGACCAGCGTACGATGGGCGCATCAAACCGGATTTTACCGCTTTTGGACAAAGCGGTACATCTGATGCCAGCGCACTCACCACCGGCGTCAGCGCGTTATTGCAAGATGCTTACCGGCAGCGGTTTTCAAAAGCTCCTTCTGCTGCGCTCATTAAAAGTTTACTGATCAACAGTACAATACTTCCTGAAGGTATCACACCCGGATATGGCTACGGATTCGGCAACATGCATGCACTCAATGCCATGAAAACCATACAGGAAAACCGCTTCCGCCAGGGCACACTTAACAGTAACGCTTCCTCCTCGTATGATATAACCGTTCCCGCAGGTATCCGGCAGGCCAAGGTAACGCTCTGCTGGAACGATCCTCCTGCAGTTGAAAATGCAGCGAAAGCGCTCCTCAATGATCTCGATATTACCGTTACCACCGCTGATGGCAAAGTATGGCTGCCCTGGGTGCTAAGCACCTACCCATCCGCCGATAGCCTGCGGAAACCTGCACGCCGTGGCACCGACAGCCTGAACAATACAGAACAGGTAACAATAGACCTCCCTCCCGCCGGTAACCTGCACATTACCATCAGCAGCAAACGGCTCGTTACACCCAGCCAGACGTTTTATATCGCCTGGTCCCTTCTATCCCAGCAATCATTCCAATGGCAAAATCCGCTACCAGGAAGCATTCTGCTGGCCGGCAATCCAGTGCCCCTGCAATGGGAAACTTCCTATAGCGGCAACGGCGACATCTCTTACAGCACTGATAGTATTAACTGGCAACCTATTGCTCAACAAGTACCCGCACAACTGCAAATCTCAGAATGGAATGTACCGGATCTGTTCAGCAAGGCATGGGTAAAGCTGACACTGAAAGACACATCCTTTACCAGCCCCGCGTTCTACATTTCCCCACGTGTTAATCTGCAGGTCGGGTTCAACTGCACAGATACCGTAATGCTGTTCTGGCAGGGACTGGCCGGCGCAAAAGCTTATCAGGTCTACAGTATACAGAATAACATCCTTACTTCGTATAGCCAGCCCCGTGATACATTTATATTCATTCCGAAGAAAGCAATCAACTCTCTTTACGTCGCAATCAGTCCGATAGCACAGGCAGGCTGGGAAGGCGCCCGTAGCAATACACTCAATTACACCACGCAAGGCGTGAGCTGCTATGTTCAAAACCTCCTTGCAGACAGAACTACAGATAATAAAGTACAACTGACACTCTCCGTGGCTACCGGGTACAATCTTAAAAACATATACTGGGAAAGACGTTCCGGGCAGAACTGGACCCAGCTTGGCAGTCAGCCTGTAAATAATTCGCTAACCTATTATCTCACAGATGCCCAGCCATTTGAAGGTATTATACACTACCGCGTGCGCCTCGAAACCCTCGATGGCAGAATCTTCTATTCGGATGAGGTAATGGTGAATATATTGATTGAAAGTGATATACTGATGTTCCCCAATCCGGTAAGGGATCAGTTGTATGTGTTGGCCAAAGAGCCGGGAGAGAAACAATTACTGATCACGGATATGAGCGGGCGCAGGGTGATGCAGCGTACTATCACTGATGTGCAGGAGACCATTCCCGTGCAGCTGCTGGCCAATGGTGTTTATTACTGCAGTATTTTCTCCGGCAACAAGAAGATCTTCTCAGCGAAGTTTATTAAAGTGAACTAGTGTTATGTTAATTATAAAATGGCGTATTTATTTGTATATTTGATCAATGGATAAACAAATGATACGTTATACAATCAAATTAACCAAGGCAGAAGTAGAAGAACTACACAGTATAATAAATAAAGGTTCACATACTTCACAGACATTTC
>NZ_DATLKJ010000009.1:0-19574 GCF_035538455.1 Chitinophaga sp.
CTCTTCCTCCTCCCTAAAATCAAGGCATACTTCAACGGAGACATCAAAGGCAAACATTTCGCCTTGTGGGGTCTGGCTTTCAAACCCAACACCGATGATATCCGCGAAGCACCGGCGTTGTACATTATAGATGCCCTGCTCGCTGCAGGCGCTACCGTCAGCGCTTTCGATCCGGAAGCGATGCACAATGTAAAGCAACTGCTGGGAGATAAAATCCAGTTTGCTGACCATCAGTATACCTGCCTGGAAGAAGCAGACGCGCTAATCATCGCCACAGAATGGAGCGTTTTCAGAACACCGGACTTTAATAAAATTTCGGCGGCCCTGAAAAACCAAGCTATATTTGATGGCCGCAACCTGTTTGAAGTATCACGCATGAGGGAATTGGGATTTCATTATGAGAGCGTAGGGCGGACACCTGTTTTATCTTAACGCTGTAACATACCATATGGAAAAGAAAAGAATACTGATTGCCGGCGGCGCCGGTTTCCTGGGCTCCCATCTGTGCGACCGCTTCATTAAAGAAGGGTATCATGTGATAGCGATGGATAATCTGCTTACCGGCAATCTGAAAAATATTGAACACCTGTTTCCTTTACCGGAATTTGAATATTATAACCATGATGTAACCAAGTTTATCCATGTTCCGGGTAAACTTGATTACATCCTCAACTTCGCTTCCCCGGCCAGTCCTATCGATTATCTGAAGATGCCCATTCAGACCCTGAAAGTGGGGTCGCTCGGCACGCATAATCTATTGGGACTTGCAAAAGAAAAGAAAGCGCGCATACTGGTAGCCTCTACCTCCGAAGTATATGGCGATCCTACCGTACATCCGCAGACTGAAGAGTATTGGGGCAATGTAAACCCCGTAGGTCCAAGAGGAGTATATGATGAAGCCAAACGATTCCTCGAATCTATCACTATGGCTTATCATAATTTCCACGGAGTAGAAACCCGCATCGTGCGTATCTTCAATACCTACGGTCCACGCATGCGCCTCAACGACGGCCGTGCGCTCCCGGCCTTCATGAGCCAGGCGCTGAGTGGTCAGGACCTTACCGTATTTGGCGATGGTAAACAAACCCGCTCTTTCTGCTATGTGGATGATCTCATCGAAGGAATTTTCAGACTGTTACTGAGCGATTATCACCTCCCTGTAAACGTGGGCAATCCCGAAGAGATTACCCTGAACCAGTTTGCAGAAGAGATCCTCGCACTCACAGGCAGCAAGCAGAAAATTGTTTATCATCCCCTGCCAAAGGATGACCCGAAACAACGTCAGCCTGACATTACCAAAGCCCGTACCATACTGGGATGGGAGCCTAAAGTGGGCCGGCAGGAAGGATTGAAAATTACTTACGAATATTTCAAACAGGCATTATTAAAATAACTATTTAATTTCTTTGCATGAAGCGTAAGCTATTAGTTACAGGTGGAGCTGGATTTATCGGTTCTCATGTAGTAAGATTGTTTGTGAATAAGTATCCTGATTACCAGATTGTAAACCTGGATGCGCTTACCTACGCTGGTAACCTGGAAAATCTGGTAGATGTAAAGGACCAACCAAATTATATTTTTGAGAAAGGCGACATCACCGACGAAACATTTATTGAAGCGCTTTTCCAAAAATACGGCTTTGACGGAGTGATTCACCTTGCAGCTGAAAGCCATGTAGACCGCTCCATTATGGACCCGCTGGCCTTCATCAAAACTAACGTACTGGGCACTGCTGTACTACTCAATGCTGCACGCAAATACTGGAAGGATGACATGAATGGAAAACTGTTCTATCATGTCTCTACAGATGAAGTTTACGGTTCATTGGGAGAAGAAGGCTTTTTTTATGAAACCACCCCTTATGATCCCCGTTCTCCATATTCCGCATCCAAAGCCAGCTCCGATCACTTTGTAATGGCTTACCATCATACCTATCATTTGCCTGTTATTATTTCTAACTGCTCTAATAACTATGGTTCTCATCATTTCCCCGAAAAGTTGATTCCGCTGGCCATCCATAATATCAAGAACAATAAACCAGTTCCTGTATACGGTAAAGGAGAGAATGTACGCGACTGGTTGTTTGTAAACGATCATGCACGTGCCATCGACACTATCTTCCATAATGGCAGAACCGGCGAAACTTACAACATCGGAGGTTTCAATGAATGGAAGAACATTGACCTCATCCGCCTGTTATGCAGGATCATGGATAAGAAACTGGGCCGTGCCGAAGGCACTTCTGAACAGCTGATTACTTTTGTGAAAGACCGCGCCGGTCACGATCTCCGTTATGCTATAGATGCCACCAAACTGAATACGGAACTGGGCTGGGAACCATCCCTTCAGTTTGAAGAAGGTCTGGAAAAAACGGTAGAATGGTATCTCGCCAACGAAGAGTGGCTGCAACATGTTACCAGCGGCAATTACCAGAAATACTATCAGGAGCAATACCAGAAACGATAATTTCATTGTAAAAAGTTTTTTCAATGCCTTTTAAAACGACCCCGATACCGGGCCTGTTGATATTTGAGCCTAAAGTTTTCGGTGACCACCGTGGATATTTTTTTGAAAGTTATAATGCCAATACCTTCAAGGCTGAAGGCATAGACTATACATTTGTACAGGATAACCAGGCCCGCTCTTCCTATGGAGTGCTGCGTGGATTACATTATCAACTGGAGCCACACGCCCAGACTAAACTGGTGAGAGTACTCGAAGGGCGTATCATAGATGTTGTGGTAGATATCCGTAAAGGCTCTCCCACCTATGGCCAGTCATACACCATCGAACTAAGTGCAGAAAATAAACTGCAGTTGCTGGTACCCAAGGGATTTGCACACGGTTATGCCGTTATCAGCGAAACCGCAGAGGTAATGTACAAATGCGATAACTTCTATCACAAGGAAAGTGAAGGCGGCATTATCTTCAATGATCCGGCACTGAATATCAACTGGGGCATTGATCTGAAAGATGCGCTGGTTTCAGAAAAAGATCTGGTACTGCCCAAACTGGCCGACATCACGCATAATTTTCTTTTTTAACTGCTGATCATTTTGCCATGAGAAATATTCTTGTAACCGGAGGAAACGGCCAGTTAGGACAGGCGCTGCAAAAGGCCGCCACCGCCTACCCTCAGTTCAATCTGCTCTTTACTGATTATGAGCAGCTGGACATAACCGATAAAGACGCCGTTGCGGCCTACTTTTCAACGCAGGACGTGCATGCATGCATTAACTGTGCCGCCTACACGGCTGTGGATAAAGCGGAATCAGATGAGGAAAAAGCATTCCTCCTCAACTTTCAGGCGGTCCTGAGCCTTGCAGAAGTATGCGCAGACTCAAATGCCCAGCTGATACATATTTCCACCGATTATGTATTCAGCGGTAAACAGAATACTCCTTACAGCGAAGAGGATGAAACAGATCCGCAAAGCATATACGGCGCTTCCAAACTGAGAGGAGAGGCCGCTGCCACCGGCTATAATCCGGATACTGTCGTGATCCGCACCTCCTGGTTGTATTCCGAGTATGCTGTCAACTTTGTGAAACGTATGCGGGAACTAATGCAGGAAAGACCAGAATTGAACGTGGTTTTCGATCAGGCAGGTACACCCACCTATGCCGGCGACCTTGCAGTTGCTATCCTGGATATATTGCAATACAAAGCAGCCAATACCAGCACTTCTATCGGCGGAATATACCACTACAGCAATGAAGGCGTTACCAGCTGGTACGATTTCGCAATAACAATTAAGGAGATGACCAATGCTACAACCACTGTGCTGCCGGTTACTTCCGACAAATACGTTACCGCTGCAAAGCGTCCCGCTTACAGTGTGCTTAATAAAGAAAAGGTAAAAACCACTTTTGGCCTGTCTATTCCCTACTGGAGAGACAGCCTTGCAAAGTGCCTGAAGAATATGTAAAATAGCCCGATCCCGCAACATACTTGTTGCGGGATCCTTTTTTCTGCCAAACACTGGCGATTCCACCAAACCTATTCCCCTGCTACATTCCAACGCCATTATTCCTGTCAACCCCATCATTCCCCCTACAGGTCAGCCTTTTTTTCAGTAGGTTTGCAAAAATTGTTATTAAAATCATGAATCTGATAGAAGAACTGCGCTGGCGGGGTATGCTACAGGATATGATGCCTGGCACTGAAGAACAACTGCAAAAAGAAATGACTACGGCATATATAGGTTTCGATCCTACTGCCGAGTCTTTGCATATCGGAAGCCTGGTGCCTATCCTGCTGCTGGTTCACCTGCAAAAGGCAGGGCACAAACCACTGGCCTTAGTGGGCGGCGCTACCGGCATGGTAGGCGACCCCTCATTTAAAGCAGAAGAAAGAAAAATGCTGGACCTGGATACGCTGCAAAAAAATGTAGCCGGTATCAAGGTCCAGCTGGAACGATTCCTGGACTTCGATCCGGCCAAACCCAATGCTGCTGAAATGGTGAATAACTTCGACTGGTTTCAGCACATTTCTTTCCTGGACTTCATCCGCGATACAGGAAAGCACATCACCGTAAACTACATGATGTCTAAAGACTCTGTAAAGAAAAGGCTGGAAGGCGACAGCGGAATGTCTTTCACCGAATTCACCTACCAGCTGATACAGGGTTACGATTTCTATCATCTCTATACTGCAAAGAACTGTAAACTCCAGATGGGCGGCTCCGATCAATGGGGCAACATTGTTACGGGTACTGAACTTATCCGCCGTAAAGCAAGCGGTGAAGCATTTGCATTCACCTGTCCGCTGATCAAAAAAGCAGATGGCACCAAATTCGGTAAGACCGAACAAGGCACCGTATGGCTGGATGCCAAACGTACATCTCCTTACATGTTCTACCAGTTCTGGCTCAATACTTCAGATGCCGACGCCGAAAGCTACATCAGGATCTTCACCTTCATGAACCAGCCAGAAGTAGAAGCCCTGATCGCTGAACACCGCCAGGCTCCTGAACAACGCCTGCTGCAAAAACGTCTTGCCAAAGAGGTAACCGTTTTCATTCACGGTGAAGAAAATTATGATTTCGCGGTAAAAGCATCCTCTCTCCTCTTCAGCAACGATACAGCGGAACTGCTGGCATCCCTGACGGAAGAACAGTTACTGGATGTAATGTCAGGCGTACCTCAGTATGAAATTGCCAAAGAAGAACTTGCTGCCGGCAAAGATATAGTAAGCCTCCTGGCCGAAACCGGTATCTTCCCCAGCAAAGGCGAAGCCCGCAAAACTGTGCAGGGCGGCGGCGTAAGCATGAACAAAAATAAAATCAACGGCATTGACATGATCGTTGATACATCCGCATTGCTGCGTGATAAATATATACTCTTCCAGAAAGGCAAGAAGAACTATTACCTCGTCAAAGCACACTAAACCGTGATTTTGATCAGTGCGATTCAGTGATGATATAAAAATATAAAAGCGAAAGACCCGTTTAGAGTAACTCCTAAACGGGTCTTTCGCTTTTATATTTTTATATCATCTGAATCACTAAAATCAAAATAATCACAGTCCATATTTTTTCTCGTACCTCTCGTATAACTGATGCTGCTTATTATCCAGGTTGATCTCTCTTCCCTGAATGAATGCATGCGTTACATTGCTTGATTTCATATCCAGCAGATCACCTGTACTTACGGCGATGTTGGCGTCTTTACCCATTTCCAGCGTACCGGTGGTTTTATCGATGCCGAGTATTTTTGCCGCATTGAGCGTAACCGCAGATAATGCTTCTTCTTTACTCAGTCCGTAAGTAGCCGCGGTACCGGCTTCAAAGCCGATATTACGTTGCTGCCAGAAACCATCGTTACTGATACAAAAGAGCACACCGGCCTTTTGAAGTAATGCAGCATTTTTGTAAGGCTGGTCAATATCATCATCCTGCATGAGCGGGAGGCTATGCGGCTGTGTCAGCACCACAGGGATATTGCTCTGCTTCAGTAAATCAGCCACCAGGTAAGCGTCGGAGCCACCTACAATCACTGCATCCAGGTTGAATTCTTTAGCAAAGTCAATGGCCGTGAGTATCTCCTTTACTGCGTCACAATGTATGAACAGCTTCTGTTCCTTGCTAAACAGTTTACGCATCGATTCATACTTAATGTTGGTAGCAGTATGCTTACCCTCTTCGAGGTATGCCTTAGCTTCACTGAAAAACACTCTCACCTTCTCTACTTCTTCCAGAGCGGATTTCAGCGGGTCGGTAGCAGGTGCGGGACCTCTCCCTCTGCCACCGCCAACATTCACCAGACGCGGCATATAAAAATGAAGGGCATTGTCTGCCTTATAAGCGGCATCTTCCCAGTTCCAGGCGTCGAGCTGCACCACCGAAGAAGTACCGCTCACGATACCTCCCTGTGGCGTGATCTGGGCCAGCAGGATGCCATTGGATCTAAGGGTGTTGATCACCTTGGAATCTGTATTATAAGAAATAAGTGAACGTACGGAAGGATTGATCTCTCCTACCTCCCTGAAATCATTAGTGGCACGCACGCTCTCAAATTCTGTAAGACCCAGGGTTGATTCAGGCGCAATGATGCCAGGATAAACATGCTGACCTTTCAGATCCAGCACGGTAGCATCGCTGCCTGCTGCAGGTACATTGGCGCCTACGGCGGTGATCCGCCCGTTGGCAAAAGCAATGGTGCCGTTTTCTATCACCTGGCCATTGCCAACATGGATGTATGCATTGGTAAGATAAACCGCGTTGCCCTGCTTCTTGGCCGGATAAACAGTTTCCTGCGCAAAGGCTGTATGGAAGCCGCTGGCAAGCGCCAGCAGATAAATGTATTTCTTCATAGCTGTGAGCTATTTGTTTTTTAATAAATGATCAAAAACCGAATCCCTGCTGATGTCCGCCCTGCAAATCTTCACAGTGGTACATTTCATCAGGTACGAAAGCTGCTTTCTGCGTAGGTGTTCCTTTCTTCTTCTCACCCAGCAGTTTTTGTATCAGACGGTTGCGTTCATCTGCAATACGCTTGCGTAACTGAAGATCGTAATCACGGTCAAACTCCACGATACCATCCACTATTGTTTTCTCCGCTTTGGCATAAATGCTCAGCGGATTGTCACTCCACAATACCAGGTCTGCATCTTTGCCAGTTTTGATACTACCCATGCGGTTATCTACATGCAACAGCTTTGCGGGATTGAGCGTTACCATTCTGAGGGCATCTTCTTCCGGGGTACCGCCATACTTCACTGTTTTGGCTGCTTCCTGGTTAAGACGGCGGGCCATTTCTGCATCGTCAGAATTAATAGCAGTAACCACGCCTACTTTGTTCATGATGGAAGCATTGTAAGGAATAGCGTCCTGCACTTCCATCTTGTAAGCCCACCAGTCAGCAAAAGTACCAGCTCCGGCGCCATGCGCTTTCATCTTATCAGCCACCTTGTATCCTTCGAGGATATGTGTGAAAGTATTGACACGGAAATGGAAACTGTCTGCAACATGCATCAGCATATTGATCTCGCTCTGCACGTAGGAGTGGCAGGTGATAAAGCGCTTAGCGTTGAGGATCTCAACAAGCGCATCCAGTTCAAGATCACGGCGCTTGCCAGGACCGGCCTTCTCATAGTCACGGGCACGGGTAAATGCATCTACATATACCTGCTCTACACCCATTCTTGTCTGTGGGAAACGCACCGTATTCCGCTCGCCCCAGTTGGACTGCTTCACGTTTTCACCTAATGCAAACTTGATGAAAGGGTCCCAGTTGGTTACTTTCAGCTCTTCGGCACTCTGGCCCCAACGTAGTTTGATCAGCTGCGACTGACCACCGATGGGGTTAGCACTTCCGTGCAGCAGATGCGATGCGGTAACACCGCCGCTCAGCTGACGGTAAATGTTGACATCATCAGGGTTCAGTACATCTCCGATGCGCACCTCTGCTGTAACAGCCTGTGAAGATTCATTCACACCACTGGAAATGGCAATATGCGAGTGCTCGTCGATAATCCCGGCAGACAAGTGTTTGCCGGTTCCGTCGATCAAACGGGCATTACCGGCAGCAAGATTCTTACCTATCTGCGCGATCTTACCGTTACGCACCAATACATCCGTATTTTCCAGTTTACCTTCTTTCTCATTAGTCCATACTGTAGCATTCTTTATTAGCAGATCCTGCTGCTGTGGCAGTTTTTCCCAGCCATATCCATTGAAAGGATAATAAACGGGGCCAAGTGCAACAGGCATGTTCTTCTTTGCAGAATCCTTTGGTGAAAATGCTTTTACAAATACGGCATTCCATCTTACAGCAGTACCGGCGGTATCAGCCCCGGTACCGGACCAGCCGTTGTCGCTGATAATACCACTGAGACGGATACTCTTCTTGCTATTCTTTGCAAGCGGGAGCGACAGAGATATGAGCTTGCCATTGATGTCGATGCGGCCAGGAACGGTATCCTTTTGCAACACCGCCAGTAAAGGCGCAGTAGGCGTACCTTTCACCTCTATGGTAACACTGTTACCGGGTGTAACGGTTACTGTATAGATACCACGTGGGTCATTCCATCCATCCTGCTTTACAATATAACGGCTGCCCTGTATCCAGTTCTGATACAGGATAGTGTTCTCTTTAAACAACGGACCGGAAGTAATCAGGAAATTAGCCAGCTTGCCGGTTTCCAGGCTACCCACTTTATCATAAACTTTGAGCGTGGTTGCAGGCGTTTTGGTAAGGGCATCCAGCGCGGCTTCTTCGCTGAGACCATACTCAATTGCTTTGCGCACATTACCCAGGAATGTTTTCACATCCTTTAGATCTGCTGCTGTGAGACAGAAAGGAATATGCGCCTTTTCAAAGGTAACAGGCTGTGATGGCGCCATTTCCCAATGTTTCATATCCGCCAGCGATACAAAACGTGCATCGCTTGGATCTTCCACATCAATAGCACCAGGGAAATTAAGCGGTAGTATATAAGTAGCTTTGGTAGCCGCTATATCATTGATGCGCTGGTATTCGTTACCACCGGCTTTGATGATATACTGTACGCCGAATTCATCGCCTACCTTATCAGCCCTGATGGCCTCCCATTTGTCGCTCACTTCAAATATTGAAGGCAGCTGCTGATTATCATTCCAGGCCTGGAGGCTCAGGTTGACACCTTCTTTTGCAGGTTGCGTTTTATACCATTGCGCATCCAGGAAAGTCTGGCGTAGCAGGGCAATATATCCCATCAGGGAGTTGGGATAGTTTTGCGTAGAGCTGCCTTTATCAAAAGAATAACCGGCTGCAGCCTTTTCACGGATGATGAGTTTATTTTCCTTTCCGGCCGCAAGGGTTACCAGTGCAGCTGTACCGCGTGCAACGCCGTCCTCCTGCTGGGTGAGCACGGTACCGAAGCCAGCTTCACGAAGCGGTGTGGCTTTGCTTTCATCAGCGCTGAACAATGTGGCTGCATTCACTTCGCTCTTAATAGCCTGATTCCAGCCATACGCACCTTTGGTATTGGAAAGGAATTGCGGCGGTGCATTCCAGGAGGCGCCGCTGCGCTTTACTTCTGGAAGCCCGTAGTTGCTGTAAATATCCACGAATGAAGGATAAATGTACTTACCCTTACAGTCCACTATCACAGCATCTTTCGGGATAGCCGCAGCAGGACCAGCCGCTATGATTTTTCCCTCGCGTATCACAAGGGTGGCATTGTTGAGGGTCGTTTGTGCATCTTTTACAATCGTTGCATGTGTAAATGCAAAACATCCTGTTTTAGGATCAGCGATACCATTCACAGGATAGGTCTCCTGCGCGCTGACATAGGAGCCGGCTCCCAACATGCACAACAGCAGCAGTGCACTGCGGTGCCGTTTCAGGGCATAGGCTGCACCGCGGGAGAGCAGGGACGCCCCGCGTTTCTCAAAAGCTCTTTTCATGTAATTTTTTTTATTGAACGATCCAGATTTAGTTGGTAGGCTAAATGTAATAAATCACGTCCGCCGGTTGCAGTAATTTTTTATGAATGGTATTAATCTTGCTGGCAATAAGTTTTGTATTTAACACGAAAAAGGGATAATTTGAAACAGGTTTAGCCGTTATGTTTGTCTGAACCTTACTAATACTGCCGATTATGAAAACATCTTCCATCTTTACAGTGTTGCTGCTTTGCCTGCTCGCCGGTACAGGCGCCCTTGCGCAATCCAACACCGACAGCACAGCCCGGAAAGGACGCTGGGGCGTGGAAGGACGTGCGGACAAGATCAGTGATAAAATATCACGTGAAGTAGGTCTTAACAAAGAGCAGCACCATAAGATATACGTTATCAATGAAGACATTATCCGTCGCATGGACGTGATCAGGGCCAATAAATCCCTCTCACGCAAAGAACGGCTGCAACAGCTCAAAACCCTGGATACAGAACGTAACCAGCGTTTCAAAACGGTGTTTACCGCTGCACAGTATAAAAAATGGAACGACTGGGACATGTATAAGAAAGAACACCTGGAAGAAAAAGTGGAGAAGAAAAGACAGCGTAAGGAAAATCGTGAATCAACCCAGCACTGATTATTATCCGGCCATTCACTGACATACAGAATATTTTTCTGCACGCCGTATCCGCAGTACATCCGGCACAGCTGATCCGCAGCAACATAAGTGTACGGAACAATAGTATTTTTATTTCGGGAAATGAATATGTTTTACCAGCCGATGGGAAGATCTATGTCATTGGTGCAGGTAAAGCCGCCGCCGCCATGGCTTTGGAGACAGAAAAAATATTAACTCCTCACTACCCTTTACAGGGGTTTGTTGTTACCAAATACGGACATACCTTACCATTGGCACACATCGGACTCCTCGAAGCCGGCCATCCTGTACCGGATGAAAACAGTGTATCCGCTGCCGTTAGGCTTACAGAAATAGCACAACAGGCACAATCCAATGACCTGGTGATCTTCCTGCTATCGGGCGGGGCCTCCGCGCTGGTAGCCGATTTTCCGCCTGGGAGCAGCCTGGAAGAAGTGCAACAACTCTTTACCCTGTTGCTCAGAAGTGGCGCAGACATCGGGGAGATGAATACCGTGCGTAAACACCTCTCCGGCTTCAAAGGTGGACAGCTGGCTGAAAAAGTATATCCAGCCACGTTATATACACTGATCCTCAGTGATGTAGTAGGCGATGACCTGAGCGTCATCGGCTCCGGGCCTACAGTACCCGATCCATCTACCTTTGCCGATACGCTCAATATCCTCCGGAAATATCATCTCACCGAAAAAATTCCCGGCACACTCCTGCAATATATTCTCGACGGCGTTGACGGGAAAATACCCGATACACCAAAGCCCGGCAGCTCCCACACCACCCATGTGCACAATCACCTTGCCGGCACCAACCTCATTGCCCTGCAGGCGGCAGCAGAAAAGGCCGCACAGCTGGGCTACCATCCGCAGATATTATCTGCCGCCACTACCGGTGATGCGCATACGATAGCGGAAATGCTGGTCAGCAAAGCGCTGACCTATACTGATCTGTGGCCGGGATGCCTGCTGCTGGGAGGCGAAACCACCGTCAATGTAACCGGCGATGGCCTCGGCGGCCGTAATCAACAACTCGCACTGGCAGCCGGCATAGCCCTCGCCGGCCATAAAGGCATCACTATTCTGAGCGGTGGAACAGATGGTACAGATGGACCTACCGATGCGGCAGGCGCCATCGCAGATGCCAATGTAATGGAACACGCCGCAAAACTCCATATAAACGCAAATTATTTTCTCCATAACAATGACGCTTATCACTTCTTCTCAAAAGCAGGCGGGTTACTGGTTACAGGCCCTACCCAAACTAATGTGATGGATCTCATGATTGTACTGATCGCATAATACGTCGCCCGTACACACAGCTTTTAGGATTTAAACTTTGATTATGTGCTGATAGGTTTTATTTTTGGGGTTTATTCACAAGTTTCAGATTTACTAAACCAATATACACTATGCTGAGAATGGAACAGACATGGCGGTGGTTCGGTCCCAATGATCCTGTTAGCTTGTCTGATATCAAACAGGCAGGAGCTACCGGGATTGTTACGGCCTTACACCATGTGCCCAATGGAGAAGTGTGGACGAAGGAGGAGATTTTAAAACGTAAAGCAGAGATAAAAGCGGCAGGCCTTACCTGGTCTGTAGTGGAAAGCATTCCCGTTCATGAAGATATCAAAACACAGAACGGACGTTTCCGGGAATATATAACCAATTATCAGCAATCCATCAGGAACCTGGCCGAATGCGGCATCTATGTAGTTACCTACAACTTTATGCCCGTGCTGGACTGGACACGCACTGATCTTTCCTATACCGTAGCAGACGGCTCCAAAGCGCTACGCTTTGAAAAAGCCGCCTTCATTGCCTTTGACCTCTTCATGCTGCAAAGACCTGATGCAGAAAAAGATTATACCAGCGAAGAGATCTCCCAGGCCAAAGAGAGGTTCGACAGCATGACAGCTGAAGAAAGAACCACCCTGCAGAAAAATATTATCGCCGGCCTTCCCGGTTCTGAAGAGAGCTTCACACTCGAACAGTTCCAGGCCGCGTTAGACAAATACAACGGCATAGACGCTACACAACTGAAACTACACCTCTTCTACTTCCTGCAACAGATAGCGCCTGTAGCGGAGGAAATGGGCGTAAAGCTGGCCATCCATCCGGATGATCCTCCATTCCCTATTTTCGGATTACCCCGCATCGTGAGCACCGAACAGGATGCAAAGGAGCTGCTGATCGCAGCACCGTATAAATCCAACGGCTTATGCTTCTGCACAGGCTCCTATGGCGTGCTTGCAGACAATGACCTGCCCGGCATGATAGAGCGCCTCGGCGATCATATCCACTTCATTCACCTGCGTAGCACACAGCGTGATGCCGCCGGCAACTTCCACGAAGCCAACCACCTCGAAGGCGATGTGAATATGTTTGCCGTGGTAAAAAATATCCTGCTCACCATGAAACGCCGCAATGTTTCCATTCCCATGCGCCCGGATCATGGCCACCAGATGCTGGATGACCTCCATAAAAAAACCAATCCCGGTTACAGCGCTATCGGCCGCCTGCGTGGCCTTGCAGAGCTGCGTGGCCTCGAAATGGGCATCGCGGGGGCTTTAGGCTCTGATTGACTGACTACTACCAGTATCAGGTCCGTACAAAGAGTTAAGGTGGGGATAAGCAATACCATCGTCGGACTGAGATGCTACACACGCGCAGAAAGCATATTTGAACCCATACCGTAATGGCTGATTACGGTGAATATATTTACTGCGACTGATGTTGATTAGTGAAGGGAGAGCGAAAGGAAAACATCATTTATAAATATCTTAGACCCGTTCATCATCCCGTTGAACGGGTCTTTATTTTAATGAGATATAATATACGCCAGCAGCGTCTTTCACGAAGTAAGCGCCCACCTGCTGCTGTAACCGATGGAACAGTTCATCAGGCGAGGTTCTCCCGAAATCGGCTGTGATCTTTTTGCTGTAAAGCCTGCGGGCTGAAGGCGGCACCACTATTTTTATATCAAAGCAGGAACTTATTGCTTCCAGGACCTCTTCCAGCGGAACGCCGGAAAAACTCAGCACACCCGTTTTCCACGCAAGTGGCGCCTGACTGTTAAGCCGCTGCTGTCGAATATTTCCTGGCGATAACCGGCCAAGCGTATTCTCAGAGAGCTCTGTACTCTTCCGGCGCTGTCGTACTTTCACACCGCCTCTTGTTACAAATACCTCGTTGCTTCGGTCGTTCCGGTGAATATTAAATGCAGCGCCTTCTGCTCTCAGCACATTATCACCTACCCGTACAATACCATCCTCTCCAGGTTTCAGGTCTACATAAACATCTCCCGACATCACGATCACAAAAGAAGATCTTTTTGCCCGTACATCATAAGCAACAACCGCATTATTATCCAGCACAAGCTTACTGCCATCTGCCAGCACCAATGAATCAATATGCCCCGATGTATTTTTGATAGTCCGCATTTTGCGGGCGCTATACCAGTAATATAAAGTAATGCCAGCCAGCAATACAAAGAGGAAAACGACTGAAAGCAGCTTCACCGGAAGCGGCTTGCGTTGCGCAGGTGAAACCACAGGAGATGACGTAAGCAAGCGGGTAACAGAAGGCACAGCAGCGGTTGCTTCCTCTGTCAGCCAGGCCTGCAGCCTGTTCTCCACATAGCGGAAATGTTCAGGTCCCTTGGATTTCAGCTGGGCTATCTCTTCCTGCAATACTGGGTCGTGGGGCGACTGAATAAAACGCGCTATCAGGTCATTGATTTCCGGTGATTGCTGATACATAAGCTGTATACTGTCTCTATGGCTTCATATGTTTGGCAAGATAGTCAACTTCTTTGCAAAATAATTAGGCCACCTCGTACAGGTTTAATATTTTTAGTACAGCATAACAGGCAAAATCGATAGATATGTCACCTGAAAATAATGACCAGGAATATATTGAGGGATTGTTGCATCATACTCCGGTAATCGTAGATAGTATTTACCAGCGTTTTGCTACCAAAGAGAAGCGTTTCATCCTGCAAAAGGGCGGATCCGTAAGAGATGCAGTACATGTTTTTGAAGAGGCACTGATGGACATCTACTTTTATGCCCGCCGTCACCCGATCACAGTGAGCACCTTTGAACCATTCATTATGCTGCTGTGTAAACGCATATGGGAGCAGGAACTGGAACGTCGCGGACAACGTATAGCCGGTCTGGAAGCAGAAGAAAATGCCGCCCTCACCCGTGACGACATGCTTGATGTCGAAGATGTACTGAAGGAAGGAGAAAAGAGAAGGCTCGCTCACAATGCCTACAACCAACTAAACGACAACTGCAAAGATCTGCTCCGCCTCTCCCTCACAGACACTTTACAGGAAGATATAGCCGTTGAAACCAAGATTCCCGTCTCCAATCTCCCAACTGCAAGATGCGAATGCTACAGCACCTTGTTCAGAGACCTGAGCACAAAACTCAAAGGCAATAACACCGCCAAAGAAGATCTGCTTAGTAGTGACCGTTTCCTTTCCGGACAAATGAGCGATACCGAAAAGAAAGAATTCGACGCACGCATGAAAACCGACCCTGCGCTGAATCAGCAGGTAAAGCGCTTTTTCCTGTTCCGGCAGCTGCTCGCGCAAAAGATCTGTCCCGATCCCGACCGCGATGCCATGCAACTACAACTATTCAACCATCGTAACGCCTGGTTCTCTCCAAAGGAAAGCACGCCTACGCCTATACGTAACCTGGTAATCCTGATTGCAATGGTTGCGGCCGGAGTAGCTGTCATGCTGTACGTAAGCCCCTGGCACAAGAATATCTACCGCCAATTTTCCTCCACGGAAATGCAGATACCTGCTATCGACAGCCTGCGGCTTCCTGAAGAAGCCATACAACAGTTCAACCACGGCCATTTCCAACAGGCCGTTGTTATCCTTAATAAAGTGCTTGTTACTAATCCGGGTAATCTGTATGCACGCTTTTACCGCGGCGTCAGCCTCGTGGATGTAAACCAACAGTCAGCCGCACGCAACGATCTCGTGACCGTTTACAACAATAGTACAGAACTCAGGTTTGAAGCCGCCTTTTATATGGGACTCAGCTTCCTGCGTGAAGGCAATAAACAGGAGTGCCTCGACTGGCTGTTGAAGATACCGCCAGGCGCACCCAATTATATCAAAGTACAGAAACTGATAGAAGAACTGAGGTAATCAATTCATATAAGTATGGGCGCCATATTGGATATAACTTTCTACCTCACCTTTAATCAGCTCATAAATGTTAGCTTTGTCTTTCTTTATCCGCATCAGCTGCTGCAATACCAGGAAGTAGATCCCTCCGTTGTTGCAACCGTTAATCTGTGCCTCAAGTATTTCATGTTTTACTTCACCACAACCGGTAGCATCCAGTTTCTGGTAAATAACGTATAGGTTGTTTATCCAGCTCATCTCTCTAAAAATTTAACATAGGAATATAAATATAATTATTTTTAATCATTTATCATAGCAGTGAGCAGGAATTAACTTTTAGATAATACAAGGCGATCAGGCCGCAGTCAAAGGAATATCACAGGGTTCCTGACAGGCAGATTCCGCAACACCTCTTCTTCCTGCGGATCGTGATCGAGTGAAAGCCACAGCCGGTAATACGCTTCATTATCGAAAGCAGCTGCCCCAAAAAGCAGGAAGGGCTGCGCCACCGGCCAGTTACTCCAGTACATGACATCATGCGCTAAGGGCCACGTAGTTTTGTCTTTTACATAAGGATACATGAAAGAAATACCTTTTCCCATATTCCGCTCCTCCTCAACAGTATAGCGCCACAAATCATTTCCCGAACCACTCAGCAGCTGGCATATGGCGCTCATTGCATCCAGGTTGAACAACGAGTAACCATAAGGTTTGGTCCTCTTCAACTCCCGCGGGAAGCTTCCATCAGCATCCATCTGCGAAGGCAGCAATACCGTTTTATAACGATTGATACATGAATCGATAAGCGGCTTGTTATTTACGAATAAGGAGAACGCAGCAACCTGCGCCACCCAGCAGGTTCCATGGTTATTGGCGGCATTCATTTCATCCTTGCCATAGGGATGTGTGGTCATCCATTCAAGATAGGACGTGAACCACGCCTTAAATGCGGTCAGTTCTGCAGGCGGAATAGCGCCCGCTTTCTCCATGATGCGGAGTGCCTGCACCACTTCCAGGAACTGCAACGTATCAATGATACCGATCCCCCTCCCAGTAACTCTGCCTTTGATCGCCTGTGCGTATAACAGGTTCGGATTCATGCGCGTGGCACTGTCTTCAAACCATGCCTTTGCATGTTTCAGGGCATGTTGCAGATACGTCCTATCCTTACTTGCCATGTAAGCCGCTGCTAATGCGCCCATCACACGGCTAAAGCGGATCATAGCCTGGCGGTGCGCCACGAAGTTATCCGGATTGCTTTGCCCGTCACGTTGTATATAAGGTCCGTCCGGATGTTCCGGATCAGGCCACCAGTAATCACCTTCGGAGTAGAAGTCGTGTAGTCCACCCGCACTACGCACACACCTATACGAAGTAACGGTTTGCGGTTGTTGCTGCATAGCCCACTTCGCACGCTGCATAATGGCAGGCCGCATATCCTTCAACACTTTTTTCTGCCATGCCGTTTGTGCGGATACACAAACAGCATTTATCATCAACATCACGATAAACAGATAACGCATGAGTTAAAGTATTTCTGGTTATTTGAGCGTAAGCACCCTGCCATCGTGCGCTTCCAGGCTGGCAGTATAGGAACCGCTGAAACGGCCCAGACTTTTACCTGTCCAGTAATCTGTTATTTCGCAGGGTTTCTCAAGTTTTACAGTTATTTTTTGGGGAGATGACTGCCAGTTGAGCAAAACCAGTTGTTTTTCTGAACCGGTATTTACATATCCTGTATTGAAATTGGTATCTGTGAAAGCAGCAGCATAGGATGTTGGCGGCACTGTTTTACGAAGTATGTTTAGCCGTTCAGGCGAAATTTTTGTGAGATCGTCGCCACTGAGCAACATACCGCCAGTAGCATAGATCAGGGCAGCGTGGAAGTTAAACTCGTTGTCTGGCATATTACCTGTCAACAGGATACAGTCAGGATCATTCCACCACAGACGTCCATTCTGCCACGCCCTGTAGAGGTTTTCCCGGCCAGTACCTTCAAATATATCCCACGACCGCTTTATATCACCGCTGCTCCGCGAGCCGTGAATAAGTCCTAAAGAAGGCCACAGCGGATGGTTACAGCCCAATACAAAAGCATCCTTTGTTCCTTTGAGAACGGCTTCCATACCACGCCTGTACGCTTCCACACGGGTAGCTTGTTTATCGTAAAAATATCCGCCGTGAATGGCGCCCCAGAAATTGGCATCCAGCTTGAAATACGTTACACCCCAATCGTTGCGCATGGTGCGGAAAAGCTTTTCCAGGTGTTGTTGCACGGCAGGATTCGTTCCGTCCAACACATACCAGGGTTTCATTCTCCAACCACCGAAAGTAACTTTATCGCTCCGCAACGGTTTCCCCGTAGCGTCTTTCACCAACCAATCCTTATGGTCTTTAAAAATGGTAGAGTTACTGTCACATATGAAAGGCGCCACCCAAATGGCAGGCTCAAATCCTTTCTCCCGGATTGTCTGCAATACCTGCTGTACATTGCCGCCAAAGGAACTTCCCACCTCCAGCCAGTCGCCCATATGTGGCTGGTAGCCATCATCCAGCTGTATGTATTTGAGCGCAGGAATGTTGCTCTTGATATAGTCGAGATTATCATAGATATTCTTTGCTGTAACGCGTGGGCCAAAGCAATACCACGAGCACCAGCCGGTTGGGGGTTGTCTAAATTCGAGCCGCGGATGATAATGATGGATACGCGCCGCAAAGCGGTCCAGTAATTGATTGCCATCGTTGCCACTCAACAGCATCAGCTCTTCCATCCTGAATTCCTTTCCCGGAGCCAGCTCCAGGCTTTCCAGATCGGTTACCACTTTGATAGTGTCTGCCGACACATAAAATTTACCCACGAAGCGGTTGCTGGATGTAAAGCCCAGCAGCAACTGCACATCATCCTGTGGATATAGCCGCATCATGTTGTACACAGCCAGGTATCCTTCAGGCTGGGGTATCTTATAATGACTGGCGTCGGTGTAATGGCCAAGATTTACCGGTGCTTTCAGCGTACCCGCTGTCTGTGAGAGCATCTGGAAACCTTCTGCATAAAAAGGTGTAGACGCTGGCAATACCTTACCTACAGTTCCCATCACAATCTCTTTCAACCTTACAGGCATACTGCCTGTATTAACTATACGAATATCGCATAGCTCATCACTCCATTTACGGGTTATTTTCACAGTGGCTGGCGCCGGAGCACCATCGGCCAGGAATACAACAGCACGGCTGCTTTTCAGAGCCTTCACAAAACGGTCCGATACACCGGCAAGAACACATACACCGCTGAGCAGGCAACAGGACAAAAAGAAAAAATGCTTCGTCATAAGTGATCAGGTATTGGTTGCATTGTTATTTCAAATAATTTCATCAGTTCAGTGCCCGTTATTTGCACAGGCTTTGCGGTAAGCTCATATTCTCCCGCAGGCAACGATACAGTATCCAGTTGCTGCGATACGATATGCTGTTTCTTCTCCTCCGCGATTACTTTACCAGCTATAACTTTATCGCCTATACGTATTTCGTAACTACCACCAGAAGAAGCATCAGCTGCATACTTGATACCTACGTTGAAACGCGCTGCTGTCGTAAGCCGGACCTTCCAACTGATATACTGATCGCCACGCTTCCATCCGTGAACGTAATAAGCAGCCAGCTTTCCATCTCCATATTGCAATCCGCTGCCGTGCAAGGCTCCGTCAAATGCACGCATCACGTTCGCAATATCTTTTATATCCGGCAGGCGTACACTGTCGGTCTTTATATCTTTCATCTCCAGCACAATAACACTGTTCACGGTATCCGGTGCCATTGCCGGCAAATGGATGATCAGATCTTTTGCATTCACCCTTTCTGTTTTCAGCGGTTGTTTGTCCGCAAGTAGGTAA
>NZ_DATLKJ010000010.1:0-2358 GCF_035538455.1 Chitinophaga sp.
CTACACGCATTTGTATATCCTGGACGATCACCAGCAGCTGTTACCTGTCGGTGTAGACGGAGAGATCTACCTGAGCGGGCAGTCAGTAGCGAAAGGATACTACGGCAAGCCGGAACTGACTGCAATGAAGTTCACTGAGAATCCATTCATACCAGGTATGCCGATGTACCGCACCGGTGATATAGGCCGCTGGTTGCCGGATGGATTGGTCGCCTTCGGCGGCCGTAAAGACGACCAGGTGAAAGTAAGAGGCTACCGTATCGAATTGGGAGAGATACAATATCAGCTGGAACAACATTCCGGGGTAGAACAGGCAGTAGCCATCGTAGACGCCGTAAACGAAGAGAACAGGATACTGGCTTACTGGGTGGGAGAGGACGAACTGTCGTCCACTGACCTGAAAGCTTACCTGTCTGCAAAGCTGCCATCCTATATGGTGCCCGACTACTGGATAAAACTGGAAGCCATCCCGCTGAACAGTAACGGTAAGGTCGACAAGAAAAAATTACCACGGCCACTCACCGGGCTTACGGATGAAGTGCCGGTGGTGCCTCCCGGTAATGAAACGGAACGCCGCCTGCTGGAGCTATGGCAGCAGATCCTGCACATCGGCACGATAGGAGTCACACATAATTTCTTTGATCTCGGCGGGCATAGCCTGAAAGCTACCAGGCTCAGGTCTATGATAGCAAAGGATTTTGGCAAAGACATTACGCTCAATGAAATCTTTTCCTTCCCTACCATCGCACAACAGGCAGTATTGATTGACACAAGAGGCATCACAACGGCTGTCGACATTATCAGAACAGAAGACCAGGCCTGGTATCCGATTTCTTTCACACAGGAGCGCCTGTGGGTGCTCACTGGTTTTGAAGAAGCATCCAGGGCTTATAATATGCCTGCTGCATTCAGAATCCGGGGCCGTCTTGACGAACAGAAACTGGAAGCGGCCTTCAGGTTGGTGATCGCAAAACATGAGTCGCTGCGTACGGTATTCGCCGAAAGAGAAGGGCGGCCGGTACAGATAGTGAAGACTGCGACGGAAGTAAATTTCAGTATTGAAAAAATAATTATTGATAACATATTACCTGCTGAGGAAGAAATGGCTTTCCTGCAACGCAAGTGGCAGGAGCCATTTGATCTGGAGAAAGGACCGTTATTATCCTGCTTTATATTAAATACCCCTGCCGGCAGCTTGTTGTCTTTTAATATGCATCATATCATCAGCGACGGTTGGTCAGTAACGGTGTTGTTCAACGACGTAGTAGAGGCATACAGGCGCCTGCTGGCGGGAAATGCAGTGCAGCTCCCATCATTGCCGCTGCAGTTCCGCGATTTTGCAATATGGCAGCGCAACAGGATGCAGGGAGAAAGATTGCAGGCATGCAAAGAATACTGGAAAACAATGTTTGAAGGCGATCTGCCCGTCATGGACCTGCCCGCTGATTATCCACGACCAGCGGTGAAGACTTACCAGGGCGCCACATTGAACTATACCTTCCATAAGGAGTTGTCCGGAAAAATAAACCAGCTCGCCAGGCAATCAGGCGCGAGTCTGTTCATGGCATTGATGAACGGCGTGGCGGTATTGCTGAAGAAATACACCGGTCAGTCTGATCTGGTAATAGGAACGCCGGTGGCCGGAAGGAACAGCGAAGCATTACAGCGGCAGATCGGGTTTTATGTAAATACCCTGGCGATTCGCACAGAAATATCAACAGACGCTACTTTCCGGTCGTTATTGGCAGCACAGAAAGAAAGGATGCTGGAAGCATTCGAATACCAGGATTATCCTTTTGAAATGTTGATTGAAGACCTGGATCTGAAAAGAGACCTGTCGAGATCCCCGTTGTTTAATGTAATGCTGGTACTGCAGAACCTGGAGGGCATGAACAGGGAGGCAATGCGGGAGGTGGCGCCGGGATTACAGTTCGAATGGCTGGGGATACCTGCCGGAATGGCTAAATACGATCTTACCTTTTCATTTGCAGAAAGTCCTGGCGGCCTGCAGATGGAGCTGGAATATAATACTTCCCTGTTTAAAGCCTCCACGGTTGAAAGGATGGCACGCCACCTGGAATGCCTGTTCGCACAGGTCGTAAGTGATCCCGGAAAGCCCGTGGGTACACTCGATATACTGGATGCGGCAGAGCGGGAAGAAATCCTGTACCGCTTTAACCGCCCGGTCGGTGAAGTAGCTGCTATCAGTATTCCGTACTTGCTGGAAGCCCGCCTGCAAAGTATGGGTGATGCTCCGGCCATCATCTGTGGGGATGTAGTTGTTTCATATAATGAACTACGTGACCGCAGTGACCGCATCGCCTCCTGTCTCACAACGGTAGCTGGTTTGCAGCCTGG
>NZ_DATLKJ010000011.1:0-30533 GCF_035538455.1 Chitinophaga sp.
GCCTGCTTTAGTAAAGTACCAAAGTATCTGCCATAATGTTTTCCCTGAAGTGCTGGCTGAAATATTCAGCAGTAATGGATATAGCTGCAAGGTCAGATGCGCCGTATTCAAAAAATAGAACGCATCAAACGTTTGGCCTATTTTTTACTTTTCTTCAGTTCCTTTTTATAGACAGACGGATTCTGCCCGGTAACTTTTTTGAAGGTCCGCGTAAAATGGCTCTGATCTGAAAACCCGGTTAAATAAGCAATCTCCGTCAGTGTATGATCACCGGTGCTTAATAACTCCATAGCCTTTTCTATTCGCAGTTTTCTGATATACTCGCCGAAAGAAAGATTGTCAAAGTACCTTGAAAACTCCCGCGATAGGTAAGCCGGATGAATTTCCAGCATTTCAGAAATACCTTTCAGGCTTAGATTAAGGTTGGTATCGATCTGGTCCTGAATAATCTCCTTCAGTTCTTTGGCCCAGCCAGGTACTTTCTGTGCACTTTTCTTTTGTTGCAGGAATTTCTTAAAGATGTCCAGCAGCTGGTTCTCGAAGGGTTGTTGTGTATGTTTTATATGCTGGAGGAATTTAGCCCAGCTGTAAAGAGCATCGTATAACAACATGCCCTTTTCCAGTAAAGCGGAATCGTCATGTTCATTATAAGCCAGCCCGGCAGAGATGGCCCACAACCCTGATGCCTGACTCGCCAGTTCATGCCTGTCGGTATCTGCTCCTCTTACAATAGGAGCCATGATCCCGATCGCAGGATCGTCTATCTGATGTTTTTTGACGATGTAGTCAAACGTACATTCATCTTTATAGTGTGTGTATTCAACACCGGCAATATCAAAAGGGATAGCATTTTCAGCTTCAGCCCTGATCAATACCTGATCAAAAGGCACGTAGATAAATACGGCTTCCGGATCTATGAATCTCTTTATCAGCCAGGGACAGGCCAACCGGTCTATTTTAGGACGTTCGCGGGTAATCCATTTCATGCGCTTGGTATGTGCCTGCAATTTAGGATCGATTTGTAACATTTTACCAATGACTACCATCAACAGGCAATATCCTCAGGCTGTATGTGCAACAAACAAAGGGATCTCCAGTTCCTGTATGAGAATATCCGCCATACCCGGATAGAACCATCGCGATAACTTATTGCGGCTGTAGGAGCCGGCTACGGCCATTACACCGGGTTGCTCCCTCTTTAGGCTCGCCACGATTTCCTCCGGCGGAAACCCCCTCTGTACCGTGTAGACCGCATGCGGATAATGCCTTTTCATAAACTCTTTCATCAGCCTCCCGTCAGGGAGATGAAGAGAGGACATAGGACTCTTCACCGTGAGCACTTCCACCGGGAGGCTCTTGAGGGTAGGCAGTGTACAGTCCAGCATACGTATGGCATATACGGAAGCAGGCGTACCATCATACAGCATCACTATTTTGGTAATGTCGCGGAATACCCGCGGAACAAGTAACAGCGGGCATGCTGCGTCAGCCAGCAGGTGTTGGATAAAGCGGGAAGGCGCCTTCCCGCGCACCCGGTCAAATGACTCATGGGTATCAATAATAACCAGGTCGGCGAATATGCTCTCATGCACCAATGCTTCAATGGCTATATCCCTGTTGTCATGGACCGAATAGTTAATCCTGGCCTGCTGGCACGCAAGCTCAAACTGCTGTATACTCCTGTCTCTCGTTCTTCTGTCTTTATCTGAAAGCTCTCTTATTTTCTGTTCGGATACTTCGGAGTCCACCACCAGCTCAGACAGTTCATAACTTCTGTAGGTGATGTCATCCAGGAAAACCCCCACCAGGTGCACATTTTCCTGCCCCGTGATATAGAGGGCATGTTCTACCGTGGAAGTGGAATACCGCAGACCATCAATCGCTGCAATAACCTTTTTCATATAGATCAGTTGAATAAATGCTGGAACGGGTAAAGCATCGGGGTGCGCGACAATCGCCCGGTCTTAAACAGCAGTATGATACAAGTCGCTGTCAGGAAAATCGTTGAGGGGAAAGCTGATCCGGCCCCCAGCGGAATCATGGCCATCATAAAGAGGGTAGCACCGGCTAACCCCGCTTTCAGCCACTTTCCGCTGCGTGCAATCAGGAGGCCGATCAGCAGCTGACATACGGCAAGGGACAATACAATAAGGGCAATATTATGGCGGAATGCCCCGTTGATGAATTGCTCATACATCTGCACAGGCGTAACATCCCCGAAAACAAGGAATACCCGCGGATGCGTAATAACCATAACTGCACTGAATACCGCCGTCGCCGTAAACAACATACACAACAATAATCTTGAAATACGAGGCCGGAAGATGGCCATTGCAAGAATAAACAAACTTACCACATTGGAGATGACAGACATGTCAGAGAAGATATTGGCACGCATTATCTTTCAATTAAGGGGTGAGAAAAGTAATTAGCAGTCCTAAATTATGAAAGATAAAATGGGTGACAAATGATGGCAGTCAATCAGAACGATGATTCCTGTCAGGCAGGATAGTAACGGCAGGCGTCTTTGAAGACAACTGAATGCAGGAGGGGTAATCACTTGTCATACACCCGATAGCAATTGTTACCGGGTGTATGGTGTTCATGCTTAGCTGTCTTTAAAAGGTATCCGGTATGCAGCAAGGACGTCCCGGACGCGGACTGGAAACCTGACAGGCAGAAGTGCCGCCACATTGTGTTACCAATGTAAGGGGAGCTCCTCCTACAAGCTGGTTTTTTTCCTCAGAGGTCAGTGCTGCAATAGCCGTCTTTTGAAGGATTAACTTCCTGTTGAGCTGAACGCTTTTCTTTTTCATAACAAAATGGATTTAGGGTAAATGAATAAAGGAGATAAATGCAGCGATCGGGTATAGTTATTTAGAGGTTGCTGTAGTCGGGTTACCAGAACAAAGATAAGGATTCAGCAACCAGGTTGCAAGACGGAAGACTAAAAAGAACGCCTGTTTCTTTACAATATATACGCTTGATAATTATAGTGTAACTGCGGTATGTTTTCATCATTTTCTAAACGTCATTCGACCGGCTTTAACCGCTGTCTAATGCCTCGTACTCCCGGTTTGAATATTCTCTGTTTGTTCTTCGTCGGGTGTTAGATAATCTTCAATGCGGCTACAAAATAATTACTGCTGATAATCTTATCTTTAGATAACATCAGTATCTATTGCTATGGCAAAACAAACTTCTTTCATCACCTTCACAGGTAAGCTGGGTAACCTGATTGGTTACCGGCGTAACGGCGCATACTGCCTGCGCAGCATGCCCGTCAACGTCCGGCAGACGGCGGCCACCCGCCGGGCTGCACAACGATTTGGCCGGGCCAGTAAAAGAGCTGCGTTGATCCGCAACGCCTTCTCCGGAAAAATGAATGTCAATTGCGACAGCGGGCATATCAACCGGCTGACCAGCGCGCTCATTCCTTCCGCTGGCAGGGACATCAGCAGCATAACCGGCTCCCGGTTCAACCAGCACACGGGAACAGACAAGTTCTTTGCATTAGCTCCCCGGCTTTCACCCGATGGCATCCTGTACATTCCACCCCAGACATTGCCGGCCTGTAAAGGCATCAATGCCCTGGAAATAAAAGTCATCGCCACCCGTATCCATTTCGCAACAAACCAGATAACCGGCACAGAAAGCGCTGCGTTCATTGTAAAAACCGGAGAGCCTTTTGACGAAGCCGCCTGCAATGTGGAAGTACCCGGTAAAGGAACATTGGTGGTTGTGCTACAGATAAGAGGCCTGCTGGATAACATTCCTTCGCATAACGCGAAATATATGGCGGCAGATATTATAGCGGTGCTTCCTCCGCCATCCCGGCAAATATTGCACAAACCGGTTCGTCAGCAACGCCCCGTGCTAAGACCCGCATTGGGAAACCTGATCATCACTGCAGCTGTTCAGCTGCTTCCCGCTACCATTCAACGCGAATAAACTATTTGCCGCAATTGAATACTGATGAATAAACATACCTGTCATTGATCCGCATACCCAACGTTTTGCCTTCAGCCTTCAGCATATAACCGCTGAAAGTTAATACCCCGTTTTGTTTTACCCACAATTAACTGCTAAAAGCTGATTACTGACCGCCATGCTATACTACCATGCACCGGCAGGATATACCCGCATCAAGTCCACCTTTACTCCCGGTTTCCTATACTGACCACTGCTGTATCACAGGTATATCCCATAATGGAACAACCATCCCTGCGTATGTTCAAAGTGATCATGATATGGTGGCAGGATAATTATAAAAGTGATTACACTGAACTGTATTTTCAGTAGAATGACAATTGACAGAACCTTTACGGATACGGTATCTCAGCAAATATTGATTCTTGTAAGGTTGGCGTGGTTTAATTTTTTTTAATAGAATTTGTTTCCTATTTTCGACATCTTATAATGAGGGTCCTGAGTTATAACAAATATTCCCGTATCACAACGGAAGATGCAAACTAAATACAATTTTTAAAACATAAAACTGGTTAACACTATCCTTGGCCAACTGATATTATACCCCTCCCGGATGTAGTCGGTAACCTGATTTTTATAAACGCGTATTGTATGCTGTAATAACTGTACAATCATCTGTCGGTGACTATGAAAGCCGTTGCCCGTCTGTATGTCCGGCGAAGGTATAAGCTTATATCGGAAACCATATTTAATTTATTACCCGCAAATCGTACGCTATGCATTCCACTCAAAACATTCACAAACGTGATGATAATGCATCACCTGTTCCCGCTGTTGATAAAATAGCAACAGAAATTGCACTCATCTGGAAAGAAATACTGGGGCTACCCGCCGTAGACACACAGCAACGGTTTTCAGACATCGGAGGGAACTCTATCAATGCCATCGCCATTATGTACCGGATGAAAAAAGCCGGTTTCCCGGTGACGTTGAGAGACATTATGCATTATCAGTCCATCGAAAAAATTGTACAGGAAGTACTTTACAGAGCAGAAGCCAGGCTTATCGGTAAGGAGGCCGACCTCAAACAAGCGATCTACCGGCAACTGAACCTGCGAATAGTTTGCAAAAGTATATCGGTACAATATGAAGATGGTATCAGGAAAGCAATTGTTCTGCTGACATCCCCCGGCGGAGACGCCGCAATCAGAACATTTATTGAGCAGTCTGCACAACGGATTGCACCGGATGTACTGCCTGACTATGTTGCCAGTGGATCGTCGCTGGACAGCCTTGCCGACGGTGAGCTGTTCAGCGAAACGGAGCTATATGACCTCCTGGAACTAAAGCATCTGGAACCCGATGCCGGCGCGGTATTCAGAGGATCCCAGCTACACGGCCTTGCTGTCAATAATGAAATGATTGGCAAACGCCCCGTGGCGGCTACCTATCCCATGTGCGCCATGCAGCAATTGCAGATCTCTTTCCAGACCCCCGCCAGCCTGGATTTCATCAAGCTGGATAACTATGTCAGCCTGCCCGTATTGCAGCGGGCATACAGTGAGATCATAAAACGGCATAGCTTACTGAGATCAGTACCCCTGAATATGGATGGTTATTATCACTGGCAGGAACACAGCTATGCGCCAGGCATGACCCCTGTAATCCCGCTGATTGATTTGTCGGCGGTGCATTGCACGGAGGCAGACTTTCATCATCTCGCAAAACAGCTGGCTACCCGTACCTATAGTACCAATGGCATCCTGCACCAACTGATCCTGATCCGGAAAAGCCTGAAGGAGCATTACCTGTTAATGATCTTCAGCCACGTAATATTTGACCGGGTAACAGGTGAATTACTGAAAAGCCAGTTGCTCAACTATTACCAGGACCAGCTGAACAACCAGGCGGCAAGAGAAGAAGTGATTGCGCCCTTTGAAGAGTATGTAAAACAGATCGCCAGAGGACCACAGCAGATCACTGAAGACGCCGTGGTGGATGCCTTCCGGCTCAGGGAATTCTATGAGGCTAAGCAACAGGTAAAAGGGAGTATCAATGGTAAGGAGTCCGATGTCAGTGATGAATTCAGTATCCTCGTTCCATTGCCTGATAACCAGCCGCCGCACAATATGCTGGATACAACACTGGCTATCTACGCCCGCGCCATGCAGCGTTACCTGGAAATAATCCAGATCCCGATGCTGTTCGTTTGCGACGGACGCCAGTATGAGAACACACGCTACTATAATACAGTAGGGGAGTTTACAGACATGGTACCTATGTTGCTGGATGCCCGCCTGCCTGCCGGGGAATTGGGGGAAGCTGTAGCCGCGCGGCTCAACAGCCTGAAGCAACATAACCTCAATTTCCTGCACCTGATGCTATCGCCTGAATACAAGAGCAAATGGCCGCAAACCGGAGCCCTTATGGATGCCGGTACACAGTTTTCCAGCTTCGATATACTCATGTTCAACTTCCTCGGTAACGCAGATGATACGCGGGTAGCCACAGAGGAATATACAAGCACGCAGCCCAATCCGCTTCCTATCCACAGCCTCCTCAACTGCATCGCAGCCGCTGCACCGGACCGTTTGCTGTTCATGTTCCGCAGCAGCTACACCGTTGACATCGACCGGCTGAGGGCCCTGTTCAAAGAAGCCGCCCGGGAAGTGCTGCGTTAGTCAACTTAACCGATCCTGTTTTCATTAAACCTCAATGTCGCACCTATGTTCAATACTATAGCAACTGGTGGCCTGCTGCTTGCAGACCATCAGGAAGATGTATACCCTTTAACACCTTCCCAGAAACGTATGTGGATCATTCACCGGATGAACAGATCCAGTACTGCCTATAACTCTCCCGTAGTCAGAATGATAAAAGGAGCGGTGGATGTACCCAAACTTAAAGACGCCTTCAGCAGACTGCTGACACGGCATGAGCAGCTGAGAGCTGCATTTGTACTGGAAGAAAATGAGCCGGTGCAATATATCCAGGACATCGTTCCCATTGACTTCACTTACAGGCAGGGAATAATGGAAGACGAGTTGAACCTGATGATCACGGATTTCATACAGCCGTTTCAGTTAGAGCGGTCGCCGCTGATCAGGGCCTGTCTGCTGGAAACAACAGCCACCAATACCTATGTGCTGGTGATAGATATGCATCATATCATCTCTGATCTGCTGTCGGAAGAAATCATTGTACGGGATCTTTTTCAGTTATACCACGATGCCTCGCTGCCGGTGATGCCTTTGCAATACAAGGAGCACGCGCTCTGGCTCAGCAGGCATGCCCAGCCTGCCAGGCTGAAAGAAGCGGAAGACTTCTGGTCCTCGAAGCTCAATGGCGGATTGTCAGCACTGACATTACCGGCCGACTTCAAACGCCCGGCTGTATTCGATTTCAACGGCACCATACGGCATTATCCCATCAGTACCACGACGGCCCGGCAATTACGGCTATTGTCAGCGCAATCAGGAGCTTCGTTACACAGGATAGGCCTGACTGCCCTGTTTGTATTGCTGCATAAATTCAGCTACCAGGATGACATTATCGTAGGCGCCCCACGGGAGCTGCGCCCTGCCGGAGAGATGGATAACCTCGTTGGCCTGTTCATCAATACATTGCCGGTACGCGCATTCCTGTCACCGGATAAGACTTTCAGGGAACTGCTCCACGAAGTAGATGCCTATATGACAGGGGCAGAACAACACTTTGCCTATGATGTAGGCTACCTCGTGGAGAAATATGCACCGCACCGGGATTCCGCCCGGAATCCGTTGTACAACGTACTTTTCTTTCATCAGCAACAACGTACAGGCACCTACGGAGGATTGGAAGTTAGTCCGGTGGAATTCATTCATAGCAAGGCCGAGCTGGATCTCACTTTCGGTATCATGGAAAGAGATGAGCATTTGGGTTTCTCCATAGAATATTATACCCGTCTCTTTAAAGATGAAACTATAACCGCTCTGGCAACCGGTTTTGGCCAATTGCTCGAAACACTGGCCACTGCCCACGATACAAGGATAGAAGATATGAGTGTGCTGACCAAAGAACAGGAACAGCAACAGCTGCAGGCGTTCATAGGTAACGCCAGCGCCTATCCGAAAAAGACGCTCCACGGCATCACGGAGGAACTAGCGGCATCAAACCCGCAGCATCCGGCACTTGTTTTTCACGGCCAGGTGCTGACACGCCGGGAACTGGACGAAAGATCAAACCGGCTGGCACAAAGGATCAGGGCCTGCCACATTAAAACGGGTGCGGTCGTTGCATTGCTGACTGCTCCCTCAGCAGAAATGATCATCGCTATACTTGGTATCCTGAAGGCCGGCTGTACCTATCTGCCCCTGGACCCCGCGCTGCCGGAAGAGCGTCTCCTGTATATGTTGCAGGACAGCCGTTGCAGCCTGCTCCTCGCACAGCCTTCCTCGCAGACATGGGCAGCATTGGCCGGTATTACCGTGATCCCATTGAATACGGCCATCCCGGAAGAGGACAACGATGAAAGTATTACAGCTGCAACTGATCCTTCATTGCCCGCCTATATCATTTATACATCCGGTTCTACAGGCATTCCCAAGGGAGTTAAGATCCGGCACTTCAATGTAGTATGTACCCTGTGTGATACCAACTACCTCCGGATACAGCCCTCAGACAGGCTGTTGCAGCTTTCCAATTATGTGTTTGATGCCTCCGTGTTTGAGATATTCGGGGCATTGCTCAACGGCGCCACATTGGTGCTGGCAGATCAGGAAACTAGACGCGATATCGACCGTGTGGGAAAGCTGATAACAGAACAGGGCGTTACAGTCGCATTTATGATCACAGCGGTCTTCAATGCCATCGTTGATAACATTCCTCATGTATTGCAGCCACTGCGGAAGCTGATGATTGGCGGAGAAGAACTGTCGGTGAAACATACACGTATGGCATTAGCCTACCTGGGACCTGACCGTCTTATTAACGTTTACGGCCCTACGGAGACAACAGTGTTCGCATCTTATTATCCCATCGATACTATACAGGATGATGCAGAGCGTATCCCCATCGGTTACCCGCTATCCAATACGCAACTATATATTCTTTCCGGTAGTTCGCTCGTACCGGCGGGTGTACCAGGAGAATTGTGCATCGCCGGCGATGGTCTCGCCGAAGGCTACCTGGATGAGGAAATGACCAGCAGAAAATTTATCAGCATACCGCAGTTACCTGGAGTAAGACTTTATCGCAGCGGCGATATTGTACGGCAGCTGCCTGACGGGGCTATAGATTTCATCGGCCGGAAAGACCAGCAGACAAAGATCCGCGGCTTCCGCATTGAGTTGGGTGAAATCAATGCACAACTGCATCATTATCCCGGCATCAAGGATGCAGTAACAATTGTACACGCCAGTACAGCACAGGATAAGTACATCCATACTTTTTATACCGTAAAGCCGGGAGCTATAGTCACTGCCGCTTTGCTGAACGACTACCTTGCAACACGCCTGCCGGCTTATATGCTGCCTTCCGCTTACACCGTGCTGGATGCACTACCGCTGACCGCCAACGGGAAGGTAGACCAGCAGAAACTGGCAGAGCAGCCGGGAATCATGGGAGGGGGTAACTACACCGCCCCTACAACCGATACTGAGCGAACAGTAGAAACAATCTGGAAGGATCTCCTGAAGAAAGAAAAGATCAGTATTCATCAGCATTTTTTTGAATGCGGCGGACATTCACTTAAGGCTACCATCATGGCCATACGTTTGCAGCAGGTATTCCGGGTAGAATTAACGTTAAGCCAGGTGTTTGAACACCCCACCATTGCTGCCCTCGCCGCGCAGATTGATGCCGGAAAGCGCCTCACTCCGGATCACAATCTGAAGATAGCCCCTGCGCCGAAGCAGACCTACAGCCAGCTCAGTTTTTCTGAAACGATGGTTTATGTGCACCAGCACAGCACAGACGGGAATCATAGTTATTGCTCCCTGTTTCCCATGCTGATCACCGGAAATCCTGATACAGCAAAGCTGGAACGCGCATTGAACGAGGTAGTGAAAAGACACCGGATATTCCGCACCGGTTATATGATGCATAAAGGCATACCCGCCGGAAAAGTCTTCGCCAGGACAAATGTTCAGCTGATATACCGGGAAGGTGATGAGGAAGAGATAGTCGATGTCGTGAAGATACTGAAGGCGCCATACCCGTTAGAGAAGCCGCCACTGCTGCGGGCTGCTTTAGTGAAATTGGGTACTGACCGGTACTTCTTCGCGCTGGCTAATCATCATATTATCTCTGACGGTGTTACAGAAACTATGCTGGTGCATGAGATCAGTCGGCTGTATGAAGGGCATAAACTGGCGCCTGTTGCACTGCAATACCAGGACTATGTACACTGGCAGCAGCAACGATGGGTATCAGGATACTACCGTGTGCAGGAGCAGTTCTGGCTCCGGCACCTGGAAGGAGCTTTGCCGGTATTGGAACTACCTTATGATTTCGCGCGGCCGCCAAAGGCCACGTTCGGTGGGCATACCGTCAGCATCACCACCGACGCCCATCTGACGCAGCGTTTACAGGAGCTGGCTGCCACCGGTCAGACTTCCTTATTCATCGTACTTCTTACCGCCTATGCTGTTCTGCTTCACAAGTACACTGACCAGGAGGATATCATCATCGGCGTGCCGATGGCCAACAGGATGCATGCGGACCTGCAGGACGTAATGGGTATGTTTGTAAACATGGCGCCATGGCGTTGCAGGCCAGCTCCCGATAGACATTTCATGACATACCTGCATGAAATGAAAATAACCGCAACAGACATCTACCAGCATCAGGATTATCCTTTCGAAAAACTGGCCGGTACATTACTGCAAAAGAAAGACCCCTCCAGGAACCCGCTCTTCGATACCCTGTTTGCCTTGCATAGCACCGGGCTGCCGTTGCTGGATATAGCAGGATTGCATTGTGAAGCATATCCCATCACAGATGATGCCACCAAAGTAGACCTCACAGTGGAAGTACTGGAACATAACGGTCAGTTGCAGATCAGCTTCAAATACAACACAAGCCTGTTCAAGGAAAGCACCATTCAACGGATGACCGGGCATTACCTGCAACTGCTTGGAAGCATTATACAGGAGCCGCAGCAACGCCTCCGCGATATAGAAATACTGACCAGTGCAGAACGGGATCAGTTGCTGTATCAATTCAATCCACCTGCAACGCCTTATCCTAAGGAAGCTCATCTGTATCAGCTCTTTGAACAACAAGTACGGTTACATCCGGAGAAGACCGCTATCCGCTTTGAGAGTACTGCACTGACATACCGGGCATTGCAGCTGTATGCGGAACATTATGCCGCTCACCTTCTGAGAATGGGCGCTGGCCCGGATACAAAGGTGGCCATTATTGCAGACCGTTCCCCGGAAATGATCATCAGCATATGGGCCATACTCAGGGCTGGCGCTACCTATGTTCCCATAGATCCGGATTACCCGGCTGAAAGGATCGCCTTTATGCTGGAGGACAGTGCGGCTGCCGTATGCCTGACCACCTATAACATCTACGCATATATGAAAATACCTTTTGATGGTAAAGTGATTATTGTCGATGGCAGCGTACCTATAACGGGGGAGGAGTTGCCGTCTGTTGCGGTACCGGCAGGACCTGCGTATATCATGTACACATCTGGCTCCACCGGCGAACCGAAAGGTATTGCCGTGATGCATCACAATGTAATACGAACGGTAAGGAATACGAATTATATCGGGATTACTGCCGGCGATCATATTTTGCAGCTATCCAATTATGTTTTTGACGGATCTGTGTTTGATATTTTCGGTGCATTGCTGAATGGCGCTACACTGGTACTGCTGAAGAAGGATAGTATGATAGATATAGAGCAACTGGGCACTTTGATAGAAAGGGAACGTATTACCATCCTGTTCATAACCACAGCCCTGTTCAATGCCTGCATACAGATGTATCCGGAGTGTTTTGCGCCGCTGCGCAAGCTGCTGTTTGGCGGTGAACAGGCATCACCGGCACATGTGCAGATGGCGTTGGAGTACCTCGGCAGCGATAAATTAATACATGTATATGGCCCCACTGAAAATACCGTATTCAGTACCACCTATGCGGTAAACGAAATCACGGACGTCAATAATATCCCTATCGGCAGTCCTTTATCGAACACGCAGGCTTATGTTTTCAATAGCAGCAATACCCTGAACCCCCTAGGGGTGCCTGGTGAACTGTACCTGGCCGGAGATGGCCTGGCGCAAGGTTACTGGAACAGGTCGGAACTGAGCAAGGAACGCTTCCTCGATAATCCCTTCCTGCCCGGAACGAAGCTCTATAAGACAGGCGATCTGGTGAGATGGCAGGACGATGGCCAGCTCATATTTGTTGGCCGGAAAGACCAGCAGGTGAAGATCCGTGGATTCAGGATAGAGCCGGGTGAGATAGAAGTACAACTGGGACTTCATCCGGACATCGATCAGTGTGCGGTGGTGGTGAAGGAGAACAGTCTCACTAAAGAGAAGCAGCTCTATGCCTGTTATACATCCGGTAAGGAGCCGGGAGCCGATGCATTGAAAGAGTATCTTGGAAAGGTGTTGCCACTCTACATGATACCGGACTGGCTCATTCACCTGCCCGCGCTGCCGCTGAATGCGAATGGTAAGATTGACAGGAAAGCGCTTATCAGTCAGGCTACCACCAACGGTCACACTGCTGATAACGGTAAAGTATACACGCCGCCGGCCAGCCCGGCGGAAGAAGCCGTGGCTGCGGTATGGTGCCAGGTGTTTGGGGTGGAGACGGTTGGGGTACTGGATAATTTCTATTCGCTTGGCGGCCACTCGCTCAAGGCATTGCAGGTAGCGAGCCTGTTACAGCAGGAAGGCTTCATTGTTTCCGTCAATGATCTGTTTACCTACCTGACTGTTCGTGATCTGGCTGCGAACATTCGCAGGCAGAAGGCAACTGTGAAAAAGAAACGGTCCGGGAAGAGAGCAACCGGTAACGTAGTATCGTTCCCGCTATCCGCTGTTCAGCAGCGTTTCTTTCAGCGGCCGCTGGTTAACCGGAATATCTTCAACAGCCCTTTCCTGATCTCACTTACACACCATATCGATCCAGCGCTGATACAGGCAGCGCTGCAACGGATACTGGAAGACCATCCAGTACTGACGGTTTATTTCCGGCAGGAACCCGCCGGGCAATGGACGCAGCATTACCAAGCGCGGCATGTGTCAGACTATTTCGTGCAGGTGGACCTGAGCAGCGATCCCGTAACGGCGCACGCTGCCACCATTACCAGGTATTGCGAAACGCTGCAGCAACAGTTCTGGCTCACAGAAGGGCCATTGCTCCGGGTAGTGCTGTTTGAACATTACCAACAACCGGGCAGGCAGGCGCTTTTCTTCCTGTTCCATCACCTGTTATTTGATGGTATCTCCTGGCAGGTACTGATGGAAGAACTACAGCATCATTGCCAGTATCCCGCTACAGATCTGCCTTTTAAAACCAGTATGCCTTATGAGGAGTGGTGCCGGAAATTACAGCGCTATGCTTTGAAAGGCGGTTTCAAAACAGCTGGCGGCTATTGGAAAGCGGTAGTAGAGAAGGCACAGCCATTTGTTCCGGATATGCTGCCTGGCCGCAACCCGCAACAACAGGAGATGATCCACCATCTGTCCGAAGTGCTCACCACACGCGAAGAGGTAATGCGCCTGCAGCAGGCCGTTACCCATTATGAAGGGAATGTATTCACGTTGCTGCTGGCTGCTTTCTTCCAGGCCAGCCGTGAGTTACAGGAACGCAGCAACCTGCCGCTCTATGTGATGACGGCTCAGCGGGAACCCTTTCTTCCCGGCGCCGATATTCAGCGGACCATCGGCTTCTTTGCAGGCGCTTATCCTGTTTGCATCAATATAACAAAAACAGGTGGCGGGAACACGGGTGTGATAAAGGCAGTGAAAGATATGTTGCTGGCAGTTCCCAAAGGAGGACTGGACTATTTTGTACTGAAACACCTGGTATCACCCTCCGTGCTACACGAACAACTGGATCACGTTTATCCTGTGTTGTTCCATTACCTCAACCTGCCTTCGACAACAACAACAGAACATGATTTCTATACGCCGTTGCAGTTACCGGTGGGACTTACCCACGATCCGCGAAATCCTTCTGCTTACCTGATCAATATCACCGCAGTACAGAACCGCGAAGGTCTGAAGGTAACCTTCTATTATAGCCAGGCGCATTTTTATGAAGGTACTGTTACAGCATTGGCTGCGGCATTCCGTCGCCATTTACTGCGTATTATTAATGTTGATGAACAGTAATTATATTTTGTATGAAGATATTTGAATTCTGCCCTTTTTTCAATGAACACAGGATCGCGGCGCTCAAGATCAGAGAGGCCGGCTACTGGATCGATGAGTTGCACATCTGCGAAGCAGATATGAATTTCAGCTATGTGCCGAAACCCTATCACTTCGATACCTCGCAGACGAGTGAGAAGGTAAAGCATCATAAGATCGCTGCCGGCGGGCTTTTCAGACCCGCGCTGCCGGAGCAGTCTTACTACGATCCGCATAGTTGTCCGCCTGAGATGTTTGACCAATGGTACTGGCACCTGCTCACCCATAACATGGGTTATCACAACGAAGCAATGCAGCGCAACAGTTGTAGTTTGATGAAAGACATCGTAGGAGAGGAGGACATCATCATTCTCTCCGACCTCGACGAATTCCTTGACAGCCGACTGGCAGAGCAGATCATAACAGCCGTAAAGCGGCATCAGATCATCACTGTAAAACTGCACTTCTCTGTCTTCTACTTCAACCTGTTCTCAGACAGAAGTCATGGTGTAGATCATTTCAGTTACCGTACGTACGTTATGACCGGTAAGTATTTCCACAAAATGCCTTTCACTGGAGACTATCTCCGGAAGAAAGGCATCTCCGGCGGGTTGCTCCAAACGGTACACTGTCCGGACAGCTATATGGGTTTTCATCACTCCTGGCTGGAGCATAGCGTGCATGCGTTTGATAAGCTCAAGGCATTTGATGCGAATGTGAAAGACAAAACGTTAATCAGCGGCAGCTTTGCTGCCGATTGTATCCGAAACAAACGATTGCCCTATATCGATGCGGATCTGTATGTAGATAACAACAAACCTTTCCTCAGAAGCGTGCTGGAATCCGATACCGCCGGGTTATGGTTTTCAGAAAATACTTTATGATCGCGGAACCGTGACGGGCGTGGCGGAGCGTTTCTTCGACAGCCACGCCCGCACCGGTTCATCATAAAAACGCAGCACCAGGTAGCCGAGCAGTACGCATCCTGCAAAGACGGCAGTGGCAACGAGGTACATCGTTTGAGGCGCCGGTTTCATCTTGCCCAGGTAATTACCGAAGGTCCATATGGCCCAGATATGTGTCATGTATAAAGGATAGGAAAGCCTTCCGGTGAATACGCAGAATTTTCTCACAGCGCCATGTACCTCTGTACCGGCTCCCACAGCCAGAATAAAAGGGAATACAAATATCACGATCAGCATTTCGGTGATCCAATCCTTATTGTAATGAGGAAACAGGAACACACCGATCAGCAATGTTACCGGTACTACAAAGTGGAGTTGACGCCGTATCACGAATCCGAAACGGTAAACAGTCAGCCCGGCCATGAAGGAAAACATCACCCTCGCGAAGCCGTCCAGGAAAGTGGGAGCATCCCAGCCGGTAATGATCCAGCCCCTGTGATGTGCAACCGCCGCAAGCCATGCAGCGGAAATCCCAAGGAGTACCAGCAGCCACTTCCGGGACATACGCAATAGCACCAGGACATAAAAGACATTGATGAGATACTCCATGAAGAGTGACCATGCGGGCGTGTTATATGGAAAGAGGCCATTGAAGCGGCCGGGAAGAAAAGGGTAAGGCAGTAACAATAACGAACATACGAAACCGCTCAGCAATTTGCCCCAACCGGCTTGCGCCACCATTGCAGCACCGTTGAAGGGATCCAGAACATACCCCAGTAATCCGATTACACTGCCCCAGATCACCATGGGGTGCAATCGTATAAGCCGGTTCCTGAAAAACTGCCATGTCCCGATTTCTCTGGCGCGCTCATCATATGCATAGCCGATCACAAAACCGGATAAGCAGAAGAAGAAATCTACTGCCAGGTAGCCATGCCCGATAGGACTTTTCGTATAGTCAGGCGTGATGAACTCGTATAGGTGAAAGACAACGATAGACAGGGCTGCTATGCCTCTCAATCCATCCAGTGCCTCGAAATGAGGTCTTGACCGCGTGGAATTATGCTGCATAATCAGGAAGATAATTCACAGGGCCGAAAGAAGAAAGTAAGCGTTACTATTGATACAGTTTCAGATAAAAAACTATCGGCAGGAGATACTGGTCAGACAAACTCCTTCTCAGAATAACTGATTCCGCAGAATCCGCTTGATCATCTGGATAGTGGAACGGCTTACATCGCCCTGGTATTTGTGGAGTATACGGCGCTCGCTCACGCCTTCGCTGAGCTCCTGCACCACCTGCATCCATTGTCCGAGGAATTCAGAGTTGGGTGTACGGTATTTGAGCAGCCGTCTTACAGTGTCAATAACCGATTTGCTGACGCTGCCTTCGTGCAGCTCAAACACTTCATCATTATTAAGTCCAAGCCGTATATCATCTGCAATGCGGGAGTAGTCCTGCAGATATTTTTCGTTGGCCTGCATCACCTGCAATAGGGGGGTGTCGCTGAAATGAATATCCGGATGTCTGCGCACCTGTTTCTGAAGAGATTGCAGTGCATAGCTTCTGGCGATATTGTCGCAGATAATGAGATCATTTTTGTTTAGTTCAAACCATTCGCCTTTCACGCGCTTGTGCTGGAATACAATATGCAGGCTTTCCTCCAGCTCGCTCATATTCTGCGCTGCATACTGCCGTACCACGCGGAATATCACGGGCAGATGGGTATGATAAGCAGCCAGGCGTTTATGCAGATCCTGTGTCTTGCCGATCTTGTACAGATTTCTCCCCGTATTCAGAATATACACACATTTACCTATTTGTACTTGCTCCATGAGGTAATTTTCGAGAATAGTAGCATTTTGACAATAATGCTGTCAATTTACAACTATGATGATTATATACAAAATAGAATAATGAATATTGAAGCAAAGTGAGGCAGAAGGGAGGGAGATATAGTTTCCGGGAAATTAAAGCAGGCTGTGGAAAACGACCGGCCAGCCTGCTTTGTACGGGAAGGGGTTCTATTGTTTCAGTAATTTGCTGACGCTTACTTTTCCGTTATGCAATAACTGCAACGTATACACGCCTGCTGGCAATTTACTGCCGTGCAGGGTTACATTATGCACGCCTGCCGGAAGATGTGTATTTAGCAGTATTTCAACAGGGCGGCCTTGTATATCATAGACGGTGAGCCGGGTGTCGCCTGTCTCTTTCAGTGTGATCCTGATCAGGCAGTTATCCCGGAAGGGATTGGGGAAATGTACCAGGGTGGTACTGCTTTCCGGCAGAAGGATGCGCTTCACAGCCATCACGGTGGCGGTATTTTTTCTGGCAACAGTATCCGTACCGAGCACCAGCTGCGGTGTATTGGAGCCGGCTTCTTTGGAGTTGAGCAGTATCCGCTGGTCATGTGCCTGTTGGCTCTTCAAGGCCAGAGAAATCGTTTGATGTCCTGCCGTCAGTTCCTGTTGTACATAGGCTGTAATATCCCAGCTGTACCAGGTAGCAGCTGCATTGGTAACCGTTTGCGAGGCAATGATACTGGAACCGGTGGTTGGTTTATTGTTCCAGGTGACAGTGGATTCTTTCCAGGAAGTATCCGACACCGCAAAAACCGCAGTAGGCACGCTGGTCTCGGATGTGCCGTCCAGTTTACCATACAGCTTCAGCACCGCACCTGATACCTGGTTGCCTGCCGAAGAAATGTTAAAGGTGATATATATTTCGCGGGCATTGTTGAGCTGGCCGGCGGGCGACAGCTTGCTGATCAGCAATGCTGCATCCATAGTGCCATATGTGGTACTGGCATTGGCGCCATCGCGTACATAAGCGTCCTGTGAGGGGCTTAATGTCAGCGAAGAGGTAGAGGTGATGGCTTTTATCTCTGTATAGCTGTTCCAGAGATCCTGACTGTTGCCATGACCTACTATGCGGATGTATCTGGCGCTCCTGGCGCTGAAGAGAAACGACTGGAGGTTCAGGCTGGAGCCGTTGCTCACCAGCCTGGTGGCGGCTGTGGTCCAGTTGACGCCGTCGTTTCCTGTCAGCACGTCAAAAGTGGAAGTGCGTGTATCGCCTTTATAGAAGGCTATCTGCACACCGCTTACATGGAGCGTATCAGCGAGGCATAGTTGTATCCATTGTCCATCGCCGCTGGCTGACCAGCGCGTGGAAAGGTTATTGTCCAGTACATTGGCGGCCACGTTGCCATCGTCTGCACTAGCAGTGGCAGGAACACAGCCAGGCGCTCCGCTGACGCTGATACTCACCGGCGCAGAAGTAGTGACCGCTCCTTTATTATCTGTGGCTTTTGCCGTCAGGCTATAGTTGCCCGCACTAACATTGCTCCAGCCGAAGCTGTAAGGACTGCTCACATCTTCTCCCAATTTCTGGGTGCCGTTGAAAAATTCCACTTTGCTGATACTGCCATCGGCATCAGAAGCACTGGCATTGATGGTAACGTTGGCAGGAGCGGTAAAGGTAGCGCCACCGGCAGGAGCAGTGACAGATACTACAGGGGGGTGATTGGTACCACCTACGTCACTGGGACAGAGGTCAGCGCTGCTCTCTGATATACAGAAGTCATTGAACAGTACCTGTTCATTTCTCAACACAGGATCTTTACCGCGGTATACACCCCATTTGGGCCTGTTGTAGGATGCGCCGGTTCTCCACATATCGATGCCGTTCTTGCTGTAGGAGAGAAGAGTAACACCGTCACTTACCCGTTTCAGGGTGATCTCAAAAGTGCCGGCATTGTCTTCTGCGCTTTTGTATTTTACATAAGCCTCCACCCATACGCCTTTGAAGGGGGCGAGATCTACCTGTGCCACCGTGCCAAGGCCCCCGCTGCCGCTGCCGGAACTGTGAATGATTTGCAGCTTCTGTGGCGTGCCTGCTCTCGGCGTGATGGTGATCAGCGGCGCGCCGGCATCGCCATCCATTGCTTTGATCTGAAAGATATGCGTAAAGCGGCCGGAAGGAATAAAGCCTGCATCCAGTTTAAACTTCCAGCGGTAGTACGCCGTTTGGCCTTCGGTATGCTGCATCTCTGCCTCTGAGCCACTGCCACCCTTGATTTCCATACGGGTTCTGTCTTCATTGGTGCAGCGGTCATCATCTTCCACAGGATGACTGTGAAAAACGAATACATACCTGCCAAGTGTGTTGTCAAAAGTCTGTGTTACATGCGGACCGAAAGACGGATGCTTGCAATCCGGCGATTCAACGCCAAAGCCTTTGGATTCTATCAGCTGGTAGGCGCCGCCCTGGCCGTTGGCTTGGAGCGTTACCTGTCCTTTGGCTGCAAAGCAGCAGGCTAACAGAAAGAACGCAGGGCATGATCGTAAAAAAATGCGGTGTAGGTAATGCTGTTTCATAGCACAATGGTTTAGGATAAAGGAATGTCTGACAGCAGGAATGCCTGTTGTCGTGTTTACGGTTAAATAATGATAAAATCCTGTCTGGTTGCGGGTTTTACAGTCTGTCTGGGTTTTCTGTCCGATGTGATGATCTGAAAATATGCTGGCTGTGGCTAATCTTCTTTTGCTTATTGCAAACGATTGCAATAATACGCTGTACCACTGCTATTTATCGGCAGGAAGAAGGCGGAGTAACGGGAAAGTATATACATTATCATACAAAAAGGAAAGCGAAAACTACCGCTGGGGGTAGTCTTCGCTTTTCTTTCATTCGTCAGGACAGTCAGCAAAATCAACGATTCTGGGGTAACTTCTTATCCAGGAATTTCCGTATTACACCGGCAATTTCGTGTCCATGGCTTTCCAGGGCGAAGTGGCCGGCATCAAACAGGTGATACTCGAGATGTTTCACGTCTTTCTTATAGGCTTCTGCGCCTGCCACCGGGAAGATGTAGTCATTCTTTCCATATACGATCAGCATCTGCGGATTATGTATACGGAAGTATTGTTGCCACTCAGGATACAGCGTTACGTTGGTGCGGTAATCGTAGAAGAGGTCGAGCTGTATTTGTCCGTTTTCCGGCCTGTCCAGATGGCGCTGGTCTATTTCCCAGTTGTCGGGGCTTATCAGGCTGGTGTCGGGTACGCCGTGTGTATATTGCCATTTCAGGCCATCGGGACTATGAAATCCGCGCAGGGTGTTTTCGACTTCTTTATTGTTCCGGTCTTTCCAGTATGCTTTGATCGGCTCCCAGAACTCTTCCAGTCCTTCGTCGTAGGCACAGCCATTCTGCACAATGATGGTCTCAATTCTTTCCGGATTTCTGGAGGCAATACGCCATCCCACAGGTGCGCCATAGTCCATTAAATAAAGGCTGAACCTGTCGATCTGTAACTGCTGCAACAGGCCTTCCATGATAGTGGAGAAGTTCTCGAAAGTATAGGAAAAATCTGCGAGTGCTGGTTGTTCGCTGCGTCCGAATCCGGGAAAGTCAGGAGCAATCAACCGGTATTTGTCAGACAAGTCGTTGATGAGGTTCCTGTACATATGTGAGGAGCTGGGGTAACCATGGAGTAGTACCAGTACGGGTGCATCTTTCGGACCTGCTTCACGATAGAATATATTAAGGCCGTTTACTTTAGCGAAATGGTGTTGTGTCTGATGTTTCATATAAATTGATTTGAAGTTGTTATACTATTACCGAACGTTCGGTAAAATTAAAAAGAAAAGATATATTAATTAAGCATGATGATGTTGAATAAAATTAAGGTGTGAGCAGCGCGGGAATCTGGGCAAGTACATTCCGAAAAACTCCCGGTTCGCGGGTAGCGACAGATACTACCAGGGCGCCCTGTATGAGGATATTGATCTGTTTCGCTCTCTTACGGGCGGTATCCGCGGGTAATCCAAGATCGCGGCCTATATGCGCAAAACCGTCGATGGTCAGGTCAAAGCAATGGCTGATGCCTTCCTGGAAATCGTCTGCATCAGAGCCGATAGACAAGGTGCGGAGCACACAATTGCTGCTTCCTCCGTGATACAATTGGTTAACAGATGCAATTACTTTTTTAAGTCGCGCTTCCGGCTTCAGCTCCTTATTCTTTGAAACAGCGATGACATTGTCCTGTATCCATTGCTCCACTATTCCCAATACATGCTGTGCCATTTCCTTCTTTCCGTTGGGGAAGCGGTGGTATAAGCTGGCCTTTTTCAATCCCGTGGCGGCAGACAATGCTTCCATGGAAGCGCCGTCGTACCCCAGCAAGCTGAAAGTCTCAAATAATTTGTTGCCTAAATCTTCTGCGTCTATTTTTTGTGCCCGCATATTTACCGATTGTTCGTTAAAGATAGAAAGAAATCCCGGATCACACAGGAAGGTCTTCTGTAGTACCTAAAGGAAGAATTCTTAACCGGTGACTAATACCCAGTGCGTTGAAGCTGCGGCTCAGGGCCTCTTCTCCCTGTGTGTAATGTGACCATCCTTCAAAATGCAGTGGTATGATTACAGCATCAGGAAATACATGTGATGTATCCAGCACATCATTCGTATCCATCGTTACATGGAAAGGCCCTCTGGGTTGGGCTGCTCCGGCAAAAGCAAATATGTAGTTGGGATCAAATCTCCTGGCCACGTCAGCCACACCATCATAATATACCGTATCGCCGGTGATATAGAGTTCGTAATTGATTTTACCTTTTACTGTAATAATAAAACCGGTCACGTCTCCTGAAATCTTCTCAATACCGGCCGGTCCATGCCTGGCGGGGGTGCTGGTTACTGTGATTTCGTCTCCGTTGGGAGCTGCCAGCGTCACGCTGTCCCAGGTAGCCAGTCCTGTACTGTTGCCTTTTAAACGTGCGGCGCCTGCCACAGTAGTCAGCACACGGTCAGCCTTTCCCGCGAATTCCCTGCCGGCATGATCAAAGTTGTCGAAATGCTGATCATGGCTCAGTAATATTACATCTACTTTTCCAGTGTCTTTCTGTACCGGATCTGCTATCTTCTCTACTGTCAGCCCCGGACTTACCGGATATACAGTACCCGCGTCATCAAAAGTAGGATCTGTCATAAACCGTAATCCGGATACTTCAAGAATGGCTGTAGGGCCTCCGAGGTGGGTCACTTGTAGTGAATCTTCTCTTTTCATAATATTGTCAGTTAAGTGTTTTAGAATCCGGTTTCCTTTCTGTCTCTGTTATCTTTTCGTCGACCGTGAAACAAAGTTACCGAACGTTTGGTAAAATTCAATATAAATTTTTCATAAACGGGAAAAGTACCATAGAATCCATTGTTTGTACAAGAACAAAGGAATATTTTGATAATTATGAAATAGGAACCATTTACGATCACAATCAGGATTATACAGTAGTGCGCTCCCAGCAGTAATTTTGGGATTTGGGAATTACGTAATCCCCAAATCCCAAAATAATCACTGCGGTCTTAAGTTGAGCATTATGTACTGGCGTTGTGTCGCCGCAATTCTGAGATTGTCTGTTTCAAGTATTACAGGTCTTTCCACCATCAGTTCGTCGCTTAGCACAATCCCATTTTTGAAAATCGTGTAGCCGGTCCAGTGATGTTTACCGGGTATTACTTTCGCCCGCATTTTTTTTCCGTCTTTCACCATTTCGATGGCCTGTTGGTCGTCAGCAAAAAAACCTTCGCCATCGCCTTCCCGTTTAAGCCGGATTATTTTTGCGGTGGGATCTGCGTCCAATACCTGTACATGTTGTTTGCCGGCGCCGCCCAGTTCCCAGGGCTGCGTGATATTTACTTCCCAGGACATGCCTTTGCCCAGTTTTGCCGGCGGAATCCCCCACAGTAGCGGATTATAGGCGAGGCCGCTGGCATCCGTGTTCGTGTTCGGCCTGCCGTTGTATACCAATGTTTTGCCCGAGTCTCTGAATGCTATGCTGCACTTGTCTTCTGGCCGTCCATCATAGAGGAATACAGCTGCAAATTCCGGTTGAAGGGCATTAGAACCTGTTACTGTGTAATCGCCCGTTCCACCAACCCGGTAAACCATGGGAGGAAGGTCATTGCTGGTCGTAGATACGGTCCTGGAAAATACGGTGCTGAATTTTTCTCCCTGAACGAATTGGTGTGTCAGATAGACATCGGAGAATGTTTGGGCGGACTGCGCATTTGCCGTGGGATGTATACCGGATAATGCCAGCCACAAGAGGACGAATCTTTTCATAAGCGTTGGTTTGAGAATAACTATATACACAAACCTCCGGGATCCCGCCGGGTTATAAAACCCTATTCAACGGCAGCCTCCATCTTTTCAATGTCCTGGCAGTATCCTTCAATGTTATATTTCCGCCAGAGAAATAAACATTTTGCCGGGGAAATGTAGTTCCCCGGCAAATAGCACTAACCGTTATACATAATTTATTTGACCGGCCTGTTATGTTACAGGTGATACATGGTACAGCAGTTGTAACATAAAGGAGTGGGGGTCAGACGGTACTTTCCATCCCCATCTCATCGCTGGTGGTATTGCCACCTTGGGTGAGCCTGAAAAGGGCATCCTGCATATCCTGTGTGAGCGAAAAGTTCACCATGGTTTTGCCATCCCGGTAGGTGCCTTTTGTCAGCATTTGCAAATCAGGCGGATGAACACTGTTGGTCCTCAGGCTTTCCCTGCCTGTGATCTGGGCAAGTGCCCAGTTAAGCAAAGCAGCATCACCTTTAATACTGCCCGGATCAAGGCATTGATGAATAGCCTGACCATTGCGTACGATGCATATAGCCATCTGGTTACGCTCACATACCACCTGACCTCCGGGCGGAAGCGGACAATTACATCTGTTCATTTGAAAGAGTTTACCGGTTATGCTTTGATGGAATAGACACCATTGGTATAATCCACACTATATTGGGGTAATGCCGGGTTGAGGTAGCGGAGTTTTTCTATTGCTTCTTTCGGTGTGCGACAAGTTAATTCCCTGCTTTCCAGTACTGCTGCGCGTTGTTCCGGGGTGAATCCGGTGATTTCAGAAAGTTCGGAAGCAGACCTGGCTATGCCAGCTACAGCTTGTTCGAAGGTCCAGCCACTGGCAACAGAGAAGCTGAAACCATCAGGAGGGGGCTGTAACTTACTTTTGGCGGTGAACCATGCTGTAAAGAACAATGCAGCACCGGCTGTACCAGATACCAACAGCTTGGTACCGTTGCCCATAGAACTATCCAGACGGAACAACGCATCTCCTGTGAGAAAGCCACCCGCAAATCCGGCGGCAAGTGCAATAAACAGCCGTAAGATAGGAGCCTGATTCTCATTGGGAGGGTCTTTTGCAAAAAATGCTTTCATCATAAAAAGAATGAGGATGGCAAGAAAGCCGAGGCCAATCCATAATTGTGTGGTCATAAGGGATTAATTTGAGGTTAAACAGATAATCTGCTGTAGGTTCAGCTAATAAGTTACGACATTCCGCCGACATCTGGTTATTCTTCCCGGATTTTCCCCGGTCGTAAAAAAGACCAGAATGATGTACCCCCATTCTTTAAATTACGTGGAATCCATCGGCCGGAATTCCCGTAAAGTAAGACTTTTACAACGTTGCAACATTTCGGATACCCTGGATAAATCAGCAGGCATGACACAAAATCAAGACAGGACAAATTGGGTAGATAATTTAAGGTCATTTATCACCGTACTGGTAGTAGCGCACCATTCTTCATTGGCCTATACGACCTTTGCGCATTTCAATAAGGAAGCCTATATCACTTCCACGCATCCTATTGTGGATGCCGCCAGGAGCAGAGGGCTGGATATCTTTGAAGATTTTAACGACATATTTTTTATGTCGCTCATGTTCCTGATCGGCGGCATCTTTATGTCGCCGGGACTGCGCAACAAAGGAGTCCCGGTGTTTATACGTGACCGCTTTTACCGGTTGTTCATTCCCTTTATCATTGGGGTAACGATCCTGATGCTGCTTGCGTATTATCCGGCTTACTATCTCGCGCACGGGCAGCATGACCTCAGGGATTATATCGTTGATTATTTTACGGTAGAAGCCTGGCCGGTGGGACCGCCCTGGTTTATCTGGGTATTGTTTCTCTTTAATATTGTTTTTGCAGTATGTTTCCCTCTGATAAAAGATTCACCGATGGCGCCGGGAGCATGGCTGACGGCACAAAGTCAAAGGCCCTGGAAGCTGTTACTATGTTGGTATCTGCTTACATGGCTGCTATACATGCCAATGGCATTGTTCATTGATCCGGGTATGTGGACGGGTATAGGCCCGTTCGATTTCCAGGTGAGCCGCATCTTTCTGTATTTCGGTTATTTCCTGCTAGGTGCAGTGATCGGCGTTCCCGGTCTGCGCAACGGTATCTTTTCAGCGGATTCCAGGTTGGTGCGTATGTGGCCTGTATGGGCTGCTGCCGCTGTTTTCGTATATGCACTGCTGAAAGGCAGTGAAACGCCTTTACGCACAATGATCGGGAGGGGAGAGCTAAGTTATTTCAATGCGAACTTGCTTTACCGCTCTGTATGGACGTTATCCTGTACATTGAGTTGCATGGCATTTCTCACTACCTTCCGCAGTATATTCAATATTACCGGCAGCATCTGGAAGTCCTTATCAGCTAACGCCTACGGAATTTACCTGGTGCACTACATCTTTGTAATCTGGTGCCAGTATTTCCTGCTGGATATAGATATGGCAGCCCTGCTAAAGTTTTTAATAACAGTTGTTTTATCAGTTACTTTTAGTTGGGCGCTGACATGGATACTGAGAAGAAATGGATTGATCCGGAGGTATCTTTAAGCTATTAATAGTACTACTTCAGCCACCGCGTTATGTTCGAAAGGAATTCTCCTTGTTGATCCGCATATAGATAATGTGAACAGTTATCCAGGTATCTGAATTTTTTTTCTCCTGTTATCCTCTTTATATTGTTTAGCATAGAAACAGAGAAGATGCCATCCTGCCTGCCATAGAGCGCACAGATATTGACGTGTTTTGTGAGTTTTTCCAGTATGGGCAATACATTGATGTTGGTCAGCTTTTCATTCCGGTAAAACATTTCCGGTCCCTTGGGGTTTCGGATATTGTCTTTGTACAGCGGGCCGATTTTGTAAGTGCTGTCGAGGTGCCGGGAGGTAACATCCGGTGATGCTACCCTGAAGAAACCGTTATCGCCCGCCAGATCAAAACACCCTTTACGGTAAGCGGCGGAGCGTTTGTCCAGCGCTGTAATGTATGTTACGCGGGAAAGTCCCGCAGTATCGTGTTTGCCGGCATACATCTTATTCACTGAATCAAGGATATGATCATAGGTAGCCTGTTGTGAAAACAAGGCGCTCGTCAATACAAGTGTACGTACCTTCTCCGGGTATAGTTGCGTATAAAGTGTACTAACCAGCCCGCCGAAGCTAAATCCGATCAGGCTGGCTTTTGTAAGCGCATATTTCTTATAGATGTTATTGAGATCATCGAATGCTTCATGGTAGGTGAATGTGGCATGTGGATCTGCCGAACGGCCTTCGCCCCGTCTGTCATATACAATTACATAGAATCCCCTGTCAGCAAGGGCAGCGGCAGTAGTAGCTTCAAAATGGACAGCATTTCCGCCAGGTCCGCCGTGAATAAATATCACCGCAGGATTATCTTTTTTACCGAATGCTTTGATATATAGTGATTGTCCCTTTCCTGAAAGTATTGTCAACAGCAATACCCATATAATAAACAACTGTTTCATTCCCCAAAACTATTATCAATATCTGATACCACTGCATTCTTACTACAGGAATATTGTCTGAATTTTATAGCTGGAAAATTTCATGTACCGGCTGAAACCCGGGAACGACAATATCCTCCGGTATGCATTTGGAGGTTGAGGCAATATTGAGGATATTAGGTTATCCTGTATGTACTATAAAAGTATTTATTGGTATTCTGTTAAAACTCAAAATCCGCGACTATGAAAAAGAAGAAAGTTCAGCTGAATCAGAAGCTATCTCTTCAGAAAACAGCTATCGCAGCACTCACCAACGAAAGACAAGAACAACTGAAAGGTGGTGTTTCTGTCCGTACCATGTGCACTGACGATACAATACTTATTACTGTCTGCATTGATAATACCAGCCCGGGTCCTGATTATCCCTGCGAACTCTATCAATGCTGATCTTAGCCTTTAGCATTTAGTTTTCAGCCCACCGCTTCTAAAAGCGGTGGGCTGTTTTTTTGTAAGCCGGTTGCTTTATACACTTATTACTTTCGGGTTTTATGTGTATAGCAGAAAATTGGTATTTTCGGAGACTGAATAATTGAACTATGCTTAAAGGAATAATATTTACATGCATGCTGACGATGATCATTGCAGCCGGATACGCGCAAACATCAGTTGTAGCCAACCCTCAGGATACACTTACAGTCTTCAGGGCTAAAATAGACCGGCTTGACAAAGAGATCATTGATCTGCTGGGCGAAAGAATGGAAGCCGCCAGGGCGATCGGTATTTATAAGATGGTACATAAGGTAGAGGTGGTTCAATCCAATCGTTTCAATGAGGTGTTGCAGAGAGCGGTGGATCATGGTAAGAGCAAAGGACTTTCTGAGGCATTCATTAAGGAACTTTACGAGGATATTCATAAAGAAAGTATCCGCCAGCAGGAGGCCTTAAAAAATGGTGTAAAGTAAAACCGTATCCGGCTAATGTTTACTGATAAACGAAGATGGTGTTCCGCTGCACGTAACACTGAGATGGTGCATAGCCCTGGTACAGGCAATATATAACATATTCCGGTCGATTTCCCTTTTGTAGTTTGTATTGTTTACAAAGGGCACTATCACCTGGTCGAATTCCAGGCCTTTTGCCAGGTGTGCACTGGTAATCAGTAGGCCCTCCCTGAAGCTTGTACTGCCAGAAAGCAGTAACTGTGCCGGTAGGCCATGACGATCTAATTGTGTGGCCAGCTGTCCGGCTTCTTCTTCCGTTTTACAGATAACCGCCAGCGAGTTATACCTGGCTTCTTGCAGGAAAGTGTTGATCAACCCGCAGATAGTAATTACTTCTTCTTTCTCATTCCCGGTAATAAATATATGTGGCGTTTCTCCATGTCGTTCAACAGCAATGAGCGCGTCGTTGAATGCAATAGCCTGCGTAAAACGAATGATTTCATAAGTAGAGCGGTAGCTTCTGTTGAGTGTAACCAGCTGTGCCCGTGGGAATATTCTTTTCAGATCATCAGGGCCTGTTTTACCGGCAGGATTCAGTGATTGATTGACGTCTCCCAGGAGGGTCATGCGGCAGCTGAACATCCTCGCGATCACCGCGTACTGAACGGGTGTGTAGTCCTGCATTTCATCAATGAGCAGATGCTTTGTTTTCCGCTGTGGCTGAACACCTTGCAGGCATATTTTCAGGTAAGCGAGACCGGAGAGATCGTGATGTTCAAGTATATCTTTGGCTGCCATTTTGAAGAGATCAGGCCTGTTCATCCACATAAAGAAATCCTTGTAGAGCTTCAGCATGTTTGTGGAGATAAACATGCCAGTTACGGCTTTCCGGATGCCGTCTTTCTCTTTGGCAGTAACAGTATGACCATATTTGTAAGTGATAAATGCTGTTAGCGCATTGACAATTTCCTGTGGCCGTTTTAATATGGGCTGGCGATGTACCGCCTCCGCTTTTTCACGGACAAAAGACGCTGGTAGTACGTATCTTCCTATTCTTATTTCCACTGGTTTGTAACAATGATTGTTGAGATAGATGACGTATTCATTCAGTCTGACAAGAAACTCCGATGAAGATTTGAAACGGATCCGTTCTTCCAGCGCTGTATCTGTTTTACGCAGCTGTGCTGATACCTGCCCAAAGAGGTGCTGCGCCTGATGTTTATAGCCGGTAATCTCCTGCAACAGGTTGTACATGCCGGAAGTGGGCACATTTTCTTCTCCCAGCTCTGGTAGAACGTTAGAGATGTAATCAGAAAATACTTTATTGGGAGACAGGATCAGTACATCTCCGGCCTTGATGGTATCCTTGAAGCGATACAGAAGAAACGCAATACGGTGCAGGGCTATGGAGGTTTTACCGGAACCCGCAACCCCCTGGATGATCAACACGTTTGCATTTTCATTCCTGATAACCTGGTGCTGGTCCTGTTGTATGGTGGCTACGATATTTTTCATCCTGTCGGCAGAAGCGGTACTCAGCTCTTTTTGCAGTAGGTCATCATAGATATGTGCGGCTGTATTCAGCATGAATTCGAGTTGTCCGTTGCGGATGCGGTACTGGCGCTTTAACTCTAGTTGTCCGCTTACTGGGCCTGAAGGTGCTTCGTAGCGGGCATCTCCCGGTTCGGTATCGTAAAACATGCTGCTGATGGGTGCACGCCAGTCGTATATAAGATTGGCGCCGGTATGCTGATCGGTGAATGCATGTACGCCAATGTACACCGGTGTGGCGGCGTGATGCTGGTGTTCCCGGAAATCGATGCGTCCGAAGTAGGGCGACTGCAGCAGCTTTGCTAATCGCCTGTTCCTTGCCAGTAGGGCTTCTCCACTGCCAGCCGTCAGCGAGATATACTGTATCATGCCCTCTTTTTCATCCCTGTTATCCCGGACGTATTGCTTTTGTTCCAGTAACTCTGCAGCTTTCTGTCTGGCAGACTGCCCGCTTTGTGTGACAGCCCGTTTTATTTTTTCTTTTATTTCTTCCAGGTATTGTTTTTCCTGGTTTTCGCTGCTATTGATTATACCGGTTGTCATGGTATAATTAATTACTGAGCGCTCATTCATTTTAAATGGAAATTTTTTTAAGGCTTCAATCCTTTCAATACGCGATGCAGGGCCTCGTTCAGCTTGGCTTCAGTGAGTACGAACCTGCGTGTGCCCTTGGCGGTTATCTGTTGGCTGAAATTGATTAGTTGATATAGCGGTGCAAAGGCGAGCGACCAGTACATTTCAAAAGACATTTCGGCCAGCTCATTGCGTTTGCGCGACGCCTGTATGAAAGCACCCAACGCACTGCCATATTCAACAGTAAGGGCCTCGGTGATCTTCTCATATATGGAGGAATAACGTACCTTTTCAATGAACTGTACTTCCTGCGGATGCCGAACTGCATACTGGTACCTGTTTTTCCATTGTAACCGCATGCCATCGCCAAATGACATTTCAGGTTGCAATCCCCTGATACTGCTGCGCAGGATATTAGAGCTGACTTCCAGGCAGAGCTGCATGATCAGGTCTTCCTTGTTCCTATAGTAAATGTAAATGGTACCCGGCGCTACATCCGCCGCTTTGGCCAGTTTGTTGACGCCAAAACCTTCCAATCCTTCACTGACAATCATATCAATGGCCTTCTGCTTTATCAGCAGTTCCTTTTGTTCGTCTCTTAATCTCATGGTGCAAATATAAATGAACAGTCGCTCATTTAAAAATATGTTT
>NZ_DATLKJ010000012.1:0-7151 GCF_035538455.1 Chitinophaga sp.
AAATTCGTTCTAATGTTGTGCATCGATCGTTTTTGTATTTGTAGTTATTTACTTAGACGAATGCACAACATTTTTTATTTCATATCTATATACATATTTATTATTACAATCAATTTGCCTTGTTAATAGCACAACACGTTAGATTAAACAATAAAAAAATACCTGTTGGGTACAATAATATGATAGGCCATTCTGATGAAAGTACAAATCCTTGGCGATCTGCTAATCTGTTGCCGGTATTTTTGGAATTTCCGAATTTATTGACCTTGCGATCCTCTTTTCCGGAAATAGATCGAGCTCCAGTCTGACGTCTGGTGGTGCCCAGAATTCGAATGTTTTTTTGGGAATTTAGTAGGTATGGTGTCAATGGACATTTAAATATATTCAAGGGCTGATTGACACCACTGCCACCGGATGACCTGGCGAAGCATATTCCCCTTATCATGGTATTGCAATATAAGTTAATTGCAGGTCCGAAATTCCTGGAATCCCTGGAATCCCAACGAGGTTAATGGCTATACTTCCTGCGTTAAAAAACGCATATGTCTTTAAATCCAAAATAATGGCCTGCAGTGCTATAATAATGCAGTCGATGATATCTGCACTACGTATAAAAATGTTTTTATTATATTCGCATCCGGTTCCCAATTAGCAATCCCACCTATAGTTCCGATTAAAGTAAACGGAAAAATTTTCATATAAGCCAGAAGACATGATCAAGACTGCTGCTGAACCAGCCCTGAACCCTGACTGCTTTGACTTGCAGGCATTTCGCATAGGAGACAACGAAGCATTCAAGACATTGTTTCGTACCTACTATGGGCCGCTCTGTTATTTTTCCCAGAAAATGAATGTGGACCGTTCCAGCGCAGAAGAAATTGCTGAAGATGCGCTGGTAAAGATCTGGACAAAGCGCAATGCATTTAGTCACGTACAGGCAATCAAAGCATTCCTATATGTAACAGTAAAAAATGCTTCTTTAAATGTGCTGCGGTCTCAGCAACGGGAAGCCAGGAGGCGCAACCGGTACACGGATATGCTGATAGGCCATGATGAGCCTTGTATCGAGGAAGCCATAATAGAGCTGGAAACGGTGCTGGAGCTGGATCGCGCTATTGCAAGCCTGCCGCCCGGATGCCGGCAGGTCATTACGATGAGCCTGTACCAGGGTATGAAAGTAAAAGAAATTGCCTGCCAGCTGGGCATTTCCCAAAGTACGGTTTTGACCCAGCGGCAGAAAGGTGTCGATAAGCTACGCAAACTCTTGTCCACAAGGACGTTCCTGGTGCTGCAAGCCCTTTTGCTGCACTAATTCAAAAAATATTTTCTTCGGGCGTAGCGATTTTGCAATAGTCCGGTGTTTCATTTAGTAGGGATTGCTATTTTCCTGAACCTGGAAATTTCGTTTGGAACCGGTGAAGTTTCCGATGCGCCTGATCGTTATTGATCGATGATCCGGCATGAATATTACTGTCATGGCCATAAACGACGTGTTACGTGCATTGCGCCTCGCTAAGGACCTGGTTTATTTCCTGGTAGTCGATCAGAACCTGGATCGGTTACCGGAATTAAAACAATGGTATCAGCGCAACAACAACAACCAGGTGCTCACAACGCGGTTAAGCGATCCGACCAGGTGGTCGCGGATTCGTAGCGCTTGTAAGAATTACGACCCGGAGGCCCCGCTGCAACGGGCCCTAGCGCGTATTGCAGCAGAACAGCAAAGAAAACGCACCCGGATGATCGTAATGCTGAGAGCTGCAGCTGTGGTACTTCCACTTATAGGTGTCATCGCCTATTGCCTCTCGCTACCTGTTAGTAAGCATACCCCGGTTGTATCGGAGCATAATTCGAATCGCTCGTTAATGCTGGCTCCTGTAAATACCCGTACGCATCATATCTTCATGCCGGTAGGAGATAGCGTTTTTTCTATTGCCGAAGTCCCGGTGGTCGTGCAAAAGGATACGATGTCGGTTGGCACCATTGCAAAAGGAGGATCTGAACGGGTAATATTGGAAATTCCTTCCGGTAGGAATTGTTGGCTGAAACTGCCGGATGGCAGCCGTGCCAGGATTCGTGCCGGTTCTTCGCTTGCCTTTGATATAGCGACATTTGCCCGCACCCTGGAAATGGAGGGCGAGGCTTTTTTCGAGGTCCAGGCAAGTGAGCGTCGCCCCTTTATTATTCATGGTGCAGCTGCCCGGATCACGGTATTAGGTACCCGATTTAACCTGAAGGCAGATAGCACATCCATGGAAGTGACGTTAATAAGCGGAAAATTACAGCTGAGCACCGCTGATACCATCCTTGCTGTATTGCCCGGAACCAAAACCGTGCTGCATAACAAGCTCCTTAATGTCTCTATAGTTGATACCACTGCGGAACCGGCCTGGATCCGTTAGCTATTAGCCAATGATTGTCAGTCCTCGACTTGTCTGACTGCGTCCCCCTGTTTGGTTCATTTCTATAGCAGCAGCTCTAAAAAAATCCTATTGGATTTCCGCAGTAAAAAATACCAGTCTTATTTTTCTTAACACCTAAAAACCCCTTTTAAATGAAACGAATCCCAATTTCATGGCTATTATTCGCTTGTTGTTTGGCACTGTTGTCCGCATGTAAGAAAGCGGATCGAACTGGTGCTGTCGATCGTCCCGAGTTTGACATTACAGGAATCCGCACTGCTTACGCGCAAATAGATCATTATGCGCTTCGTCAAAAGCTGAATGATAGCTTATTCATTGCCTGGCGTCCGCAATGGGACCAGGCATTTGCTGCTGCCGATTTTAAGTCGTATAAGAATTTGGTGTATATTCCCCTTAAAGGGCAAGTGGTTGGTGGTGCGCAGCTTTTCAGCGATAATTTACAAACAAACGTTCGTCGTTTCCTGGCAGCGCAGCGCAGTGGCAATGGTTACGACTTGAAAGTATGTGAAATTTATTCCGGCCAGGACCCACGTTCCCAGGTTCGCTTGGACCGTTCACAAAATAGCGTCATGCTGGTGCAGGGGCTGGACGGTCATTGCTATGGCAATTTCCGGTACCTGCAGGGCGAACCTCAAACCAGTAGCACCCACACAGAGGCATGCCTTTATTACCATGAATGTACCTGGGTAGCCATTTGCAATGGTGTGCAGAATGTTGTTTATACACGTGGTGAAGGTCATCCGAGTATGGTGCAGGATTGCGGTATTCCCAACCAGATGGGTTGTGGCTGGAATACCTGGTTCCAGGGTTACGGCGGCTGGCAGGTTTATTGTAATCCCGATGAGATCGATCCGCTGCCACCGGTATATACTACAGAAAACTGGTCCGGGACCGGTGGCGCCGGTGGGCCTAGTAATGATCTGACGATCGGCGGTGGCGGTAATTATGGTTTGGATACTGTACTCGTCGATAAATCGGTAGCAGATCCCTGCCTGGCCTGGGCGACGCAGGTGGTATTGAATCGCCCGGTGCTTAATCAAATCTCGGCTATGTTCAACCAGATATTCGGTGGTAAGGGAGAATACACCGTGGTATTCACCCAGGAAGCAATGGGAAGTATCGATGCGGCCAAAACTTTGGCCGAGGGCAATTATTTCATAAAAACACGTTTGAATTCCGATGTGCTGACCCATTCCTCCAAGGAATTAATTGTCGCGACCCTGGTCCATGAAATGTTACACGGGATATTCTTGATAAAAAAGAAGCTATCGAATGATGCGCCGGAATGGAAAGTGGCATTGAATCATGAGATGATGGCCAATAATTATGTTACCAATATGGCGGACTTTCTGCAGAGTATTTTTTTTGGATTAAATTACAATGACGCGCTCGCCCTTTCATGGGAGGGCTTGGAAGATACAGACGCCTGGACTAAATTCAAGACCGAGCATCCTAATGATGCGAACCTGATGCAGATACGTGCGGACCAGTTTGAACGCAATCATTCCGGTGGTACCCGATGCCCATGATCAAAGGTTTTTTCATACTAAATAAATAATAGCACACTATGAGAACACTATTTTTATTGCTTGCTTTAATTACTGCTATAGCTACCGCGCCCGCCCAGAATAGCAGCCATAAAGAAGCTGCTGCCAAGGCCCTGGTGAAAATTTTCGATAAACATTGTAAATACTCCGGTACATTGATCATGCGAAAGGAGCCGGGCTTATACGCTCTAAAAGTAAAGCTGGGAGCAGGCAATAAAGTAAAGGAGATCATAGCTTCGGATAATGCCCCTGCTGATGTTATCGGTGAAATGACCGATCCTGCTATTTTCTCCGGCTACCATTGGGAACAGTTATTGGGCCGAAAGACCAGGGAGGGCGATCTGGTGATCATGCCGATCGTGGCAATCAGTAGCGATGAGCCCACCAGCGGCTTTTCGCCGGAGAAATTCGAAAAGCAATTTATCTTCCAGGGGCGTAAAAGTAATTTTGAAAATTGCCTCCTGGTGCAGCCATATATTATCCGGTATTCCGGCCCTGTAACCTGATCCGGGTAAAAGTATAAATTATGATACGTGAAAATGCCAGCTCTGATCGGAGCTGGCATTTTTGTTTTAATGTCATTTTCGTATAGGTCATACCGTTATAGCCACTATGGCTCCTTTTATTTGCATGATCAATAACCCTGATTTATTCTTCCCTGTATAAATACCAACTCCCAGTTTCGCCTCCTACGGATGCAGCTTTAACTACCGCATCGCGCTCATAAAAAATCCATACTTCGTTTAATCGTAATCATTACTGCCGTTTTCGATCAGGATATTAAAGTCTTCCTGTTCATCCAGCTCACTGCCGCCTAAAATTTCGGGCAAATCTACGCAGGCCGCCCGAAAGCAGATCACTTTGAAAAAAAATCTCCACCGCCGCGGGCCTCCTTCGGAGGGCGCGCTGCGTCGCCTCGGTCGTATTTTTTTTCAAAGTGATCTGCCATTCGGGCCTGGCTGCGTGGCAGCTGCCAAAATTTAGGCGGCGATGAGCGTCTGCCGGTAGTTTCCGGCACTGATGATGGCTTGAAGAGGCCGAAACGCCATAGCCGGATCAGATTCACAAACGGATAAAATAATGAGTTATGACGAGACAATTATTAAGATTGGTGAGGCAGAGTATCCGGGATGGTTACCTGCCGCCCCAGTGGCATGACCAAAAGAACCAGGTGGTATTGACCGCTACAGGAATGCTGACCTTATTAGACCATTGTGCAGCAATCGGTAGTACCTACTACCACAAGGTACTCGATGTTACATTTATCATTTTTGATGAGGTAGACTATCTGTACATTTTACGTTCGGAAAGTATTAGTGTAAATGTCGGGACCGAAGCTTCCTTTTGTACACATATGCGATACGCCTCCAATTGCTATTTGTATGAAGGCCGGTATTACGATGTGGATGGTTTATCCGCCAGTGGTCTCACTACTACTTTAGATGGGCGTGTCATTCCGGTTGCTGTATTGTCTGAAGAGCAGGAGCAGCTATCGGATACTGCTCCTATGAATACGGATACCGATATCATAGATAATTCTTTTGATGAAGATGATGATGATCATGACCACGACGAAATCTGGCCCTACCATGAAGGACCTGTTCCGGACGATTACAGGAATAATGAAGATGAAGCCGGGATCGGTTTCGAGATCGAAAAAGGTGGGCCCCCGGAATTCTGCGGTTTCTGGAGCAAAGAAGATCTGTACCATGGAACCGGCTGTATCATGGAAAAAGATGGATCGGTCGATTGGGAGCTAAAGACACCGGTCTACCCATTGTTTTCACCAAAAATAGAAATAGTGTGGCTACCCCAGATCAGGCAGGCGCTGAATGCCGATAATCACATCAATGCCGGTGGGCATATACATCTTTCCTTACCACCCAAATGCGGGCAGGCTTTCTTTGACTACTGCCGACCCTATCTGCCTTTGTTCATGTCAATGTACCCGGACCGCTTAAAAAAGAATTATTGCAAAGGAAAAACAGAACGCTTGCTAAAAGCAGATCCTGAAAAGCACCAGGCGATAAGGATCTGGCCGGACCGCATTGAATTACGGTTCCCGGCAAAAGTTTACGATATGAACGTGCTCCTGTTCCGCTTATCGTTTTGCCGGCTGATGGTGAGCAGGGCCCAGCATAGTATCCTGGCGGTTACTTTAGCTGCATTCGATAAGTCCACAGAGCTGGGAAAACTTATTCAGTCCCAATATTCAGGTAAGGAGTCCATGTTGCTGGAACGGGTGCTCCATGTCGCCCTGGAATATTTCAATACCGACCTATCCAAGGAAAGAGATATAAAACGTTTGCTCAACCGCTTAAAATCAATGAAGACATGTGCATAGCCATTTTGAATACAAGCGGTGTGATTGATGAATCTACTTTCCGTGTATGTTGGGACCAAAATCCCGATGGTGGTGGCATTGCCTATACAGATGGTTCCAACCTGAAAGTATACAAGGAAATGCATTCGGTCGAAAAGCTGTACACGCACTACCTACGTATCCGCCAGGATAATACGCTTCCGATGATCCTTCATTTCCGTATCGCTACTTCCGGCAGTATCGACAAAGAAAATTGCCATCCTTTCGAGGTCCATCCGGGACTGGTGATGGCGCATAATGGTATTATCGAACATGTTGAGCCGACCGAAGAAATCAATGACACCCGCCTTTTTGTCGATCTGTTAAAAGGCTTGCCTGACGATTTCCTTGATAATCCGGCCATATGCCAGCTGATATCTGTATTTATCGGGTATTCGAAACTAATCTTTCTTGACCGTTACGGTGAATTCCGGATCATCAACGATGAATTGGGCCACTGGGATAAAGCGCACCGTAATTGGTTTTCCAATCATTCCTATTGCAGGCCCCCGGTGAACGTGAAGGAATATGATCGGACGCAATCCTCTGCAGATAATAATACCAGATGGCAAAAATACTTTGAACAGCAACAAAGGTGCGCCTGTTGCGCGGAGTGGACATCCGAAAATGATCTAAGCTACGACCGAAATCTAAATGCCAATATTTGCCGCTGGTGCTGGGAATTTCTTGGATAGGTCTATCTCCAAAATTTCCCAATTCTTTATTGATGGAAAGGAGCCATCTTTATACTTCCTGGTTCCTTCCGGAATGGATTGCCTCAGCTAATTCATAAAACCGGTTAAATGTTTTGTTAGGCTA
>NZ_DATLKJ010000013.1:0-11976 GCF_035538455.1 Chitinophaga sp.
CGGCAGCGATGGCTGCTGTACTGACGCTGGGCAGCTGCAAAGATGAAAACGAGGATGTAACTACGGCCGTCAACAAGGCAGGCGCAGTGGAGACCATGATCACCACCGCACACCTCGACAGCACCCATGACATTATCACTACGACCCATAAGATCTGGGCGAACTTCAACCTGTACAAGACGGTAGTACACAACGACACCGTTCCTTCTCTGGGCTACAGCACTGAAACCGGTGAGAATGAGAATGGCGATACCAAGAGTATTAACCTGCAAAAGGACTACGAGATATATGTCACCGTTCAATAAATCAAACCCCATCAGGAACATGAAAAAATCGGCGCATATACAACTGGTCCTGATAACTGCTGTATTGGCCAGTTGCAACCGGCCTACCCGGGATGAGCACCGCAGGGTATATATGCGTGGCGATACTACGGCAGGATACAACCGTACCTATTATCATTCCCATGGAGCGGGACTCTGGTACTATGCCTTCAGGCCTTATGGTTCCTGGTATGGCGGCAGCTATCACCGGGCAGGTTATTATTCCGGCGGTATCAGCGAGCATTCCAATATGGGCTATAATCATGTAAAAGGTACTATCAGCCGTGGAGGCTTTGGCGGTCATGGCTACAGCGTGTCGTCCTGATCTCCGGATATCCGTATATACATTAACGTTAGCAAGATGCAAAGATTCAATATCACCCCACGCAATAACTGGCAGCATGCCGTGGAGCAGCTGGGATTTGGCTTCCATACCACCGACGTTCCCTATTGGGATGAAAGCGCTTACTACGCTTTTGATATGGAAGAAATAACGATGATAGAAAATGCCACCCAGGAAATGTGGGACATGTGCCTTGGTGCAGTACAGCATGTGATGGACAACAACCTGTACCATCTCTTCAGCATTCCTGAATGGATTATTCCCTACATCGAGAAAACCTGGCAGGAAGATCATCCTGCTATCTACGGCAGATTTGACTTCTGCTATAAAAACAAACAGCTCAAGCTGCTGGAGTTCAATGCCGATACTCCTACTTCCCTGTATGAAGCTGGTATTGTGCAATGGTTCTGGCTGCAGGACTTCGACAAATCGAAAGATCAGTTTAATTCCATTCATGAAAAGCTTATCGATGGGTGGAAGTATCTCTCTGAATACCTGCATCCGGGCATGCTTCACTTTGCGTGCCTCAAGCAGACACTGGAAGATCTTACCAATACAGAATACATACGCGACTGTGCCATGCAGGCCGGTCTGAGCACCAGGCTGCTCTTTATAGATGACCTGGGCTGGGATGCAGGCGCCCGCATGTTTGTAGACGCAGAAGATTTACCTATTAAGAATATTTTCAAGCTGTATCCGTGGGAATGGATGCTACAGGAAGATTTCGGGAGAAATATACCGGAAGATGTAAACCGTAGTTACTGGATAGAACCGGCGTGGAAACAGTTGTTGTCCAACAAGGCGATTCTTCCTATTTTATGGGAGCTGTATCCCAATCATCCTCTTCTATTGCCCGCCTACTTTGACGCGCATGGTATGAGCCGTTTTGTAAAGAAGCCTATCTTCTCCCGTGAAGGCGCCAACATTGATCTTGTAGATCATGGGCATATGGTGCAATTCTCAGGCGGAAACTATGGCCGCGAAGGATATATCTTCCAGGAGCTTTTTGAGCTTCCTTCCTTTGAGGGTAAATACCCTGTGATCGGTAGCTGGGTGATTGCCCAGCAGGCTGCGGGTATTGGTATCCGGGAATCTGATACACTGATAACTGATAATAAGAGCCGGTTTGTACCTCACTTGATTAATGGTTAGATTTTCTTGCAAGGAATGCAAAGGCACCTTTGCTCCCTTTGCATTCCTTGCAAGAAAAATGTATCTTGTCTATCCAAAAATTTAACCCGATGTTATCTATAGCTATAGACATGGACGAAACCATTGCCGACCCTATCAAAAAAGCCAGGGAATGGTATTACCGCGATTACGGGAAAACGTTTACAACGGAAGAGCTGCACGGCAAGACACTGACAGACATACTGCCGCCGGAACATAAGGATAAAATAAAAGAGTATTTACATACACCGGGGTTCTTCAGAGATCTTGAAATTTTTCCGCATGCACAAGAGGTGATTGCAGCGCTGAATAAGAAATATAAAGTATACATCGTGTCCGCAGCCATGGAATTCCCGACTTCACTGCGCGATAAATACGACTGGCTGCAGGAGTTTTTTCCTTTCCTGAACTGGCGCCAATACTGCTTCTGCGGAGACAAATCCATCGTTAACGCTGACTTTATGATAGACGACCTGGTACGTAACTTTGAAAACTTCAAAGGCAAACCGCTTCTATATACGGGCCATCATAATATTCATATTGAAGGATATGAGCGTATTCTGAATTGGGAAGATGCAGCAGTGAAGTTATTGTAGTTATTGGCCCCCGATGGCTATAAGTTAATCCTACTTTATTTACTTAAGGCTCAATTGTTGTCCTTGATACCCGCGCGCGTTCTATGTCGTTACTAAAATAAAGCGCTTCTGGTATTTCCGCCAGTGTAGAGGTATGTATTCGTTCGCCAAGGCCATAGAACTCCTGGAAGCTCATGATCAGCGGCCGCCACTTATCCGGGTCCACTTTATCGGGATTATCTTCTTTTAATATCGAAGTATGCAGGTGCACACGAATAATGCGCACTTCGAAAGTAACGATGCGACCTTTCTGAACGGGATTATCGGCCGCTATTTCATGGACCGCCTCTACCCGGGCTTCCAGCTGTACGGGACATTCTGCCACCAGAGGGGCATTTACGATTTCAGCGGGAGCAGGTGTAAGACCAGCTGTGGCAAACTTTTCAGGCTCATAGCGATACCCTCGTTTCAATTTTCCTTCCGGGACGGGATTGCTGCCGGTGGTGCGAGCCAGCCGGTTCACCGCTCCAGCCAAATCCGCGGAAGGGAGGTTCAGTACGCATTCGCGCGTGCGCAACATGTTCTCTGTTGTCTTTGAAAAAGCGGAAAGTCCCAATACGCCGCGCCAGCCGAGCCAGAAAACAGACGACATGGGCGCCAAGTTATAGCTTCCGTTGTCATTGACGGTACTGATCAATACAACCGGTGTTCCGAAATACAAGATAGGAGGTTCTCCTGTGATATGCATAGCGAGTAATTTTCTGTAAAATTATATCGCGCCGATAACTGTTAAAACCCGGTTCTTGCTGAGATGCAGCTATATATCTTTCCTTGTTTCAAATAATATTATCCCGACATAATTTTTATTGTACCTTTTCTCCTGTAACGGACTATTATGAAAAAAATCTCTTTCCTGTGCGCGTTGTTCTGCTTTGCCTTTTTGTGCAGCCAGGCGCAGCAGACCGCCGCGAAATATATCCGCGAGACCAATTACCTGGTGTATCTCCCTGACGGCTATACGCAGGACACCACCAAACGTTGGCCTGTTATGCTTTTTCTTCATGGCAGCGGGGAGAGAGGCAACGATATTGAGAAAGTAAAAGCGCATGGTCCGCCGAGGCTGGCCGCGGAGGGACGCAAGTTTCCTTTTATTATTATTTCACCACAGGCTGAACCAGGTTATGGATGGGTAGATGATGAGCTATACCGTCTCCTGCAATATGCAAAACGGCAATATCGTGTAGATCCTGACCGTATCTATCTTACCGGCCTCAGTATGGGCGGATATGGGACGTGGCGCCTGGCGATGGCACACCCGGAGGAATTCGCGGCTATTATACCTATATGCGGTGGCGGAGACAGCTCCAACATCTGGAAGCTACGTCATATGCCCGTATGGTGTTTTCATGGCGCCAAGGATAATTCGGTGCCTTTAAGCGCCAGCGAAAGTATGATCAAAGCGCTGAAAAGATATAACTCCGGCGTTAAATTCACCGTCTACCCTGAAACCGGCCATGACAGCTGGGTACAGGCATATCAGACCGACAGCCTTTATCAGTGGCTGCTGGCACAGAAAAAATTCCGGCATACACCGGTTCAGGCAACAGCTACCATGTTATCTTCTCTCGCCGGCAAATATAGTTCCGGTAAGGTCACGCTCACGATCATTGCCAGCAATGATACACTCTATGTGAAACCGCCAAATGAAGAACGGACGACATTGAAATATGCCGGCGGGAATATTTTCTACTGGAATGAGAACGAACCTTATGATGTTGAATTTGTAAAAGACAATAAGGGCGTTGCCAGATATTTTGTTGTAAGGGCTAACAATAGTGAGATCTTCAACAGAGTTAAAGAATAATGTGTTTCCGCGTTATTTGTAAATCTTTCCCTCTTTATTAAATTCCCTTATCAGGCCCTCTTCCACATCTGTGGCAGATATAGGAGTTATGTTACCGTTGTGCTGCATATTTTTCAGGAAGCAGTACTGTGCCACATTGATGATGGATGCACCAGAAATTTCATGAGCGGCAGCTACTTTATTGATGGTGCCTTCTTTCTCCATCATTTCATCGGGCAGGATCATCTTCCATAGCTGCAGCCGCTCGGCATATCCGGGCATGGGGAATTGTATAATAGACTGAAAGCGCCGCGAAAATGCGGGGTCAATGTTATTTCTGAAGTTGGAGGCTAATATTACCAGGCCATTATAGTTCTCGATACGTTGCAACAGGTAAGCGATTTCCTGGTTGGCGTATTTATCGTGTGCATCACGGATATTTGTCCTTTTGCCGAAGAGAGCATCCGCTTCATCGAAAAATAAAATCCAATTCTTGTGTTCCGCCTTATCAAACAGCCGTGATAAATTCTTTTCTGTTTCGCCGATGAACTTTGACACTACCAACGACAGATCGATGCGGAAAACATCGAAGTCTTCCTGATTCTCATCTGCGGGATCCCTTTTACCAAGCAGGCAGGCCGACAAAGTTTTGCCGGTGCCGGGAGGGCCATAGAACAGCGCCCTGTAGCCAGGCTTCAGCCGTTTATTGGTATGTATAAGTTTATCCTTTAAGCGTAACCATTTTTTCAGTTCGTGGAGTTGTTCCATGGTCTGTGCGTTCAGTACGAGGTCGCACCAATCCAGCGGCGTGGAGATACCTTCTGCCGGGAAGTCGCTACCAAAGCGCGGTTTGGCGTACTCTCCTGTAAGGAACAGGTCAATAAATTCCTGAGACAGTACAATCTTTCCGCTCATGACCGGTTCTCCATCGGGAGGTGATTCCAGCCAGAGTATCTGCCGCTTTGCGAAAAGGTGGGATTCACTGAACAGCCCCATTACCTTGATGCGTTCAGCGAGATCGAGGCCGCCCAGTAAGAAGAGCAGTGTGTCTCCGGTGGGCAGCATACCGCGGAACTGTGTGCCTTTCACGCAGCCGATAAGCGGAAAATCGCCCTTATCTACCAGGTATTCATTGATCACATCTTCAAAGAAGACCGCGTTGATATGTGGCGCCAGCGCCATGATCAGCAATAGCTGTTCGTTTTTATCCAGCTTATTTTCCAGGATGAATTTTGTAACCGGGGCTCTGTTCCAGGACAGCTCCGGACCAGTTGCGGAGGCGGGAACCGGCAGATCCGCTCCGGGTTTGAAGTATTCAGACAGACGCCGGCTCATTTCATTATGCAGCCACAACAAATACTCCTGTAATACCTGTGCGTTTTTTGAATTGTATTTCATGATCATTCAGCTATCTTATCATTGACCGGGAGGGTCCTGTACATTATCGGTTTTTTCTTCAGTGGTTTTCTGCATATCAGCCACGAACTCATTCAGCTTTGTTTTCCACTCACTCACCAGCGATTCGTATTCCGCTTTGGATACGGGGGCTTCTATCACCATTTCAGGGAATGGATGCGTTTTTACATAGTCAATCAGGTCAGTACCATGACTACCTTCATGGAAGCCAAGCGTATCATGGCCCTCTTTTATATCTGATTGGATGGCCCCCCTGCCGTATCCTGATTTATCCTTTGCAGCAACCTTTTGGGCATAAACAGTTTCGAGCACCAGTTTTTTGGTGATGGTAACGCTTTCTACCTTACCATCCTTAGTCCACTTGGGATTGATCTGGTATGGAAGATTAAATTTGGTTTTGGCGCCATTGGGATTAATTTTTTCTCCCTTCAATGCTTTTCTGTCGGGCTTCACTACTATATCGAAGTCACCGGCTTTGAAGCTGGCTACTTTTGTTTTTTTATTGGGGGTTACGCCGGCAGGCAAGGGAGTAGACATTTCCCGCTGAACACCGGGTGCGGTGTGGGTTGCAGCGGGAGCAGCATGATGTTCCGGCAGCGCGGAAGCGGCACCTTGTTGTACGACATGTGTAAGTTCGTGTGCGAGCAAGTGTTTCCCGGTCGCAGACGAGGGATCATATTTGCCGCTGTTGAAGTATACATCGTTACCATGTGTGAACGCCTGAGCGCCGAGGTCGTTGTTGAGTTCTTTGGCTTTGTCGCCGGTGTGGATGTTTACACCGCTGAAGTCAGCGCCTATAGCCTGGCTCATTTCTCTGTTGACATCAGCAGACATCGGCGTGCCGTGGTTACGTTGTTCTCTGAGTTGCTCTGCGAGGTGCTCATTCTGTTGCTGTGTACCGCGGGAAGGGCTTTCTTTGGTCATTACAGCAGGTTGGCCGTGTTTGTCCTTGTCTTCGATGAGCATTTCGTCGGCAGCGGGTTTCTTTTCGTGTTCTTCTTTTTTCTGAACAGGCTTTTCTTCTTCTTTATTGGGTCCTGCTTTTTTTGTTTGTACCTCTTCGTCTTCTTTCTTTTGGACAGGTTTTTCTTCTTCCTTCTTATCCCCTTTGCCTTTTTTCTGTACTTTCTTCTCTTCTTCTTTCTTATCTTCCTTACCCTTCTTCTGCACTTTTTTCTCCTCCTCCTTCTTATCTTTATTGTGCATCTTCTGCACTTTCTTTTCCTCTTCTTTCTTTTCCGGCATCGCTTGCACAGCGGAGATCTCCTTGCGTTGAACAGCATTGCCTTTAGCAGATGGTTTATTAACCACCTTATCCGCTACGGCGTCTGCTTCACGTTCGTAGGTATCTCCTGCCTGTCCTATTGTTAGTTTAGGCTGGAAGAAAGCATCTTCTTTTGTTTGCAGTGCTTTCTGTTTGGGGCTGAAAAACGGGGTTTCTTTTTTCTCAGCAGTTTCAGGGTTACGATGCCGGCGATTACGGCGGCTGTTTGTTTTCATATCTGGTTATTTATAAAGATCAAACATTTCAATAATCACGAAACAAAACCGGTAATGTCAGTTAAATATACTTCCCCATCGCTTCCTCCTGAGATCAAGGTTTTACCGTCAGAGGTAAACTGCAATGTATATACTTCTCCCTTATGCACTTCTTCCATCATGACGAACTCTCCGTCCTTCATATCAGTCAGAAACACCATACCACTCTTCCCTCCTGTAGCAAAAAATGAGGAGGAAGGATGAAAACAAAAACAAGGTGCACCATAATACTCATCGTTCAGATATTTGGGTAACATCCTTTCCATCGTTTTTAAATCCCATAATAAATTAGCATCTGGTATTTTAGAAATCAAAAAAAGATATTTCTCCTTGGGATCAATTTCCAGGCGTTCTGCTTGTAAAACACCTCCTGGGAATTGTTTAAGACATTTACCAGAACTGATTTCAAACACAGAAAACATATTATCATTTTTGCCTGTCATTATAACATGATTATCTTCTCCACAAAAGGCCGCGACAGCCGGGGCATTTCTATAAGAACCATTTTTTATCCAACCTGGAATAGAGTAATAATTAGTTAACAAGTCATCAGGAATTCTAAGTGTTGGCTGATACGCTTTATACATATCATATTTCCATATTAATTCGCCACTTGCAGTATTGTATACCCTTATATCTTCCCCGGAAATCAATATCAGGTCCTTCCTTTTTGCAAACTGAATAGATTCAGACACAGGCACGCTTATCTCTTTAAATACTTCCATTTTTTTCACATCCAATAATCTTACGATATTATCGTCTGATAAAAACCCAAGTGTATCACTATCATGATTAAATGAAGTTGTTAAAATTCCGACACCATTGCTGCTTTTAATTTCATTAATGCACTTCCACATTGATGTACTCCAGATTGTTAGCAAAGAAAGGTCGGCGTCAGCAACTCTTTGTACTACTGCTAACAACTTACCATCCGGGCTTATCTTCAGGTCCGTTACCGGGCCTTTTGCTTTAAGTTCAAGTTTCATGGAGTTTTCTTTATTATTGTTGGTTCTCTTAAGCTATTGGTTTTCCTGTTTCATCTCTAAATGACTCTGTTCCAATAGTAAAATCAGTAGTTGTGTATTGTTTCAATTTCGAATTGAATCCGGGCCTTACAAAAAGATGATATTTTTCAGCAGTAATCGGTACAAGTTTACTATTCCAACGTGCTGTTATAACCCGCAGAATGCTGTCATTTCCTACAACCTGATACTTTCTTTCATCATCCCCAGCATTATTGCCACTCTTATTCCAGTGTTTACTAATGCTATCTTTATGATCAACGCTATATTTTACTTTATCTGGATCATAGTCTTCCATCTTCGGGATTTGGTTGTCTGGAGTTAAATCCACAATAAACTCGTCCATGGCTAATCTTTTCCATGCATTTTCATCACCTGACGCTTTCACTTTCTTAACTCTGTTTTTAACCCACGCTTCTCCCTTCGAGGGATCAGCCATAACCTTGGCTTGTTTACCTTGCCAATTGAACGGGCTGTCATAAAGCCTAGACCTTATTTTATCACCGTCCCATTCTGCCGGTAACTGTCGCACAGGAAGTATTTTATCGTCATATACCTTTATCGTCCCTTTCTGTAGCGCCGAGCTGATAACAAATCTAGGTCCTTCCTTTTTAGGTTCTGTTAGTTTTATTGTGTATACCTTATCACCCTTAATATCTACTTTAGTAATCTTCAAAATACCATGTGGAGATTTAAGATAACCGCCTTCTTTTAAGGTAGTTTTCTCATCCGCTTTCTTACTTCCTTCTATATCAGGCTTATCCGCCTTCTGAATGTAATGATATTTCCAGTTTGTTTTATCATCAAGTACGGTAATTGATTTAAAGACATTTTTATGTTCATTTCTTACATCCTTAGCGACCTTTTCCGCTTCTCCTCTTGTTAACACACCGTCACCAGCCACTGTCCTATCTTTATCCTTCAACGCCTGAACACCTGCCGCTAATTTTTTATCCTTATCAACGTCCTTCTTTGTCTTCTTCTTATCATCACCAGGTTTCATGACAGCTGGCACCAACGCAGACTGTTTATTGCCCTTGCCTTTCAGGCTGCCGGTCACTCTCCATTTGTCGTTGCCTTTGGCAGCGATGGTGATATTAGCGACGTTATGTTGTTTCTTGATAGCTTCCACCGCGGCTACGATCTCTTCATGGGTCATGGGTTTATGGCCTTCCAGTGCTTTTACCTTCTTCATGGCGTCGGCGAAGTTCTTCACTTCCTGCGGATCGGCTTTGTCTTTATCCTTTTCTTTGCCTTTACCACCTTTTGCGGGGGCTGGCGCCTGTTTGGCTCCTGGTGCAGGTTTGCCCGCCGGTGCGGGTTTTCCGCCTTTGTCTGTTTTACCACCGCCGGCTTTACCTGATGGTGCGCCGCCTGCGGCTGGTGGTGCAGCTGCACCGCCGTCTACAAATTTGCCTTGTTTTTCCCCTTTGTCTTTGCCGGTCTTTTGCGGTACGTGATCATCCACGAGATCGGTCATGAATTTCTGTCCGTCGAAGTCTGCTTTGCCGAAGGTGATCTCTGGCACTTTGCCGGAACCTAATACGTACTCAACATCTGCACCAATACCGAATTCTCCCGGCAATGGATATTCAAGCGCACCGATTGGCCAGGTCCATTTTTTATCTGGCAATGGCGACCACCACGGACTGTCTACCTCTACAAAAAGATCACCACTGAGACCAAGGAATGGTTGGGCTGCTATTTCCATGTGTCCTTTGAAGAAGAATTCTCCCGGATCGCGGTAGCCTATGGTAGGGCGTGCATCTATATAGCCTTTCACGCCTGCGTCAGCATTTACGCCCACGCCTACTTTCAGGTCGTGACCTAGCAGCTCAAGACCGGCGCCACCTTCAGCGCGCAGGCGCAGGCCTGCAAATGCAGAGATATTCAGGGAGCCTGATAATGATATTTCTTTGGCAATTTCCGGATTATTGGAATAGGTGCCATTTACTTCAATGTTGTAAATTTTAGCAGGACCGATCTTCGCAAGCGCGGTCAGACCTATGTTAGCAAATACAAAGACATTGCCTATCACGGGTATACCATAGGACGCGCGTGCTTCGAACTTGAAGAGCTCCTTGCTGTGATCCTGCTGCTCAAAAAGAATGATCTCCTTGGGCGGTGCTATCTTACCAATTACTGTCACATAGCCTTTACCATCGACTATAACATTTACAGTACCGGCAAACCAGTCTGTGAGTTTGAAGGTAAGGGTTCCCATACCGGCGAGGGCGCGCTTGCCTTTGCCTTTAGCAGCGGGCACTTCTGCCGGTAATTCCGCCTCTTCTGCTTTGCCGCCTTTCACCTGGTTAACAGCGAACTTGTTCGCCGTTTCTTCATCCGTCATGAGCAAGGTGATGGAACCACCCAGCTTATCATTTGCGTAGGCCACTGTTCCTTTTACATCCAGTACACCTTCTGCAAATTTAGCATCGATGTTTCCGGAGAAGGAATGATAGTTAACGGCGAAGTTGCCTTCCCCGGAGAACTTACTTTCTTTTAACGTAATATCCAGGTGGCCGGTGGCTACGCCTTTGATATCTATATCTGTTATTACGTGTGCGGCTGGCTCCATGTCGGTGAAGCCCAGGTCCATGGTGGCGTCCGCGAAGCCGCCGACTTTTACGTTGATGCCGTTGGCGGTGAAAGTAAAGTGTCCGCTTTCGAAAGTATTGGTAACAGCCGCAGGCACTTTGCCGACATCGATGCCGGTCAGCCAGCTGAGGGCGCCTTCATGTGATTCTATCCATTGCAGGACAGCGCGTGTACCTTCATGCTCTCCGACTGTAGCAAAGCCTTTCACTTCGCCGCTTTCTATGCTGACTGCCAGCGTGGGATTCATGGCCGCCAGCAAGGGTACATTCAGCGGGAGGAAGGCTTTTTTCTTCACACTTTCCAATATGCCTTCTTTCTCCCTCACCCTTATTATGCCGGCGCCGGCAATCTTTCCGCCAGAAATGCGTACCAGCATCCCTTCTTCTCCGGCGGCTTTTATCTCTTCGTGTAGTTTGGCAGAAGGATTAAAAGTGCCGGAAGATATATTTACCACTTCCGCAGAAGGGGTATCGTGTGCGGCCGCAGCACCGGCAGGTTCCTTGCTCTGCGCCCGCTGAACACTATCCGGTGCAGGAGACAGCATGGGCTTCTTCTGGATAGAAGCGCCCTGTTGTACCGTATGTGTCAGTTCGTGTGCAAGCAGGTGCCTGCCGGTGCTGCTGGCGGCATCAAATTTTCCTTCATTGAAATAGATGTCGCTCCCATGCGTAAAGGCTTGCGCCTGGAGGTCATTGCTCAGGGAGGCCGCCTCAGACCCGGTATGTACACGCACATTACTAAAATCCGCCCCCATGGAAGATTCCATTGCACTACGCGTGTCGGATGGCAAAGGCGTTCCGGCACCTTTGGTGTGCTGAAGACGTTGTTCTACGGAAGGACTTGCTGTATTTTCGCTATGCCCCGTTTGTGCGTCGCCGGTAGCCTTGCGTTGGAGCCTGTCTTCAGGAGGATCAGCCATACTGTCGAAGATAGGCTTGCGTTGTATTTTCTTTTCTTCGCCCGAGTTCTCTTCTTCTTTTGTTTCCTGTTCCTTCATCTGTAAGGCCGGTGGCTGTACTGCGGCGGCTGGTGTATGTGATGATGGTACCGCGGTTATACTGGCTGGTGCAGCAGCGGGAGTAGCTGGAGTAGCCGACATTGCAGCCTTTGCCTGTACAGCAGGCGTTTCGCTCATCCGCTGAACAAC
>NZ_DATLKJ010000014.1:0-7114 GCF_035538455.1 Chitinophaga sp.
CACGGATTCTCGTCAGAAAAGATCATCCCGGTATATAAGCGGTATAACGACATCGGCCACTACGTCGCTATCAGTAACGCAGACCGGCATCCCGACCTGCACTACAAAGCTACTATCTACAATGGCGTGAAGACTACAGACTTCGCATTTGAGCCGGCGCCACAGGATTATCTGTTGTACTACGGGCGTATCCATCCGCACAAGGGCACATATGAAGCCATACAGATAGCGTTGCATACACGCCGCCGGCTACTGATAGCAGGCATCATACAGGATCATGCCTATTTCAATGAAAAGGTAAAACCCTACATTGATGAAGAACAGATAAGATACATAGGCCCGGTGGGCGATGCCTCACGCAGCGCATTACTCGGCAAAGCCAGCGCATTACTGCATCCTGTCAGTTTCAATGAGCCATTTGGATTAAGTGTGGCGGAGGCCATGTTGTGCGGCACACCGGTTATTGCTTTCAACAGGGGCGCTATGCCGGAGCTGATCGACAATGGCAAAACAGGCTTCCTCGTAAATGACGTGGCGGCGGCTATCGCTATCGTGGAAGAACTTTCACTGATAGACCGTTATGCCTGTCACCTGCACGCACGCAAGCATTTCAGTGAAGATAAAATGGTGGAGTCCTATATTGATTTATATAAAACGATCTGATCTCAGATACCATCTGAGCGGATCTGGGTGAGCAGTCTTTCCAGGTTAACGCTGGCGAAGCCGGATGCATAATCCGACAGGCCATACGGGATAATTAACTCATCGTTGTGAATAATGGAGCCACAGGAATAGAGTACATTGGGCACATATCCCTCCCGTTCGTCTTTGTTAGGCATCAGCAACGGTTCTTTCAGGCGGCCTATTTCCACACTGGGATCTTCCAGGTCGAGCAGGCTGGCGCCGATACAGTAAGTACGCATAGGCCCCACGCCGTGCGTGATGATGAGCCAGCCGCGTTCTGTTTCTATCGGCGACCCGCAGTTGCCCACCTGTACAAACTCCCACGGATATTTAGGTTCCTGCAATATTTGCGGGTTTTCCCAGATGTTGATCTTATCGGAATACATAACGTAGGAGTTGACACCGTCAATACGCGAAATCATCGCATACTTCCCTTTGATCTTGCGCGGAAACAGCGCCAGGTTTTTGTTCTGCGCACCTTCGCCGTAGAGCGGCATGATCTTGAAGGAATAAAAATCCTTTGTCTGCAAAAGCTTCGGCTGAATGGTCACGCCATCAAAAGCGGTATAGGTGGCATAATAGGTAACCTTGCCATCCTCCCCGGCATATTTCACAAAACGCGCATCTTCTATACCTCTGCTTTCCACATCGGAATAAGGGAATATTATGCGGTCCGACAGATCTGTATCCAGCGAAAAGTTCAGCTCATAGTAGGAATCAGCGAGCCACAACAGCCTTTCCAGCGCCTTTTTCAGGAGGTGGTCTACCTGGTAGCGTTGCTGCAGTTCGCGGATCACTTTCTTAAGATCCATGTATTCAAATTCACCGGGGAGGTTGTTCTGCACTTCCTGCATCACCGAATCGGGGAGTTTGATGGAAACAGCGTTCTGAAAAAAGGTTTGTTTATGATAGATGGAATTACGGATAATCTCCGCTTCATCCACGTAGTTACCTGGCGCTTCCAGACTGATCTGGTTGTGCCGGTCGATGATACCGCTACGAAAAGCAATAGAAGAGATATGCCCTTCGCCCACGGCGCGAAAACTGAGTATCACCCGCTTTTCGCCTTCTTCAAGCCCACTCTGGTCTACATCTTCGAAGATAGATGGATTGAAGAAGGCGGCGGATTCTATGGAGTATTCATTCGTGAAGTAAGAGCCGGTAAGCAGTTTTCTTTTCAGCGACACGTCATCATAGTTGAGCTGTACAGAGGCAAACAGGTGCCTGACCCTGTCGGCATGCCTTTCAAAAACGCGGGTGATGTTGCGGTGACGCCGGGAAAACTCTCTGAGTATAGGCGTTACGGTTATCTCCACTTCTTCATCGCTCATGGCGGACACACGCTGTATGATAGATTTGGCTCTGGTTTCTCCGTTGAAGAAGAAACGGGCCACCACCCTTTTAAGGTCAGGATAGACCTTGGCAGGCTTACGCTCTATGGACAATCGCATGATAGAGTTGTTTTAGATACTGAAACCGTCTGGTAATATCACCCCTTTCTTTACAACAACAATACCGTCTTTTATTGTATATTTTTCAAAATCCCCGTCGGGAAGATGAGAACCTCCGTTTATATGTACGCCGTTACCGATACTGCAGTTCTTGTCAATAATCGCGTTCGCGATAATGCAGTCTTCTCCTATTCCCATCGGCGGGCGTCCTTCTGCTTTCGCTTTCTCCAGTTCATCCAGCGTCTGGTAATAGTCGCTGCCCATTATATAAGCCCCCCTGATCTCTGTGCCTCTGCCAATGCGGGTGCGTATACCCACTACACAGCGTTCAAGATGCTTCGCCATTATTATACAACCATCTGCGATCATTGTTTTCTCCAGCGTACCTGAAATTTTCGCCGGCGGCAGCATACGCGCACGGGAGTAGATGGTCTGGGATTCATCAAAAAGATTGAACAGTGGAATATCGTCAGTAAGGCCAATGTTCGCTTCAAAGTAGGAACCGATATTCCCGATGTCTGTCCAATAGCCTTCATACTGGTAACTGAACACTTTACTTTTGGCAGTAATGGCATCAGGGATCACCTGTTTCCCAAAATCGGTGGCTTCGGGTTTGGCGTTGAGTATTTCAAACAGTACGTCGCGGCTGAAGATATAGATGCCCATGCTGGCCAGGTAGATGCGGCCTTCCTGTTTCATTTCCTCACTTACTTCTGAGGCCCAGGGCGGCAGTACATCCTGTGAAGGCTTCTCAGTGAAGGAGGTGATAGCGCCATTTTCATCTGTTTTTAGTATCCCGAAGTCAGATGCATCCCTGGCACTCACAGGTATGGTGGCAATGGATATTTCCGCACCGGTGTCAATATGATGCTGGATCATTTTGCGGAAATCCATCTGGTAAAGCTGATCACCGGAAAGGATCAGCACATATTTAAATTCGAAGTTCTCCATATGGTGCAGACATTGCCGCACAGCATCCGCGGTGCCCTGGTACCAGGTAGGATTGTCCGGCGTCTGCTCTGCCGCCAGTATATCCACGAAGCCTTTGTCGAAGTTGCTGAAGTGGTAGGTGTTTTTGATGTGCTTGTTTAGTGACGCGGAATTAAACTGGGTTAATACGAAGATTCTGTTTAGTTCTGCGTTCAGGCAATTGGAGATTGGAATGTCAACCAATCTGTATTTCCCGGCCAAAGGTACTGCGGGTTTGGAGCGGCGGCGTGTGAGCGGGTACAGGCGTGTGCCGGCGCCGCCTCCAAGAATGATGGAGATAACATCGTTAGTCATACAACGGGATTTAATTAGAAATAAATTTTGAACCGACTGCTATTTCAAGCTTTTGTAAACCTCCAGGTAGCGTAATGCCGAACTGCTCCAGGAGTGGTCTATACGCATACCTCTTAAACGGACCTCATGCAGGTGCGTGGTATCATGATACAATTCTATCGCTCTTTTTACAGAATAGCAGACGTCCCATACGCCTGCCTGATTAAAACGGATGCCAACTCCGTTCTGATCTCCAAAATCGATGACAGTATCTTTTAATCCACCGGTACTGCGCACCATAGGCACGGTTCCGTAGCGGAGAGCGTATAACTGGTTAAGCCCGCAGGGTTCAACGCGGGAGGGCATTAGCAGGAAATCACTGCCTGCATAAATGAGATGTGAAAGGGCTTCGTTATAGCCAATGTGCAGGTTAAATCCATAGCTCCCTGCATTTCTTGTTTGTTGTAGTGCCCATTCCACATGTGGTTCCCCACTACCCAGTACGAGGAAATTTACCTCACCCGGCAGTTCATGCAGGGAACGCGCGATAATATCCGGCAGCAGGTCAGCGCCTTTATCGCCCACCAGCCGTCCAATGAAAGAAACGAGCGGCAGCGTGCTGTCCAGTCCGAAGCGTTCGCACAGTTGTGCCTTATTTTGTTGTTTGCCGTTGTCGACAGTATCAATATCATAATTCGCAGACAGCATAGTATCGGTGTCCGGGTTCCAGACCTCCGTATCAATGCCGTTGAGGATGCCCACTGTTTTGGCCCGTTCCTGACTGATGAGGCTTTCGAGACCATTAGCGTTGCTGTAGAGTTCTTCCAGATAACCCGGAGAAACGGTGGTCACACGCCATGCACATTTAATGGCGGCGGCCAGCGGGTTAATAGCTCCGTTCCAGTCGAGCTGCCCGGATTTCCAAAGATCAAATGAGGGAATCAGGTAGAGTTTGTCCCATCCGAACTGGCCCTGGTACTGGGCGTTATGGATGGTCAGTACAGAAGGGATATCTTTCAGCCTGGCGTATTTATACCCGTAGTTGATCAGAAAGGGTACCAGGCCTGTATGATGGTCATGGCAGTGGATCACATCGGGCTGATGCGCCCATTCATTGATCCAGTCCAGCACAGCAATCTGAAAAGCAAGAAAACGTTCTGTATCATTGGCATAACCATAAACGGCAGGTGTGTCCAGCAATCCGGGAATATCGATCAGGTATAGGTCGAAGCCCAGTTCGTTGTGACGTTCCTTTAAAACATTGAAATGATACCAGTCATGGCCCAGCCACATACCGGCCTGGTGCACCACATCAAATTCGTGGGTATCGTAGTATTTGTTCCTGTATGCAGGCACCACTACCTTAGCGATGCTGCCCAGCTGCTGCTGGTATTTGGGCAAGGCTCCAACAACATCTCCCAGTCCCCCTACCTTTGCTACCGGATAACACTCTGCGCTGATATGCAATATCTCCATGCTGTTAGCTTTTAGGATTTAGCCTTTTTGTGTAATGCGAATATAAGTAGTTTTTGATAGCTTTCACCTACAAAGAGTATATCCGAAAACGTTAACTTTGAAAGTGTTAAAGGCTACCAGCTACTAGCTTTTAGCCATTCGGTTGTCATGATTTAAAACCCGGCATTATGGATTTCGGACGTGTTACTCCTGCCGAGCTGGAGGATATTGACTTCAAACTCCCCGCAGAACCTCAGTTCAACAAGAAAGTATTGAAAGGCAAGCCTGTGAAGAAACCGCTGGCCTATATGGGATGCGCCAAATGGGGCCGCAAGGAATGGCTTGGCAAGATCTATCCCAAAGGCACTAAGGAAGCGAACTTTCTGCAAGAATATGTGAAGCATTATAACAGCATCGAACTGAATGCTACTCATTACCAGATCTATGGCCCAGCCACCATTACCAAATGGGACGTGCATGCCGCCGGGATGGATTTTAAATTCTGCCCGAAAGTACCGCAGGCCATCAGCCATTTCAGTAACCTGGTGAGCGCAGGTCCGCAAACCACAGCCTTCCTGGAAGGCGTGCTGGCCTTCGGCAACCACCTAGGTCCCATCTTCCTGCAACTCAGTGACAAATACGGGCCGGCTAAACGAGAAGCCCTATACGAGTATCTCGCCTCTTTGCCTACCGACCTGCAGTTTTTCCTGGAAGTACGCCACAAGCAATGGTTTGAAGACGAAGCCGCCCGTACAGACCTGTTCGAGCACCTGCGTCAGCTTAATGTGGGCGCCATTATCACAGATGCCGCCGGCAGAAGGGATTGTCTCCACATGCATCTTACCGTCCCCAAAATATTCATCCGCTTCGTCGGCAACAGCCTGCACCCTACCGACTATACCCGCATCGACGACTGGGCCAATCGTATCAAATACTGGCTGGATAAAGGCTTAAAGGAGGTCTACTTTTTCATGCACATGCATGATGAAGCCACATCACCGGAATTGTCGCTATACCTGGCGGAAAAGCTGGAAAGCGTATGCGGACTACATGTAAAAAAACCGCAGTTTGTAAAGGAATAATATTTTTTTTGACAGATACATTACAGGGGATGAAAAAGCCGGACCGAAATATTAATTTCGCCTTCTCAAAACCGGTACTACAATGATGCGCGATAAGCTAGAGCAATTGGCCCAGGAACTGGAAGGCACGCTTTACACAGATGATACCATGCGGACGCTCTATGCCACCGATGCGTCGGCATATCGTGAAATGCCGCTGGCAGTGGCTATCCCGAAAAATACAAATGACCTGAAGAAACTCATCAGCTTTGCCCGCAGTAACAAAACATCGCTCATCCCCCGTACTGCCGGCACCTCGCTGGCCGGACAGGTAGTAGGCAACGGCATCATTACAGACGTATCCCGCACTTTCACCAACATACTGGAACTGAACAAGGAAGAAGGCTGGGTACGTGTACAGCCCGGCGTTATCCGCGACGAGCTGAATATGTTCCTGAAACCGCACGGCTTCTACTTTGGGCCGGAAACATCTACCGCCAACCGCGCCATGATTGGCGGCATGGTAGGCAACAACTCCTGCGGCTCCAACAGCGTCGTATACGGCAGCACCCGCGAACACCTGCTGGAAGTGAAAGCCCTCCTCAGCAACGGAGAAGAAGTAACCTTCGGCAGCCTGGATACAGATACCTTCCATCGCAAATGCGAAGGCCCCGACACCCTGGAAACAAACATCTACAAACAGATACGTACCATCCTCGGCAACTACAGCAACCAGGAAGAGATACGCCGCGAGTTCCCTAAAAAGAGCATCCCGCGCCGCAACACCGGTTATGCGGTAGACATGCTGCTGGAAACAGCACCCTTCACCGCCGGCAGCGAAGACTTCAACTTCTGCAAGCTGATAGCCGGTTCAGAAGGAACCCTCGCATTTCTCACAGAGATCAGGCTACACGTAGATCCGCTCCCTCCGAAAGAAACAGGATTGCTTTGCATCCACTTCAATACGATAGATGAATCACTGCGCGCCAATGTACTGGCGATGAATTACAAACCCAGCGCCAGTGAACTGATAGATCATTTCATCCTGGAATGTACCAAAGACAATATAGAACAACGTAAGAACCGCTTCTTCGTACAGGGCGATCCCGGCGCCATCCTCGTGGTGGAGTTCTGCCGCGATACCCGTGAAGAAATCACAGAGATTGCCGGACGCCTGGAAGCAACGCTGCGTGCAGCCGG
>NZ_DATLKJ010000015.1:0-13524 GCF_035538455.1 Chitinophaga sp.
TAATTTAAAACTAATACTACATTTGCAACCCCAATAGGGAATGGCTTCGTAGCTCAACTGAATAGAGCATCTGACTACGGATCAGAAGGTTTCTGGTTTGAATCCAGACGAGGTCACAATAGCAAATAATCCTGTTTAAAAGTAGACAGGTGTAGCGTGAAAATAATGTTGTGAAGATGATATCTTCGCACACCCGAAAGGGAAGATGGCTCCGTAGCTCAACTGAATAGAGCATTTGACTACGGATCAAAAGGTTTCTGGTTTGAATCCAGACGGGGTCACTTAAGTAAAAAGGTCGGTTCATCTGAACCAACCTTTTTCGTTTTTATAACGTAGCACTTTCAGTCCCCCGTATTTTCATTTGCTGCATAATCAAGCAGCATGGTATAACAAGGGTTTGTATGCGTCTCCGTAAGATGAAAACCGTCCTCGCTTATCACCTGAAAGCCGTATCTCTCATAGAAGTTGACAGCCCTGTCATTGCCTGTCCAGACTACCAGCCACATACCAGACTGGTTATGGGATTTAGAATAGTCAATATTATATTGTAGCAGTTGCGCCCCCAGCTTCAGACCGTAAAATGATTTCAATAAATAGATCTGATCCAGTTTGGTAATCTTGCCGGTGGTAATTGCGGGATGTTTGCCATTGAGCGCCATCTTGGAGAATCCTGCAATTTTATCTCCGTGCATGATGATGTGATAAATATTTGCAGGATCAGATAATTCCTTTTTTATTGCAGCAATACTATATTTCTCCTTCACATAAGTTTGTATTTCATGAACAGGTGCACTATCCTGGTGTGCATCAATAAAGGTTTCTGTACCGATTTCACTGAGTGCTCGTGCGTATTCAATTCCGGCTTTTATGATCATGAGTAGTATCTATTGGATGATTTATTCAGCAAGTCTTACTATACAGCGCATGCCACCGCACCTGTTGTTAAAATAACGGGAGATATTATGATACAGCTTCTTGCGACATTATCAATGTGTCCAGTTTGTCCAGTATTTTTTCGTCTATTGTTGTATTGAACTTTCTCGCGAAGAGCATATGAGATGCTTTCAGTTTATCATAGTCAGCCATCGTCAGTACTTTGGGATGAGCGCCTCCGGCAGACCAGTCGATATATCGGTAGTGATTGTTAACAATCTGATCTTTGTAGCGGGAATTCATGAGGATGGTCTGGAAAATGAATTCATCACTGCCCCAGGTAAAATGAAGGAACCGCTGCAATTTGGGATTATTTTGCACATAGTTTACTACGTACATTGCACAGTCCATCGTCAGTGTCCAGAACATGCCTGAGCCATACAACCGCAGGTTACCCGGAAATTTGCCACGGGAGAGTACCTGGTTAATCAGTTCTTCCAGCTTGTATTTGCCCTTGAACCGGAAGTTCACAAGATGATACCTGTTGGTACGGCGTAATGCTTCCTGCCATTCTGTTTCGAAGTCTTTATAAGCAATAAACTGTTTACCTGCGTTCCTTGACAGGAAATCGAACAGATACTCATTGCTTTTGATCGGGTAGTCCTGTCCACTCAGGAAGTTCACATAATCGTAATGAATACCGGTGTCGGCAATTTCCTGAAGACACCTGAAAGTAGCTTTTACAGTATTGTAACCAGCCCAGCGTACATCTGTCCTGTTTTTGATAAAATAGACATGCGGCTGCTTCAACAGAAGCTCGTGAGTGGCAATATCCACCTTTTTATCTACGTGAACATAGATATCGCATTGCTCATGTACCAGCCTTTTTATCAGCCTTTCCGTTTGCTTTGGGTCCGTATATGTCAGGATAAGATGTGCTATTCTCATATTCGTCTTTGCTAAAAATAAACATGGGCTTCAGGGTTTGGTTCAAACAACAGACCAAAATATTACATTGTTCCTGTAATCATCCGCTGGTAAAGGGACTACATCTATGCACCAATAATACGGATGAGTATAAAATCACATCATAAAATTACAAGGGATAGTTTAATGGGTTTCGTCGCAAATTAGAGCGGATTCCTGCCCTGTCATTCCCATGTAAATATACAGCATCATATCGGTTATTGAAAACTTTATCACTTAAACAACCTGAATTATTGATAGTTATGCGTATTGATAGGATTTCTATGCAAGGTGATAATCCGGAAAAATCACCAAAACAATTATTATCTTTCGGCGGACAAAAGCCCTTAAGAACAATGAAGCACGTTTTACAGCTATTGCTGTTATTGGCCATTACATCTGTTACATCTGTATCAATGGCCCAGAAGCAACCAAATATTATTGTGATCCTGTCCGACGACCATGCCTACCAGGCTATCAGTGCCTATGGCAGCCGGCTGACACAAACCCCTAACATTGACAGGATAGCGCGGGAAGGCGCCATTTTCCGGAATGCGTTTGTCAATAATTCCCTGTGTGCTCCCAGCCGCGCTACGCTGCTGACCGGAAAATACAGCCACAGCAACGGACTTACCATCAATGATTTTTCCCAACCGTTTAATGTGAAGCAGCAGCTCTTCACCCGTATCCTTCGCGAACACAACTACCAGACGGCCTGGATAGGAAAATGGCACCTGCAATCGTTGCCTGACGGATTCGACTACTGGCAGCTTCTGCCGGATCAGGGCCGCTATTACAACCCGGATTTCATTACCATGAATAAAGATACGGTGCAACATACCGGGTATGTTACCAACATTATCACGGACATCACTTTCGACTGGCTTAACCGCCGTGATACTTCCAAACCCTTCTGCGTAATAGTAGGAGAAAAGGCAACGCATCGGGAATGGTCCCCTGATTTGCAGGACCTCGGCGCCTTCGATCATGTAAAGTTCCCGGAACCACATGATTTCCGTGACGACTATAAAGGCCGCAAAGCTGCAGCTGATCAGGATATGAGTATTGCCAAAACTATGCAGTTTACCTACGACCTGAAGCTGCATATCAATTATAAAAAGGACCACCCCTACAAGAAAATGAATGCAGCTCAGCAAGAAAAATTCTCAGCCTATTACAGCCAGGCGGTAGATAAGGACTTCGACGCGCATCATTACACCGGCGATAGCCTCGTAAGCTGGAAGTACCAGCGCTATATGAAAGATTATCTGTCCACCGCCAAATCGCTGGACAGGAACATTGGCCGTATCCTCCATTACCTCGACAGCACCGGGCTGTCCCGCAACACTATCGTGATCTATATGTCTGACCAGGGCTTCTATCTTGGCGAACATGGCTGGTTCGACAAACGTTTCATGTATGAAGAATCCCTGCGGACACCTTTTGTAATGCGCTACCCCGGCGTTATTAAGCCTGGTACAAAGGTAGATGCCCTGGTGGCGAATGTGGACGTGGCGCCTACACTGTTGCAGGCAGCAGGCATCGCTGCGCCTGCCGATATGCAGGGGGCATCTTTGCTACCCGTTGTGAAAGGGAAGCCTGCTCCGGCCGCATGGAGAAAAGCCGTTTATTATCATTACTATGAATTCGGTACGCATCATGTATATCCGCACTTTGGTGTAAGGACAGACCGGTATAAACTGATCCGTTTTTATGGACCTATTGACAGCTGGGAGTTTTATGACCTGAAAAAAGACCCGCACGAAATGCACAACTCGTATAGTGATAAAGCAAATTCCAGTGTGATCAGTGAGCTGCAGCGGGAACTGGTGAAAGAGGTAACCAGGCTGAAAGATACCTCCGCAGCCGGTGTGTTGAGATTGACATTGTAAAAGTGGCTACCATGCCGCACAGCAGGCATTGAAGGATCTGTTCAGCTGATCAGGGCGGCGTACATATCGGCACGACCATAGACTGAGTGCCTGTTACCTGTCTTGATAATAGAATGATAACCGGCGTTATGAAAAAGTGTGGTCAGTGAGGTGAAGCTTAATGGATAGGGTACCCATACCGGTACTGCCGTATCAGTATCATATTCCACGATAATAAACCGGCCGCCGGGCTTCAGGTATTGCTGTAGTTGTTGCAACAGCGTTTTTTTATCTTTCACATAATGCAGGGAATTGGCCATGAGCAGGCCGTCCAGTTGTTGCAAGGGAAGATGGTCGGTGACGAAATCGGCCTGTATCGGAATGATCTCCACCTGCTGCCGCGTGATTTCCCTTTCCAGGGTCAGCGTTTTGTCGATACCATATACCGTGCTTCCGGGTCGCAACACTTCAGACAACGCATAGGTAAAAACACCGGAGCCGCAACCCAGATCTGCCCACACGCCCTGCTGCTGTAATTCCGGCTGCCTGATAAGCGCCGTCGCGTCGCTGATATTCATGTGCAGTTATTTGCTTAATTTTGAAGGATGACAGATATTGTCTCCCAAAAGATAATCAAAAGTATAAATTCCCAGCACAGTATCAACGGGGATTGCAATCTGTGCTTCGCCTCAATTACTCCCTTGCTGCGCTGGACAGGTATTACCCGGCAGCTGTTCACTGAATTTCCCCGGGAGCTGCTCGCCATGTACGAGGCTGGTCAACTGGGGAATGTGATTACGCTGCTTACCAGGAGAGCACAAATGGCGTTTTGCAGCATAAACCAGTACATAGACATTTCTGCCGCCAACACTACTGCTTTACGGGATGTATACCAGCAGTTAGTAGATGATATTGCCAGGGCTATTAGACAGGGACGCGTGCATTTTGATACCCTGGCTTCGGCACATGGGGAAAGACTGAAGCAATGGCTATGGAAAACTAATCCCATGGCCGCATCGGCAGGAGAGGCTGCGGGGCCCCGATTGACGCCCGTGGTATGTGCAGAGTATAGCGCCTCCCTGCAATTGGAAGTGTTGCAGCTGGAACTGCATAGCCTGAAGGAACCAGTACTGGATCTGGGTTGTGGGCCACAGGCACATATGGTACGTTACCTGAGATCACTGGGTATTGAAGCATTTGGTGTAGACAGGTTTATTGCATCGCAGGAAACGTTTCTGCGAACTGGCGACTGGCTGGATTTTCATTTACCGCAACAGTATTATGGTACGGTTGTTTCCAATCTGTCTTTTTCCAATCATTTTGTATATCACCATCTTCGTGACAATGAAGACAGCAGGCGCTATGCCGGAAAGTATATGGAGATATTGCACGCCTTGCAACCCCGGGGCAGCTATCATTATGCGCCTGCATTACCAATGATAGAGCAGTACCTGTCTGCGGCTCATTACCGGGTGAACAGTTACCAGGTGACACCGGATTTCATGAGCAGCGTAATAACCCGTTTATAGGATACCCCTTTTCATACGCTGGTGATGGAGGATGATTTACAGGAGATGGCGCAATTAAGTACAATGTGGGTGATTGTGCTCACTGCCGGATGTGCGGGGAACCTATAGGGTCATAGGGTCAGCTCATCTCTGGTGAGGGCATGGAAAAGATTCTGCAGCTGATGCACATGGACAATAGGGCGGCCGTAAGGCATAAGTCCTTGCGGAGTGTCCGTTACAGGTTGGAAAATGCCCCCCTCATACCTGATATGAATGCTGTGCAGCCGGTTGTATTTCAGGGAAAATACGTTTTCATCTTCGCCGTCCTCCTTACTGCCCGGCATAAAATCAAACTTTGTCAGCTGATCCAGATCAAGCATAACCGGATTGGCTTTTTCGCAGGAGATCTTGCTCTTGGGAAGCCCACTGTTATAGATAAAGCCGTTTAGAATGCCTTCCACCACAAATACATATTCCTGCATGTTATAATCAAAGTAACATACGTAATTCCCTATCCTGATATCTGATTCCTGTATCATGACAACCAGATTAAGAGCAGCGTAATAAGGGCGGGCAGGGCCTGTACAAAGAAGATCTTCCTGCTGGCAGTGATAGCGCCATAGATGCCGGCAACGGCCACGCAGGAAAGAAAGAATGTGGCAACCCGTAATGCCCATACAGGATCACAGATAAAGAATGACCACAGTAATCCCGCCGCCAGGAAACCATTATATAGCCCCTGGTTGGCAGCAAGCGCTTTGGTGGGTGGAAATAATTCTTTTGGGAAGTTTTTGAAGACTTTCGGTCCTTTGCTGGTCCAGGCAAACATTTCTAGCCATAGGATATACAGGTGTTCCAGTAAGACCAGCCCTGTCAGTATTTTGATAAGTATCAGCATAAACTCTTACAGCGGGTTTACGCTAAATATACTAAAAAATAAAAACCCGGTCATGCCGGGTTTTTATCTGCAAACTTTTTAAATTAAATATTGTCGGCAGGGTTGTTGGCATTCGCCATATTTTTCTTTTTACCCCTGTTGGTACCACCTTTTCTTCCAATGGCTGCCATGTGTTCGCGGTTGCGGCTAACGGCTTCACCGCCTTTCTTACCGGCTGCACGAGCTTCCTCAGATGTAAATTTATGGGCAACACCTTGTTGGTGAGCGGCCCGGCCACCTTCTCTCGAAATAGCCCGCTGTTGTTCCGGATCCATAGATGCAAACCCTCTTTTGCTATGTTTGGATTTGTCTGTCTGTGATTTTACCTGAGTGTTAGCACTATGTGCCAGTTCTTGATACGTGATGTGTTCCATAATCCTGGTTTTTATAGTGTAGTGAACATTTGCATTTGCGTTAGGTATGCGATCAATATGCATGCCACCGCCGGAATCGCCTTATGGTAACGGTTGTAGCTTTTATGGGTTTCCGGACTGTGGGGTAATTCGTTCCACAATACATAGAATTTTTAACACAGTATCCCGCTTTAAGAACCCTTTAAGCACCTTTTAAGCATATTTATATCACCTCATGCCGCTGGCTTGCATTTTGATCCCGTTAATGTGTTATCTTATTCATAACCCATTTAAATCGTGAAATCATGGCAAAGTATTCCAGGAAAGCCCAGGAGAAAGTGGAGAAATCCATGCATGAAATGCACGAGGGCAAATTAAGAAGCGGAAGGAATGGGAAAAAAGTAACTAACCCGAAACAGGCCATCGCAATCGGATTGTCTGAAGCCAGAGAAGCCGGCGCTAAAGTTCCGAAGAAAGCCGCCGCCAGGAAATCTGCAACGAGGAAATCCACCACTAAGAAAGCTGCTGCAAAAAGAGCCACTACTAAAAGGGCCACCGCAAGGAAGGCAACGCCGAAGAAAGCTACCACCAGAAAAGCCGTTGCTAAAGATACCGCCCGCAAACCGGCAGCTAAAAAGAGCCCTGCCCGCAAAAAAACAGCGAAACCTATAAGGGCGGCAGCCCACGCCTGATATCCATACTGCTGGCTGAACCCAAACCTGTTTTATCCTTTCTTTATATACAAAATATGGCCGGACGCAGCCCTGCACCGGCCTTTTTATATGGCATATACCTTGCGCTTTTATTATCAGACTAAAGTGCAGGATGTATGGAACAACATAATGTAACAGTCATGATTAAAGGCAAGCCTTATGGCCTGTCCATCAGCATTAACGGCTCCGCATATGAGACCATTTATGAAGTGATTCCGGACGTAAGATCACATGTGCTGGAGGAATTCAGACCTCACGCTGATACCTTCATGATAGATCATGTGGATTCTGTGGAAGGCAGGATACGTACTGTGGAAAGTGAACAAATTGCCAGGATCATCTGGACAGAAATCCTTGAAAAGATGAAGTAATGTGTTAAAGTATACAGGTATCGGTTAAAAAAAGGATCAGCCGTTGTACTTTTGCAACAAATTTTGCATGTAAAAGTTATGATGGTAACTGAGAAGACGTATAAAAATGTAAGCAGGAGAGTGCGTATTTTGTTGCTGGTAAGATTGGTGATATACCTGGTGGTCGGGTATTTTGCAGTAGAACATCCGGCACTATATGATAACTTCCCCTTCCTGGGACGACTCTCAAATGCAGTATTGTTCTTTCTCGGCGCCAATGTCGTCATATCCACCGGCTGGCTGATCATCTTTTACTGGTATAACCGCCGCCACCGCATCAAACCAATAGAGAAAGACAACTTCCTGCTCGGGATCAACCGCATCTCCACCGTCCTGAATACAATATTTTTCATGTTGGCCATCCCCATGCTATTTGGCCTCAGACTTACCGACTTTATCACCAGTATCGCTATCGTGGCCGCGGCAATAGCGCTGCTTACCAAAGATTATATCACCAATATGATCAATGGGCTGATCATTATGTTCTCTGATCAGCTGTCGCTCGGCGATCACGTGAAAACCGGCGACTATAAAGGAAAGATAATGGACATTACCTTATTCAACGTGGTATTGCAGAATGACGACGATGACCTGGTGCTCATTCCTAACTCCGTGATTTTCGCAACGGTCGTATTAAACCAATCCAAACAGAATATCCGTAAGATCACAATCGAATTTGAGCTGGATCACAAGTTGCGCTTTGCTCCGGACAGGCTGGATGAACGCTTGCGCAGAGCCATTTCTCCCTGGGAAGATAAATACCTGCATGAGAGCTTTTCCCTGAAGACAATCGAGATTAAAAAAGACTTCGCCCAATTTAAAGTGCAGCTGCAACTGCCGCATGCCGACAAAGAAACTGAGCGCCAGATAAAACGGGCGCTCAATAAGGAAATCATTGCCATTGCGGAAAGCGGCGTCTAAACTTCAACTGCCGCTGTAGTCATTTCACTGATAAACTGATCGATCTGCTGCCGGTGAACGTTAGGCATGCAGATAATATGCGACCACCCGCCCTCTGAGGCCAGCTGCCACTTCCTGCGTATGGCCGGAGCAGGGTCAGGAAACACCACAGTGATGGCATCCCGGTTGCGCCAGGCGGGAATATCATGTTCTTTCAGCCGGCTTGTTGTGTAGGCGGCCATTTCCAGGCTGTGCACAGCGCGCTCTTTCAGGCCCGCTAGCCCTAACCTCCGTATTGCATACCACAGAAACAACGGACTATGGCCATTCCGGGAACCAGTAATTGTTGTGTCCATACTGCCGATATAGGCAACTGACCGTGCTATCCGGTCACGGTTCGATCTTTTGGCAACTACCACACCACAAGGTATAGGAGAACCAATGAACTTATGACCACTGATGGCAATACTGTCCGCTCCATCCTGGAAGTCAAATGCCGGGCGCGGGTCCAGGAATGCGCTGTAAGAACCCGACAGCGCACCGTCTGCATGGATATAATGATGCCGTATAGCCAGCTCTTTCAGTATACTTTTGATACGGCCCACATCATCCCGGGCTTCCGTCATGGTTGTGCCTATATTGGCAAGTATGATAACCGGCATGTGACGGTTCATCCGGATGGTATTCTGCAGATCATCATAATCTATTTCCCCGTTGGGCTGTGTCCTGATCACAATACTGGGCATATCCAGGAGGTGCAGGTTTTTCTGCACGCTGTAGTGAGTTGCCTCTGAATAATAGACCATTCCTTTGGGATATAGCTCCCTTGCAAGATACAGGCCATAGAGGTTACCCTCAGACCCTCCATTGGTAACATATCCCCACCAGTCATCCTCTGGTGCACGGAACAACCGGGCAAAAAATTCCACGACATATTTTTCCATTTCTCTCGAACCTACACTATAAGTAGAGGCCACAAAGGGATCGCCCAGGTTATTTAACGGATAAGCCAGAAATGGCATCAGGGGCGTATAGTCAAAGTCCTTCGATACCGGATAACCAAGAAAGTTCCGGGTATTGTGTTTTATCTGCAACAACAGTTGCTCCAGCTGCGCAGTATCTGCGGCTGATAATGGGTTGGCATTCATCATTGTTGAATTACAGGTGTATTTTGCTGCTAATCTATCAATATGTATGTTTATGAAACCAGTAATACTGTATTTTTGGAAAACAAACACTATATTTTTATATTTTATAGAAATATTATACTGATCACTAATGAAAGAGGATACTTTTCGGAATAAACCAACTACAATGGACACACTGGATAAAACAGACCGAAGGATATTAGAGGTACTACAACGTAATGCGCGGCTCAATACAAAAGAAATCGCACATCGTATAGGCCTGAGCGTTACTCCCACCTACGAGCGCCTTAAGAAAATAGAAAAGCTGGGCGTCATTAAACACTATGTTACCATTCTTGATGGGGAAAAGTTGGGAAAGACTACCACTGCCTATTGTAATGTATCGCTGCAGCTGCATTCCAAACCGTTGCTGAAGAAGTTTGAAGCTGCTATTGCCGGCATGGAAGAGGTTATGGAATGCTACCACGTAGCAGGTACATACGATTATCTCCTGAAGGTCGTGGTAAACGATATGCGCAATTACCAGCATTTTCTGACCAATAAGCTGGCGGCCATTGAGAATATTGCACAGGTACATAGCTCCTTCGTTATGACGGAAATCAAACACACTACGGCTTTCGGGCTGGTGTAATCAGTTTCTCAGGACACTCACCCCGTTTAATGGATGATCCTGTAATACCACCGTATAACCGTGTCCGTTAGCGTCGTGATCATCGGAGAGAGGAATGGTGAAATGGAAGCTGCTGCCGGTGCCGGGAGTACTGCGGAACCAAATACGGCCGTGATTGCGCTCCACAAAGTCTTTGGAGAGATGTAAGCCAAGTCCGCAGCCTTTTTCATTGCGCGTACCGGCAGTGGAATAGTAGATATTGGAAAAGATGCGGTGCTGGTCTTCTTCCGGGATACCCGTACCGGTATCCGTAACGCTTACCTCCGCCATATCTTTGGTATAAATGGAAGTAATGGTAATCTCCCCGCCACCGGAGGTAAATTTGATAGCGTTGTTGATGAGGTTGCGCAGTACCAGCCGTATCATATCAGGGTCTGCATATACCATAATCGTGTTGTTGAGCTCATGGCTGAGCTTCAGATCCTTTTGTCTGGCAAGCGTTTGCAGTAATTCAAATTCCTGGTTGAGCAGGAGGGTAAGGTCAAAATCGTCCGCTTTTACACTGATGCCTTTCATCTGGTTGCTGGCCCATTGCAGCATGTTGTCCATCATATAGGCGGTATTCTTCACATCTCTCCACAGCTCATCAGAGTAAAAACGGAATTGCTGTGCATCGATCTTGTCATCTCTCAGCAGGAACAGCAGGCCTTCCAGGATAGCCAGCGGAGAGCGCAGGTCGTGCGAGATAACAGAAAAGATCTTATCCTTTACCTGGTTGAGATTGCCGAGGGTGGTATTCTGTTCAAGAATGATCTTGTTCTGCAACGATACTTCCTGATTTTTACTATTGAGCTGCCGGTACAGTTCCTGCTGATGTTTGTATAACCGGTACACCATGGCCGTGATGAGCAGCAGTGCAAGGAAAAGCGCGGCAGCTGAAAGCACCAGCACCCGCTGTTGCTGTATGGTGGCCAGGTGCAGCTGTTGTTCCTTCTTTAGCATCACATTTTCCCGTTGCTTCTTTTCTGCTTCATATTTCATCTGTGACCGCGTAATGGCCCTGGTTTTCTCGAGATTAAAGTAATCGAGGTTACGCTGGCTGAAGGCTTTATAGCTACTCAGCGCAGCAGGATAATTATTCCTGGCAGAATCCACTTCATACCTGATGCGGTAGTAAAGCATTTCATTACCGGCGTTCTTTAGCCTGCTATTGAGGACTGCTGCGGCTTCCAGGTTCTCTTCTGCATTCTTCAGATCGCCGCTGAGCGTCTGTACCCCGGCAGTGTTGAGCAGCGTCCTGGTGAGCGCTATATTATTATTACCAGCAGTTTTGTAACCGGCTGCCGCCAGCTCATAATAACGCAACGCATCTCTCAGCTGTTTATGCTGCTGTGCGATAACGCCCAGATTTTCGTATATGCCTGCCAGTCCTTGCTGGTCATTGAATTGCAGTTTTATTTTTTCAGCCTGTCGCAGAAAACTGAGTGCAGAGTCAGGACGCTGCAGGGAAATGTAAGCCGCGCCAATGTTATTGAGGGTTCTCCCGGTTTCAGGGGTGTCATTCTGCTGTTGTTTGATGGCGAGGGATTTATGCAGATAGGTAAGCGCTTCTTTCGGATTGCTCTGTTCTGTGAAGATGCTGCCAATGTCATCACAGAGCTGGGCTGTAATCTGAATGTCCCCGGAAGTTTCCGCAAGTTTGAGTGCTGTCAGAGACAGTTGTAGCTGTTTATCAGTATTGCCTCTGCTGCTTTCCGCGAGCGCGAGGTTGCGTATAGACCGTACCTTGCCTTTGCTGTATTGCAGGCTGTCGCTAAGCCATAATGCCTCTTCCCCGTAACGGGCAGTTACGGCAGCATTACGAACAAGATATTCCCTTGCAATCCGGTTCAGCAAATCTACTCTCTCTGTATCGCGCTCCGAATGCAATGCAAGCGCCTTCTGCAGACTGTCTGTTCCCGCCGCCTGCTGCGCAATAACAACAGGATGGATCAACAACAGGCACAGTGGAATAATAAAGTATTTTTTCAAAGGTATGGCCGGCAGCATAGCGATTAGTTGTTGGCAATAACATCAAGTGTGATTCGGGGATATACTTGAAATTTTTGCTAAAATTAAAGATAAAGCCCGATGATTCAAAAGAAGTACACACAAAATGTAGGGTTATACAAGATGATTTTTGTGTTACGCATAGGGGAAACCACGTGCTGGCGCGTCATAGAAAAAAATCCGGCGGCATTACTTTTGTCATGCGAAATTTCCCGAATTGGGGAAATGAAATTCCGCTTACATTTGCAAACTATGCGTAAGGTATTTAGTATCACATCTTTATTGATTTTATCGGCTGCGGGTGTAAAGGCTCAGCAGCACAGGATTATAGCAGCAGATTCCTCACAGCAAGGGCTGCACGACAGTCTGGCTTTTCGTAAACGCAGCTTTTTCCCGCTGCCGGTATTAGGCTATTCGCAGGAGAAAGGACTAGAGATCGGCGCTGCAATGCTGTACTCTTTTTATACCGATAACAGAAATCCGGATCCGGCTACACGAAATTCGAGCATCAACCTGATCCCCGCCGTTACTACCGAAAAGCAATTCAAGATCGATCTCAAAGCCAATATATGGACCCGCAGCAATACCTGGCATTATAAAGGAAACCTGCGCTATCAGAATTTCCCGCTTTACTTTTATGGTATAGGCGATACCACGCATAATGCGGATAAATCCCTGCTGGGCAATATCCGTTATAAAGTACAACTGGAAGGTGAACGCCGCATCGGTGGCCATTTCTACGCAGGCGCCTCCCTGCAGTACCAACACGATACCTACAGCAGTAAGGATAACAAAGGTCTTTATAATGGTATGGAACTGGTAGGTAAGACAGGTGGCCATGTAACTTTTATTGGTATCACCGGCATCTTCGACAACCGCGATAACCAGAACTACACACGCCGTGGCTGGTGGCTGCGCCTCAATGCAGCCTATGCACCGTCTTTCCTCAGCAGCCAGCCATTATTCAAACTCGAAGGGCAGGGGGTGCATTTCATTGCACTGTCTCCCAAAAGTACACTGGGCTTCAATGGCATCTTCAACAGCCTGCAGGGAAAGGAACTGCCTTTCTATCTGCTGCCTGAAATGGGGAACGACCTTATCATGCGTGGCTATTATACTGGAAGATACCGCAACCAGAACTACCTTGCAGGGCAGGCTGAATACCGTTACCTCATTGATCCGAAAA
>NZ_DATLKJ010000016.1:0-42005 GCF_035538455.1 Chitinophaga sp.
AATAGCTGAGGGTTAATAGTTGATAAAACATCATAAGTAAAAAGTACCATTAAAGACCCCAATAGCACAACCCGTTATCTTCCTTGCGTTGTACCTTTGCTATATCATGTCAAAGGCACATATTCCTACATATGACATCTGTTCCCTGTCCATGGGAAAGCCTGCAGCGGAAGACGTACTAGTGGCGCGATTTACTGATTACCTCGCAGCACACCAGGATATACACTTCCCGCACCGGCATTCATTTTACCATCTGGCTTGTTTCACCAAGGGTAACGGCAGCCATACTATCGACTTCGAACGGTTTCCTGTGAAAGCCGGGCAGTTGTACTTTATGATCCCCGGACAGGTGCATAGCTGGTTTTTTGAAGGAAAGACAGAAGGCTATGTTGTCAATGTATCTGCAAGTTTTTTTAACTCTTTTTTACAGGACGCGGAATATGTGGAGCGTTTCCCTTTCTTCAGTGGTGTTAGCACGGAAGGAGTGGTACAGCTTCCTAAGCAGGCTGTGGCTGTTGTAGCTGAGCTATTTGAAAAAATGTTGAGAGAGATAGATGGTGAAGAGGCATATGGTCATGATATGTTGCGACTGCTGCTGATGGAAATGTTTATCCAGGTAGGGCGTGCTACCCGCAGGGGATCTGCAAAGCAGGAAGCACCGCATAACTATGTACTGCTGCGTAATTTCCGTAAGCTGGTGGAACAGCACTATATGCAGTTGCATCTGCCCAAAGATTATGCAGCATTACTTTACGTAACGCCCAATTACCTGAATGCCTTCTGTCGGCATATGCTGGGTAAATCGGCCGGCGAGATCATCCGGGACCGCGTGCTGCTGGAGGCCAAACGGTTATTGATCAATGCAGATATCAGTATCTCCACCATTGCTTATCAGCTGAGCTTTGCCGACAATTCCTATTTCACGAAGTTCTTCAAAAAATATGCGGGCATCACGCCGGAAGAATTCCGTAAAAATATTTCCTGATAAAAAACAATTAAGATATGTGTGCAGATAAAAATCATGAGAAACCAAACTTTCTCAAAAGCCTTGTTACGAATAAATGTGCCCGTTGCAGGCGTGGTTCTATTTTTACAGAAAAGAATCCCTACAGCCTGAAGAATTTTATGAAGATGCCTGATACCTGCCCTGTGTGTGGACAACAGGTGGAGGTAGAGGTGGGTTTTTATTATGGTACCGGCTACGTGAGTTATGCATTGTCTGTAGCAGTGTGTGTGGCAAGTCTTATTGCATGGTGGGTGTTTATCGGTCTTTCCATATACGATAACAGGCTTTTCTGGTGGCTGGGTTTCAATGCCTTGCTGCTGCTGGTTTTGCAGCCACTGATTATGAGATGGTCCAGGACAATATGGATGGCCTTCTTTGTAAGATATGATAAGGAATGGTATCAGGGGCCACCGGAAGGTACAGGCAGGGTAAATGCTACATTTAAGAATTTGGTATAGATAGAAGATAGGATTAAGTGTTAGGGATCAGCCTTCAGGTTCAGTGGAGATATGCTTCACAGGAGCCTGAAGGCTGATCCCGTTTTGAGGCATAAGTAATAAAATAAAAAGCCGGAGAGTTGTCCCCTGCCGGCCTTTAAACTACGACTAAAACTCAAACCTTAGTCTTTTTTATCGTGGATCTGGGAGGCTTTCAAATAAACCTTTTTCCCTTTTTCATTCACGATGTATTTCTGATCTTTTCTGTTGATGTATACGGTTTCACCGTGAGGGCCTACTTTGCCTTTATACACTTTGTCTGCTACGGTTGAAGCACCTTTCACTGCGATAGAGGCCGTTTTGTTACCAATTTTTTTCATGGTGCTGTCGAATTTATTCTGTGCATAGGAGGATCCGGCTGCTAATGAAACGGTTGTACCCAGCGCGGCAGCGAACAGAAATGCTGAAATTTTTTTTGGAGCTTTCATTGTTATATATGTTTTAGTTTTTTTTAACAATCAGCTAGTGGCTGATTCCGGAGGGAGTATTCCAATTTTAATGCCATTTAAGTTTTATACTTGTCGAGCGGTTGATAATTAGTCATTTATGGATAGGGCTTTAACACAGATAGATGAATGAACCAGGAAATCTCCGGTTTTGAAACGTGAAAAATTCGTATATTCATAGAGGTAATCCTATGCCTATGAATAACGCCAAAGGTCTGTACCTGTCTGTTCCTACACCTTGCATGGAGAATTGGGATGAAATGACCGGCACTGCTGTAGGAAAGCATTGTATGAGTTGTAACAGGACCATAATCGATTTCTCCTTAATGACGGATGCTGAAATTGTTACTGTTCTGAAAAACAGTATGGGGACCCGTTTGTGGCAGATTCAGGGATGATCAGCTGGAAAGATATATAGGCGCCTGCTGTTCACAGAAGTCGCTACCTGGTTTGTGGAATGGTGCTGATGGGAGGATTGATAACCGGTATTGCCAATGGTGGTCATGCTGCGACAAGAGTGTTCAAAAAATAGAGATGGGTATTGCCATATCCATATCAGCATAACATGACTTCCCGTAAAAAGAAACGTTGGATCTGGAGATAAAACCGGCTCCCGGATTGGCCCGTATTCCCGGAAGCCGGCCTGCTGTACTAATTTCCCCAGAACATATTCTCCTGCGCGATATCTTCTGCATATACAGTAGCAGCTACTATTTTGCCATCCTTTACCGTATATACGTCTACGTTATGCGTATCCAGTGCTGCTCCCTGTCTGGAGGCTGTCCAGCGTAACAGTACTGCGGCCTGATTGCCGTTTACAGTAATAGACTTTATATCTGCCAGCCGCATGGTATTCTGAGATACTTCAAACATACCGCCTACCATCTGAAATACTTCTCCACTGGAGTTTTTGGTGCCTGAAAAACGATTGCTGCCAGGTTGCTGCCAAGTGATCTCCGGATGCAGCAGTGTGCCTAGTGTTTCGAGGTTTACCTGTTGTACGGCTGTTACAAATTCTCTTACTACTTCGAATGTTTGTTTTTCCATGATTGTGAATTTTTGATACTGCAAAACTAGTACAGGAGAGAGAGATAGTAGTTATCATAACACGACAAACGTTTATCATTTCATGACATACCTTTTTTTATCATCTCAGCGATGAATATCTTTATCATATGAAACAACTCATATTAAGCATCATTGCTTACGCCATACAACGGGATGTATATGCAGACCGGCTTTGCAGGCTATCCGGCCTGGATCTGGCATCACTGAAAAAGAGGAACAGTCCGCCCGTCACTGCACAACAGCTGGATGCTTTGTGGCTCAATGCCACGCGTCTCAGTAATGATCCTTTGTTTGGATTGCATTTTGCGGCATCGCTACAACCTACTGCATTAGGTATTGTTGGCCAGATCATTCAGGCCAGCGCTACTGTCGGGGAAGCGCTTACACATGCGGCGGCGCTCATTCGCCTGGTTACAGATCAATGCAGGATGGAATTATCGCGCAATACCAAAACATTTACCGTACAGCTGATACCGGCAACATCCTTCAATGGTGTGCCGCCACAGCCGTTCAGGTGGCTTGCTGAAACCCTGCTGGTAATGGTGATACATGAACTTGACGGCCTGGTGCTGGAAAAGATTGCGCCTTCTGTGGTGAGACTGCCTTATACTGTTTCTGATGCAGCTGAGTATGAGCGTGTATTTCGCTGCATGCCCACTAAGCGTTCCGGCGAATTCTCACTGGTATTTGATGCCCGTTACTGGGATGAGCCGATACTCACAGCGAACTACGACCTGCAGAATATGTTGTTGCAGAAGGTAAGTACGTTAGGTAGTGAAAAGGCCGGTGCACAAACCTTACGGATACGTATTTTCAACTACCTACTGGCCAATTCCTACCTGGGCGTATCTTCCCTGGAAGATATGGCGTCCAACTTCAACATGAGTACCCGCAGCCTGCAACGCAGGTTAAAAGACGAAGGCGTTACCTACCAGGAGATTGCCGATGAGGTCAGGAAGTCATTAGCCCTGTATTATATATCGTCCGGAAATTATCCGCTGAAAGATATTTCATGGATGTTGGGATATAATGAATTGAGTGCCTTTACGCGCGCTTTCAAGCGGTGGACCGGCAGCACACCGGTAAATTATCAGTCGTTGTAATTAAAGCTGGTATCCCTTCGCACAATGCCCCATTTCTTAATGAAAACATACTCCCCTTTTTCAAGGCCGGAAACGTAATTATCCACCCATTTACGGAAGGAGGGGGCTATTACTTCACGGTGGCCGTCGTCGTGCCAGAAGGCGATCACCTGTCCTGTGCGGCCCTCCGGTGCGGGGTCCATGTCAATGCAGAGATGGTTATCGAAGCCGTCGCTGGTGATAGGAATCCATTTGGGATTCCACCAGTTGTTGCGGATGCCCGTATCCGGTTCGGATGCGAATGGTTCATCATTGTGCATGAAAGTGCCTGCATCCAGAAGATCCTGCCAGCGGTGCCATACTTCTATGATCTCTTCCACAGGCAGTAATTGATCTGCATCTATGAGGCCGGTGCGCTTACGCTGCTGGCCGTTGTGAATAGCATAGAAATTTTTGAAGTCGGCCGGAAGTGCTGTTCCGGTAAGCCTTTCAAGGGATGTGATGGTGTCGGTGTTAACACCAGGGTTCAGGATGTTCAGTAGGGGCGGGGCGTGATGTTGCATCCAGTTCTCCCACCTTGTCCAGTAGTCTTGCATATGGAATCGGTTTGAACCTGGGTATAAAGATGTGAAATTTCAGCAATAATTTCAATCCTATTTCGTGGTGTTTTTTATTGATCAATTATCGATACTTTTGTAACTCATATACAGCGAAGATCATTAAAACGTAAATAACACATTATGTCACAGTTACCTAAATTTCTGATCGCAGACGATCCAGTAACGGACCCGGAGAATGAATATATTTTTCATACCCAAAAACCCCGCTTCTTTGCCAAACGTGTGGAAGAAGACGAAGAAACTGCCTACATTGACATTGTTGAAGAGATTGATAATGTAGAAGAGTTTTATAAAGATTCTCCGGAGAAGAAACAGGAACTGCTGGAGCAGCTGGAGGACTGGTACTACTCTTACATGGAGTGGCTCGAGGATGACGGCGAAGAAGATGATGAAGAGGAAGAAGCGTAAACTTTTTTTATAAGTAATTCACAGCAAAGAGCCGGCTTTTAGTGCTATTGAGAAGAATGATTACTTCTTTATAAAGCTAAAAGCCGGCTCTTTGCTGTGAATTATTTATTGGTCAGGCTACCTGTTGCATTTCCTTCCTGTATGCAGAAGGATTGACGCCCTTGTACTTTTTAAAGATCCTGTTGAGATGGCTCTCATCTGTAAATCCAAGCTCATAGGCTATCTCCCCCACACGCATGCTGCTGTATTGCAGCCTTGTTTCCACCAGTCTCAGTTTGTATTGCGTAATGTACTGCTGCAGGCTGTCGCCATTATTCCTTTTGAAATATTCACTGAGATAAGTAGGAGAAATATTAAAGTGAGCAGCAATCTGTTCTGCCCGCAGTTTTTCGGGCACATAAATATTTTCGTGGATATAGTGCAGGATATTGAGTGAAGCCCCGTTCCTGGATTGTATCTGCGGCTGTTCCGGCAGTTGATAGAGAATATTACGCGCCACCACCATCAGTATTGTATTCACAATCTGCTGCGATAACGCCTTATGATAATGCTGTTTGTTTACTTCTTCCCTTATCAGCGCCTCTATCAATGATTTCACCAGCGGCTTATCATTTTTGTTTTTGAGTATACAGCCCGGCATATGATTGTTATTCTGGAAGATGAATTCCAATTGCTGAATCCAGTCTTTGGGCTGGTCTTTCAGGTAAATATCATTGAAGCGGATGAAGAAAAACCTGGTAGGCTCCTTTACCTCGAAGGAGTGGCAATCCTGCGGCATCAGCAGGAATAGCTTACCAGGTGCATAAGGCAACTGGTTTTTATTTACACACTGTGTGCCGGTTCCTTCCACAATGTACACCAGCTCAAAGAAGTTATGCTTGTGCGCGTCTATCGGACATTCTTCACACTCCCTGTATTCAATATCAAAGGGTTGATATAAGTTCTCCTGTATCATATTACAAAAGTACAGAATGATCCCAGAATTGTACAAGTGTTTTTTCCTGGCGTCGATTGACCTTTGAGCCTGTAAAAATTATGCAAATGGAAAACAACGCAATCGTATTTTTATTGCTCAGGCTGGCTGTAGGAGCCAGTATGTTTGGACACGGCCTGGTAAGGCTGCCCAAGCTCCAGGGTTTCAGCGCCTGGATGGTGAAGAGTTTTGAAAAATCCATGCTGCCATCCGCTATGATAACACCTTTCAGTTATGCTTTGCCACTGGCCGAATTTGCTATCGGTCTGTTACTCATATTCGGATTGTTTACCCGTATATCATTGATTGGCGGCGGTGTTGTAATGGTGATGCTGATATTTGGCACTGTCATGATCGAAAACTGGGAAGCGCTGCCTTCGCAACTTATCCATGCTGCATTCTTCGCCGCTTTGCTGACATTTCTCTCCTACAATACTATCTCCCTGGATCATTTAATTAAAAGATAATGGTTACAAGAAAAGAGTTCCTCAAAACAGCCGGTATAGCCGGACTGGCAGGCCTTGCAGTCCCTTCGTCACTGATGGCGCAGCCTGTGCGTAAATGGGCTGATGGTTCGCGTCTGATCGTTTCCATCTCCATGCAGTTTGAAGCCGGTGGCCAGCCGGACAACGCAGAAAGTCCATTTCCGCAGAATATGCAGAAAGGCTACAAAGACCTGCCCGCCGCCACCTGGTATCAGTATGGTTACAAAGAAGGCATTCCCCGTATGCTTGATAACTGGGACAAATACCACATTAAAGTAACCTCACATATGGTGGGCGCCGCTGTGCAGAGAAATCCCACACTGGCGCGGGAAATAGTACAACGTGGCCACGAGGCCGCCGCGCATGGCCGTGACTGGTCATCTCAATATATGCTGCCTTATGAAGAAGAAAAGCGTTTTATTCAGGATGGCGTAGATGCTGTGAAACAGGCTACAGGCATAACTCCTGTAGGTTACAATGCCAACTGGCTGCGGCGAGGGGAAAACACGCTTAAAATACTACAGGAACTGGGATTCCTGTACCATATTGATGACCTCAGCCGGGATGAACCTTTTATCACTACTGTCAATGGGAAAGATTTTGCAGTAGTGCCTTACACCCTGCGCTGCAATGATATTCAACTCATCGCCGGGCAATGGTTTTCTTCCGATCAGTTCCTGAACCAGGTGAAAATGGAGTTTGATCAACTGTATGAAGAAGCAGCCACCCGTCGCAGAATGATGTCGATCAGCTTTCACGACCGTATCGGTGGTACACCACAATTGGTAAAGGCAACCAGTGAACTGCTTGCCTATATGCAGCGTCAGAAAGGTGTTGTATTCATGCGTAAAGATGAAATCGCAAAAATGGCATTGGCGGATAAACACACTATCCGGGAATAATTTCAGGATGAGCGGAGATCGTAGCAAGTAATTGTCTGAACTGTGATTTATATGATTATTGTGATGCTGGTGATGGTTGAAGATAAAATTGAAGGCCTATCCTGCTAAAGTAATTGCAGGATAGGCCCTTCAATTTTATCTTCTAAACTATGAATCTGTACAATCTCCGCTTATCAGGATAGTCGTTCAAATTGCAATAATCATTGTCAGTGCTCGGGTCTTGTTATCTTCAGCTCATCGAGATCCAGTTGTAATTCCTGGTGGCGGATCGCTTCATCGCTGAAGGTATTTTCACGACGTAGCTGGAAAAGGGCGTTCCGTTGCACGGAATACAGGTCCAGCAGGACACGTTGATACAGCTCCACCTCTTCTTTTTCTGTATCGTCGCATTCCAGTGAGGCGAGGCGTGCCTGTGTATTGGATATGTTATGTTCGAGATCCGTTTTGAGGAAGCCAACCAGTTCATTGCCGATGATTTCGGTAGCGTATTTTTCATTGAGGTGATTGAGGGCAGCCCGCATCAGGTGAAGCCTGACACCGGCTTCCTGCTCTTCTTCCGGTGTAATGTCATCGATCTCTTTAATCTTAATCAGTTTTACCAGGAAAGGAAGCGAGAGTCCCTGAAATACCAATGTGACCAGTATCACGATAAAGGTGATAAACAATATAAGGTTACGATGTGGAAAGGGCTGTCCGTTGGCGAGCAGCGGGATAGATAATGCAGATGCCAGCGATACCACGCCGCGCATACCAGCCCAACTCACTACTAACGGGCCTCTCCAACCAGGGCTAGGCTCGTTGGTACGTATTTTTTTGCTCAGCCACCGCGGAATAAATGTAGCGGGATAGACCCAGAGTAAACGGATCAGGATAGTGAGTGCACTGATGATAAGTCCGTATTTAATGGCGTCGCCTATGGAGTAATCACCCAGCCCTTCTACGATGGTGGGGAGTTCCAGCCCTATCAAAATAAAGATGATGCCGTTGAGCACAAATATCAATGTGCTCCAGACACCCAGCATCTGCATGCGTGTGGCGCCGGTGCTAAATATTTCATGCGAGCGATATGAAAGGAATAACCCGCCGCTTACTACTGCCATCACGCCGGAGAAGTGGAACTGCTCTGCAGCTATGTACATGAAATAGGGCGTCATTACGGTGAGCGCCGCGTCAATGCCGGGCGTGGTGGGCAGGAAACGGTGTATCACATACATGATATGCGCAATGGCCAGACCAATTACAATACCCATGCCTGCAGCCAGGAAGAAATCTTTTACAGCGAGCTGCATAGAAAACTGCCCGGTTATCACAGCGGCCAGTGCGAACCGGAAAACGATCAAACTCGATGCGTCGTTCACAAGGCTTTCACCTTCGAGTATGGTGATGGCACGTCGCGGTACTTTTACATGTTTCAGTACAGAGGTGGCTGCAACAGCATCGGGGGGCGAGATAATACCACCCAGCAGGAAGCCCAGTGCCAGCGTAAAGCCGGGAATCATGGAATTTGATATGTAGGCAATAATTACGGAGGTGAATATCACTGCGCCAAATGCGAGCAGGGATATTGGCCGTTTCCACTTCCAGAAGTCATTCCAGGAGGTATACCATGCGGCTTCATACAACAGTGGGGGCAGGAATATCAGGAAGATCAGCTCCGGATCTATTTCAATGCGCGGCATTCCGGGAATAAATCCAATACCCAGACCGGCCAGTACGAGGAAAATAGGATAGGAGATCTTCAGTTTCTGGCCCAGCATAACGAGCATGAAAACAGCGAACAGCAAAATTAAAATTAGCAACAGTGTGTGGTGCATGTAAGGAGTTGATTTGGGCTTGAATTTAGTAATTTTCAAATTATGCAGCATCGGGCATCTTTAGTATCTTTCTGCCTGTTCAATTGTCTGTTCATCTATGATGCAGTTCAAAATAAACCCGGAATCCTTTGCCACAATGAGAAAGGAGGCATTGATAAGGCGACTCCCGCTGATTGTAATGTCGGCGGCGGCAGGTCTTACCATTTTGTTATGGTATGTGCCTGGTAATAATGCAACAGAGCTGATGATCACTGTTGCGCTTGTGGTGATGGTGCTTATCATCAGGCTATATATGAGTACTGGCAGTCAGCAACGGCTATTGGCCAGTTATACAGTTACGATTTCCGATGATGCAATCACCCGGGAACAGTACAACACGCCACCACTTTCATTTAACTTTATTGAGATCCTGCAGATTGCCAAAGACAAAGATGGAAACATTTTCATCAGAGGTATGGAAAAGAGTGACGTCATGGTGATCCCTTCTGAGATTGAGCGATATGAAGAATTGGAATCGATCCTGCAACGGATAAAACCGTTTGCTGACAGAGATATTAAGACACCTGCGGAGAAATACCGGTACGTTGGCAGCATTCTTTTGCTGGTATTGATGATGGCGGTTTATTTGTCAGGTAACAAAATCATAGTGGGGAGCAGCGCAATACTCTTAACCGCCTTATTGATATGGCAGCTTATTCAGGTGCAGCGTAACAGGAATGCGCAGGAGCATGTAAAGCGCAGATACTGGGTGATATTGCTGGTGATGCTGGCAATCATTGCCATTGCTGTAATCAAGATCGTGAAACCGGAGATGCTACGCTGATCACTCTTCAAACCTGCGCAGCAGTTGTTCCAGTTCTTTCGTCGTGATACCAATGCTGAGATCCTGTTCATCTAATACATTCTTGGCGCGAAGATCATGGATCGTTCTGTTGAAGCTGCGCACAGAAATGCCCAGGTAAGCGGCCATATCTTTTTTGGAGAAAGATATTTGCTGATCCGCTTCCAGCATCAGCAACCGCAGCAGGCCATATTCTACGGGATAAAGCTGCTGATAAGATGCCCGCCTGCAGGTCTGCACAATGCGGGTAACCAACTCCTTTACTATCAGCTCATTGAATTCCTGCTTTTCAAGCATAAAGCGTGAAAAGAGGTGGTAGGGAAGAACATATACCTCCATAGCGGTTAGTGCCTCAATATTGCAGAGGCAGGGCGCTTTCTGGATGGCTTCCAGGTCGCCGGTGATTTCCCCTCTTCCCAGAAATTCGAAAATATAGTCTTTGCCGTTATCTTCCCTGATATAACACTTAGCGATACCATCTATGATAACGTAAGCCTGATTAATATCATCGCCCTGCCGGATCAGAATATCGCCAGGCTTAAAGGATTTTTGTACAATACCGTAGCTGGCGGGCAGGCTTTCCATGAATGATAATAAGGCTAAATTCGTCCGGAGCATATAATTGAGTGATGTAGGACAAATGTCCCGCTTTTTTATGATGCTGCATATATTTTTGCAAACGTCGAAATTAAATATAGAATAATGATTGAAAATATTAACGTAATAGCTTTTGATGCCGATGATACGCTCTGGGTGAATGAGCCGTATTTCCAGGAAACAGAGCAGAAGATCTGTAGCCTGCTCGAAGACTACCTGCCGCATCACAGCGTATCCCAGGAGCTGTATAAGATCGAAATGGCCAATCTGCCGTTATACGGATATGGAATTAAGAGCATCATGCTGTCTATGATAGAGACCGTACTGACTGTATCCAACCATACGGCTGGCCCCGAAGCTATCTCAAAAGTAATAGAATATGGTAAAGAGATGCTTAACAAGCCTATTGAGCTGCTCGATGGCGTAGAGGACGTGCTGAAAGCCCTCTATGGCAAATACAAACTGGTAGTAGCCACCAAAGGAGATCTGCTTGACCAGGAACGCAAGCTGCAAAAATCCGGCCTGGAGCATTATTTCCATCATATAGAGATCATGAGCGACAAGCATGAGAAAGGATATGAGAAATTACTGAAGCACCTGGACTGCAAACCGGAAGAATTCCTGATGCTGGGGAACTCCCTTAAGTCAGATGTGCTGCCAGTACTCGCCATTGGCGGACACGCAGTGCATATCCCGTATCACACTACCTGGGTGCATGAAAGAATAGACCATAAAGTAGAGAGTCCACGCTTCTTTGAAGTGAAGACCATTACTGAAATATTACCGCATTTATTGCCATGAAACAATTACTGGATCTGAATACCTGGGCCAGGAAGGACCATTACAATTTCTTCAGCCGTTTTGAAGAACCTTTTTTCGGAGTGTGTGTAGAAGTGGATTGTACACATGCCTATAAAAGGGCAAAGGAAGAAGGTGTATCGTTCTTTCTGCTGTACATGCACTGCTCACTGGCAGCTATCAATAATACGGTTCCTTTCCGCTACCGCATTGTAGATGGTGAAGTATGGGTGTATGACCAGGTACATGCATCTCCTACCATTAACCGCCCTGATGGAACCTTCGGTTTTGCCTATATGGATTACTATGAGGATTTCCGTGAGTTTGAAGTACATGCGCAGAAGGAGGTGGAGAACGTACAACAGAGTACCGGCCTGGTGCCGGCGGTATCCGGAGAGAATGTGATACACTATTCATCGCTGCCGTGGATCAGCTTCACGGCCATCTCGCATGCACGCAGCTTCTCATTTAAGGATAGTTGCCCGAAGATCTCTTTTGGTAAGATCAGAGAAGAAGGAGACAGGAAGGTGATGCCGGTATCTGTACATGTACATCATGCGCTGATGGATGGCGTCCATGTGGCGCAGTTCCTGGAGTTATTCCAGCAAAAGATGAACGGGCAATAGTTTATTCCAGGAAAATCTCCTTAAAAGGGTGATACCTGGTGTCCATGTTGCTGATATTCTTTTTCAGGATGATAATCCTGTTGCAGATAAATTCATCTTTATAGTCAAACACCGGCAACATGGTCTTCAACTGTGCCAGGTATTTTATAGGAATGGACCTGGCAATGGTTATATGTGGAATCAGTGTTCTGTGGCTGGCCCGGAATTCATTGATGAGCAATTGATGCAGATGTTGTATGGATGTTGATTCTTCGATATTTACATAGAGTGTTGCCGATACTTTACCATGTGTGAAAATACCTGCGCCGTGCAGCTTTACAGGGAACTTCTTTAATCCGTGCAATGCATGATGAACCTTTTGGGTAATCAGTTCCTCATTGCCGCGTGACCTTATTTTAAAGAGGGAGATGTGTGCTATGGAACGGAGATTAGCGGGTGATAAGGGTATTTCGGCATGCAGAATGGCCTTGAGTAGACTGAAATCCCCGGTGATCCTGCTGTCTGGCGGGATCAGGATAAAGTACTCGCTGATGGGATGGGTGCTGCCCATCTCTTCGGTGTCAAACAAGCATAGTTGTCCGTTTCCTGAAACATACATGTGTCCGGTCTGTTAGGTCGTAACAGATATAACAAATGCCGGCGGTTAAAAGTTGTGAGGATTCCGAATGACTGTGCGGGAAAAAAGAAGCCAGGAATCACGGGCGATTCCTGGCTTTATATTGTCGTTTAGTTAATTGCTATTCTGACATCACGGCCGCCTCTCTGTTATACTTGCTACGATAGTCGGCTGGGGAAAGGCCGGTAAGTTTTTTGAAGACGGCGCGGAATGCTTTGAGGTCAGAGTATCCTACCTCGTACATCACTTCGTTGACGTTCATGTTGCTGGTTTCCAGTTTCTTTTTGGCGGCTTCCATTTTCACGCGCTGTATATATTCCAGCGGGGTATTGTTGGTCGCTTTTTTGAAGCGTCTTTCGAAATGTCTTCTGCCTATGGCAAACCGTACGGACAGATCCTCCACAGATATTTTTTCAGACACATTCTGTTCAATAAACTCCTGGGCCTGCTTTACGGGTTCATCTTCATGCTTTTTCTGTCCGTTGAACATAATGAAGGGTGACTGGCTTTTGCGGTCTATCTCCAGGGCGAATACCTTAGATGCCATGATGGCCATTTCGCGGCCTGCATATTTTTCAACAAGGTGCAGTAACAGGTTCCAGTAAGAGGCTGCACCACCGCTGGAATACAGTCTTTCCGCCTCGGTAATGATGCGGCCGTCTACCAGTGTCACTTCCGGGAACATTTCGCGGAAGAGGTTGGCAGAGATCCAGTGGCTGGAACACTCTTTACCATCCAGCAGCCCTGTGGAAGCCAGCATAAATGCACCGGAGCAAAGGCTGAGCACTTCGGCACCTTTGTTATACTGGTCTACAATCCAGGGGATGAAGTCCTTGTTTTTTTCGAGCGTTGTTTTGAAGTCCCCGCCAATGGCAGGTACAATAACCAGGTCGGTTTTGGCCACTTCATGCAACAGCGCATCTGTATTAACACTAAAGAGCCCATTATTAAGCTTCACCTGTTCAGTAAGTCCGATGAACTGGAGTTTAAACCGGGGTGATTCCCCAGCGGCTTCCAGGAAACTGTTAACCCCCGAGAATATGGTATTCGGGTCTACAATGCTGGCTAGTACTGCATCGTTGAGAATCAGGATGGAAACGTGTCTCATAACGTCTGTTTTGCCTGGTAAAGATAAATAACTAAAAAGTCGCAAACAACCCCAATAACGTCGTTTACTCCCCCCATGCCGAACAATAACCCGGCGTACTTTTGTTTCAACAACATCACAAACGAATCATTTAACTTAAAAATTCTCTTACCATGGCAACAAAAATTTTCGTCAATCTCCCGGTAAAAAACCTGCAACAGTCAATGGATTTCTTCAGCAAGCTGGGTTTTACCTTCAACCCGCAGTTTACTGATGATACTGCCGCGTGTATGATAATTTCCGAAGATATTTTCTCCATGCTGCTCACCCATGAAAAGTTTCAGGAGTTCCTGCCTGAGGGTAACACCATTGCAGATGCCTCTGTCTCTGAAGTACTTACCTGTCTCTCCCGCGATAGCAGGGAAAAGGTGAACGAATTTGCTGATACAGCGATCAAAGCCGGAGGAAAAGAAGTGCGCGAAGCTAAAGACTATGGCTTTATGTACACCAGGAGTGTTCGTGATCTCGATGGTCATGTATGGGAACTGATATGGATGGACCCCGCTTTCATCAATAGCCCGGAAAATGCCGCCGCCGCCGGAAATTGATCTTTTTAACTTCAACAGTTATTTCTCATCACCAAACGCTATCAGCCATGGCAAATATCCAGGCAAATAAAATTACCCCGTTCCTCTGGTTCAATGACAATGCAGAGGAGGCAATGAATTTTTATCTATCTGTTTTCAAAAATTCGCAGGCCGGTAGCGTTTCCCGCTATGGAGAAGGCGCGCCGTTGCCCAAGGGCACGGCGATGTCTGTGACTTTCCAGCTGGAAGGACAAAACTTCATGGGACTTAACGGCGGACCACACTTTTCGTTTACACCTGCTGTTTCTTTTTTCGTGAACTGTGAAACACAGGAAGAAGTAGACGGGTACTGGGCAAAACTCTCCCAGGGTGGTTCTGAGGAGAGGTGTGGATGGCTTAAAGATAAATTCGGTTTATCCTGGCAGATCATTCCGTCCTCACTTGGCAGGTTGCTGAACGATCCGGATCCTCAGAAGGCAGGCCGAGTGATGCAGGCTATGATGAAAATGGGCAAAATAGATATTAAAAAGCTCGAAGAAGCCTATGCCGGCTGAAAAATGGCAACCACTAATGGTTAAGAATAACCTCATTTAAAACTCGGGGTATGAGAAAGGTGATAGTATCAATGAATGTAACGCTGGATGGATTTATATCCGGCCCGGATAACGAGCTGGACTGGCATTTCGAAAGTTGGACTCCCGATATGGGAGAAAGGCTGACGAAAGAACTAAGCATGACAGATACTATCCTGCTTGGCCGCAACACTTATGAAGCCATGGCTCAATACTGGCCCGGTAGGGCTACAGACCTGCTCTGCCCCAGAGACGATGTCGCATACGCAGTGATGATGAACAGGCACTATAAAGCGGTATACTCCAAAACCCTTAAGATCGCCCGGTGGAATAACTCAAGATTAATTAAGGGAAACCTTAACGATGAAATAAAACAGCTGAAACAATTCCGCCATGAACAGGAAAAGGACATTATCGTTTATGGCAGCGGCAGATTGGTAGCAACATTGATTGAACTGAACCTCATTGATGAGTACCAACTCTGGATACATCCGGTACTGTTAGGAAAAGGTAAGCCACTGTTCAGAGAGCTGAAAGAAAGAAGAGAGATGCGGCTCATACAATCCAAATCATTCAAGTCTGGGGTCGTGTTGTTGCATTACGCCGCATTGCGGGTGGCGGAGTAGTTCCACTGGAAAAGATGATGGATCGTTTTTAATATAGTATGATGACTTTTTATTTCCTTTGCCGGGCTAAATCATCTCTATGCTATCGGTGCGATGAATGAAAGATTGAAGAAAGCCGGACTGTGATTTTTTATGATTAAAGTGATTCAGGTGATGTACGAAGATAAAAGCGGATGTCCTATTTTGATTCATTCAAAATGGGACATCCGCTTTTATAAGCTGTTATTGTCTTCGCTTGTCACCTGAATCACTTCGGTCATAACAAGTCAGCTATAACGCTATAGCATTTCGTTGAGCGGTTGTGCGCCATTCAGCTATACATACTGGGCTATCCCCTGACCGAATGACCAGTTTTCAGGAGCATTTTCACTAAGAACGATCACCACATCATTGATGCTGCAACCTGTTGATGTGGCAATTTTGTTCGCAATTGAGCTGTAAAGGCGTTGTTTCATTTCCACGGTTCTTCCATGCCTGGCAGTAATGTGTACATAAATCAGATCGTCTGTGTGCGGAATGTTCATGTATTCATCGGGGTAGCGCAGGTGCTCTTTCTTTAAAGAGTGTACCACCTGGAAGTAGTCTTTGGGCGGAATCGCGAATACATCTATGAGGCTGGTGTGCACGGCTTCAGAGATATTGTCGATTCTTTTGTTGTCGAATCTCTCAGGGAGATAGAGTTGTACAAATGGCATGGTTGTTTTTTTAACAATATTAGGATATGTTGGTGGAATGGTCTTGTAAGATATTGCGTGAGGAGAATGCCGGTTGCTGATTCAATTACTTAATCACTTTCTCTACCCATTTGTTGGTATCGGATACCAGTAATGACATCGTATCAGTTTTCCCTGCTTTAAAGGAATGGTCTGCTCCCTCTAATTGTATCAGGGTGGCTTTCTTTAAGGATTTGCATACGGTGGTGATCAGCTCCGTAGTTGCCAGTGTATCTTTGGTGCCTTGTAAAAAAAGCATAGGTATTTTTATTTCTTTCAGATGGTCAGCACGCTCAACAGAGGGTTTACCGGCAGGATGAAGCGGGAATCCATAAAAAACAATACCCTTCACTGAACCATCAGGATGTGCTGCCAGGAGTTGGGAACTCATTCTTCCTCCAAAAGATTTACCAGACGCAAACAGTGGCAACTTAGGATTTAGTTCATGTGCTTTTGCAATGGCTGCCTTTATAGTAGCATGGGCAACTGCGGGGGTGTCCGGCCGGCCTTTCTTGTTCTCGATGAACGGGAAGTTAAACCGCAATGTACTGATTCCGACTTTAGAGAGAGCATCTGCCAGTGTTTCCATGAAAGAATGATTCATACCAGCGCCAGCACCATGTGCCAGTGTGCAGACACATTTAGCATTTTCTGCTGGGATATACCTGGCGGAAACTTCGCCTATTGACGGGGAGACCTCTATTTTGAAAGATTGCATACTCATGGTGAATCAAAATTAAGACATCTCCTGCAAAAACCTTCTGGTAATAGATGTCTCCCCTCTTTATCTGATTAAAGAATACTTTCAATACCGCTGTGCTATTCTGAAAACAAATCGTTCGGGTTCTCCAATTACTCCTGCTGCCTTTCGTTTTTCTTTAAGCGCATCTGATTTCCAGTAAGCATCGGCTTTGACTGAATCAGTGATGGCTACTACCAGTGTTACTTTGTGATTGTCATCTACATCATGTCCATAAGCTCTTACGGTTAAGCCATTATCCAGTCTTGCCTGTTTGCCTTCTTCAAATGCTTTTTGCCAGGTATTCCAGTCTTTAACCATGAATGTTGTGCTGGATCGAAGGTCTGTTGCAATAACAGCGGTATCCTGAAAGGTGATTGTAACAAAGCTGAATGTGGGGGTGCCCGTTACTCCGCTTTGTTGCATGGCCATTTTCAGATTAGGAGCTTTGGCAAATGCTTTTGCTTTGGCTATATCATCCACTCTTGTGGCTACCAGCACCATATTGGGGTCCTTTACGCCACGGCCAATAACGTGGCTGTGTATCTGACTGGCTAATCGCATGGAATCACCGGTATCGTAGCCGGATTTCCATTTCGCAAAGTCTGCCACTTTGTGAATACATATCATCATGTTTTGCGGTGTGGTAATTACGGTGTTTGTTGCAGGTGTTGTGTTTGGGGTGGTGCTGTTTGTTACAGCTGTGTCGTTGGTAGTATTGGTTTTGTTACCTCCGCCGCAAGAGGTTAAGAAAACTACCACAGTTGCATAAACGAGCGTACATGAAAGTCTTAGTTGGTTCATTTCTTTTTTGTTTAAGAATTAAGAAATAAAAGGGTAAGAAATTGGGGTTTATTGAGGTGGCGTAAAGGTAGTATATGTTGAGTTATTCGTCGAATTTTTCAGGAGAGTTAAAGGATGGTAAGCGCTTTCTTAGCAAAAGGGCCGTGTTAAAAAAGTATTACGACAGCGCTTCTTTTTTCGAGGTTAAAACAAGGATTAAACTGAGACTGATGGAAGGATAGATGGAAGAAAGGCGAAGGAAAGACGAAGGATGCATGAAGGAGAGGTGGACTTGATGCGGAGATACACTGTAAATGATATTAAATCAGCAAGTTGTAAATACGCTTATTTTTCTTAATATGATTGGTGTTGATACAATTTTCCCCTCTGGAAGCCTTTGGTCAGGAGTCTGATTATTTGCATCTGTGAGCTGTTCCCATTTCTTTGATTTTTCAGTTTTTTCTTGTTTCTCTTCATACTCGATGGAGTCATCGTTACAAAGTTTATTTTAAGTTAACAGTTTGGTCATATTGAGTGACTAGATTAGCAAAAGTATTCTCAATTTTTGTTAACAGAAAAACTCAATGACCATGAGAAAATTCATTGTTTTGTTTGCTACAGGTCTTGCATTCTCAAGCGTATTCCAGGTGTACGCAAAAGATAATCACCCGGTTAAGAAATCTTCATCCGTAAGTAATGGTGTATTTATCCAGAACAAAGCAGGCCAGTGCTGGAATGCATTGAGTGCCTATGCTGAGAACCCGGACACCCATGCCCACAAGATTACTGTTGAACGTACGGAAGAGAATCCAAATTATCCCCAGCCATATGTTGAAACGATTACCATAACTGTTCCTGCAGGAGGTGAAGCATATCTCGGCTGTACATTACTGGTAGGAGGATTACCTAATGGTGATATTCCTGTCGATTTCAGAATAGTAGGAGATGAAGTAATAAAGTAATAATTACTTTTCTGTTTGGGTATTGTAAAGTAAGCTCCCGATGGTTCATTAACCGGGAGCTTATTTCTTTATATCATCATAGACTTTAAGTTTTATCTGGGTATTCATTATATTTAATAAAACAGGGAATGTTCTCTTCTACCAGTATCACGTAAACAAAAATATATCTCATCAAAATCTAAGCATTACGTCGCAAAAAATGGTCGCTTCAAAGTTTGTGTCTTCAATAAATGAACAACCGTATGGGCTATTTCATTAAACTCCTGGAATGAATAACGTAGGAATAAAACACTTAAGTCTTTCACGTGATGAGCAAACACCCACTCTCCAAAATCCTTGTCCTCAGTGAGTAACAAATAACCATATTGTAATGCCAACTGAATTACCTGATCATCTTTTATGCTCTTGGCTGATTCACTAACAGGCATAAATTCCGCAAGGTCTGGATAATAAAACTCTGGATGTTCTCATCTGCCAGTATCATGCAACGGCAATTATTGTTTCGTTTGAGATAACATCTGATGCATACGCTAATGCTGCATTAATGGAGGTCTCCGTGAGATTGGGATATGCAGTAATAAGATCCTGTATAGTAGCTCCTTCAGATAATCTTTGCAATATCAACCCTACAGTAATCCTGGTACCTTTCACCACGGGCTTACCTAACATAATATCCGAATTGGACTCTATATATTTTGTGTAATCCATAATCTTTATAATTTTTGGTGGGCAACGCTCTCAAATTTACGAATTTTGGGATGATGGAGATGAGGTGATAGCGAGGCAACGGAAATAAAAACAAAGAGTCTTGTCGTGTAGTAATTTACAAAACTCTTTGTTCCTATGTAGCCCGGACAAGAATATTTGTTTTGTTCATAATGTATTGATTTGTAAGTTGTTATGATTTTTTCTGATTTCTTGGGGTATACGTTGGGGTACACCAGAGAAAAGGACTATCTTCAACTAAGCTAAAAAAAACTTTTTGTTTGAACTTGCATTTCCTGCATATCCTACATTAAACGAAGCTCCCAGCCTAGAGAGACCGGGAGTATACTTACCCAATCTTACATATTACACAAATAACCATTGAGGCATCTGCATAACAGTTTCTTATGGGATTATTCAGGATGAAGTTGATATACTCCTGGCTTAGATAGGCCGGGAGGTTAGGTCATCTCACAATGGGGAACTGTTTAAAAATTCGAAAAATCACAGTTGCCTTATAACTCCCGATTTGGGAAAGCAAGAGATTTATTTTCCGCATCAGATCATAATGGGAAGTCTTTTATGGATACAAATAATTATTTATTGTCAAGTGTTGGGCTTGGATGCGCCCTAAATTTTTCCATGAAAGTGCCAATAGCCAGGTACATGTCATCAAAGATTTGAAGTACCTTTTCATATTCCGCATTGCTGATGGGCTTAATGTTTTTCGTTTCAGAAGCATAAGGTCTTATTTTCCTGTAGAACGTAGGCATACTCCACCCGCATTCAGCACACACACGCTGACGTAACTCGACAGGAAGGTCACTAAAGAGGTTATGTAATGCAAACAGCATGTTATCATTTGGTATGGTTACCTGTGATTCTGTAGTCATGGTACTGGATTTTATTTTGAATGATTCAGTAAGAGATCATGTATTATCGCATCCTGTGAGATAATGATAAGTAGACTGATGCCCAGCGCCAGCGCAAAGCATACCATAACGCCTATCATTATCCCTAGGGCGATTTCCGGACTTGAAATTATTGACCTTGGCGTCTGTCCTTCTTTGGTTACCGTATCTTCTGGACAAGGAATAGACTGTAAAGTTTCCATGTGGCTATTTGGGTTTAACAGGGATAGGCGCTCCGTATAGACATGACGGTTACCGTTCCCTGCATAGGGATAAAAATGGTTTCAATAAATGCTGAGTGAACCGGTGTGAGTAGAAATAAAAAAGCGCGGTACTCAACCTGTCATGTGCCTGTGTCCTTGGCGAGGGCAGGCCATTAACAAGCGAGTGCCCGCGCCTATAAGGTGCAGGCATCGCCTCACTATCTCTGCCCTCGCCAAAGACACAGAGAATAGAACGATGACAATGCGGTCTACCAATTATGAAGACTGCAAAGCTAACTCATATAATGAAGTTTGCACGCATTCTAACTGGTGCATGTATTTTCTGACTGCAATATACAAAAAATACTATTAACCTAACATGTTAGGTTGTTATTTTATCACTTAACAAGTTGCTTACACCCAAAAATAACTATGAGTAAGCCACATGCTACGGAGATCGATTTGTACGTAATAGGGAAGGTTAAAGAAAGAAGGAAAGAACTCAATATTTCGCAGCTTGCTTTATCTCAGCAGCTGGGGGCTGCCGATAGCTTTGTTTCAAATGTAGAAAGTTCAAAGTACAGGACTAAGTATAATGTTCGACATCTTAATGAACTAGCGAAGATATTTAAATGCTCGCCGAAAGATTTCTGGCCAGAAAAACCACTATAAACATCTTTTCGAGATGATATGAAAATATTTTTGTTTTTCAATTTTCAATATATTTACTATGTCGTGATTTGTTGAGAGTGTGTCCTATACCGTTAATCCGTGTTTCCTTAACCTTAAGCAGATAATAAATATGAAAAAAATATTTATATGTTACCCCGGCTTTATTGTTTAGTTGGCCTGTTAACCTGTACTTCAAGCCTACGAATATTAAAAGCCCTCTTTTATATACATTGATATTTCTACCAACCAAGTGAAATTGTAAATCAATTTTTATGAACCCGAAATTATTTAGTTATCTCAAAAAGGCGTTGTTACCCTTTACTATTTCATCGATTCTGTCCTTAGCTTGTCGGAAGAACACAATTCAAGATAATAGACTAGATACTATTTCCGACATGAAGGAAGCGTTTCAAAATATTGGCTGGTCCGATAAATTGACAGATCCTTTTAATGATACCTTATCCCTTGTATGGTCACCTAATTGGGAGCAATACGCTGAGAAGAAATCGGCAGAAGGTACGACGTTTTACTATGTACCGCTCAGCTCCACTCTTAGGAATAAGAATAATACTAATCAGCGTGACCATATTAATCAGATTAGATTCCAGCGATACTTGGTTGTAGCATTAGATAAGTCTAACAACTACACTTTTCAAAGGTTAACTTATATTCCCCAGTACAGGATAAGAAACCGAAGTACCGGTCAAGATATGACCTTTAACTATGCAGGCTTTACTGGTTATTCAATAGCTGAAGATGCTCATGGGTACAGTAAGGTCAGCTACTTTAGAACTGGGGGGCTGTTATTTGAAGACGGACGACGCATAAACAATCCTGCTGCCAACAATAAATCAATTTATGCGCCGCAGGCAAAAGTTGTTCCAGGATTTGATACAGTGAACTTATGGGAACTCAATCCCGATCCAGGGATGTTACCCGGCGATCCCTTGGCGGGGGAATGTTTTACAAAGTGTTTCTGGGCCACGACCTGCGGAGACGGCGTATGGAATATAACGAGGACTATAGCCGCGCCGAAAGAACCATGCACCCAGCCCATGGAGTCAGCATGCGACAATGATCGCACTGCCGTATGGCGGTTAAGTTATTCCGAGAAATTCAATTGCATCATTCCCGGAAAAGACCCGAATGCCGTGCCGCTTCCTCCTGGTGATGGTGGAACTGGTGGGACTGGTGGGGCTACAGGAACAATGCATGTCACCGAGATAATTAAGTCACAAATAAAAGACCCTTGTATTTCTTCCGCTTTAGATATTGCGCTCACAGGAGGCGTGAAAAACAGTATTGCAACTACTTTTAATCAATTATTTGCAAGTTCCACTGATTATGAGATCTCCTTTCTTGATGGCCCTCTTGATGAAGCTACAGATGGAATAACGAAAACTATTACCCGATACAAAATAGAAATAACGTTAAATAGCGCAATCCTGCCCAATACTTCCAAGGAGTTTATAGTAGCAACGGTTTTACATGAGGCTATTCATGCATTGTATGACGCACAGGGGATGGAGGCACAGGCTCCCCGGCTTAGTTTTTCAGAACATGTTCAACATAACTTGATGGCTTGGAAGTATGTTTCCCAAATCAGTACTGTCTTACGAAATATTTTCCCTACGCTTGGGCAGGAGGACGCGGATGCTATGGCTTGGGGAGGGCTAGAGAGTGGACTATTTTGGAGAACATTAGATCGCAGTACGGCAAATAAATATCTACTCATTAATCAGGAGTTCAGAAATAAGGGACAGAGAGGAACACGTTGCAGATAATTTTTTTAATTGTAACTTTTTAAATAAATTCTTTTACATGAAGACTATTAAACCCATTTTACCTTTATTTCTCCTGATGATTACTTTCATTCAGGCATTCTCCCAAAGCAATAAGGAAGAACAGAGATTAATTAAGCTGATTTCAAAAAACTTAGAGTACCCAAAGCAATTTAGAGAACAAAAGAAATCTACCACTTTTTCATTACGATTTAAACTATCCACTAATAGTAAATTGGAACAGGTTACGGCTTCAAAGCTGGCATCTTCTGACTTAGTTAGCCATATTGTCGATAAGAAGAACTATGAGACGATCCAGTGGGCAGAAATCGCAAAACAAGGAAATGTATTGAATAATGTGATCATTGTAGTTCTTACTATAACTCCTGGAGACAACATTCCCGGCTTAAATAATTTTACACAAAAAGACGTGAATAGTTTGTTTATATATTCTGGATTGAATGAATCCGGAAGTTCTTGTTACCTGCTTCAACCTATATCACTCCAATATTATGATGCAGTCAAGTGAGTGGCGATTTAAGAACGGTTACTAAATGAGATCACGAATGTAACTCATTCCGAAATAACCTTCCGGAATAGCTATACGTTAAACACAAGGTCACCAATTTAGGAGACCTTGTGTTTAACGAAATCAGCGAAATTAGAATCTATCTCTTTGGGATTATTTTTTGTAAAGCATTTTGAGAAGATATTTTTTACTTACATTTTCGGCTACTTTTAATTGGGCAGCAATTTTCAAAAACCGCTTGGTTGGCTTCCCCTTATAGTACTTCCTGAAGTGCCGGGAATACAATCCTGATCATAGTTCCTTACTCCTGAAATATAGTCTATATATCTTTTCAAGATGAGAATGTACCAGTTTTTCATAATGTCCATTAATGGCCTCCCTACACAGAAAGTGTCCATCAATGAAATACAGCCTCCGGCGACGTCTATTTGCAAAGAAGCATATCTTTCCCCAATTGGAGTGATACCCTTTAATACTCGTTTGGCTTTTGTCAGGTATAGGAATGCACCAAATAAACGACTGAAGGAGAAATAAAAAACAGGCGGATTTCGCCGCCTGTATAATTCTTATAGAAATGTATCCTTTTTATCTTGATACTATAGCTGCTAAATCTTTGCAGGGCTATAGTGCAGTGAATATGTTTGCATAATTAAGCAGTTAATAAAATCGGATTTTTCACCAGGATATTGAAACAGATCTTCGAGTGTGTATTCGTAAAATGTGGAACTGTTTTCCTGGGGATTGTAAATCACAATCGGAATAATCAACTGATCATTATTTTTTACTTTCCTGTTAAATATTTTCTCCCAATTTACACTTTGGAAAATTGATAAATCAGTTAGTTGCGGGATCATCTTCGCAGGAGTGAATTTTGATGCTACAACCTTAGAGAGACCACTTTCGGAGAATGTTAGTTTAATTGAAAATGCTATGGCTTCCTTTTTCTCAGATAACTCCCTGGGAAATCTGACATGGTGTTGAAGTACTTTTGTCAGCTCCGCATTAGTCGAATTAGAGATGTTTTGAGAAAAACACAGCATTGAGCTTGATAGAGATAGAACAAGTATTGTAATGAAATTTTTCATTGGATTACTTATTTATGTATGAAATGTAAGAAAATTATTGACACCTTGTTCCCTTTGTGTGATTTTTATCATATTCGGCTGCTCTGTTGAGAATAGCATTAGCTTCTGCTGGATGCGCTAAAGCAAATCCCTTCCATGCTAATGTTGTTTGTAAGCCACCCCATGCCAAGGCTTCCGCATCACTATAACTTAAATTGGGAAATACTTCTTGCAGTGCTTCACTCATATTGCTTAGGTAACTTGCACTCATGATCTCATGCTGAAATGCTTCTTCCCATTTCAGGGGGTCACTATCCCTGACTTTTTTTGCATCGAAAATACCATGAATCATCTCGTGCAGTGCTGCCGCAATAATTATCTCTTTTGAGGCATGAGAAAGTTGATCCGTATTAAAAACAATGTCAATAAAATAATTACTTTCAGGATGTTCCTTTGCCTCAAATTGGCTTCCATAGGCTCCTTGATCAAAGACAATTGAAAATTCACCAGCACCGCCGAATATCTGATTAAAGGTATTGGTTATTGTATTTTTAAGATTTTTACTTGTAATTTCATTTATTGCCCAAATGAAACAAGGATCAAGCAGTGTGGTGGTTTTCCCAATAGTGTCAACTACATAGTTGCCACCTCCACCATCACCAAGAGCTCCGTTGCCAGCTCCTCCAGCTCCTCCTGTTCGAGGATTATTAGGCTCGGATGGCGCAGGAAGGGGCGGAACATCATCAGGTGAACAATAAACCTCCCAACTTGTCCAACCACTGTACCAATTTGCACTTGGACAACTTAGGCTTAAGGGAATGCCACATGTTATAGACCTGTTTGTACTTCCATCACCGCGTGTATACATAACCGTTTGGACTCCATTGCAATAGGCCACCCATGTGCAAGAGTTAAAGTATAAACAAGTTTCCGTCTGGGCGCCTTGCCTGTGTGTTGAAATACCGTTAACAAATTCCTGATAGGAGCCGGTATTCTCGCCTATTTTATTATAAAATATGTTCCCGTTGAATGCTCGTCTCTGATCAATATTCTTTCCGTTTTTTATTGTACTCGCTAAATAAAACTTAAAGCCATTACTAACCTTTTCGGCAACGAGGTATTTATTTTCATTAATAATCAAATTATTACTTACAATATTTCTACCACCAGCAACCACGGGTACACATGGAATATAGTATATCTGAGGTCCATTGGTTTGGGGCAACGAATATTGATTCCACTGTGGACGCCAAACTATGTATAGGGAGTCGTTTACTTTGTGTTTTATCATTTGGAAATTTTCCTGGCTATAGTATGCCTTTACGACCTCGTTTAAATTCTGAGCTGAGAGAGGATTTTCTTCTGTCGTATTGTTTTTTTGACAACTAACAAGAAAGACGGCACACAAGATTAGTGCATTCTGAATAATACTTTTAATAGAAGTCTTCATAAAAATTGTGTTTTTGGGTTATTAACGGAGTAATAATTGTATCATGACATTTTAAAGCTCTGTATAAAGGGTAATAATTCTGTTTTGATTGATAGTTATGGGTTCTTAATTTGAAATACCTATGGCTATTTCATTGTGTAAATGATAACTATAACTAAAGGCTGATAATCTCGATATTTGCTAGCCCAAGGTATATATTAAAAATTACAAATGCAATGAGGTCGAACAATTTTTTCAATTTAGTAATGTACCTATTTGTGTCGGGTCATCTCATTAACTAGGTCGTTTTCATTTACTCCCTCAGCGGCTTTTAACTGCCTGCAAATCTTCACAAATCGCTTGGTAGGCTTGCCTTTATAAAATCTTCTAAAATGTCGGGAGTGTAGTTCGGAATAAAGATCGTCACTTTTGAAATATGGCCCATAAATCTTTTCAAGATACCGGTAGTATTTTGACTGTATCTGTTTATCATAATACCCATTGATTGCCTCTCTGTGCTGAAAGTGCCCACCAATGAAATATAGTTTCCGGCAACGTTTATTTGTGAAGGGGCAGTGAAAGAACCATATCCGGCCTTTCCCCAAATTAGAGGGAGCCGGTATCAGGAATACTTTGTAACGTTTACTTTGCTCCTGCCAGTTATAGGAAAGCTCCAGATAAGGCCTGTCGGATTGCATATTGACGGCAATATTTATCTGGCTGGTAATTTCGCCGTTCCGGCTCCACGTGATCGTGCCTGATTGCCAGCTTCCCGGCTTTAGGTAGCCCCATTTTCGTAGGTCGGAGATTGACACTGATTTTCTTTGTTCGAATGTAGTTGGGTAAGTCCCTATTTTAGCCATAGTATTTGGTTTTACGGAAACCGAAATTGTTAAGGAATGTTAAGGTTAAATCTTCATTTTTGCCGCACTTTTGCCGTAGAATTTCCTCGAAATAGTGTCATATAATGTCACATCTTATTCCTGAAATACGTCAGGCACTGACTACCGTTAAGTAATCCGATAGTGAGACTATAATTATAGAATTGGGCAATATCTCTACTAAGTGAATCATCTATATTAACCGGCTCTCCCGAATCATTAAATAAAACATCACAATGACTGTTGTCAGATAGAGCTATGCAGGCGAACTGATAATGATTATACCTTTCTCCTAAACAGGAAATAGAAACAATACCTTTTATCTCAAATGTATTATTGTTAATAACAAGCTGGGGGCCTGTTGCTTGATTGCTTGCATCATCACAATTGTTATGATATGCTTTGAATGGGTATCTGGTGAGATAATCCCGGAGATCAAGGCCAGAAACCCTTTCCTCGTTGGTGGCATGTTCCTCCAATATATCAGAAACAGTTATGGACGCAATACCGGCTATTTCTTTCGCTTTACGGCTCCATGATTTGCAGGCTTTCCCGTCGTTTGACAGGTCAGGGAATAAGCATACATGCCGGCCCTCCAATGCCTTGCATCTCTCTGCTGTAAGGTAAGACAGACTACCCGTTGCCAACCAAAGGAAATCAGGTAAATAAACACTGGCAACAATGGCTGTCGCCGGGGCCTCTACTATTGCTACCGGCTTTGTCGGTTCCTGTCTTAGAAGATGTTCGCCAAATAAGCAACAGGCATAATTTCCACCTTGTTTAAGATAAGATGAAAGCCAATCTGGCGGTTCAGTTCCCTGACGATCACAGGTATATTTTAAAATATTGTGTAACCAGGTTGTACAGCTGCGTTTATCTCCTTCCGCTGTATAGTACTTAGCGGTATGGCCGGTATTATCAAATAGTTTTACCTGTGCTGCCCGGACTTTGCCGGTAATGTCAATAAACCAGAATATCGTAGCTCCCGGCCAGCGACTGTTGGAGCTGCCTAAATGATAATGTTTGATAAGGTTTTGAGTGATTTCAACTCCGAAAAGCCGGATGAGATATTGAACAAATTTGTTTCCTTCATATGCTTTCCTGCTCTGTTTCAGTACACTAAAGGGAATATAAGCGGGTGTTATTATTGGTGAACGCTTGGGTTGTGTGCCATACAGGTCTTTACTGGCGGTTGTTTCACCCTCCCTATCCTGTGCCAGTGTGCCATCAACATATTTGAAATAGCTGCATTTAACCTCCCTGTCGCATCGCCCATAAGCTGCCGGTAAGTATTCTCCGGTATGGGTATCAATAAAGCGAACAAACGTTTTTTTGCCACATGAGGGGCAGTAATGCTTTTTACTGCCCGGTTCCAACACAAATCTATATTCACGCATAAAACTATCCGGTATAGCATTTCCTTCATGTAGGATATGAAGGAAATGCAGGTTCTGGTAAAACATTTATTTTTCGATGTAAACAAACATTCCTTTTGATCTCCGCTCCGATTCATAACCATGTTGTCGCAGCCTGTCGCTGAAAGTCTTTAGGGAGCAAGCGCGGTAACCATTGTCAGCACAGTAGATGCGATACTCAACAAACAGCTCTTTCAGTGCCTTACTGTCTGCTGTAGACGGCCTGTAATCTTCATCCTCAATAAACATGAATATGCTGTCCGACTGCCTTCTGTATTGCTCCACCTGAAGGCGGGCCGCTTCACAATCTGAAAACCTCTTTTGTTTAAGTAGTCGGTGTAATCCCCCCAGTATCCAGTTGAACACACCGGATAGCTCATTAGCTAAGATCTTTTTAGATAGCTCTTTGTCCTGCTCTGCTTCAGGGATTGTCACATCAAAGGGAATGATCAGGAAGCGCCGAAAATAGGCGTTTGTATGCTCTACATCTTTGGGCAGTTCATTACAATTGAACATCAGCTTGGCATAATGGCTCATGTTGAATGCCTCGCCGTATGGTTGTCGGGCCTCTACCGGCTCACCGCTGGCAAGCTGCTTAAAGATGGCAGCTTCCAGATTACCGTTGATTTCGCTGGCATAGTTCACCAGCTTATTAGCCAGCTTGGCGCGATAATAACCGGTTGTATCGGTAAGGCTCTGTAGAGAGTAGCTACAAACATTCTCCGGGCCTAATAAGGCGTTCACGATCTCAAAGAATACGGATTTCCCATTAGCACCGGAGCCATACAATAACAGCGATTTTTCCAGCTTCAGCGTGCCAGGATGAATGAACACATAGCCCATGTATTCGGCCAGTACATTTTGCCGTTGCTGATCAGGCAATACTTTGTTCAGGTACTTCCGGAATAACGGAGCCTGTGCTTCTCTATCATAGGCAAACGGCAGCTGATAAGTAATGAAGTCATCCCGGCTGAAGGTGCGTAGCTGTGTGCCTTCCGGCCCGATCTCAAAAGTGCCATTCTGTAGGTTGATAAATACTGTATTGGGTGGTTGCGGCGGTGTAGGCAGATTGGCGAGAGCAAAGAACTGTTTGAATAAATGATCCCGGAAGGCATAAAAGCGGCTTTTGAACTTGTCAATGTTCATCCGTTCCGCAGCTGCACCTAAGAATGATCTTAGCTCGTCACTGCTCAATTCACTCCAGAATGCGCCATTGTACAGGTAAACGAAATCATACTTCCGGCAGATACCCCAATTGTTAGCCTTTGCCAGTCTCAATACTTCCTCAATACAGATGATGAGGTACTGAGGAAGCCGGATCTTATGTTTTTCTATCTGGCCGGCTATGGATTTCGTTTTCTCCCGTAATGCCGGATCATCTTTAAATGAGCCGTCTTCGTTAATGAGCTTGGATTCAGCCTCTTTTAATTCAGCCCGGAGTGTTGCTGTCTGTGGGTATGCGATCAACAGGAAGTCTACCGGGCCTATTTTTTCTAACAGGTTACTGAGTATCTCTGCATGCGGTAGTGGCAGACTTGCTTTTATCAGCTCCTTAGCATGTTTCTGTATGGCCTCTACCGTTAGTGTGCCAGATTCTTCAAAAAAGCGATCTTGCCCTGTGAAATCAGGTTTTATCAGGAGGGTATTGTTATTGTCCTGCATAACCACCTCCTTTCTTTTTTACTGACTGTATCTGTTTCAGCGATTGCTCCAGCTCCGAACGCTTATAGCGGACCCGTGTGCCGATCCGGTAGCCTGTAATCTTACCGGATTTCGTGAAGTCCAATAGGGTAGGGAGAGAGATACCTAAAATCTTTGCGGCTTCTTTACGGGTTAGTAACTCGTTGCCGGTAGGCTGCGGATTAACCGGGTTGAGATGCTTTGTAAGTTCATTGTTCACTGCCTCCGCAATCATTCCTTTGAGTTCCTCAACAGGGATTGCTGATAATAACACATTTTCCATTTGCTTAACTAAATTTGTTTTAGCAAATTTCCTCTTACTTAATCAGGCTTACTTTCTGAATGGTTTCTTATTACTTTCGAAAGCCTATTTTAGGTGTTCAATTTTGGGCAACGACAACTTCAACCGGTTTTCAGCACATAAAGAATTAGTGCGGTCACTAAGCTCTTTGGCTAAAGTTGCCTTTGTGGTTTCAAGCTCAAAGAGCTGTAGATATATAGCAGCATCTTTGGAATATGAAGATGTTGGGCGCTCCAAATACCCTTTAGCTATAAGCTCATCGAGAATACAACCGAGAACGGCAGCGCTGCCGTTCCATTTAAGTTTAGTAATGGCCAATTGCCTGTGTTCTGATTGTGATAACTGCTGATCCTGTAATTCAATAAGTTTATCATTAAATTCTTTACAGAGAGCGGCGGCGGTTGCCAGACTTTTCAACTTCTTTAAACATCGTTCTGTATGTAATTTAAAGTCAACAGCACAGTAGGAATAATAATAAGGTCGGATAAAGTAATATAGATTGGTCTTTACAAGTTCCCTTTTTTCAGATAAAAAATAGTCTTTACCTGTTAAAATATCTTCAATGATAGTTTGTTGAAATATCCCTTTATTCCTGGAATACAAATGACCTTTGCAATCCTGAATTTTTTCGTTTATTCTAGTGATCTGAAACGATAGTCTCTGACGTTCGATTAGATTGAAAACCTTTTCAGCTTGCTTATTGACAGCCTCCATGTTGGGTAATTCAGACAGTTTAATTTCTAAATTCAACGTGCTGAAATATGCATCAAATAATCGTTCAAACACGCCAATATTCTTTTTGGGGATGTTGAATATTGGTTCATTCTCGTGAGGATCTCTAAATTGTCTAAACTCTCCAAAATGCATATTAAATATTATTTTAAGGGTTAACATTCAACAAGACAAATAAAATTGTCACTGTGAAATTACTAAATTTTTTAGTAATTCTAAGCCGGGTTTTATCTTATTTAATTGATTTTGTTCAGCTTGTCTTGTTTCCCAGTGCTGCTTTAACAACTTCGCATGTTCAGCAGGTGTGAGCTTGATATATCGTAGAAACGCTTTCTCTGTCTTATGGCCGGTAATAGCCATGATCGTAACTACCGGGGTTCCGGCAAGGTACTCATTGGTAGCAAAGCTCCGGCGTGCTGTATGCGTGCTAATAAGTGTGAATTTAGGTTGTGTCTCGGTTTTCCTTTCACCGCCTTTAGTGTAAGAGATCGTTATTGATACATGCAACTCTTTTACTTTCTTCCCTATATCCTTCAGATAATCGTTCATCTTCTGATTGCTAATCACTCTTGGCAGTTCCTCGTTATATTTATTCAGTATGCCCTGAATAACCGGGTGTACCGGTATAACTACTTTCCCTGTGGTCTTCGTTTGTCGGATTTCAATATAGCCGCCTTTTATATGTTCAGGGCTTAATATAGAGTAATCAGAATACCTTAAACCAGTATAACAGCCGATCAAAAATAAATCCCTTGTCCTGTCAAGCTTCAGATCATTGGAAAGGTCCAGTTGTTCGATCAGCTTCAGCTCCTGCTCATTCAGATAAATGCTGTCAGTTTCCTCTTGTGGCTTGAAAAAATAGTCGGTTTCAAAATCATTACATACAGGAATACCCCGGCTCTTGGCTTCAGCCATTATTGTAATGATTCGTTTGATATGATCTCCGATAGTATTAATTCCCAGCTTTACCGTAGAGGTAAGATAAGAAACATAATCACTATGAAATTTTACATCGATATTGTCGAAATCAATTTTCCGTTTATAGGTGGCCTGAAAATCTTTAAGATGATTCAATGTTGTCACGTACCCTTTATTGGTATTAGGAGATGTTCTCCGCTTTGTTTTGGGGCTTATACGCTCACCTTTCTCTGACCTGTTATTAAAATCCTCAAAGTATGAAAAGAACGTTTCGGCTTTCTTTATCTCTTTCCGTCCCAGTGCAGTATCCAGCAAATCTCTAAATACGGGAGGGGAGGGCGGAGTGTTATCATTATCATTCATGAATTTCCGGCGGGTATTCTTGATAATCTTCTCTATGTTGTCAAGCCTATCATTAAACTCGGAAAATTCCGGGAAATCCTTTGATTTAACGGTGCGGTGTGTTTTGGGATTCCAGTATGCCGGATTGATTTTTTCAGGTAAGTAATATTTAAATCTCCCGTGTTCGTATGTAATACGGGCAAAGATGCCTGTGGGTGTGGTGGCCTCTGGTCTTTTGAGATACAATTTAATTTCCATGGGGTAGGACTTTAACGGTTAACAAATCATTTTTCTGTGTACCCCAAGTGTTGCTTTGGGGTATACGCTGGGGTACACGATGGGTTAATTCCTCTTTACTTCCCTTTCTCCCTCTTTCTTCTGAAACCCACGTCAGTAAATGAAAAACGCCCAATTCCAGTGAAGCTGAAATTGGGCGAATAAACGTTTTCGTAGCCCGGACAAGAATCGAACTTGTATCTAAAGTTTAGGAAACTTCTATTCTATCCATTGAACTACCGGGCCGGTAGTCCGATTACCCTTCCGGGGTGATCGGGGTTGCAAAAGTAAGGGTTTTAAATTAATATTTAAAGACTTTCTATATCAACTTTTCCGGAAGCCGGAGCATAAATACTGTCGATTTCCTGCTTGTACTTTTCCAGCACCACCTTGCGCTTCACCTTCAGTGTGGGGGTAAGTTCGCCGCCGTCTACAGTCCATTCTTTTGGGAGTAATACAAATTTCTTGATTTGCTCCACGTGGTTAAAGAACTGGTTGTATTTATCCATAGCTTGTTTGAAGAGGTCCACTATTTCCGGGTTCCGGATCATTTCCTCATTGGTGGTGTAGGGGATGCTACGTTTCTGGCACCAGCTGGTCAGATTGCTGAAGGAGGGTACGATGAGGGCTGCAGCAAATTTGCGGTCTTCACCTACTACCATGATCTGCTCAATGAAGGGTGATTCCTTGAACTTATTTTCGATAGGCTGTGGCGCTACGAATTTACCGCCGGAGGTTTTGAACAGCTCTTTTTTGCGGTCGGTGATCTTCAGGAATTTATTGTCTATGAGGATGCCTACGTCGCCAGTATGAAACCATCCATCAGTGATAGCTTCGGTGGTAAGGTCCGGACGTTTGTAGTAGCCCATGGTCACGTTGGGTCCTTTGCAGAGGATTTCACCGTCTTCGGCTATTTTCACCTGTACATTGCTGATAACAGGACCAACAGTACCGAACATACGGTCTTCCACTTCATAGCGGTTTACGCTGATTACGGGGGAGGTTTCGGTGAGGCCGTAACCTTCCACGATGGGGATGCCGGCAGAGGTGAAGATGCGGAGCAGGCGCACCTGGCAGGCCGCAGCACCATTGACGATGGCCTGTATGTTACCGCCGAGGGCTGCTCTCCATTTGCTGAATATCAGTTTGTTAGCCAGTTTCAGCTGAATGTTGTACCAGAAGCCCATATCATGGTTTATCTCGTATTTCTTGCCGAGGTTCACTGCCCAGAAGAAAAGCACCCGTTTGATACCTTTCAGTTCAAGACCTGTTGACATGATCTTTTCGTATACTTTTTCCAGCAGCCGCGGTACGGTGGTGAAGATGGTGGGCTTCACTTCCTTGAGATTGGCGGCGATGGTATCCGTGCTTTCAGCATAATAGATGGGCACGCCGGCGGTCATGAACAGGTAAGTGACCATGCGCTCAAAGATGTGATTCAGTGGCAGGAAACTCAACGCCCTGGCGTCCTTGTTTACGGGCAGGCAGGGTGTGCATGCCTGTACGTTGCTCATGATGTTGTTATGGGTGAGCATCACACCTTTGGGAGTGCCGGTGGTACCTGATGTGTACAGGATGGTAGCCAGTTCTTCAGGGGAAATGTTTTTGCGGATGGCGTCGATCTTTGGAAAGTCTTCTTCACGGGCCAGTTCTATCACTTCTTTCCAGTGGCGTGCTCCTTCCACTTTATCGAATGTGAATATCTCTCTGATGGATGGCAGTTTGTCGCGCATCTCCATTACTTTATCAAACAGTTCTTTATTGCCAACAAACAGCATACAAGCTTCTGCATTGTTTAATACAAATTCAAGCTCGGGCAAACTAATAGTAGGGTAGATGGGTGTTAACACGGCCCCCAGCTGCTGACAGGCGATATCGGTAATAATCCATTCCGGCCGGTTGGGGGAGATGATGGCGATTTTATCTTTCGTTTCGTGATCAGTGATGCCGGTTTTTACACCCAGTTGCATTAATCCGGAACTGAGCCTTAGTGTCAGATCCGCTACTTCCTGGGTGCTGTACTTGCGCCATTGACCGTTCTCTTTGGCCGCAAGCATGTCTGCTTTTGGATATTTTTCGAGTTGGTAGGGAATTACATCAAATAATCGCTGCGGTTGCTCCATTATGCTGTATATTTTGTTTTGGCTTTAAATGTGCGTGTCTCGTTGCTCTCTTAGTTTCTCATATTCTTTCAGTGTATCACCGTATGCGTCTCTGTGGAAGGCATTAAAATACTGGAATGCCAGCGCAATACCCCAACCCAGCGCAGGCCATACAGGCCACGGTACGCCGGAAGAAAAGTCCCGGTCTGTAAGGAACCATACCACCCATAAACCTGCATTTATGATGAGGTAAATGATAAGATGGGATTTGAATCCGGCCCTGGCTTTTGCAATACGCCAGAGACGCTCGTCCCTTTCGTGAGTCGTTTCCATGATAATCAGTTTTTACATAATAGAGGTTATACCCAATTTAAAGTTTTTTATTGGCTTCAGCCATAAAAAAACTTTAACAGGATATCAACGTGTGGCGGTAATATGCAGGGAGATATTTACCAGTGAATTAATCAGTTTGTCCTGCAGGGATTTATCAGCGCGATAGTTGATGCCCCATAACGTGCGGTCTATATTGAAGCTGGCTATTGCCGTTACTTTATGGGGATCTATGGTGATTTTTGCGGGGAAGGAAATGTTTTTGGTAACACCTTTGATGGAGAGATTGCCCAATATGGTATGAGTGGCATCTTTCAGTTCCACATCCTCACCTACGGAGGGGCGGAAAGGCTTTACACTGGTTATTTCGAAGGTGGCGGAAGGGAATTGGTTCACATCAAAGAAGAGACTGCCTTTCAATTCATTCTCCAGCTTATGTTGCATGGAGGTATCAGCAGCAAGGTCTATGTTACGCAGGCTATGCATATTGATGGTCAGCTGTCCTCCGGTGATGGTGGTGTCATCTTTTACGTAGATGGCTCCTCCGGCGAGTTTAAGCGTCCCATGATGTTTGCCGGTAGGCTTGGTGCCTACCCATTCAACCACACTGGTGGCGGTATCTGCGAGGTATGCGTTACCTGTGCCCACCTGTACAGTCTGGGCTTCAGTGACCTTCGCCTTATCTGCCTTCGGCGCCTGTTCGCAGGCTACCGTCGTGCAGATGACTACTGTCAGTGCGCTTATAATTTTTCTCATGCTCATAACTCCCCGCTTTTTATGCTGTAACAGCGCCGCCAGCATACTGATGGCGCTGTTACAAAGGTACTATTCTGCCAGTTCTCTGTTGCCTACCCAAACAAATCGTTTCACAATAAATTCCTGGTTGGTAAAGCTGGCATTACCTGCCGGATTTCCTCCCGTAACATGGAAATCGGAGAAGGCGGCATGCTGGTTTACCCAAATGAAGCCCGTGAGATTAAAGGAAACAGGTGTGAAAACGCTGTTCATCTCATCTGTTATCATCTCCTTTATTTCAGGATGTATGGTGTAGGCCGCACAAGTGATGGCACCATGTTTCTGCGCCATTTGTTTAGCCAGCTGTATGCTGTGCTGGGTATCTTTTGTTTTGATGATCAGCACAATGGGGCCAAATAATTCCTGTTCGTAGATGTTATTGTCGGCACTGCTCACTTCCAGCACAGTAGGTGCCCATACACGGGCATGGCTGAATTCTTCATTGATAACGGCCGTTCCTGGCAGTATCACCTTGCCGCCCAGCTGCAGCGCATCTTTGGCTCTTGTCAGTGTGTTTTCATTCTGCACGGCGCCCAGGGTACCTGCTCCCATTTTAGGATTGTTCACCAACGCTACAATAGCATCTTTAAATTTGGTCACTACATCGTTGAACGGGATATTACCATCAGGTGTAGTCAACCCGCTTTCAGGAATGAAAAAGTTCTGTGGCGCGGTGCACATCTGACCAGAGTACAGGCTCACGGAGAAGGCGAGGTTCTGTATTACGGCGTCAATATCCTTTACGCTGTCCAGTATTACGGAGTTTACGCCCGCTTTTTCTGTGAATACAGTTTTGCCGGGAAGTGACTCTACGTAGTTACCGAATGTGCTGCCGCCGGTATAATCGATCAGCCTTACATCAGGATGCTCAGAAAGCTTTTTGGTGATCAGCTTCTCTGAGCTGTCGGCTGCAAGCTGGCAGATATGCGGATCGTAGCCGTTTTCCTGCAATACATGCTGTATAGCGCTTACCACAATGGCAATAGGCAGTATGGCTTTCGGATGCGGTTTTACAATAACCGGGTTGCCGGTGATCAGGTCTGCATATATGCCTGGGAGCGTGTTCCATACCGGGAAGGTGGAGCAACCTATTACCAGGCCTACGCCCTTGGGAATAGCCTTGAAGTTCTTCTCCAGCTTGATGCTGAATTTGCCCATCGGCTTTTCCCAGAGCAGCTGTGAAGGATACCGTTGCAGCTCATGATAGCCTGTGGCAATAGCTTCAAGGGCGCGGTCGTTGGCATGTGGGCCCGATGCCTGGAAGCTCATCATGAAGCTCTGCCCCGTAGTATGCATGGTAGCATTGGCAATATCAAAAAAATAATCTTTAACCCGTTCAAGTGTTTCTGTTAGCACGGCGGCTCTTTCCTTTACAGGCGTCTTGCCCCAGGATTTGCCGGCTGCTACGGCCTGTGTTACCAGATCATTTACAGGAAATACAGGGTAAGTTACACCGAGCACTTCCTGGGTGTAGGGCGATACTTCCTCGCCTACCCAGCCGGTTTCACCGGTCTGCAGCAATTGTTTGAATGGTTTGTTGAGCAGCTGCTGATAGCTCTGGACACCTTTTGCGTGGGCTTCATCTCCGTATGCTTTGGGGTGCTCCGGATAGTGCGAAAAGAAAGTTCTTTCGTGGTTGGCTTTTACTGCGCCTTCGATAGTGTTTTGGTGTTTAGTAACAAGCATATGCAGAGTTTGAGATTGACACGTGGAAAATGTAATACAGGTCAGCAGAGGATCTGTATTACATGGTTACTTACTAATATCCTGAATTGATCAATGTAAACTTCCCGTCGTTATAATACTCGTCTGGTCTCGGTTTCAGCGGATTGTTCCGCTGGAATTGCTGGAAAGCGTCATATTCCTGTTTGTGCAGTGCTATCCAGGATTTGTATCCGGCCTGACTTGAAGCCGGTCCGAAGAGCCATTGGTTATATGATTCAAACATACCCTCGCGCAACATTCTTCGCTGAAAATCAAACAGGGCATATGGGAATTTCATCGCGTAAAAATTATACCAGTCAAGAATGAAACGGGTACGGGCCATAACCAGCGCATCAGGATCAACGCCGCCGGTAACAACGCTCAGCTGCTTGCCAAGGCATTGTTTGTAGGCCTGCACAAATTCGCTGTTCTCTCCTTTGCCTTTCCTGCTCTTCTTACCGCTTTCTTCAGGCACCATGCTGTCGAAGAGGGTTGGATCGTTGAACAGCTTTTTATATGCTTCCAGCACAATATTCCTTACTTCGGCAGTACGGGTGGTAAAGCTCTCCATGTTCATGAAGGTCTCGCCATATAATATACACCATATCGGGTTGTTGCTGTAACTGTATGTTTTGGTAGCATTGTAATAATTGCCTGGGAATCCGGGGTCATTTTCAATGCCCCGCAGATAACTCAGTAACGCGCCATCAAACATTTTGAAATTCATCAGCAGGTTGCCGTTGTCGTTATACAGTTCACCGCTGTTGGGGAATTTCTTCAGCGCTTTTTCATACATGCGCTGTGCAGTTTTCCATTCATCACGTCCCTGGTAAATATTACCGGCGATCTGGTATACCTGCACATCCGCTTCTTTGCGGCCCAGTAAAGGTTCTATGATGCTTTTGGCTTTAATGAGGTCTCCTTTGAGATAAAAGGTGAAACCCAGCTGCTTCCTGTATTCAAAGTTGTCCGGGTCCAGCTGCAACGCCTGGTTCAATACCAGCACTGCATTGGAGTAATCTCCACTGCGCATGAAGTTGGTAGCTGTATTGTAAAGATCTTTCGCATCCTGTGCTACTAGTGTCTGTGAAAACAAAACCCCGGTAACAAAAACTAATTTCAATAAAGATGACCTCATATGCATTCCTGAATCTGTCGTTTCTTGTAAAAGTAAGGAAAATGGGGTAATGTGCCACTGTTCAATCATCAGCAGTATCAGGTAGAATAAGGTATTTTTTTATATTATGTTATTAGTGAATTTGTGTGCGGGTGAAGAGCGGGATGGAGATAACGGGAGATATTGACTGGGGCGGATTTCGGGAGATGGCTCTCCTTCCGTTGCTGACGGAAGGAGAGCTAATTATATAAGATTAAATTACATGTGTGATAAGGCCGTCACGCAGTTTGGGTTCAAACCAGGTGCTCTTCGGCGGCATTACATTGCCACTGTCGGCGATGTCGAACAATTGCTGTATGGTCACGGGATAAAGTGCAAAGGCCACTTTCATTTCACCACTGTCTACGCGTTTCACCAGCTCCTGCAGGCCACGGATGCCGCCTACAAAGTCAATGCGTTTGTCGGTGCGTTGGTCTTTGATACCAAGGTGTTTGTCCAGCACATTATTGGAGAGGATTGTTACATCCAGGATACCAATAGGATCTGTGGTGTAAGTGCCTTCTTTGGCTACCAGGCGATACCAGGAGCCCTCGAGGTACATGCTGAATTCGTGGAGCATGGAGGGCTGCTGCAGCTGATGACCGATTTCCTCAACGGTAAAGTCATAGTCCAGTCTGGATAACAACTCCGCTTTGCTCAGGCCATTGAGGTCTTTTACCAGTCGGTTGTAATCCAGTATGGCCAGCTGGCTTGCGGGGAAGATGGTAGTGAGGAAATAGTTTACAGGATCTTCTACAGCGCCGATCTTGCCATTTTCTTTAAACTCTTTCTGAACAAGGCTTGCAGAGGCGGCACGGTGATGTCCGTCTGCAATGTAGGTGCAAGGCACTTTTTCAGCGAACAGGGTGGTGATTTCCTGTACCGCTGCAGGTGTATTAACTACCCAGATAGTATGTTGGATGCCGTCTTCGGCGGTAAAGTCGTATGTTGGTTTGTGGGCTGACTGCCAGTGGTCGATCAACGCATTTACTTCAGGCACGTCATTGTAAGCCAGGAACACATTACCAGTTTGTGCTTTCGTGGTTTTAATGTGATTGATGCGATCCAGCTCTTTGTCCGGGCGCGTAAATTCGTGCTTCTTGATGATGCCGTTATTGTAGTCTTCTACAGATGAACCGCATACCAGGCCGGTTTGTGAGCGGCCGTTCATCACCAGCTTATAGATGTAGTAGGAAGGCTGGTCGTCCTGGAACAGAACGCCGTCTTTTACAAATTGCTGCAGGTTGGCGGCAGCTGTATCATATACCTGTTGACTGTGGATATCGGTGTCTTCCGGCAGATCGATTTCAGATTTGGATACATGATAATACGAGTGGGGGTTACCGGATGCCGCTGTTTTTGCTTCAGCGGAGCTTAAAACGTCGTAAGGCCGTGATGCTACCTGAGCAGCGAGTTCTTCTTTAGGCCTTAATCCTTTGAAAGGTCTGATGATTGCCATTGGTTAAGTAATGTGGGTGAGGGGTAAAAATAAGTATTTGTTTATTTGCTTATCCTGCATTTTTACTTCGTAAGAAAAACTTCATGAACAAAAAATGCAGAGACAGGCAAATAAACAAATACCCGGATATTTTTATTATGCTTTCTTCAGGGAGAAATATTTCATGGCTTCCACCATTACTTCTACGCTCTCAAGAGGCAGGGCGTTGTACATAGACACACGGAAGCCTCCGGATAAGCGGTGGCCTTTGATGCCTACGATATCTTCCTTTTTGCAGAATTTCAGGAATTCTTCTTCCATTTCAGGCTTATCCATGATGAAGCATGCATTCATCTTGCTGCGGTCTTCCTTCACAACAGTACCACGGAACAGTGGATTGTGATCTATCTCATCATACAGCAGGGCAGCTTTCTTGTCATTGATCTTCTCAATGGCAGCTACGCCTCCCTGTTCTTTCAGCCAGCGGAGAGTGAGCATGGAGATATATACTGCAAATACGGGAGGGGTATTGAGCATGGAGCCATTCTCAATATGATTCTTGTAATCGAGAATCGACGGTATTTTACGGCTTACCTTACCCAGTATACTCTTGCGGACAGCTACCAGCGTAGCACCTGCTGCGCCCATATTTTTCTGCACTCCTGCGTAAATCAGCGAGTACTTGTTAAAATCCATGGTACGGCTCAGGATATCACTGCTCATATCTGCCACCAGCGGTACATCTGTAACAGGGGTCATATGCCACTGTGTACCGTAGATAGTATTGTTGGTGGTTATATGCAGGTAACTGGCCTGCGGAGGAATGGTGAACTGTTTGGGGATATGATTGTAGTTACTTTCTTTGGAGCTGGCAACCACGTCTACAAAACCAAACAATTTAGCTTCTTTGATGGCCTTGTTGGACCATACGCCCGTATCTACATATGCTGCTGTTTCACTGTTCTCCAGCAGATTCATCGGCACCTGCATAAACTGTGTGGTGGCACCTCCATGTAAATACAAAACTTCAAAGTCATCATCAAGCTGCATCAATTCCCTCACCAGGCTGCGGGCCTCTTCCATTACCGCAATGAACGGTTCTGTTCTGTGACCTATTTCCAGTATAGACATCCCCGAACCTTCGAAATCGATCAGGGCCTTGCTGGCTTTGTACAATACCTCGTTAGGTAGTATAGAAGGACCAGCGTTAAAGTTATGCACCTTCATGTTGCGATCTAGATTAAATTCATTTTTTGATCTTTCCACTTTGTTTTGGTTTTTCTAAGGAAACGGAAAAAAACGGCACGGGTGTTTTAAAACCTGTAAGGCGCGTGGTGTAGGATAGGCTAAAAGATGGTACTGGCAAAGATAAAATTTCTTTTCTAATTATTAAGTATTGTCATAAATATTTTGAGCTGTTTACTCGTCTCTGCCCAGTATTCTCCCCTGTAACCATCGCTGCTGCAGCTGACGGAACTCCTGTAATGCGTTGTCAGAGGGCGTTGTATTAACCAACGATTGTAACGATGGTTGCCCTGCATTGACCCAGGCTGTATACCAGCAGGCCGCTACTGCTTCAATGGCATTCTTCATTCGTCTCTCTACCATATCACCCATAGCGGCGTGGTATGCCCTGGTATAGGCATCTGAATATGTTCTCACCAGCTTACCGTTGCGGTTTTCGTAAGCATAGCGCAAGGATGGCGGGGTGTGGCCGCTCAGCGCTTTTTCCGTTTTTAGTACCGTATCTGCCGCAAGACCACTGCCGGTAACGATGTGCCAGAAGTAACTGT
>NZ_DATLKJ010000017.1:0-22695 GCF_035538455.1 Chitinophaga sp.
GTTTCATCCAGATCGAGATAGACATAGTTAGCAGCCGGTTTGGCCAGGTTAACCGCCGTATCCAGCAATGTTTTTCCCGCTGCACTTTTAATGGCAATATACTGCGGGGTACTTTTCTTCTCCACTATTTTAACAATACCGGCTCCATTAACCAGGCTGTCCCCTATGCTGATGCCGTCCAGCCATATAGTATACAGCATATCGGTTTTGGCAGAACTGATATTTACCCGGAAGACAGTTACGTCGGGCGCCTTTATCAACTCGCCCTTACTGCAGGCTGTTATACCTGCCATAATACCCAACAGTAGTAATGCGATGAGCTTGTGTGAAGTTGTGTGTAACATTTTCTTTGTTTTCTGGTTTAGCCAAGGAATTACGGCGTTAATGACTATACGGTAAAAATCTTATCTCCCGTTCGGAAGAAACAGGTAACCGGAAGGTTAGCCCGGTTACCTGTTTCCATTTCATTACCCTGAATAAAAGTTGGCAATAAGCAGGCTATTACTTACCTGGCAAACTGTGCCCAGCCGGCAGCCGTGCCGGTAGGACTAAATGCGCCTCTGTAGGCAACCACCGTGAAACCGCTTGTATAGGGCGGCACGGTGAAGTCAGCCCCCTCTCTTGCCGGTGAAAGCTGGGGGAAGGCGCCGGTGTTCACCGGACGGGCGTCGAAAGTAAAGCTGGTAGTGGCACCCGAAACAGGATCGATAGTCCACGTACCAAAAGGTCTCCTCAAACGGGTGGAATCATTGGAAGTGCCACCGGTAGTGTATTGACCGTTGTTAACGTTCAGTGTCTTGTTAGAAAGATTGATAAAGGCATGTACCAGGTTATGCTGGAATGCAGTTTCAGGAACTTCCGGATCGAAGTATATACCCGGATCTGCTGTCGTTCCGTATCCCAATATGATACTGTTGCGTATATCCAGCCGTGTATTCCTTCTCCAGCGGTTACCATTTTTAGTGCCCGGCACCACAGCAGTGGAGCCTCCAATGATAGTCAGATTGGAGATAACCGGATTGGTCAGCGGCGTCGCAGCGGACGCGTTACCATCATTATCTGATTCTATGCCATTTGCATCACCGTTGAATGTATTGGCGTCTGTTTTCAGGAGAGACACTGCAAATTGTATTTTGCCACTATACCCAAAATCGAAATCAAAACAGTCGTCATTGGGAGAATGAGCAATCAGATACTGGGCGTTCACCGTTCCGCCAAAGAATTCAAATGCATCGTCAGCACCGGCATACACAAAAATGTGGTGAATGGAAGTTCCACTGCCAACTCCTCCCAGCGTAAGGCCGTTCAGTTCATTATTAGGTGTTACGGAAGCTCCTGCATAAAGGATCTTGATATATTGCAGATACCCTGATTTGTCAGTCGGTTTGTTCCCGCCATATCCAACATTGACACCGATAGGCAGCGATGGCAGGTCAATACCTTCAATAGCCGGATTTACCTTGTTTACGGTGCTTTTACCCAATACAACCACACCACCCCAGTCTCCTGAATGCTTGGTAGTCTCAGCCGAGGTAAATGTGATCGGCTGCGTGGCCGTTCCCCTTGCATCGATGTATCCACCACGTGTTACCACGAGCGCTGAAGCCAGCGCCGGACTTGATTTCTTCACGCCCAGAATTTTAACACCCTTGTTGATGATGAGGCCGCCCAGGCTATCCACATATGTTTTACCGTCCAGGTAGAACGTTCCGCCTTCCGGTAATATAACCGTATCACGCTCTGCTATTACATTCGGTAATGTGCTACCGTCCTGCAGAATATGGATGCTTGCCACGACGGGCCGGTCGATGGTTTCCTGTACATTTTTTTTGCATGCCCCTAAAGCCAGTACAGCAACTAAAGCGGCATAGATGGTTTTTGTTTTCATGGTTAAATTTTTTCGGGTGTAAACTGAAATGATCTATGATGGGTAATGAAATGGCTAGAAATTATAAGTTGCATTCAGCGTTATATTGGTACCGCGGTAGCTTCTGTACCGCGTATAATCCAGTCCGGGGTTATAGCGCGTTCCTCTGGGATCGTTATTTACATTATCCCGCGCATCTGTTCCATCGCCAATGAAACTGACATTATTGAGCAGTTTTACATTGTCATAAATAATAAAGGGTTGCTGTAACAAATCACTGACGTTTAGCCGGATGTCGAGCTTATTCTCGAGCAGTCTCGTACTCACCTGGAGATCCAGTACATCCCTGGCATTCTCATACTGATCCATATAAGGCAGCAGCCCGCCGGCTACAATCCTGGGCCCGTAACGGTTATAGCTAACCTGCACCCCTACCGGCTTTCCGGTATAACCAATACCGGCATTGTATACATAAGGCGACAACCCCTGTAGCGGACGCTTGCGGGAATCCGGCGGCAGCTCCTTCCACTGGCCTCCACTTACGCCATTGGCGGCGTCCAGCATTTCCTGTGTGTTGTAGCGCACATTGGCTTTCATCCACGAAGCATTGCCACTCAACACAAAGTTGCTCAACCATACAGATGATGGATCCAGGAAGCCCAACGTTTTTCTGACATCAACCTCCACACCGGTATTGACAGAGTTACGCAGGTTGAAATAATAGTACACCTGCGCTCCGCCGGGAACGCCGCCAACAACCAGTTCTACCGGTGAATCAAATTTTTTGTAAAACACAGATGCCGAAAGCACCTCGCCGGATGCCGGATAAAATTCAAAGCGCAGGTCAAAATTATAGATACGTGCATCTTTTAGCCCATAGGCGCCTTTATATTCCGTTCTCTCCTTAAACTCATAATAGATAAAAGGGCTTCGCTCCCGGAAATCAGGTCTGGAAAGAGTTTCAGAGTAAGCCAGCCGGATATTCACCTTTGGTGTAACACTGTATATAAGATTAGCGGAAGGAAGAAAATCCGTTTTCTTATACAGGATCAGGGAATCTACTGCTTTACCTGTCTGTGGCGTGAAACTGACAGTATTAACAGTGGTCCTGTTATGCTCCATCCTCACACCGCCGGTAAGCCTCACTTTCTTCAGCAGGTTCAGGTCCAGCATCAGGTAAGCTGCATTCAGTTGCTGCAAGCCATTGTAGGCATCACCCACATTACCACCGGCAACGTTGTTCGTCCCTGTGGGGAAATAATAAATCCCACCCGGCCTGAGATATTTACCGCTGAGTAATTCATAATCGGGCAACAAGGAAGCGAGTTTAACAAATTCCTGGTTGCTGCCGGCGGAAGGGTCCAGCACTGCCAGCAGGCCATTGCTGATGAAATCTGCGGCCCTGTAGGCGCCTGCATAGCCTATCTTCAGCTTTTGCCGCCCGTTTTTCGGAAGAAAAGGGATCGTAACATCTGCGCCCCAATTGTAGCGGGTTTCTTCGAGCCTTGAATTGAAGAGCGACAAACCCCGTCCGAGAAACCCCGTTTTGTCTGCAATGATATACCTGCTAAATCCATTAGGATCGCCCGGATCATGAAATCCCAGTGAATTCCTGGAGTCAGGCTGATCACGTATAACGCTGATCCAGTCGGCATGCCATCCTGCTATTATTCCGCTTTTGCCAATAGCATGTGTTCCTTCCAATCGCCGCTGCCAGATGCTATTGATAAGAGTGGCATTGGTGTAAGTATGCCCGAACTCCGGACCAAAGCCCCTGATATTGCCGCTGTAGTCGTATGTATCATTTGAAAACAACCGGGTATAGAGGTTATTGAATGTAATCCGGTGCCCCTTCTGCAGATATGCTACATTGAGTATGCCGCCCCATGCGCTGTTGAAGCTGTATGCTGCACCGGAGAAGTCATACTGATCACCGAGATACGTTCTTCTTTCCTCGTCAGCGATATGCTCTTCATGACGGTAAGTAAGGCCAAGTGTTATTCCCAGCTTTGCGCCATTCCTGAAGGTGATACGCCTGCCTGCATTAGCCTGGAAGTTCTGCACGGGGAAGTAGGCGTAACTCCGTAATCCCCAGTTGTTGGGAATGTGTTGGTTCATTGCTGCCGCACTTTTGTAATCACTGTTACGCAAATAGTCGGCATACGTAAACCGGTCCCACAACTTCCGCCACCAACCGCGCTTGCCGTCGTCAAAACCCAGGTAATCATAATCGCCTCGTTTTGTGCTGTACATCCTCCTGCCTGCACTGTTGGTGTTGTAGCCGCTTCCAAGCATAATACTGCCGTAGTTGGCATCCGGAATATCTTTCGTGGTTACCTGCACGAGGCCACCGGCGAATTCTGCAGGCATATCGGGCCTGGCAGTTTTGTTGACGATAATGTTGTCTATTAATCCGCTGGGGATAATGTCAAATGAGAAGTTACGGCGGTTCGGCTCCGTACTGGGCAGTGTGGAGCCATTCAGCATGACGTTGTTGTAGCGGTCACTCAAACCACGCACCGTTACAAATTTATCGTCCTGTATCGTAAGACCGCTCACTCTTTTCAACACCTGTGCTGCATTATTGTCCGGCGTCACTTTAATCTGCTCTGCACTGATACCATCACTTATTGCGGCATTGTTCTTTTGTTTCAGATACAAAGCCGCCACAGATTCTCTGTGGGCATTAGCCACCACCTCCACTCCTTTCAGTGTGCCGCGCTGCGCGGAAAGCGCAATATTGAGTATAAACGGCGAGCCCGTTTGTACGTGTATATCTGTATACTTCCTGGAAGTATACCCCACGGAACTGACCAGCAACTGATATACGCCGACAGGCAGCTCAATGCTGTACTCCCCTTTTACGTCCGTGACAGCGCCAGTATCATCCACCTTTATTGTTGCACCAATCACGGGATCTCCGGTAACAGCGTCTAATACCTGTCCGTGTACATTCCCCGGCTGATGCACGTTTCCCAGTTGTACTGATATGTTTTTATCTGCCAGGGAGAAGTTAAGTCCGGCGTACCGGTTCAGATACCGGAGCACATTACCTAACGGAACACTCCTGAAATTGATGGAATAAAAATAGTAGGCTTTCAATGAACTGTTGTCAAAAGTAAAAGTGTAAGAGGTTTGCTTTTGCAGTGATTGCAGCAAGGCAACTGCATTTACTTTTTCTCCTGCATAGGTTACTTTCTCTGTTAAGGTGGAATACACGGATTGTGCGCTCCCCTGGCCGGCATACAGCAATAACACCGCCAACAGTATGTAGCTGCGGCGCGCTAAGTTACCTACACGTATGCGCATAAAAAGTCTGTCCATAATTCTCAGTAATTATAGTTTCAAATATTAACTGGCAATCTTCTTCAATGACTTCCTGCAGGCTATTCCGGTGTGATCAGCAATTTGTTCCCCTGCAGGATATAATGATACCCGTGAACAAACAACAGGTTTCGGATAATTTGTCTGTCTGTTTCATGACGGAAAACAGCAGTAACTTTCTTATCAGCAAGTACGGACCTATCCACCCGCCAGGACACATGCCAGCCGTAGCGTGCAGCTACGCGGGCCACTGCCTGTTCGAGCGGAATATCGTTCAATATCAGATAACCTTTACCCCAAAGACTGTTGTCTTTTACAGCAACCGGCTTCAGCGTCATTGCTGCTGTTTCCCTGTTGCTGGTTAGTTGTTGCCCCGGCCTCAGTACCTGGGTATATTTTTCTCCGATGTCACTCACTGCTACCTTTCCGCTGGTCAGCGCCACGCGAACGGCAGGCTCCTCCGGATATGCCTCAATATTGAATGCAGTTCCCAACACATAAGTCATGAGCCTGTCCGTAATTACAATAAAAGGTGACCGCTCATTGCCGGCTACCTCAAAATAGGCTTCCCCCTCCAGCTGCACGATCCTGGCTGTTTTCCCATATGGAACATTGTATGACAACGTACTGAATGGAGCTAACCATATAATAGTATTATCCGGCATAATCACCTTGTGTGTATGCAACGATTCATTCCTTGTAACTTCCCATGACATGGCACTTTCAACATCTTTCTCCTGACTGCTGCGGGACCATTGCGTGTGCAGCACAATCATCAGTAAAATAGCCGCAACCGCTGTAGCCACCATCAGCATGCGGCGAACAGGTGTTACCTTCGGTTTATGACCAATGTTTCTTCTCAAAGCATACAGCAACCGGGAAGCGTCCCTTTTTCTCAACATAACAGTAACAGGCTCTTCCCACGCATCAGCCATCAACTGCTGCAAAACATCCAGCTCCTGCCCCTCATCAGCCAGCCATTCGTCTACGGCCGCTGTTTCCGCCTCCGTGCAGTTTCCGTCGAAATAACGTCTCAATAATTCGTATTCCATATCATTAGCACGAACAACAGAAAACGATCCTCTGCCGGATATTTACAATTAATATTCTCTTAACATGGGAACTAGAAATCACAGAAATAATTTCGAAGGATGTGCAAGCCGTACAGGTGAATTTATTGTTAATTATCAGAATACGCCGGCAGGAAAAATCATTATTATGAATCTTTGCAGATAGCCTCCTGTACTAAAATCTGTAGAAAATTTATGCTCTTCAACCAAAGTATGTATGACCGGTTTGAACTGATCTTCTTTACCACAAAAGACAGGCTGTTTTCGTTTATTTTCAAATTCACCCGTAACCAGCACCAAGCTGAGGATATTATGCAATGCACTTATCTGAAACTATGGGAGAACATTAACAGCACCAGCGACGATACTGAAGCGCTCCCGCTTTTATGCACCTATGCCAAAAACCTGATGATCGACACTTTTCGTAAAGAAGCACAGCAGAGGAAATACATCGCCTATCTTCAGGAAAATACAACATTACCCGATTCACCAATAGTGGAACAGCTCAGCACCAAAGAATATAAGTCGATGCTCATGCGCGCCGTGGAAAGGTTGCCGCCGCAAAGCAGGCTGGTTTACAAACTAAAAAGGGAAGATGGGCTTAGTCTTTCACAGATAGCTACACAGCTGGAAATAAGCACCAGCACAGTGGAAGGACACATGAATAAAGCATTGAAACTATTGAAAAAAGAATTGAAGGGAAACATCTCCCTGTCACTCTATATTGTATTGCTGGAACGTCTGCTATGATTTTAATCCGTTTTTAATCATCTTATTGCGCCCCAAGCCTGCATTTGTCCGTACTTTAGTATAAAAAAATGCCTGCTATCCTCAAACCGGGAGAGTATTACGGAAACCGGAAAAAGTCGGCCTGTATTGACGGTATTTCATTGTTTCATCAACAGTACTCCCCGTTATCATCCTCACCCGTACATTCCCATCAGCATACGCATTTCTGTTATACCATAGAAGGCGCATTCCACGATGTCACTCGCAACAGCAATCTGCTTGTAACAGCCGGACAACTACTCATCTACCCTCACAACCGGGAACACAAAACGCAGATGCAGCGCTATACCCGCTCCTGCCTGTTCATTGAATTCGATGAACAATGGATGGAACGGCTCGATGCCATGCATATCCATTTTGATCGTTTCAATTGTATCAGCAATTCAGGCATAGCGCATTTGTTTATGCGTATGTTTGGAGAATTATGTAATCCGGCGCCGGCTTCAGACCTGTTGCTGGAAGGACTGGTACTGGAAAGTATTGCCATCATCAGCCGGGAAAACAATACAGGAGAAAAGATGCTCCCCGGCCAGGTAAAGAAGATCTGCAACCTGCTGCAGGAAAATTATGCAGAGAAATGGACACTCAATGAAATTGCCGCCCGTTCAGGGTTTCATCCGGTATATCTCAACCGGCTTTTCAAACAACATACCGGCAAAACCATTCATCACTACCTGGAAGATATACGCACGGAGAAAGCCTGCGAGCGGCTGAAACATACAGATGACCCCGTGGCTGAAATCGCCTATGACTGCGGATTTACAGACACCAGTCATCTGCATAAAACATTGTTGAAGAAAAAAGGTCACAGGCCGCTTGCATATCGTAATATGATGCAGCAATAACTGCCTGTACCCGGCGTTTAAAAGATCCCGCTGCCTCCTTTAACCAGTGATGTAGCCTGGTCCACGGTGATACCAAAGTGATCTGCTATCAACTGCGGCGGATTGGCATTCAGCCAGGTATTTAAGGCGACCTCTTCATAAACAGGGCTGTTGAACAGCACCACCAGCTTCAGGGTTTCCTTGCCCGTGTTTTCAATGAAATGTCCGTACCCCTGTTTGATGAAAGCTACCTTACCCTGGTTATAGCTCATCGCCTTCACACGCCCATGCGAACCAAATATGGTGACGCGCCCCTCCCCGCTCATCACATACTGCCATTCATCTGCATTCGGGTGCCAGTGCATAGCCCGCATAGCCCCCGGCTCTATGTTCATACGCAAAGCCGTCAGTGTTGTCTGTATAGGGAATTCTTTTGATGATACCAGCTTCGTATAACCGCCGGCGTAGTTTTGCAGGATACCGTCTGCTTCCATACGGAATTTATGCGCGGAAGTCCCCTCAGGAATATCAGGATTGATGTAAGGTTCCCTGGGCAGTGTAACTATTTTTCCGGTACCGATATATAGCTCACGGGCGGGTTGATTGGCCAGTACGTTGGAATGCATGTTATGGGAAAGAATACCGGGATTGGTATGCGAAATCCAATCTGTAAGACTGAAAGTACCGAACTCAGAAAAATGCCCGCTATCGAAACCCAGGATAAACTTGCAGGTCTTGTCTCCCAGACACTCCAGGCAATGGCCGTGGCCCTTGGGGAAATACCAGATATCGCCCACTTCAAATACATCGGTAGACGAAGATCCGTCCGGCGATATAACCGTGGTACGCACACGGCCTTCCAGCACGTACGCCCATTCCGCCGCAATGGAGTGCCAGTGCAGCTCACGGAAAGCGCCTGGTTTCAGCGTCATCAGCACGCCTGCAATACTTTGTGATACAGGAAATTCTTCAACGGTTGCTTCTTTGGCAGTACCGCCGGCGCCACTCCATCCTTCGGAGCCGTTTTCTATATCGTATATAAAATCTTCCAGCGGCTCCCGATGCTTATCACGGGCGCTGGTGGATGCCTTAGCTGTTCCCGGGGCGAGCAAACTCAGACCTGTAGCTGCTGAAAGCAGTCCCATTGCGGAAAGGGGCGTTGCTGCGATAAATCTGCGTCTTGTAAGTTCCATATAATAATCTTTAAACGTTAATTATACAGAACAAAGGTAGACGCATTGAAAATGAGGCTCATAGCCAAATACAACTTCTGTTGTAAAATCTGAACCTTATTTTTTACAGCAACTACAGGTCAGGAGTCTATGGTATTTAACTATTAGGAGTAGGAAATACGTCAGGCACCCATTCAAAGCCGGTTTCCTTTTTTCTTACGTGTCCGATGCCAGGCCAGGGAAAATGGTATACCAATACCCTTTTACGCTCCTGTGCCAGCTGTTCCAGTACGCTTCTGCGCGTAGCAGCCGCCTGACCTAAGTTAGTATCTCCGAAAAATCCCCACTCAGGATGCGGCAATAGCAACACATCCGAATGTACGAGGTCCGCTACATATACTACTTCTTCTTTGCCGGAAAATACGGTTGCAATAGTATGCCCTGGTGTATGACCTTCTGCCAGCTGCAGCCGTATGCAATCCAGCAGGGTGTCGCCGGGATTATACAAACGAATGCGGTCCTTTATCTGAACTAATAATTCCTTGATCTTGCCGGTTATCCTGGCCACCACTTTTTCATCGCCTAAGCCGCTTTTTGAAAAGTCAGGATGGGCCGACAACCAAAACGCCTGCTCTGGCTTCGCCAGATGTACAGTGGCATTGGGAAACAGTAGTTTTCCATTTTTATCCACGAGGCCGCCGATATGATCTGCATGCGCATGCGAGATAACGAAATCTGTCACTTGCGAAGGCTGAATGCCCGCATCTTTCAGTGTTTCAGGTAACCAGCCCGCCTGCTCTCCGGCGGTTGCACCAGCCCCTGCATCCAGCAGGATGACCTTGTCCTTCTTCCTGATCACGAGCACATTAATGCCGAGATCAATACCGTCCGTTGGCCGGAAACTATCTCTCAGCAACTGTTTCACCTGCTCCGGATCTGCATGGGGTGCAAACATGGGCTGCACGGGAGACAAAAGGATGTGACCATCTGTTACAATAGTCAGTTCCAGTTCATTCAGCTGAAACCGGCGGAAGCCCTGTTTGTTTCTGCTGATGTTTTTCTTCTCCTGCGCTTTGATGGAAGATGCAGGTATCATACCCGCAAACCCAAGCAGTGTAGCGCCTTTGATAAGTTCTCTTCTGTTCATTTTTCCATTCTTTCAGCAAATGTATCCAAATACGTCATACACAACAAGTAGTTACAATTTTGTAAGGTAGTTCCCAAAACCATACTATTGCTGATTTTCAGACGAAAAGGAGTTCCAGGTTGACGGATCTTGGTATGCAGGAATTAGAATTTTATTCTCCCAACAGATTTTATCGCCCTTTCTATCTTCCAACAACTACTGCATCAATACCTGAATACCAAAATTCCGAAATCCCGAAATTCCGAAATCCCTATCTGTTCACACTACCTGCTTCCGCAGGTTCATCAGGGCATATCTTACCCTTCCGAGTGCCGTATTGATGCTGATGCCAATGATATTCGCGATTTCTTTATAACTAAGATCGGCGTAGTACCTCAGTATCAGTGCTTCGCGTTGCAACGCCGGCAGCTGGTCCAACAGTTCATTTATTTCGTGATGGGTTTCGCTGGTGATGAGATGATGCTCAGCGCTGTGTTCCATATAATGCATGCTGTCTCCCAGCTCATCGTTGTAGGAAGTCACCACCTTTGACCAGGTACCGGCCTTTCTGAAATGACTGATGCAACAATTGTGTGCGATGCGTACCGCCCAGGCGCCAAAGCGGCTGTTGTCCGCATAACGTCCTCCCTGCAGGGCATCCACGATCTTGATGAATACTTCCTGGAATATATCTTCCGCTAGCTCGCGGTCTCTTACAAGCAGTAAGATGGTAGTAAATATCCGTTGCTTGTGGCGGTGCACAAGGGTAGTAAAAGCAGGGTTGTCTCCCGAAATATATAACCGGATCAGGTCCTGGTCTGTAAGGTCACAATACTTGTTCATACACTTGGTCGAAATTGGTTTACATAAAAAATAGCTTTTAGATGGCCCCCCTGGAAAAGGGGGCCCTTTACATCTTTACTATGTACTTAATCGCTAATCTTCCAGGTGGAGGAATTCTTTCACCTGTTTATAATTTTTCCAGTCGATGCCACTACGCGCGCTGGTGTTTCCAGGTACGATTACGTATCTGTACTGGAAGCGTTTGCCAGCTGTCGTGTTAACAGTGCCTATCGGCACATTGGCAACCAGGGTAATGCTTTTCAGGCTGGCTACAAAGCGGATCAGGAATCCATTCTCATCAACATAAGGCAGCGGCGCTACGTTAGGCGTAGTAGGCGTACCCAGGTTGAGGTATACATTCACCGCTGCATTGGCTGCTATCGCTGAATCCAGCTTCGGCACACTGATATTGGCAGCGTAAAGAATGGTGTCAATCGTTCCATCCGGACGGTGCACAGTATCTGCAACTGCATACCTTACATCAAGCCAGGCAGAAGAGATCACATTAGAACTGCCCGGATCTCCTTTCGGACCGGTTGTTCCTGCCGGACCGCCGGGACCCTGCGGGCCAGCCGGCCCCTGAGGACCTGCAGCACCGTCTTTGGAACAGGCGGCAAAAAGAAATACAACAGAAAGCACCAACGCATAGGGAATGCAACGCATAACTTGTTTCATAATGACAATTTTAATTTTGGTTTGTGATAATTATAAGAATGATTGTTACCATACATTTCGCGGGCAGGTATCGCCGTATTTATTGCCGAGCAAAAAGCCGATCATGATCTCATGCGACCCCTTACTCACCGTATTCAGCGACGATGCCGTGTAGTCGTACGAATAGCCGATATTGAAAGTGGAATTGATATTCACCCCAAACATACCAGCCACACCGTCATGCAGGCGATAGGAAGCACCTACCCAAAAGCGGTCCCGGTACATGAAGCGCGCATTCACATCTACGCTCATCGGCATCGCTGTGATAAACTTCACCATTACTGAAGGCAGCACATTGAGGTCATCATTTAACCATAACCTGTAGCCCGTGGTAAAGAACAGATGTGGCACCAGTTTACCTCGATAAACAGAGTCTCCTTGTACCTTCCCGTTGTCGAATCCGATCTGCTGCGGAATGATATTCTGTGCAGAGATACCAGCGAAGTAATCGGCAGAGTACAACCAAAGTCCTGCGCCAACTTCAGGCCGCCATTTGTTGAGCGTACCGGCGCCCGCCACTACCGGATCATTAGGATCGAGGAAGGAAATCTTTGATCCATCCAGTGTTACCTGCTGCATGCCCAGCGATATACCACCGCTAAGGCTTGTCCGCGGCGAAAGATTGATATGATGGGCATACGCCACAGAAGCAGAGAACCTGTTCAGCGGACCAGCCTTATCATTGAGGATGGTGAGCCCGATACCGGCATGTGGAGGCGGCGTGGTGTAATCTCTCCAATATGCTTTGCCTCTTGGATTTTCGCCCTCAGTCTCAAAACCTGTAGGCGACGGATTACTGTAGTCCGATTTATGTAGACGCCCATGCACCGTAAGATAGCTGGTTACCGGAGCACCCTGCAGGCCCGCCCACTGGTGCCGGTGACTCAGACGCAGATCCCAGTAATTCTCGATACCCGCCACAGCAGGATTGATGATAAAGGGATTCATGATATACTGCGTATAATGTGGCTGCTGCTGTGCAAACAGTTGTATCACCATCATCAGCAGGCAGCCTGTTAACACCAACTTTTTCATTACTCAATTTTTATAGGTTAAAACACCTGCGCACTATTTCTTCAGGATAGTAAAGGTTGTTCTCCTGTTCTGCTGGCGGCCTTCAGGATTATCACTACCGTCCGGCAGCGTATTGGGAGCAACAGGCTGCGTAGCGCCATAGCCCTTATAAGTAAGCCTGTCTGCGCTGATACCTTTGCTCACGAGATACTCCACACAACTCTTGGCGCGCGCTTCAGAGAGCCGCTGGTTATGCTTTGCTGTACCTTTGCCGTCCGTGTGTGCGCTCAGTTCTATCTGCATCTCAGGGTTCGCTGTCAGCAGCTGTACAAGTTTGTCCAGTGAAGTATGCGACTCTGGTTTCAGCGTGGCCTCGTCAAAATCATAGTACACATTATTCAGCGCCGTCGGTGATGGCGGTGTCACAATCTTCGTCAGGCATAACACCGGTGCGGTGATACCATCTATATCTTCATCCGCAGGTACCGCAATCTGCTGGGCATTTGTCGTATACCCGTCAGCGTTAGCTACTGCTTTCAGTGGCAGGTATTCTTCCACTGTGAAGGCGTAACTGCCATCCGTGCCCGTGTTTCGTGTAGCCACTACTGTATTGGTAACCGTGTCTATCACGTTCACGGCAGCGCCACTCAGCGGAGTATTGTCTTCGCAGGAAACCACAATACCGCTCAGTTGCCGCGGTGCGCGCACTTTGTGCAGGAAGAACAGCTCCAGGCAGCATTCCGCCGCGCGGTCAGTGCCCAGCAACACATCATCGAGCAGGTTCCGCTTATTGCTGCGGCTGGCGAAATAGATGTCATCCTTTACAGAGTTGACAGGATAACCCAGGTTCACCGGCTCTTTCCATGCACCGATGTTGCCTTTGCTGGCGAAGAAATCGTAACCGCCCATGCCTGTTCTGCCATCCGTGGAAAATACCAGCGTGCTGGTGGCTGCATGGTAGTAAGGCGCCTGCTCATTATCCGCTGTATTGATCACCTCACCGAGATTGGCGCTGTTCACCGGTTTTCCGTCGGGTCCCAGTGCGGCCACCCACAAGTCGAATCCGCCGCGGCCGCCTGGCTTATCGCTGGCATACAACAACCCTTTGCCGTCAGGCAGCACGAAAGGCTGTTGTGAGTTACTGCCGGGTGTATTGATCACCGCGTCCAGCAACACCGGCTCACTCCATTTGTCACCGCTCTTGTGTGAGCACCAGATCGCGGAGATCTTTTTTCCATGATCCAGGTGCCAGCGCGTCAGGAAGAGCAGCTGCCCGTCCGGAGAAATGCTGGCAGCACCCTGGTGTAATGATTCAGGTTGGGCCAGCCCCAGCTGTTTGATGTTGCTGGTTTGTCCATCAGCATAATCCGCAGTATACAGCCGGTTGATGTAAACATGATTTTTGCTGAAGGAACTGTCTGGCCGTGTAGACGTAAAAATCAGCTGTCCGGCGGAAGTCCATACCGGCGCGTAACTGGCGCCGGTGGTATTAAGTGCGGCCGGCGCTTTCTTCACCTGATACAGGTGTTGGTCTTTCCGCTCCAGCTGCGTGATGATAAAATCGAGGTTACGCACTTCCCTCGTAGCTGCATTCCGGTAATTATCATTGGTAGCATACTCTCCCAGGAAGTTGCGGAACGCCTTACGGGCATCTTCATATTTCCCGAGTGCACGCAGCGACGTGGCATAATGATAGGATGCCAGCGGATAACCTGCTTTACTGAACTCCAGCACCGTCTCATAATAAGGCGCAGCCTTTTTATAGTTATGCAGGTTACGGTAGCTCTCAGCCAGCTTATAGGTGGCATCCTGTTCGCTGCTTACGGGCGCCAGCTTCTTTTTGGAAGCAGTAACCGCTGCATAGGGCTTATATGTTTCCGGCTTCAGCGTCTTATTGCGGGCGCCGAGATATTTTTCATAGTACTGCGCAGCAGAGTTGTAATCTTCTTTCCGGTAATACTGGTCTGCCGCCTTCAGGTAATCATAGGAGAACTGTGCATCGGCGATCCATGCAGACAGCAGCGCGGCGGTGGTGAAAAGTAATTTCTTCATGTGATGACTGTTACATTTAAAAAGTTGATTACAATCTGGGGCATACAAATTCCACCTCAGGGGTTTTCACTTTCTTGCGGCCAATGAATGTGAGCGATATTTCAAAGCTGTTAGAGCCTTTCGCCATCTTCGACAGGTCAGAGTTATTGATATCGTAGCTGATGCCCAGCATCATCGTCTTATAAATAAAACCGGCATGAGTGGTCAATGCATCTTTCACCCTGTAGTTAACACCCAGCAGGAAATCCGTTCCGGGAGCGGCCGTCAGCTGACCATAGGCGCCGAACATCTTTTCCTGCGCCGGCCCCTGTATCATGTACAGGAAGTTGGGCGTGATACTCAGTATATCCGACAACGTCAGCTTTACACCACCGTGGATATTAAAACGCATAGGAAAACGCGCACTTCCGTTGGGACTGAACTGATCGGTGGGCTTGGTCAGGTGCATCGCGGAGAAACCACCGTAGATGTTGTAAGACTTACCAGGCGTAGCGTCATAGTAGAGAGCGCCCGCACCGGCGTCAAATGACGCGGCAGAATTGCGGGTCAGTCCGTCTGTAACGGGATTACCTGGATTGTAGCCGGTTACCGGGTTCCATTGCTCGCCAAAGGTGAACTTGGAAGGATCGAAGCGGCGCTGTATAAAGCCCAGCTGCAATCCAAACACCAGCTGGTGATAATGCAGCGGGTCCAGCTTCACGCCCGTATAAGCGGCGCTTACATATCCCGTGGTATAGTTATATCCGCCGTCGTTGGCTGACTGATTCAGCACGCTGGCGCCGAGGTTGATGTTCTTGTTGGTAGGTATTTCCGCTGCTACACCATAGGTTTTGAACGGGCTTATGTTTCCCCATTGGGTACGGTATATGGCCGCAATGCGGTAATCACCGTCGAATGCGCCCGTTAACGCAGGGTTTAACCATGACGGATATACATAGTACTGCGAGAAGTGTGGATCAGCCTGCGCCATGAGCCGTGAACCGGCCAGGGAGGCTACTGCGATCAAGAATAAGGTTACAATAATAGTTCTCATTTACCCTGATATTTTATGTGAATGATGCATTTACTACCTGATGATGGCTACATACCCGGTAAGTGGCTCAAATCCATTCTGTAGTTTGATAACATAATAGTAGGTGCCCATCGGCAGCACATTGCCCTTGAAAGTGCCATCCCACGGCTTGTCGTAGCCATTCTGACGGAATACGCGTTGTCCGTAGCGGTTGAACACTTCCACCGTACAGCCGGGATAATCGCTCAGGTTTTTGATCACCCAGGTATCGTTGATATTATCGCCGTTGGGTGAGAAAGCGTTAGGCGGCAGCACTGGCTTCAGCACTTTCACGATCAGCTTATCGCTGGCGGTACAGTTATGCTTGCCGGTAGCGGTAAGTGTATACTGCTGGTCGTGCATAGCCACCAGTGAAGGCGACAACACCGTAGGATTAGCGAAGTCTGATGCCGGTTCCCAGCGGAACGAAAGATTCACGGAATCATTGGCTACAGGCTGGAATGTAATCTTTGTACCCTGTGGCACCACGAAAGACGGACCAGCATCGATTACCGGCTGCAGATATACCATCACTTTACCCGTGTAAGGCGTTGAGGTACATCCTGCCCTGTTCTTCACAATAAGCTGCACACCATATTCACCTGGGGATGTGTATTTCTTCACCGGATTCTGATCGGAGGAAGTGGTGCCGTCACCGAAGATCCAGGACCAGCTATTGATAGCGTTCGTTCTGTCAGTGCTCTTATCGGTAAACACATTGTCAGTACCCTGGCACAGCGTATCAGGCTGCACAGAGAAATTAGCTACCGGCTGATCGAAGAAGGCTTCCATTTTCTGGGTCGAGAAGTCCGTACAACCGTGTACGGTAGTTACCGTCAGCTTCACATCATAGGGGCCATAGCCGGTATACTTGTATACGGGGTCTTTGTCGGTGGAGCCCGTGCTGCCATCTCCGAAGTTCCACTGGTAGGTGAGCGCCACGCCGTCTTTTACGGAAGAGAGGTTTTCAAATTTCGCGGTACCGTCTGGCATACATACACTTGCAGGCAGCTTAAAAACAGCTGTAGGCAAAGGATGTACGGCTACAATCGCTGTAGCCGTATCACTGCTACAATTGTGGTCGCTGATGGCAAGCAGCTTCACTTTGTAAATAGTATCCTTTGCATATGTAATAGAAAACGGGGTGCCGTTGGTATTGGTAGCCTGATTACCATTGCCGAAATCCCATTTCCATGTGGTAACCGTACCACCTGTGATCGTAGAGTTATCAGTAATGGTAGCATTCTGTCCCAGGCATATATCCGGGGTAGATGAGAATGCAGCTAATGGTTTAGGATATACAACAATGTCGGATGAGATAGAATCCACACAACCATTCGCCGTGTTAAATACATACCAGATCTTGTGTGTGCCGGGGCCTGCCAGCGAAGGTGTGAAATTACCAGTGGAGTCAGTAGCCGGGCCACGGTAATATCCCTTCCCTGCCAGACTGTTCTTCACAGACGCCCTGTCTATCTTTATACTACCAGGCACATTCACACATATACCGGTGAGAACGTCGTAAGCCAGATCGGGCTTCAGTTTGAAGGTAGCGGCAATAGTCGTGTCTTTCGTACATCCCTTATCGGTGGTTACGGTGTACTTGATGTTATACGAACCAAATTTGGGATATGCGTGCGACGGATCTTTCAATGCCGATGTATTGGGATTCGCCGTCGTTGCGCCAGGATCACCGAAGTCCCAGCTGTGGGTAGCAAAAGTCTGCGTACCTGTTACAGTTGCTGTGCTGGTAAACTGTACGATGCCTGTCACCGGTATACAGTCCGACGGGAAGGTAAAGGCTGCACGCGGATTGGCCAGTACGCTTACTGTCTTGATCACCGTATCACTCACACACAGGTCACTCACTTTTACCACATGCTTTATCGTATAGTCTTTATAGTTAGGGTATATCATCTGCGGCGTTGTACTGGTAGAAGTATTCAGCACAGAGTCATTACCAAAATTCCAGTACCATCCCTTAAACGGCGCCGTGCCTGTATAGGTAGAGTTATCCGTAAAAGTGATCGTGCCTCCTGCACACAGCGCATCTTTGTCGGTAGTGAAACCAGCCACTGGTTTAGGTGCTACGGTAATACTGAAAGTAGTATCCCCTACACACCCGTCTTTGGAAATCGCAGTCAGTTTAATGGTCGCATTTCCGGGAGGAAATACAGGCTTAACCTGGAATCCGCTGTCCTGCTTAGGTCCGGGGAATTCCCAGTACCAACGGTTGATATTATTCTCCTTATTGGCCGTATCTCCTTTAAGATAAACCGTATCCAGTGTACAACCCGTATACTGGTAGCTCGACAATGCGCCGGGCTTGCCTTTCACCACGATGGTATAACCCACCTTCTCCGTATGCGTACAGTTTTCAATACTGGGATGCGTTGCCATCACCTGTATATCAAAGCTGCCGGTATTATTGAATTTATAAGTGCCCGGTAACGTGTATTTATAATAGGTCACGCCATTTACCAGCGTAGTACCGGTACTTACAGGTGCGTTCACTGTAACATCTGCATTTGGCGTAAGATTGGCGCCAAGCTGACTAAGCAGCCACACCATCTTTGTAGGTTGGTAAGCCATCAGAATCGACAGCTCTACCGGTGTATTCGTACAGGTGAAATCATTTACTCCTTTTGAAGTGTCATAAGTATTGTGGATCGCGCCCACCGCATTCAGGTTATTGATCAGCGTTCCGGCATTATAACCGTAGCTTTCCACGCTTCCCAGACCATAGGTTACCGCCGTAAAGGCTGAGTCACTGGTAACAATACATTGGGTAGGTGTAGCACTCCATCTCTTAACTACAACGGTATAACCCGGCAAACGGGGATGCACATACGAAAAATCCCAGGTACCCAGGCCATCTATTTTCAGGGAGTTGGTACCATTGGTGGGAATGATCAAGGTGAGATAGTTCGTGGTGATGAACTCCCTGTTGTTGCGATAGAAACCAACCCTTTTGATCGCCTGCTCTATCGGGCTGAGATAAACCATCTCAGGGTCACCATCGCCACCAGCGTTTCCGCAGGCGCCTGTTGATGGCATAAACTGGGCCACCAGCACAGGTTTGTCGGATTCGATATAATCCGCGGTATTACTCACGTATTCATAATAGGAGTTGCCAATAAGGCCGGTCATCACTACCCCATTACGTTTCACCACAGTAGCTGGATCTTTTACCACTACCTTATAGATAGCATATTGTAACGTGGATGGCGAGTTAGCATCCGAGTTGGGAGCAGTCAGGTAGCGCTTGCCCCATGCCTGGAAGGGGAAGATCTGCTGTATGTTGTTATCACCGCTACTGCTTGACCCGTTACAGGTAATGGAGGTACGGCTGCTGCCGGAGAATACTGCCACAGGATAGCATTGTCCCGCCGAATTGGCGATGGACTTCACCGTTGTACCTGTAAGCTCGCGGCCTTTACCGCCCCCCAGAGAAGCGCCTACCAGCTGGTAAATATCTCCCCTGTTGAGTGTTGCGGTAAAAGGCACACCGGCTGCGCGTCCGTTACGGGTTACTACAGACGGTGTAATCTCTATTACCGTATTGTTCTGGTTGGCCACTACAAACATCCAGGAAAAGCAGTTATCGGCATAATTCTGCTGGCTGTTCACAGAGATATAGGAATATCCCCATGTCTCTTCCGGCATCAGCATGGTAGCGCCGGAGGAAGCGGATCCGAAAATATGGGCATAGGCTACGATAGGCACATTACTCTGTATGTGAATGGCCTTGTTGTTAAAGATCCCCTCCCCTCCGGTGCCGCCATAAGACGGAGGCAGCGAGTACAAACGCGCATCAAAGGTGCCGTTCTTTGGTATCAGGTCTGAAGCAATCACGGAGTTGGCCGGAACATTATAGGTCCTGGTCCATGCCGTGCCGTTAATGGTTACAGTTACTGTTGCCGCCTGTTCGGCACTGAGGTAGAGGATCATCTCCTGGTCATTGGCCTGGCCCATTTCCATGAACATGTGATGTCCGTAGCCCACCCAGAAATCCTTCCCTTTATTGGAAAGATTCTGGGCGTATAACATACCGGCTACGAACTGCAACACTAATAAGGATATGACAAACCGGCCTTTTCTGATAAACAGGTTCAGGACATGGTATATAGTTTCGGTTGACATCGTTTTTCAATTTTGCAGATTGAAATGATTATTGTTTGATGATCATCTTTGAGGTCTTCGTTCCATCGTCAAAAACCACCTGCAGTATGTAGGGCCCATGTTGCAGGCCCGCCAGCGCAAGCAGATGATGCTTTCCCGACCCCTCCGAATGCTTCATCAGCCTGCCGTCTGTAGAGTAGAGCACAAGCTCGCGGATCATACGCGCCGACTCCACTTTCAGCGAAGCGTTGAACGGATTGGGATACACGGCCACCGAACGGTTTCTGTTCAGGAGACTGTCTATTCCCTGCCGGTAGCGGTGCTCCGCTGCATGGGCCGAAGCCACATGCAGCATTACACCGGTGATTATTATTAAAATAGGTTTCATAATTTGGGTCATTTCGGTTTAGCGTATCAGGTTGATGGTGCCTTTCTTCTCTACCTGCGAACCATCCTTCAATGTGATGTGACACACATAGATGTACACACCTGAAGGCAGCGCTTTTCCTTTGTAGTTACCATCCCATCCGATCTGCTGGTTATTTGTTTCAAACACTTTCTCACCCCACTGGTCGAAGATGGCGATATGCATCTCTTTGATGATGTAACCATACACCAGGAGCACATCGTTCTTACCGTCGTTGTTCGGAGTGAATGTATTCGGGATATAGATGCCGTCTGGCAGGGTCTTGCCTTCAGCTGGTAAGGACTGCTTATCCTCACAACCTTTCGCTCTTACAATAAGCTTCACAGACTGTGATGGTCTCAACCCGGCCACTACATGTATCAGTCCGTTGCTGCCACTGGACGGAATTGTCCAGGTAGTACCACCGTCGATCGACACCTCATAACCGGTAGCATTGGCAACAGGTGCCCATTTGAAACGGATCATGTTCACACCCACACTATCCACGGTCAGCACCGGTGTAGTCAGTACCGGCAGTACATTTACGACTGCCTTGGCTCTTACATCTCCCGGGCATCCATGTGTCAGGGCTTCCACGTAGTAGGTTCCGCTGGCGGCTACCTTAGAAAGCGTATAGTCATTACCGGTATAGAGCAGGTTACCGCCTGTTGCGGCATCGTACCAGTTATACAGTACTCCTGCCTGCGGATCTTTCACGTTCAGCACTACATCCGTGCCGGCGCATACCGTAAAGGAATCCTTCACGAGGGCCACTGTCGCAGGCGCATATACTTCCACATCCTTGCCGGTATCCCCGATACAACCTTCTGCTGCCACGATATTGAGTTTCACGTGATAAGTGCCGGGCGCTTTAAACTGTTTCACGGTGTCTTTGGCTGAAGAGCCGGTGTTATCCGCAAAATCCCATCTCCACGTATTGATAGCCACACCATTGCTGGTAGTTGCCTGTCCTTTGAATGTAGCCACATCGTTGAGGCAGCCGCTGTAGTTCACGCTGAAGTCAACCACCGGTGCAGGTATTACCTTGACAGGCAGGATGCTTTCGAAACTGTTGCTGCAGCTCTCGATATCCGGATGGGTGATCAGGATGGGCACATAATAGGTGCCGGGTGCACTGAACTTATAGTCTGCGGCCACCACAAAGCGGTAGTACTTCCTGCCGTTGGCCACGATAGAGTCAACAGGCACAGGGTTGTTCTGTAACACATCTGTTCTTGGAGCCAGATTACCAATCTCACTGAACTTCCAGGTGATAGATGTTGGTTTCACCGGAATCAGCATGGAGAAGCGGAACGGTGTTTTCGCACAGGTATAAGTGTTCCCGCCGCCACTGGTATTGAACACGTTGCTGAATGCCGGCAATATGTTCAGGTTTTTCACCAGCGTACCGGCATTGTAACCATAGCTTTCCACACTTCCCTGACCATAGGTAATAGCAGTGAATGCAGAATCGCTGGTAACGGTACACTGTGCTGCGGCAGAAGGCCAGCGTTTTATTACTACCGTATATCCATTGGCATTAGTATGCGCATAAGTATGGTCAAAAACATTGCTGCCGTCGATGAGCAGGGAGGTCAAACCGCCTGTAGGAATGATCAGCGTGAGATAATTCACATTGATAGCTTCCACTTTATTGCGGTACAACCCTACCTTCTTGATACCCTGTTCTACCGGACTGAGATAGATCATTTCAGGGTCGCCATCGCCGCCTGTATTAGGACATTCACCGCTGGACGACATATACTGCGCCACCATTACCGGTTCATCTGCTTCGATTATATCGGCAGTATTGCTTTCAAACTGATAGAAACGATTGTTGATAAGACCTGTGAGCAGTGTGCCGTTCTGTGTCACCTTAGTAGCCGGATTCTTCACCAGCACACGGTAGATGTTCGTCATAAACGTGCTCGCAGAACCTGAATTGGAAGTTGGCGCGGTAAGATACTTGCGGCCCCATGCCTGAGACGGGAAGTTCTGTTGTATCAGGTTATCGCCGGAGCTGCCTGTGGCGCCACCGCAACCAATACCGGTACGGCTGCTGCCGGAGAATACCGCCATAGGATAACATTTGCCGTCTTCTCCTTGTATTGATTTAATATGACTACCGGAAAGATCATACCCTTCACTGCCATCCATCATCGCTCCCAGTACCTGGTACACATCGCCTTTGTTCAGCGTCACCGTGAACGGCTTGTTGGCAGGTTTACCAGCCAGTGTAGGCACTGATGGGGTAATCTCTACTTTGGTACCATCGTAATCAGCAACTACATAGAACCAGGAATAAGAGTCGGAGCTGCTGT
>NZ_DATLKJ010000018.1:0-25027 GCF_035538455.1 Chitinophaga sp.
ATGGGAATATACCTCCATAACAACGGGGCTGACATGTTTATTTAAAGGGAACAAGGGATCAGTTGCCAGTTACCGGGGCGGAGCCGGAGCCTGGAGGATTGAAATCAATTTCATTCAGCGGCACATCCCAATAGCTGAGGTAGTTGTAATCGATGGTGGCATTGGTATCCAATACGCCATTAGGGCCCAGCACTACGGCGCCTTTACGGCCACCGCCGTTAGCCAGTGGTTTTACAACACCCCATCTGCGTGCATCATAGAAGGAAACATTTTTGTTGATCAGGGCTATCCTTCTTTCAATGCGCAGTTCATCATAGGCCTGTGCGGCTGTAAGTCCGGCGCCAGCCACAGCGGGCAATCCGGCACGCTGGAAGGTTCTTACGGCATCGATCAGTTTCAGGCCGTCTTCCACTTGTCCCAGTTTGATGGCCGCTTCCGCCTGCATCAGCGTATTCTCTTCATAGCTGCATGCTACTGTAATAGAAGCCGCACCGATAACGGTGGATGAATAGTCCCCGCCGCTTTCCACCGGGATAAACTCCCAACGGGTGCTGTACTGGAAGCCGCGTCCCTGGTTGTTTACAATGGGTTTGGCTGCCAGCTTGAAGTTCCTGTCTTTTCTTTTGTCGCCTGCCTTAAAGTCCTGAATTAATCTTTCGCTGATAAACGTCCATTGTATCATAGAGCGGTAAGGCTGCCATGAAATTTGTCCTACAAGGTCATTCTGTTCTGCTGAGCGCATGATGAAGCTGCGGTCTGTTGGCCGGATACCATCCGCTGTCAGGGTTTGTATAGCGGTCCAGTCGGCATTGGTCATTTCCCCGACCGTTTTATTCACCAATATGTTACGGGCTTTGTAGGTGTTGATATGCCTGATCCAGTGATCAGGCGTAATGGGGCTGCCTTTGCCACCATCATTGGCAAATGAGGGAAGTACCGCATTGATCACATCGCGATAATCTGCGGTAGCATTTGTATTGATGGCTTTAAGCGCTGTCACTGCTGCATCGAAGTTTTTATTGGCTTCTTCAATCAGCTGCTGGCGGGTAACGAAGGTATTGTTGCTTTTGCCAAACTCGTTGGTGATGATACCGCCGATATATATAGAACCCAGCCTGGAATAAGTAAAGCCTTTCCACCAGTAGGCCCAGGCCTTGAGGGTGTTTTTCCTAGCATCTGCATTACCGCTGAACTGAAGTGCTTTGTCTTCAAGAGAGAGCAGGATCAGGTTGGCCTGGTTGTTAACCAGGTACATGGCCAGCCATTCGTTATAAAATACATTTTCCGTGGTAAAGGAGCGGTCGTTCCTGTTGCGCAGTTCCGTAATCTGTGAACCACCCTGCGGCGGTGTCAGTGTGGTACCATTGCTTAGTTTAATAGCGCTTACCTGGTTGGTCCATCTGAATGAAAAATTCCCTACAGATGAAAAGTAGGTATCACCCATAATATCATGATAGTTGAGGGTATACCACCAGTAACGGCTACCGAATTTATCATAGATACCAAGTCCTGCACGTTTGATACCTTCCTCTGTTTTCAGTGCTGCGAGACCTGGTTCATTCGGGTTTGACAAGTCAAGACTTGATTTCTGACAGGCATTGATGGCCGACAGGAAAATGATGGAAAGGAATATATAGAATGTTCTTTTCATGATGTTCAGTTTTAATGATGTAAGCCGCACTTAGAAACCCACTGTTAAGCCCAGTTGCACAGATTTAACGTTGGGGAAGTTGTTCAGATCGAGACCTCTTCTGATCGGGTCGTTCAGGTTGGCGGCAGATTCCGGATCCATGCTGCTGTAGTTACTGATAGTAGCGAGATTGCGGCCGGAGAGCGACAATAACAACTGACTGAAGAGACGGGAATGCATCAGTCTTGCGAAATCATAAGAGACGGTGACATCACGCAAACGGGCATACGAACCCTTTTCCACGAAGTAGCTATTTGTTGTATTGGTATTGTACAGGGAATTGTAGTATCCGACGAAGGCGCCTGTTTTGCCATCTATGGTGATGGGCTGATCCAGGTCTTTGTGGATCAGATCTCTGTACATCCATTGTTTGGTCTGGTTATAAATATCATGACCGTATACCCAGTCGATCTGAAAGCTGAGGCTCAGGTTGCGGTAGAGGGTGAAGTTATTAATGAAGCTCATATTAAACTTAGGAGTAGGATCACCGAGGGCTACCTGGTCTGTGGTAAATTGTACGGCTTTGGTTGTTTTATTGACAACCATGCCATTCACGATTGTGTATTTATCTTTGTCTGCCTCCGGAATATAGAGCTTACCGTTAGGGCCAACCTGGTCAATACGGGACAATGCCTTTTTGCCAAAGAAAGCGCCGACTGTTTCATTTTCTTTCAATACGAACTGGCCGCTGCCGCCGGTTCCGATTACAACGTCCTTGTGGTTCGAGATATTGCTGATTACTGACTTCTGTTTACCAAAGCGGATACCAAATCTCCAATCGAGGTTTTTACTGGTGTACATGTCTGCATCGAGAGAGAACTGGAAGCCTTCGCCTTTTATGGAGATGGCATTATTCATGATGCTGGCAGCGCCGGTGGTAGGCGCTACTTCCAGCTCACGGATAACGGCGTTGCTGTTACGTTTCCAGTAAGTGGCACTGAAGCTGATGTGCTGGAACCAGGAAGCCTGGGAAAGATGCAGACCAATATCTGTACCTATCTCCGTTTCTTTGGACTGCTCTACTTCGAGATCAGGATTCATAGAGATAGACTTCACGGAAAGATAGGAGTTATCACCAATGAGACCAGAGTTGAGCGTGATCATGCGGTCATAGGCCCTGGGTTGAATACCGGCTTCGCCGTATGCACCTCTCAGTTTGAATTCGTGGAGTGCGGGTATCTTCAACAGCTCGCCCAGTCTGAAGTAAGCATCCCCGCGCGGAAATACGAATGGCTTAGAGCCGGCGCCGAAAGCAGAGGAATAATCCACGCGTACACCACCGGATATGCCAAACAGTTCACCGTAGTCAATGCGCTGGTTAATGAGATAACCATAGGTGATGAAATGTGTTTCATCCTGGTTGGAAGTGCGGGAATTAGCAGTAGCGAGGCTATATGGAGGAAAAGAAGCAAAGCCGGTACCCTGCGACAATACATTCTGGTACACCCGCTTACGCCAGTCGTATGCAAACTGTGTGGATGTATTGACCGGCACATTCCAGCCGAAGTCTTTTTTGAAATCTGTTTTTACAAATACAGACAACAATGAGTTGGTGAAGGTTTCATTATCCCTGTCGAAGGTAAGTCGGCCACCTCTGGGATCAATACCAGGGCCGGTTGTTTTCACGGCCAGCTGATATTTAATGAAGTCGGTGAAATCATACCGGTAGTTGTCGATACCGAATTTATAATCCACTTCCACGAATTTCGGGAACTTATAGTTGAGGTTGATGTTTTCTACAACGCGGGTAGTTTTGGCAGAATACTCCCTGTACTGATCGGTGTACAGTGGATTTACGGAATTAGACCCTTCAGGGTTTGCTACGTAGTTGCCGTCTGCATCTTTATATTCAAGATCCCAGAACTGACGGGAGAGGAGGGATGAGCCAAGACCGCCGTATACGTTATTGCGGCCCGTAATGCCACCGGTTTTGTTATTGGAGTATATTACCTGTGTGATGTTACGCACCGTAAAGTTCTTAAACAGTTCTGTTCCGGCATTCACCGTGAGATTGGTTCTGTTATAGTTGCCGGTGATAATACTTTGTTGATTCAGATTGGAAACGGAGAGAAGGTAATCAGAGCTGGGGCCTCCGCCGGAGATATTGATGTTGTTGTTAGTGGTCAGCACATTGCTTCTTAGTGTCTGGTCCAGGTGGTCAAATGTTTTTTCTTTGTAGGGTTTATTGTTGAGGAGTTCACCGGTAATGGTGGGAATGCCTGGTTGCGCCCAGCCACCACGCTCATCCTGTTTGAGGCGTCTGCCTTGTCCGTCAACTATGTAGCCTTCGCTGTCGGTATTGTAGAAGTGGTTCCGGGCTTTGCCGATCTTTCCAAGTATAGCATTGTCCACATTAGCCCTGCTGCTGATAACGACTTTGGGCTTGCTGTTTTTGGCACCTTTACGGGTGAAGATCTGTATAACGCCGTTGGCGCCCTGTGCGCCGTAAAGTGTGGCAGCAGCGGAGCCCTGTACTACTTCAATTCTTTCCACGTTGCTGAGGTCGAGGTCGGACAAGCGTGAGGAGAGGTTACCGGCGGAACCGTTGTTATTGTTACCAGCGTTTATCTGTACGCCATCCACAACAATCATTGGTTGCGTGGTGCTAAGTGTGTTGATACCGCGTAACAGGATACCAGCCTGTTGTCCTGGCTGGCCGGACAGAGACGTGATCTGCGCGCCGGCGATCTTACCTACCAGTGCCTGATCGATAGATGCAGAAGGCACTTTGGGCAGATCTTTAGCGGCAAGGGCATCTACGGCAATAGCCACTCTTCGTTTATCCGTGGCCGTGCCCACACCGGTTACCACTACTTCCTGCAGGCCTTTGAGATCTGCGCGCAGGGCGATGTTTAATCTTGCATTGGAGACAGGTTTTGCATCCTGCTGTTCATAGCCTACAAAAGAGAAACTGATAGTTGCATGCTCTGGTACCTGTATCCGGAAGGTACCATCTGCGGCAGTAATGGTGCCGGTATTACTGCCTTTTACATTTACGGATACACCCGGCAGGGGAGATCCGTCTTTGGCATCGGTAACCCTGCCATTTACAGTACGCGTCTGGGCGGACAGAGCGGTAAATAACAGGACCGAAAACAAGAGTGATAAAACTTTTTTCATCGGCGTTTTATTTATGTGAAGGATTTTTGTGATGGAAAAGGAAGTCTGCAGGGCAATAAAACCCCGTTCAGTATGATTACTGTTGGTACAAGTGATTATATTTTCAGATGACTGCTACTGGTACAGGATCTGTTCACTTCGTGGTATACTGTCCCTGATCATTGTTGGAATACGGAAATTACTACAGGGAGCAGGTTAGGACTACTTCTCTGTGTTTTCCTGTTTGTGGGTCCACGCGTTCAGGCAAATGAAACCTATTCAGATGTATATCTACATCCGGGTAACAGCAAACATCATTATACTGAAATTAAAAACTGTGAAATGAGCAAAGTTTAAGCAGCTTTTTTACCATAAGCATCAGGATTTTGGATTTAGATTCATTTTACTTTTTGGTTGACAATTACAAGTAACAGTACAATATCATTCATTGGGTTTACCGGACAGGGTCAGGATCAATATAGGTATACTTTCCGGGTAAACACTTCTACATACAGTAACAGCGTATTAAGTTCTACTTGCTTATTCTTCAAATATATAGGAAAAGAAATTAAGAGGCGATAACATCTATGTGTTATATTTGTTTGTACTGAAAAATCCCTTTTTTACGTGAGTAACTGCATCCATACTTCTGCTTATTTTTAAGTACAGTGATACTGTTATTCCACGTAACCTCTGCAAATATTTCCATAATCCTAAAACTGTAATCCATGAAAAAGAAAACTGAGAAAAAGTTGAGCCTCGGTAAGATCAGTATCGCTGGTCTCCATACGCGCATGCAGGATGGCGTGAAGGGCGGACTGAAAACCATAGAGGCAGCATGTAATACAAATCCTATATCGGTATGTCCATGTATCAGCCAGGCGACAGGTCCCTGCATCTCTGATCCTTGTTGATTCTTTCTCGCAAAGTAACAAAGGAGCAAAGTCCGCAAAGTTTTTTTTAAGTTTAATAAGACTGTTTAGAGTACCCAACAATATTTACGGGGCACCAAACAGTTCTTAGCTAACTTAAAAAAAACTTTGCGGACTTTGCTCCTTTGTTACTTTGCGAGAAAGAACCTACGCCTGGCAGATTCTTACTGATTCGCAGGCGATGATGCCGCTGACACAGGCTTCATTCCAGGGGCATGTAACACTTTGTGCGCCGGTGGTAGGTATGCCGCCGTTAACATTTTTACTCTGTGCTGGCTGTAAAGCAGCAATTCTGATTTTGTTTAAATGCAGTTTCTGTGAGGTTTTCTTTTTCATATTACGCGGTTTTTTTGGGTATAAACTTTCTTCAATATAAAAAATATTCAACTGTTTTACATAAATATTATGGCTGACATCTGCAGACAGCAGGCTGCAACGTACGAACAGTCGCTATCTGAGGTCGGATGATTTTTTTTGAGACGACAGGAATTACTGCTTATATTTATTGTACGCTGTAATTACCATTCATGGGCCACAAACTCCACCATAATACCAGTGTACCACCATCAGGCATCATCAACCAGTATACCTGCCAGGGTGATTTCTATCAGGTGAAAGACTGGACGTTCGATAACAGCGCCGGCATTACCGGAAAGGGATACAATGACTGTCTCTGTTTCCTCCTTGTCCGAAGTGGCTACCTGCGATATGACCTCAGTGGTAAATCATACGAGCTGCATTCCGGTCATCTTGTTATAGACAAACCGGATTATGAATATGTATTAAAACCCGCAGCCGGGCAATGTTCTGTCTTTAACTTTACCGACGAATTCTATGCTTCATTTGCGGAAGAATATCATCTCCGGAGAATATCATTCTTCTCTGCCGCAAACAAACTTGCACAATCACTGCCTTCATCAGCGGGGATTGATTACCTGCATTACCGCCTCTGGCAACGCATGCATCTCTCCAACAAGATGGAAACAGATGCGATTGTACTGGAGTTGCTGAAACAGGTAGTTGAGGGCCTCGGTGATGAGCTGCTCTATAGTCATGTAACTGATCAGCGGAAAGAGCATGTGTATGTAACAGAACAAGCGCGCCTGTTTATGAATGAGCATTTTCAGGATGATATTTCACTGGCGCAATTATCGAAGCATTGTTATGTTAGTCCCTTTTATCTCAGTCGTATTTTCAAAAGTATCATGGGACAACCCCCCCATAAATACCTGCAGGAGGTACGACTGAAACATGCCGAGATGCTGGTGAAGCACACCGTGATGCCGGTGGCTGATATCTGTTATGCATCCGGCTTCCGGAACACGGACTATTTCTCTGCAGCTTTTGCCAAACGCTTTAAAGTTCCGCCTACCCGCTATAAACATATCACCCGGAAAAAATAGCAAGATTTCTAAGTTCACTTTTTGACGGAGCAACTACCTTGTGCCTTGATCAAAAAGTAATTTCTATGAAAGCAATACTACTGCTGTTGTTGTTGAGTAATCTCCCGCAACTCATGATGCAGCCGCCGCGAGAAAACCGCGTGAGGGCCGATAGCGATAGAGGACAGTTGTCTGCCCTCAATGCCCGCTTCGTCCGTGATTATATGACGAATGATGTGCCCTCCCATGATCAGCTGATACATCCTGATTTTGTGTATATTTCTCCTTCCGGCAAACGTATCGGAAGAGAGGAGTACCTGAAAGCCTGGGCACATGGCTGGGATCAGGAGCAGGACAAATCCTTTGAGTATACCAACGAAGTGATCAGGATTTTTGGTAACATGGCGCTTATCACCTGTAACGCGATGCACACAAGGAGAGACAATGATAATATCATAAGCGACAAAACAGTATACACAGACACCTACGTTAAGGAAAACGGCCGTTGGCGCTGTGTTCAGGCACAAATCACCCAGGTAAGATAATATGAAAAGACATTTTACGGCCGCCATGCTCTTAATGGTTGCATGTGTACGTCCGGAACAGCATGCAACCTCTCTTTCCGCCAATGAACACCGTACAGATAGCCCGGCTCTTTTCGCAGAAGGTATCATCAGTACCGGCGATTATGAAACACATCCGGCTTTTTCTCCTTCAGGTGATACCGTGTATTTCCTGAAATGCTCGCCGGATATGAACAGCTGTGCTATCTGTGTATCCTACCACAGAGGGGGTAATTGGTCTATCCCTGAACTCATGCCGTTTTCCGGCCAGTATGTGGATGTAGATCCTTTTTTAACGAAAGATGGGAATACGCTTTATTTTGTATCTGACAGGCCCGTACATGAAGGTGACAGCGCCCGGGCAGACTGGGATATCTGGAAGACGGAGCGCACTGCAGGGGGGTGGGGATCGCCTGTTCACCTGGATACAATTATTAACAGTAGTGAAAATGAATTTTATCCTACTGTTGCCGATAACGGAAACCTGTACTTCGGATCAGGCAGAAAAGGAGGTAGGGGTGCATCTGACATCTATTGCAGCCGGCAGGTGAATGGCCGCTTTACTACGCCTGAGAACCTTGGCGATTCCATCAATACGGCAGATAATGAATACGAGCCATTCATTGCACCGGATGAAGGCTACCTGGTATTTATGGCTACGATTCCGCGTGGCCTTATCAATGGAGATCTGTATGTGAGCGTCCGCCGCAGCGGTAGCTGGACCAAAGCCCGGAAGCTACCTACGCCGTTCAATTCTGCGGCTACTGAATGGTCGCCCAAGGTGACAAGAGACGGGAGGTATTTCTTCTTCGGCAGTACGCGCAACCGGATCAAAGGGACATTACCGCAACGCGAAAGCCTTCGTCAGCTGGAAACGCGTATAAATAAGGCTGGCAATGGTCTTGGCGATATTTATTATATTGATTTTGCGCAACTGGAAAAGCAATGGAAGTAATAGTGGGGGCGTGACCGGGGAAATATCTTTTGAAAAGTGCTATCTTGCGCTCTTTAAAATTTAACCCGACATGACTTATTTGAGGAAAAATCGTTTGTTGCCCCTGGTACTGGGCGCTGGCCTGTTTCTGGCTACAGGACTGGTTTCATGTAATACTGCTACTCCTGAAAATGTATTCGACAGAGCCGTATTGAACACTAATCTGCTCGCTGATTTCGGCGAGAACTATGCAAAGATGCTGGAGAGCTACACTGTTGCATATACCAACGTACCCAACAGTCAGAAAAGAGGCAACGAAGCACAGGAGCAGGTGAAGATGAAAGTACAAGTGTTGGAGAAAGCGCTGAAAGATATACAGGCATTACCCGATAATGACGATGCCAAAGAACTGAAAGCCACTTCCATCGCATTGTTTGAAGGTGCTATTCCTGTTTACAAAAAGGAATATGCTGAGTATGCAAAGCTTTGTGATACCAAAGGACCAGAAGAGCAGAAGCTGGCTGTGCTGAAGAGCATCGAGGAATATAGTGTAAAGCTGGAAGGTCAGTATGCAAAGCTGATGGAACTGGGTAAGGTTTATGCTGAAAAGCATCATATTCAGGCTACGTTTGGCAGATAATTGTATTTAATTGTTGATATAGACGAAATGTCCGGGGCAATTACCCCGGACATTTCATTTTGTGGGCCTGCAGGCAAATGGGCTTGATATTGGGGTGATGCCGGGTGATAGTTTAGTTACGTCAAATGTATAGTATCATAATATCGAAGGAAATGCGGAGTATAGGTGGGCTTGATGCGGGGTAGTACAGATCATGATGGGGAACCGATCATAACTACCGCTACTGTTCCCCGGGATTGGCCATTGCTGCCGGTTATATCACTGATCTCGAGTGATATGGGCATACCGTACATCTGGCGTAGCTGTATAATGCGCTGTCTGATGTTCTCCAGGGCAAACGACTGATGTTGTGCCGTCATGTTCTTGCGGGCATTGCTGATGCCGATGCCGTTGTCTTCCACTTCAATACAGAGCATTTCACCTTTTTCGTATATGCTTATCCTGACGAGGCTGTCTTCCGATTGTCTGGGGAGCAGTCCATGCCTGATGGCATTTTCTACCAGCGGCTGTATCAGTAGTGGCGGGACAAAGATGACATCTGTGTCTACTTCTTCATCCACATCCACGGCATAGTTCAGCATATCCTTGAACCGCAGTTTTTCCAGGCGCAGGTAATTACGCAGCAGGTTGATCTCTTTCGACAGCGGGATCAGTTCTTTACTGATGTTATGCATGTTCTGCCGGATAAGATCTGAGAAGATGTGGAGGTACTCGTTGGCAGGGCGTTTATCGTTGCTGTTGATCAGCCCCTGTATGTTATTGAGACTGTTGAAAATGAAATGCGGATTCATTAAAGCATTGAGTGCTTTATATTCTGATTTGAGGAATCTGATCTTTGCAGCATGCGCCAGCTCGCGTTTGCGGACGATGTATTTCATGGTGAGGCGGAATGCCAGCGTTAACATAGTTACGAAAATAAGCGCGGCTAACAGCAGGAACCAGGGTGTTGCCCAGTAGGGCCGGGTGATGTTGAGCAGGAGGGTAGCCGGTGTGCTGTAATTGCCGGCGGCGTTGCGGCTTCTTACGCTGATGACGTGCTCGCCGTAACCGGGATTTACGAGATTGATCTCCGTACTGTTCACCGCCTGCCAGTTGGTTCCGCCTGAAACGCTGTATTCATACTGGACAGAAGCGTTGCCAAAAGCCAGCGCTGAAAAGCTGACGGTGATATTACCGGCGTCTTTGTATGGAATAGTCAGACTGTCTGTATTGATGTTATACAGCTGCCTGCCTGTTTTTACATGTGTGAAAAGGATCCGTTGTTCAGACTTGTGCTTCAGCAGCATATTAACCGGCATCGCAGTGATGGTGCCATCACTGAAGAAGTAGCAGGTTGTTGAATCTGCGCAGATGCAGGACACTTGTCCCGGAATAAATGGATTTTCTACAGTATGGAGGGATGCATGTTTTCCGTTGAGGGTAAGTATGCGGTACTGGTTGTTGCTGCTGAGAAGTATGTGCTGGTCATCGATCCGGTACATCCTGTTCCAGATGCAATTTTGCTCCGGAAGCGTATCTACTTTCATATGGCCGTAGATATCACTGCACACGATGAGCTGATTGCTGTGGGTAATACCGGCAAGATGATCACCGAAGATGTAGAATCTTTTAAAGGAGATATTATTGAGTGGAGGTATCGTACTTTGATGTAACGAATCATCAAACCAGTACACGCTGTCATTGGTATTATACCAGATATGGTTGTACCTGTCTTTTGCCATGCTGAATATCCGCCGTGTTTTGCTTACGATGGGTACCGTTCCTATCTGTGTGGTGCGCCCTTTTTCAATATGCTTCCTGCTGATACGGAAAATACGGTTGCCTGCCTGGAGTGCATAGAGGTAGCCAGGAGTTGCAGCCATGCCTTTGATGCCTACACCTTCATAGATAACATCTGGCGTGGCGCCTGGCTGCAGGGTCTTTGCCAACACCCGGGGATGGGCATTGTGTATATTGTGCAGCGTGATATGATCTTTGCCGTAGAGGCTGTGGTAGGCGCCATCGGTAAAGATAGCGCCGGGTTCCTCGTGTGATATCATGTTCTTCTTTCGGTAGTTACTGTAAGAGAAGATACAGCTGGTTTGTCCGTTACTGAGGCGATAGATATTATTGTTGTTGTCTGCGTAGAACAGCTCACCGTTGTCAGTGAAAGCAAACTTTACGTTCCCTTTGTAGGGGGCTTTCCAGGCACCGCTGCGGATGATGTCCTTCCCGATGCAATAGATGCCTTCATTGAGTGTAGTGAGCCAGTAATTGCCGTTGATGTCCTGTGTAATGCCGCTGAACTTGCCATTGGTAAGGAGGAAGGGACGCTGGTTGATAAGCAGGCCTTTGTCGGTGGTGGTGATAAACACATTGCCGTCGGAGACATAGCAGTGTGTAATAGAGTTGTTGCCGGTATATCCGTCGCTGAAGGTAAACACCGTATGTCCTTGTGGAGTAATGATCCGGTCTTGCAGTGCAATGTATTCCTGCTGGTTGTTGATGAGGTATTTCTGCCAGCCGGTGGCCGAAGGGGGTGTTCGTTCCAGTATACGCCCTGTTGTGTCTATGGTGATAAAGCCCTGATTGGTGCGGAGCTGATAGGTAGCGGGGGAGAGCTTCCTGATGGAGTAGGGATATTCATCCGGGGATGTGTTGAGCGAAGGAACCGGATATATGTTGCAGGTATCGTTTTTTATGCTGATGAATTGTTTGAGATGGGTATGAAGGACGGTGACGGAGCTGTCTTTCTCCCGGAAGTACATTCCGGTGGAAGAAGCGGGTATTTTCTTTCTGAGAAATGGCGTATTTGCTGGCGTATGAAACCTGCCATTTTTGTAGTAGCAAAGCACGCCGTTGAAAGTCTGGAGCCAGAGGCGCTGCTGGTCATCTTCCAGTATGTAGAAAATCTCGTTGTCGGGCGCACCATTGAAAGTGGTGAAGGTTTCAAAGCGGATACCGTTATACATCACCAGGCCTTTGTCGGTGCCAAACCACAGAAATCCTTTACTGTCTTTAAGTACGCAGTAGACAATATCTGAGGGTAATCCGTTTTCTGTGGTATAGTGCACATAGGGAATCTCCTGCGCGGAGGAGGAAAGGGGCGCGGCGGACAGTATACAGATAGTGAGGATGATATAGCAGTATTTATACATCCGGGAAGTTGTTGTTTTTCAGATAAAAGAGCAGGTCTTTATAACGCCGTCGTCCAACTGGTAGCCGGTATTTGTTGTCGAGTAGTATTACGGGGTTTTCCTCCTTCAGTATTTTCCGGATGTATCTGCAATTGACGAGGTATGATTTATGTATCCGGTAGAAGAGTGTATCGGGCAGCAGTTCTTCATATTCGGCGATGGAATGGCTCATCATGATGCTACGGGCGGTGTTGCCGCTCTGAAAGAATACGCGGGAATAATTGCCGTTGGCTTCGATGTAGAGGAGGTCTTTGAAGTCCACGATTTCTATCTGCATATGATTACGCAAAGTGATCTGGTTGGGCTTCACCTTGTTGGGCGCCTGTGGTGGCCATTCACTGGCTATTCTGCGGAAGTGCCGTTTCTCTTCCAGTTTCTTTACAGCGTTACACAGCTCGTGGATGTCGATAGGTTTGAGGATATAGTCTATCGCATTGAGGCGGAAGGCCTTCACGGCGTATTCATCATAGGCACTTACGAAAATGATCTCAAAATGAAGTGGTTTCAGGCGATCCAGGAAATGGAAGGCATCTTCTCCCGGCATTTCGATGTCGAGAAAAACAGCATCCGGCTGATAGGCCCTGATCATGGCTTCGGCTTCTGTTGTATTGCAGGCAGTGCCTTTTATGCAGATGCGGGTATCTACATAGGTGAGCAGCAGGTGACTGAGATTGCTGCATGCTTCTCTCTCATCGTCAACAATAATAATGTTGATATTCTTTTCAGCTATTTCATGCGTCGGGCTAAACATGGTTTGGGATTTAAATGTACAGGTGATTATCTCTGTCAGGATAAATGCCGGGTTAAGTTGCTCATGTGATTTTCATTGGAATTTATACTTGCCCCGTGTATTGTACGCCATCAATATAAGCAATATAGACAATAATCCTGATTCCCGGTATACTGTCTGCACGTGAAAAGAACGGGGGCCATTCGTGAAAAAAAGGTTACCATTCCTGAACTTTCAGGAGGAAATGCAGCGCCATCTTTTACCTTTAGTTTGTTACAACAAAATGTTATCAAGTACTTGATCTGCTGGCCCGTAATCATCATTTTATGACAAGAAAACCGCCTCATTCTCCACGGGATAAAGAAATGGAATTATCAAAGGAGCCTGGTGCTGTGGCGAATCTGCAGGACTGCCATGCAATTGCAGGAAGTTCTGATAATATGACGCTGTTTCCCATCTCCGGTAGATACTATGTGAAATCCTTATTTACAACCTGTAAAATATAATGGTATGAAAACAAAGAAAACCACCCTGAACAAAAAGCTTGTTCTGCAAAAAGAACCGGTTGCTGGGATGAATTATCATAAGCAGACAGATATTGTGGAAGGTCCTGTTGCGGTGAGTGCACCATTTCATACATCGCCTACTATGGCCAGCCCTGCACGTTGTTATCCGTGCTGCGATCTTCCTTTTACCGGCAGAGAATGTTATAACTGATACTATTGAGTACTATCACCCTGAAAATAAAATGTTATGAAAAAGAAGAAGCTTTCATTAAGCAAGAAGCTATTCCTGCAAAAAGAGACCGTGGCATCGCTTACTGATGATGTTCAGTACAGGATTGCAGGCGGGAAAACAGAAGTGTTGGTCAATAGTGGTTGTGGTCCCTGTGATCTGTCGAGGGTGTACCCAGACCGTTGCCACACCTTGAAATTATGTGCAACTGTTTTGGAACGGACCTGCCCTAACGGGATATTTCTATGCGTTGAGCAAACTAAAATCTGCACTATAGCAGTTAATCCATAAAACAATTATTATGAAAAGGAGAATAAGCCTTCCCAAAAAATTATTCCTGCAGAAAGCTACTATAGCGGAATTGAATAGTCGTGAGCAATCCCGCATTGCAGGCGGGGCTGCTACGCAGTTTTGTCCTACCAGATTTGATACCTGTGAAACTTACGTTGGTCCTACGCAATGTGTAAAGTGTCCGGATTGACCGTTTATTTTTTTTGATGATGAGCGCGTAAAATGTCTGAACTGTGATTTATGTGATTTAGTTGATTATTCTGATGAGCGAAGAGGAATATTTATTATCTTTTCTTACTTAATCTTTGCCTGTCAGAATAATCAACCAAACCACATAAATCACAGTTCGGGCATTTTACTGCTCATTTTTATTGCTATAAGTCAAAGGGGATCAGCCGTTAAAAATGCCGGTTTCCAGGTATTACCTGTTCAGATGAAACAGGTTAACTTCATTATATTGGTTTATGCAGATAGTTTCATTATGACCAATTTACCCGGTAATGCCTGAGCAATCAGGGGATCGTGCTTTATGAAAATATACACATGGAGGCAATACCCGTGCATTTCAGGATCATGCAAAGGCATTGTTAACAGGTCCAACATTACCGGGTAATTCTTTCCGGTCTTTTATCCGGGCTTTGCCCGAAGGTGTTCATGATGAATATCCTGCGCTATACGATAGTAAGATAAAAACATTTTGTATTGAAAAAGGTGTTTCTTATCTTCAGTATATCCTTAACCCGTAAACCCGATAGTACCGAAAATCCGATGAGTTTAAGTGCCAGTAATTCCAATTTTCCCGGTTTTGATACTGAAAGGCCCTTTGTCTGATCCGGACGAAATATGTTGCGTATAATTGATTCTAATGCCTGTATCCCGCGAACCCAAAACCAATATATCATGAAAAAGAAAAAAGTCGCACTCAACCAGAAACTGATCCTCAACAAGACTGCTATTGCAGCGTTGGAAGCGTCAAGGCAGGAACTACTGAAAGGCGGGGCCACCACAAATGTGATATGTGGGACCGCAGATACCCGCCGTCCCACAGGCTGCACTGCCGGAGGCCCCGGGCACCCTTGCTGCTGATGCGATCATTCAGCAGCGATACTACCCTGGATTTTTTACCCGTAATACTACATTGTTATGAAAAAGAAAGTGTCCCTCAACAAGAAACTGATCGTTGGCAAAACAACTGTCGCCAACCTGAGCACTAGTCAGCAACAAGCAATCGCTGGTGGCGCTACCTGGACCTGCCATACGTGGAGGCCTAATGCAGGGTGTCTTACAGAAACCAATCAGTTTATTCTTTGTCTTTAACAGTTTGAAGTGCTTTTCCTTCGCCGTAACGAAGGAGAAGCTCCTGTATTACGCGGTACTGCACCTGTTGTTTTTTCTCACGTTTAAATATTGATAGTTATGAAAAAGAAAGTATCGCTTGGCAAAAAGCTGTTTCTCGGAAAAACAAGAGTAGCAGATCTCAGCAAAGACCAGCAGGCGCAAGCCAATGGTGGTATCGTGCTCACTGTTCGTTTATGCGGCCCTACGTACAATCTTGCCTGCCCTACCTGGGATCCTCAGTCTGGTTGTGAAACCAGAGCGCTTCCCGGCCGTGTGTGCAGATAAGTTCCTGTAATTATTTGATCATTAAAACAAACAACGATTATGAAAAAGAAAGTATCAATTGGCAAAAAGCTGGTGCTTATCAAGTCAAGGATTGCTGATCTGAACAAAGGTCAGCAGGCCGCACTGGCTGGCGGCCAGGTGATTACCCTGGAATTCTGTAGTGATAGCTTTCAAGGTTGCCCCACCTGGGACCCTGAGGTGACCTGCGAATCCAATCCAATACCCGGTCGGGTCTGCGTTTGATGAATTTAACGTAGATTAATATCGTTATCCACTATCTGCATAAACCTATCCCGGATAACTTTATTTATAACCCAAATACCCTGATTTATGAGAAAGACTAAAGTCGCACTTACAAAGAAATTACTCTTGAGCAAAATGCCTGTCGCTGGGCTCAATCTGGAACAACAGCAACATATTATCGGAGGGGAAGTCACCAGGCTTACTACCTGTTGTGTCAGGTCGCGTGAAAATACCTGTCCGCTGATTTGCCTATAAGTTCATAAATTATTACCTTTTACTTCCCGGGAATAATTGTATTTCCGGGAGGATTTCCGGCGTTATAAATCAATACCTGTTCATGAAACTCAGAGAGATACAGACCGCCATTTATCAGGACATGATAAAATTACTGGCGCAGAAAAAATATGATACTGCCAACGTAAACAGTTTGTTTAAAGGTCCCTGGGGGCCGCTGTTTTATATGTTTTATTATGAACAGTATGTAGATGACACGCAAAACCATGCAGTTGGCTATCTTGAGCAACTCTATGAAGCATTTGACCCTACTCCCGGCACCAATTATTCCTATTGCACGGGGAATACAGGCCCATTCTGGCTCCTGCATCACCTCAGCCGGCACGACTTTATTGACATTGATATAGACTACCTGGCAGCAGATTTTATTGCCGCCTCTGTCCTGGAATGTGAATTCTACCTCGCGCAGCAAAACTTTGATTTCCTGCATGGCGCCGGCGGTATATGTACTTTCCTCGTTGAATTTGCAGACAGGAAAGAAGTGAAAGAGATCCTTGAGAAGTTTGTGGATGGCCTGATGAACGTCAGCAGGCTTACAGATAAAGGGCGCAGCATGCCTATATTCTTTATGCTGGACAAGCCCACACGGGAAGGCGTAGATGCCTTCAGCCTTGCACACGGAGTGTGCTCCCTGCAGATATTGCTGTTACGCATACATAAAGCTGGTATAGCGCAGGAAACGTGCAAAAAACTCATTGAAGAAAGCATAGCATTTGTACTCAATCATAAAAATGTGTTGCCGCCCGATTCCCAGCAGGCCCTATTTCCGGGCATTCTGGACGGGATGGCATCTTCCAGCCGTCTTTCCTGGTGTTACGGCGACCTCAATGTAGCGATGGCCCTCTGGCACTGCGGCAAATACTTCCGTGAAAATAAATGGATGGATGAAGCCCTGAGCATCATGCATTATAATATCAGGCGTGATACTGATGAAGCTGCCGGTATCGTAGACACCTGTTTGTGCCACGGTACTGCCGGTATAGCGGCTTTCTACCGCAAATTCTGGCATGAAACCAATGATAAGGCTTTTTATCAGTGTGCTGAGCACTGGCATCAAAATACCCTTGGAAAGATTACGTTCCCTGAAGACCCCTCCGTTAATGGAATCAGGGCCTGGCAAGGAAAGGATAAACAATGGGAGTACTGTTGGGATCTCCTGGACGGCAGCAGCGGCGTAGGCTTGTCGCTGATTTCCCACGATCAGAATGAACCTCTGCCCTGGGATGAATTTCTACTTCTAACCTGACTGGACTGTGATTATGATGATTTTTCTACTGTGATTAATGATGATTTTTCTGATGATCCTGATGAACGAAGGTTTTTGTGAAGGTTAATTTTTGATGCATATTGATGAGGATTTAGTCGGATAATGATAATAGAAGATGGTAATTTTATTGCTGCAATTTTCTAATATCTTAATATATTCCAACAATAAAATCATTATCGTCATTTTTATCAAACATTAATCTTTACAAAAATCTTCGTTCATCAGGATCATCAGAAAAATCATCATTAATCACAGTAGAAAAATCATTATTAATCACAGTCCGGCATCACTAAAAAGATCATCATTAATCACAGTCACATGGCACTATCTCATACTGGTTTTTTTCTGCTGAGAACTCCGCTTTATCCGATCGGGAAATACAGAGAAGTGGCCCGGGAAGGGCTTCGGGAGCTGATTGCACAGAACCCGTTGTTTTCCTATGCGCTTTACATTGCTTCGCGCGAGCTGGTGAAGGAACTGGAACGTTACATCAACGATCCTTCGGGATTCAATGACAAGAAAACAGAGAAACTACGTAAGTCTTTATATAAATACTGGGTGCGCGCCTGTACCAGGAGCACGCCCTACGGCTTATTTGCCGGATGTACCCTCGGCAGGATAGAGGAGAACACTGACATTGTAGCCGGCGACATGGCCAATGCCCATCAGCATATCCGCCTGGATATGGATTACTATACCAAAGTAAGTAACTATATCCGCCAGGTGCCTGAGGTGAGTGCATCGCTTACCTATTCCATTAATAACAGTCTGTATAAAGTGGGTGATAAATACCGTTATGCAGAATATACCATCGTCAACAACAGGCGTAAGTACCTGCTTACTTCTATCGTGGATTCTGTTTTCATTCAGAAGATCGTCAGTGAATGTAACGGGCTTACCGTTGCCCAACTGGTGCAGCTGATCATTGAAGAAGATAATACCATCATGGAAGAAGAAGCCGCTGCTTTTATCGATGAGCTGATCGCTTCGCAGATACTGATTCCGGAAACGGAGCCTCGCATCATCGGGGACGACAGTCTTTCTTTCCTGATAGACCGTCTCTCTACTATAGATGAAGCCAAGGCGCTCAGGGAGGAGTTGATAGCCCTGACCAACCTTTTCCAGCAGCAGGATTTTGAAATGAACCGCCTTGTTGATATTCACAACCGGTGTACAGCAGCATTCCCACTGGAACTGCCTAAGGATCTGTTGCAGGTAGATCTTTTCAAGAAAGCAGAGAAGTGTACCCTGAGTGAAAAGCTGGTCAATGATATCCTGATGCAGGCGAACAACCTGCTGGCTCTTTGTCACGCTTATACGTCATCCAATTCTGAGTTAAGCAATTTTATTTCGCGCTTCTCAGAACAATATGAATCGCAGGAGGTACCGCTTAATATTGCGTTGGATAGTGAGACAGGTATTGGTTACGGTGCTGCTGCTGAAAATGCTTTCCACGCTCCGTTTGTGGAAGATGTGATAGCCGGGGGAGGACCTGCCGCCGCGAATACGGTGAACTGGTCGCCAGTGAATCAGCTGGCACTGGACAAGTACGAACAATTTCTCCGTGAGGGCGCCGAAGTGGTGTCTGTTACTGATGAAGATCTGAAGAAAATCGGGGATGCTGCTACTGTGAAGTTTGCAGAGAGCAGCTATCTGTTTGGTAACATCGTGGCTTCATCAGCGGAAGAAGCGGAGAATGGCAACTACCTTTTTGGTTTGCAGTCGATGGGAGGACCGTCGGCAGCCAATCTGCTGGGCCGCTTCTGCAGTGGTGACCCTCAGCTGGCGGAGGAGGTAAAACGCATCCTGGTGGATGAGTCTACTTCTTATCCTGGTTGTATTATGGCTGAGATAGTACACTATCCGGAGGCGAGGGCCGGTAATGTATTGATACGGCCTTCCCTGCGCGATTATGAGATTCCTTACGTGAATGTTTCCGGCGCCGCAGCTGATCATCAGCTGCCTGTTTCAGACCTGATGGTGTCTGTAAGGCAGGGGGAAGTAATACTTCGCAGTAAGCGTCTCAACAAGCGCATTATCCCGCGTCTCAGTTCAGCACACAATTACAGTTTTAATAGTCTGCCTATTTATAAATTCCTTTGCGACCTGCAACATCAGTCCATCAAAAGTGGTGTGTACTGGGATTGGGGCGTACTGGGTAACCGGGATCATCTTCCCCGTGTGCAGTATAATAAAATGATTATCAGCAGGGCTACCTGGGTCTTCCGCAAGAAAGATGCAGAAGGCATTAAAGAAGATCCTGTTGAGCGCATCCGCTATTTTGACGCATACCGTGAGAAGAGAAAGATGCCGGCGCATGTGATTATCGCGGAATCAGACAATGAGCTGTTCCTGGATCTTACGCAACCTGCCAGTATACAGGTGTTGTTGGACTATTCCCAGAAATCGGACCAGGTGGTGTTGCGGGAATTCCTGTTTAGTGAAACCGGCGGCTTTATTAAAGACACAGCTGGCAATTCTTATGCGCATGAATTACTGATTCCCCTTGCATTTAAGCAGGCGAGTCCGCGACTGTTGATGGTACCGTCGGCACGCACCGGAGAAAAGAATGGGCTGATGCGCACCTTTGCGCCAGGCAGCGAATGGCTGTATGTAAAAGTATACTGTGGCTATGCCATGAGTGAAGAGTTGCTGGCATCTTATTTTGCGGAGAAGCTGCCTGAATGGGAGGAGGCCGGATTGTTTGATCAGTTCTTCTTCATCAGGTATGCCGATCCCAAACCGCATATCCGGCTGCGATTCCTTAACGCTAACGGCCGGAATAATGAAACGATCCTGAATCTGATCCACCAGGACCTGCATCCGTACATTGTTTCGGGCCAGATCAAAAAGATACAGTGCGATACCTATGAGCGGGAAGTAGAACGCTACCGGCCTTCCACGATGGAAAAGAGTGAGGTTGTGTTTTATGCTGACAGCATGGCGGTACTGGGTATCCTCAACCTGCTCGATGGGGTGGAAGGAGAGATGTATCGCTGGAAACTGGCCATGCGGGGTGTGGATATATTACTGGATGATTTCGGCCTGGCACTGGAAGATAAGAAGGCTTTGCTGGCTTCCCTGCGGGAATCCTTCACTGAAGAGTTCGGCGGCGCAAAATTACTGCACAAGCAACTGAACGACAAGTACCGTAAAGATCAGAAGAGTATTGCTTCCTTTATGAACTGTACAGATGATGAAACGAATGAAATTGAAGAGGTAATCGGCATCTACCAGCAACGATCTGCTATGATCGCCACCGTTGCCTCAGAAATAAAGGAATTGTTGCAACAGGAAAATGGTAGTGAAAAAGCGCACCATGACATAATAATAAGTTATATTCACATGTTTCTAAACCGGATCTTTGTAGCGAAGCAGCGGAAGCATGAGCTGGTATTATATCATTTCCTTGAAAAATATTATTTGTCACAGATTGCCCTAGTAGAACTATCAAAATAATGGGATTCCCTTTTTACAAACAACTGGATACAATGGACTGCGGACCTACCTGCTTACGTATGGTAGCGAAGCACTACGGCCGGAGCTACTCACTGGAATATCTCAGGGAGCAATCGTATATCACACGCGAGGGTGTGAGCCTGCTGGGCATCAGCGAAGCGGCAGAAAAGATCGGCTTCCGCACGCATGCGGTGAAGATCAGCTTTGAGCAGCTTGATGAAAATGTGCAGCTGCCCTGTATTCTGCACTGGAATCAGAACCACTTTGTGGTGCTGCCGCCGCAGGATTATGACCGCCATAAGAAAAACAGCAAGATACTCCTGGCTGACCCCGGGCACGGTATGGTTCGGGTAGACGTAGAAACCTTCCTCAACAGCTGGAAAGGCAAAAGCCGTGATGGCGTGGTGCTGATGCTGGAGCCTACAGATGCATTTTACCAACAGAAAGAAGAGCAACAGGAAAAGAAAGGTTTCCGTTTTCTGTTCAGTTATCTGCGGCCGTACAATAAGTATGTAATGCAACTGTTTCTCAGTGTAATCATTGCCAGCTTGTTGTCGCTGATCACGCCTTTCCTTACACAGAGCCTTGTGGACTTTGGGATCAATCACCAGAACCTGGGGTATGTGCATCTAATCCTGATCTCGCAGCTGGTGCTGTTTGCCGGCAGTACGGCCATAGAAATGATCCGCAGCTGGATATTGCTGCACATGAATAGCCGTATCAACATCAACATCATTTCAGACTTCCTGATCAAGCTGATGAAGTTGCCGATCCGGTTCTTTGACACCAAGATGATCGGAGACATACACCAGCGTATCGGTGACCATAGCCGTATCCAGAGCTTCCTTACCGGTACTACGCTGTCTACATTGTTCTCCTTTGTGAACCTGATCGTGTTTACCATTGTGCTGGCCATTTACAGTGTAAAGATATTGCTGGTATTTGTGTGTTTCAGCGCAGCAGCGGTAGGCTGGATCTATTTCTTCCTGCGCCGCCGTAAGGAGCTTGACTATAAACGGTTTCAGCGCATGAGCGACAATGAGAACGTATTGTTTGAGCTGATCACCGGCATGCAGGAAATAAAGCTGAACAACTGTGAAACCGCCCGTCGCTGGGAATGGGAGCAGGTGCAGGCAAAGCTGTACAAGATCAGCGTGAAAGGACTGGCACTGGGTCAATACCAACAGGCCGGCTCCATGTTTTTCAATCAGCTGAAAAATATCCTGATTTCATATATCAGCGCGAGGGAGGTAATGAGTGGTAACATGACCCTGGGTATGATGTTGTCCGTGAGTTATATTATCGGGCAGATGAACAGTCCGTTAGACCAGTTGCTGGGCTTTGTGCAGGCTGCGCAGGATGCGCGGATCAGCCTTGACAGGTTGGGAGAGATTCACAACCGTGAAGATGAAGAAGTGGATGGGCAGATTGTACTATCTGCACTGGATAAGAAAACCGGCGATATTACATTGCAGGATGTGTCTTTCCAGTATGGCAGCACACAGTCGCCATTTGTACTGAAAGATATCAACCTCGTTATACCCGAAGGTAAGGTAACGGCTATAGTAGGCACCAGTGGCAGTGGTAAAACGACGCTGATGAAGTTGCTGTTGCAATTCTACAATCCCACCGCCGGGAAGGTGTTGATTGGTAATAAGGACTTGCAGCAATTGTCGCCGCGTTGGTGGCGTACCCAGTGCGGCAGTGTGATGCAGGATGGGTATATCTTTTCAGGAAGTATTTCGAAGAATATTGCGATCAGTGACGAGAAAGTAGATACGGAGAAACTGTTGCATGCAGCGGATGTAGCCAACATCAGAGAGTTTATTGAAGACCTGCCAATGGGCTACCAGACCAAGATCGGTAACTCCGGTAATGGTATCAGTGCAGGTCAGAAACAGCGTATGCAGATCGCCAGGGCGGTATACAAGAATCCGCACTACCTGTTCTTCGATGAAGCTACCAGTGCGCTCGACGCCAATAACGAAAAGGTGATTATGGAAAACCTGGACCGTTTCTTCGAAGGTAAGACCGTGGTGGTGATTGCACACCGCCTGAGCACAGTGAAGAATGCTGACCAGATAATAGTGCTGGAAAAAGGGATGATCGTGGAAACTGGTACCCATGCAGAGCTTACAGCCAGGAAAGGAAATTATTTTGAGCTGGTGAAGAACCAGTTGGAACTAGGAAGTTAATTGATTATGCCCGCAAACGAACATATAGCACCAGAGTTACTGAACACACCCGCACCTTCCAACGGAGTGCACAAAGCTGATTCATTGGAGGAGGTGCGCAGTGAGGAAGTGCAGGAGATCATGGGCAAAATGCCTTCCTGGATTATCAGGAGGGGGATTGTTGTGATTGGCATCCTGCTGCTGGTTATTTTAACAGGCGCCTATTTCTTTAAATACCCGGATGTAATACCCGCCCGGGTAATGATCTCATTTATCAATCCACCGGTGAAGCTGGTGGCCCGCAGCAGTTTGCCTATACAGGAGCTGGTTGTAAAGAATGATGAAGAGGTGAAGCAGAACCAGGTATTATGCATTTTTTCCAATCCTGCACGTTACGCAGATGTGGAGCAGATTGCCACCGTTTCTCAGCGTATCGATACCATGACGGACCTCTCGCAGCTCCAGCGCGTGCAGATGCCTACCGGTCTGCAATTGGGCGACCTGCAATCCAATTATACAGAATTGTATCAGGCGGTGATTAACTATCGCTTCTTCCTGGGGCACAACGTATATGGTTCCAAGATTGATGCACTTTCACGTCAATCGGCCTATTACAGGCAGCTCAATATGGAACTGAGTAACAAGGACCGGTTGTTGCAGGAACAGCTGAAGTTACAGCATAACAGGTTTGCGGCAGATTCGTCCTTGCTGAAGGATAAGGTGATATCCAGGAATGAGTTTGAAGAATCGCGCCGGAAGATGCTGGATCAGCAGATGAACACGGAGGGTAACAAGAGTAATATTATACAGAATAACCTGCAGCAGACTGAATACGAAAAGAATATCGTGGAAACATCGATGCAGCGGCAGACTGAAGAGAATACGCTGCAGCAGAAGGTGCGTGATGCTGCCAAACGCTTTAACGGTCAGTATGGGCAGTGGTTACAGAACTACGTACTCAAAAGCCCGGTAGCAGGAAAGGTGTCATTTTTCAAGTTCTGGAAAGAGAACCAGTATGTGCAGGCAGGAGAGAGTGTCATGATTGTGACACCGCCTACACAGGAGTATGTGGTGCGTGGGGATATAGGGGTAGACCGTTCCGGAAAAATAAAGCCCGGCCAGAAAGTGCTGATCAAGCTGTCGGCATATCCCTTTGAGGAATATGGTATGCTGCGTGGTAAAGTGTCGTCGCGTACGGTGGTGGCACTGGACAGTGCCTTCAACGTGGAGGTCACCCTGGATAATGGCCTGCTCACCAATGCCGGCAAGCAGATCCCGCAACAGCCGCAGCTGGCAGGTGTAGCCGAGATCCTTACAGAAGACAAAAGCGTGCTGGCGCGTTTGTTTGAAAAGGTATATGGCCAGTGGAGGAGATAACATTATAGTCTTAATAAAAAGATAACACTTATCCAAGCCCTTTGTAGCAGTTGGTTACAAAGGGCTTGTTGTTACGAGGGTGCATTTCAGTGATGAGATATTATGCGCGCTACGCGTAAATGATACGCTTATTTTGAGTTTATATTGATAGTAGTCCTGATTAATATGCACCGGGGAATTTTTTCTGGTGCAGCTTGAATGCAGCGATATCTAATAATTTGCACGGATTCCGCGTTAAGCTAGTATGCCCAGCTATACAACTGCTGAAGTATTTAAAAATAATTATGATGTCATTGATACTGAATAAAAATAATCCGGAATTTACGAGGAGAATAAATATGGTAAGTAATACGAATAACAGCATGTAGAATGCCAGCATTAATTTTTTGTTTTTTCTGAATAAGAGTTTTTGTTATTT
>NZ_DATLKJ010000019.1:0-26917 GCF_035538455.1 Chitinophaga sp.
CAGTGGATTCTTCTGGTCAAACAACCATCCGGCCAAACCCAGCCTGTTGGAAGGGTACAGGGCGGTGCTGAATGGGAGAACAGCGTGTGGTGTACCTGGTGTCACTTCAATGGTGGGGTTGTCGTAGTTACCACGGCCAAGTACGTACGTTTTGCGCGTAGTATCTCTTTCTCCCATCACAGATACGATCAGTTTGTTTGTATCCTGTTTGTTGATGAAGCGTAGTACGCCGTTAAGGTCTTCACGCGTGATCTCCATATACGGTTTCTTGGCATATGTTTCAGCGCCCCCCACTACTGATTCCAGGCCTACTTCCTTTACATTGTTGAAAAAGGCAAACAGTTCATAATATTCTTTCTGTGAGAAAGGGTCATATTTATGATCGTGACAGTGGGCGCATTCAATGGTAATACCCAGCATGCTTTTACCGAATGTGTTGGTCCGGTCAGTGACATATTCTGTGCGGTATTCTTCATCTATTACGCCGCCTTCTTCCGTTATTTTATGATTGCGGTTGAAGCCTGATGCCAGCAGCTGTTCGCGGGAGGCATTGGGTATCATATCGCCGGCAAGTTGCCAGGTGATAAAGTCTTTATAGGAGAGGTTGTTGTTGAAGGCATGGATAACCCAGTCGCGCCAGGGCCACATGCTGCGGTAGTTGTCGTCCTGGTAGCCGTGTGAATCGGCATAGCGGGCAATGTCCATCCAGTGAACGGCCATTTTCTCACCATAGGCGCTGTCTTGCAGCAGTTCGTCCACCATGTGTTCATAGCCTTTGTCGGTGGTATCTTTTGCGAAGCGCTCCATTCTGTCAGGAGACGGGGGCAGGCCGGTAAGGTCCAGGCAGAGGCGCTTGAGCAGCCGCTCATGATCCGCAGTGGGATTGGGCGACAGGCCTTTGCTTTTCATCTGCGTGAAAGTGAACCGGTCAATTTCATTGCGTGCCCACTTTTGATCTTCCACTTGTGGCAATGATGGTGTGGAAGGTGTTACAAAAGCCCAGTGAGGTTTATACTTCGCACCCTGTTTGATCCACTTTTCAATCAGCCTGACCTCGAAGGCGCTGAGCGTCATGTTGGTGGAAGGGGGAGGCATGCGCATGGAAGTGTCTGTGGTGCTGATCCGCTGGTATACGGCGGATGCCAGCGGGTTGCCAGGTACCAGCGCATGTGCGCCGGGTGTTTCTTTCAACGCTTTATAGGCGCTGTCTGCAATGTCCAGGCGGAGGCCGGCCTCGCGTTTGTTGGCGTCGGGACCATGACAGGCAAAGCAGCGGTCTGACAGAATGGGCCTGATGTGGAAATTGTAATCCACGGTGTCGGGCATTACTTCAGCTGTTTGCTCCTGTACATGCCCATTGCAGGCGGAAAAAATGACTAAGATGCCGAAGGAGGCAATTACATAACGATGGAACATAAATACGTGCTTTGTTCACTAAATAAGATCGCGTACCGTCTATAGATATTGGCTGTTAATACTATTGTGCAACGCTATCAGTCATACTATTTTGTTGTTGGCTGATATTTTATTCACCTCACTCGTTGATCCCCACTTCTCTGATTATGTTCTTATGTTCGAACATATTTGTAAATATAGGATTTAGCAGAATAATTCAAATAGAAATTTGATAAATGGTCGGGGCGGTTTCAAAAAAATATGCAGGATCGCGGTCATGCGTCCCTGCATATTATGGCAGTCCTTTCTGCCGGAAGATAAAGATCTTACCTTTAAAAGATTACATCTACACAAGACGACGTGATCGTTCTTCCCGCAGATACAAAGTCATCAAAGGTAAATGCAGAGAGAATATTAAATGGTGATCAGATGGAATAAAGACAACAAAGGCCGGTAAAGGGGTTATAGTCTACATTTGAACATTGAAGATTATGGTCACAGAGCGACCGGCAGTTAAGATAGGTAGCGTTTGTGCAATAAAGAATGATAGACCTTCCGCCTCTAACGGCCATCAGCTGGCTCCTGGTTAATGCTTTGCCCGGTATTTCATTTCTTTCCATATTGGTAGATTTTAAGGATGCAGAAAAAATGTAAGAACAGATAAAGTTACACTTAGGGTTTGTTACCAGATTGCGGTACCAGCGCTAATTCGGACAACTTTTACCATTTCATTCAATAAATTTATTGAATGATTGAATGAGGTTACTTACCTTTGCGGTACAAATCTGAAATGGTATGCAAAAAAGGGAATTCAAAGACCAGGTTTATACCATATTGGCACAGCTGGTAAAAGCAATGGCCAACGCTCACCGCCTGGAAATTATTGACCTGCTCAGCCAGGGAGAACGGTCTGTAGAAGAAATAGCCAATGAAACCCATATGTCTGTGGCAAATGCTTCCCAGCACCTGCAGATGCTCAAACAATCCAACTTATTGCAGATACGCCGGGAGGGTAAGTTTATTTACTACCGGCTGGCAAACACCAATGTGCTCCGGTTATGGAAAGACCTGCGCGCCATAGGTATGGACAGCTTTGCAGAAATAGGCAGGCTGGTGAAAGATTACAGAGGCGCAAAGAACAGCCTGGATGCAGTAAACCTGGAAGAGCTGGTGACGCGGATGGAGTCAAGGAATGTTGTATTGCTCGACGTAAGACCGGAGCAGGAGTTCGAAGCCGGCCATATTCCAAAGGCCATCAACATCCCGGTGGACCAACTGGCCACGCGCTTGCAGGAACTGAGCAAGTCCAAACAATACATTGCCTATTGCCGTGGGATCTTTTGCGTATTTGCAGATGAAGCGGTGCAGTTGCTTTCCGCCAAAGGGTACAAAGCCAGAAGGCTGGAGGAGGGGTACCCGGATTGGAAGCTGAAATTCGCGGCGAAAGATATTCTATAAAAATACTAATTAAATGATTGTCATATGGACGCTTCAAACAACACGATCAGTGTCGGTACGCTAAGAGAATGGATGGAAAACCAGGAACGGGTTTTCATACTGGATGTACGTCCCGCGGCCGAAAGGGAAGAGTGGCAGATTCCAGGCAGCCATCACATTGACGCTTACAAACGTCTTCGTGAGGGAGACTACACAGTACTGGATGAAATAGTGATCCCGGAAGGCCATAAGGTGGTAACAGTATGCGCCGCTGGCAGAACGAGTGTCATCGCATCCAATGCGCTAAGGCAAAAAGGAATACCTGCCTATTCGCTCGAGGGCGGCATGAAAGCGTGGGGTACTGCGTGGAATGTTGCTCACCGGCAGTTTAACGGGTTCGAAGTATTACAACTCCGGCGCACCGGCAAAGGTTGTTTATCGTACATCATTGCTTCGGCTAAAGAAGCTGTTATTATTGATGCTTCACTTCCGCTGGAAGTATACCAGCAACTGGTACGGCAATACGGTCTTTCCATAAAATATGTGATGGAGACGCATATACATGCGGATCATTTGTCGAGATCCAGAGAAGCAGCTGCCTTATTTCAGGCGCCGTTGTTCCTGCCTGCGTCCTGCAAAGTACAGTTTGCTTTTAACGGTATCACAGCGGATACTGTCTTTCATGTAGGAAGTATAAAACTGCATACGATTCTTACGCCCGGGCATACTTTAGACAGCTTAAGTTTTTATGTGGAAGATGAAATAGTACTGACAGGAGATACCCTGTTTACCAATGGGGTGGGGCGGCCTGATCTGAAAGCCAGTGAAGAGGAAAGCAGGCAGAAAGCGACGCTGCTTTATCAATCGTTAGGAAAGCTGCTTTCTTTACCTGATAAGGTTGCCATACTTCCGGCACATACGGACAAGCCGGTGGCATTTGATGGCGTCATGATCAGTGTTACCATCGGGGAAACGAGGAAACATATTCCTTTACTGCAAGGTACCGAAGCGCATTTCATTAACACGCTGTTGCAGAAAATACCACCCACGCCAGCCAACTATTTATCCATTGTAGAGAAGAACCTGAAAGGAGAACCTGCTGACGATAATGCCACCGACCTCGAAGCAGGGGCCAACCGGTGCGCCGTTTCTTAAATAAACTTTCGTACACAAATCATGAAGCACGTAGCGCTGGGGTTGAGAGAGAATTGGAAACAATTTACCCTGCTGGTCATTATCAACGCTTTTGTTGGCGGTATGGTGGGATTGGAGAGAAGTATCCTGCCGCAGATAGCGGAAGCTGAATTTTCTATTGCGGCTAAAACAGCCATACTTTCCTTTATCATCGTTTTCGGTATCGTGAAGGCTTTGACCAATTACTTTACCGGCGCGCTAGCCAACAAGGTAGGGCGTAAGAATCTGCTGGTGATCGGATGGATCATTGGCATTCCCGTCCCCTTCATCCTGATGTTTGCAGGCAGCTGGAACTGGATCATTGCGGCGAACGTGCTGCTGGGTGTCAACCAGGGACTTACCTGGAGCAGTACGGTAGTAATGAAGATCGACCTGGTGGGAGAGAAGCAGCGCGGCTTTGCAATGGGACTGAACGAATTTGCCGGCTACCTGTCGGTAGCCATTGTTGCTTTTCTTACCGGATGGATAGCAGCCCGGTATGGTTTACGCCCATATCCCTTTTATTTGGGCATTGTATTATCGGTAGCGGGATTACTGGGCAGCTGGCTGCTGGTGAAGGATACCCGGCATCACGTAGCCGCGGAAACCGCTACCAGCAACATTCCCCGGCTACGGCACGTATTCCGGGAAACAACATGGGAAAATAATAACCTGGGCGCCGTTACCCAGGCAGGGCTCATCAACAACCTGAATGACGGTATGGCCTGGGGAATATTTCCCATTCTCCTGGCATCCAAAGGATTTACACTGGAGCAGGTTGGCGTGGTAACGTCTGTCTATCCCGCCGTCTGGGGGCTCGGACAATTATTCACCGGGAAAATGGCCGACCATTTCAGCAAGAAAAACCTGCTGTTTACCGGTATGCTGATGCAGGGCATTGCGTTGATTTTTTTCCTGTATGCTGCTACAATGTGGCATTACATAGTGCTCTCCGTTATTTTAGGCGCAGGCACTGCAATTGTCTATCCTACTTTTCTGGCTACTGTTGCTGAGAACACACATCCGGCCGACCGTGCGGGCAGCCTGGGCGTGTTCCGTCTCTGGCGGGATGCAGGATATGCCATCGGCGCCATCCTCACCGGCCTGATTGCCGATACACTGGGTATTAACGCTGCTGTGGCGGTTATAGGCGTACTTACCATCAGTTCTGCACTGGTCATTCTTATGCGCATGAAACGCACTCCGCGTACCGTTCCGGAAAAGATAGCCTGACAGCCTGCCTTTTTTGTATGATTCCTTTCTTTCGCCCCGGATAAAAAATATTTCTTGTTTTAATTGTGTAATTGACAATTATTTTGTTCTTTTGAATCCACACGATGGATACTGTTACCGGAAGATCAATTCCGCCACGTTATGAGAACAAACTCCTTCGCGTTCAGGTCAGACAGCTAAGGGCATATTCACATGCCCCTGGCATTTATATGACCGTTTATAATAAGTGTCAATTTTACAATAATAATGAGTGCTTCTTATGTAATAGGAGTGGACTTCGGTACAGATTCTGTCCGGTCCATCATCGCCGATGTGCGTAACGGGGATGAGATAGCCTCCGCCGTATTTTACTATCCACGCTGGAGAGACGGGCTGTATTGCAATGCGGCGCTCAGCCGCTTCCGGCAGCACCCGCTGGATTATATAGAAGGCCTGGAAGCCACCATCCGGCAATGCGTAAAGAAGGCCGGTAGCACCGTAGCCGCCGGCATCCGTGCTATCTCTGTAGATACAACCGGCTCTACGCCCGTGGCTGTCGATGAAACAGGCACGCCGCTGGCGCTGACACCAGCCTTCCGGGATAATCCCAATGCCATGTTTGTACTGTGGAAAGATCACACAGCATTAAAGGAGGCTGCCGTCATCAACGCCACTGCCGCCTCTTTTGGCGGCAACTACCTGCGCTTCGTGGGCGGCGTCTATTCTTCTGAATGGTTCTGGGCAAAACTACTGCATGTACTTCGTATGGACGCCGCCGTTAGAGAGGCTACTTATTCCTGGGTCGAACATTGCGACTGGATACCCTTCCTGCTGTCCGGCGGAACGCATGTGAGCCAGCTGAAACGCGGCATCTGCAGCGCAGGCCATAAAGCCCTGTTCGCAAAGGAATTCGGCGGTCTGCCCCCCGATGCTTTCTTCACCGCCATCGATCCGTTGCTGCAAGGATTCACCCATCGACTCTTTACAAGAACATATACCGCCAACGAGGCCGCTGGTCTTCTCTGCCCGGAATGGGCAGAAAGACTGGGCCTTTCCACCAGCGTAGTGATTGGCTCCGGCGCTTTTGATGCGCACATGGGCGCCGTAGGCGGACAAATCGAACCTTATTATCTCAGTAAGGTAATGGGTACCTCCACCTGCGACATGCTCGTGGCGCCCATGGAGGAAATGGAGCGTAAGCTGGTGAAAGGGATATGCGGACAGGTACCGGGTTCTGTTATTCCCGGTATGATGGGCATGGAAGCCGGCCAGTCTGCTTTCGGGGATGCCTACGCCTGGTTCAGCAACATACTGGCCTGGCCGTTGGAACAGTTGCTGCTTACCTCACCGCTGCTGGAGCCGGGGCTCGCCACACAGCTCATCCAGGAATGCAGCGCGCGGATGATTACGGAATTGTCTGTGCAGGCCGCGCAACTGGAACCGGAGCCCATGAGCGAACTGGGCACCGACTGGCTTAACGGTCGCCGCACACCGGATGCAGACCAGTCGCTCCGCGCTGCGCTCACAGGCCTCAACCTCGCTACAGACGCCCCCCGTATTTTCAGGGCCGTGGCAGAATCTACCTGTTTCGGCGCCAGAGCTATTGTAGACCGCTTTAAGCGGGAAGGCGTGCCGGTAAAAGGCTTGATCGGTATCGGCGGGGTAGCCAGGAAATCGCCCTTTATCATGCAGCTGATGGCAGACGTCATGAATATGCCGATCCGCATTCACCGCTCAGAACAGACCTGCGCACTGGGCGCCGCCATGTTCGCCGCCACCGCCGCCGGTATTTTCAGCAGGGTGGAAGACGCGATGGACTGCATGGGGACTGGCTTTGAACGCACCTTTCAACCGGATAAACAACGGATAGGTATATACGAAAACAGGTACCGGCATTACACAGCATTGGGCGCTTTTACTGCCGCCTTCAACACAGACTGATCTTTCTATGGAGCAATACAAACATATCAGGCAGGCCGCCTACGAGGCGAATATGCAGCTGCCGGCATTGGGGCTCGTGATCTTCACCTTCGGCAATGTCAGCGCAGCAGATCATCAGCTGGGCGTGTTTGCCATCGAGCCCAGCGGTGTCCCTTATGGGGAGTTGTCGCCGGAGAAAATGGTCATCGTGGACTTTGATGGCAAAGTGGTGGATGGCCGGCTGCGGCCCTCTTCCGATACACCCACCCATGCGGTGCTGTACCGGCACTGGGAACAGGCAGGCGGTATTGTGCATACGCATTCCACCTACGCAACAGCATGGGCGCAGAGTCAGCGCGATATTCCCATCTATGGCACCACCCATGCAGACCACAACACCGTGGATATTCCCTGCGCGCCGCCCATGAACGATGAAATGATCGCCGGTGATTATGAATACCAGACCGGTTTCCAGATCATGGACACACTGACGCAACGCGGATTGTCATATCTCGAAATTGAAATGATACTCGTAGGCAATCACGCCCCCTTCACCTGGGGCGCTACTCCCGCCAAAGCAGTATATAACAGCGCCGTACTGGAATCGCTGGCGCAGATGGCTCATCTGACAGAATCGATCAACGGCAATGCACCACGACTGAAAGCATCGCTGGTGAAGAAACACTATGAACGCAAACATGGACCTGGTTCCTATTACGGACAATAAACAGCATATTATGATCAACCTGAAAGCACTTGAGATATGGTTTGTAACCGGTAGTCAGCACCTATACGGAGAAGCGGTGCTGCAGCAGGTGGCCGCACATAGCCGGGAGATAGCCGAAAGCCTGAACCGGGACCCACGTATACCCGTTACCGTTGTATATAAACCAACCGTGAAAACACCGGAAGAAATCTACGCCATTTGCATGGAGGCGAATGCCGCTCCGAATTGTATCGGAATCGTGACATGGATGCATACCTTCTCGCCCGCGAAGATGTGGATACGTGGCCTGAAAGCATTGTCCAGGCCCATTTGCCACCTGCACACACAATATAACCGCGATATTCCCTGGAAAGAAATCGATATGGACTTCATGAACCTGAACCAGAGCGCCCACGGTGACCGGGAGTTCGGATTTATGATGAGCCGTATGCGTATCAACCGCAAAGTAATCACCGGTCACTGGCAAGACATCGGTGTACTACAGGAACTGGGCGCATGGGCGCGTGCCGCTGCAGGCTGGCACGACTGGCAGGGCGCGCGCCTTGTGCGTTTCGGGGATAACATGCGCTACGTTGCCGTTACGGATGGCGACAAGGTAGAAGCAGAATCACAGTTCGGCTTCTCCGTGAACACGCATGGCATCGGAGACCTCGTAGCCATGATCCGTGATATACCGGATAAAGCCGTGACAGCGCTCGTAAAAGAGTATGCAGACAGCTACCGTATTACCTCATCACTGCTGAAAGATCCTGCGCTGAAGGATGCCGCCAGGATAGAACTGGGCCTGAAAGCATTCCTCGAAGCGGGCCGCTATAAGGGGTTCTCAGATACTTTCGAAGATCTGCACGGCATGGTGCAGTTACCCGGTATCTCAGTCCAGCGATTGATGAAGGCCGGTTATGGATTTGCCGGAGAGGGCGATTGGAAAACGGCTGCCCTCGTGAGAGCCATGAAAGTAATGGGCAGCGGCCTACCCGGCGGCAGCTCCTTTATGGAAGACTATACCTATCATTTTGATCCCGCTAATCCTATGGTGCTGGGCTCACATATGCTGGAGATCTGTGAATCCATTGCTGACGGACAACCATCCTGCGAGAAGCATCCGCTGGGAATTGGCGGCAAAGCAGATCCGGTAAGGCTGATCTTCAACAGCGCGGCGGGACCAGCCATCAATGCATCCCTGGTGGATATGGGGCATCGTTTCCGTTTGCTGGTGAATGAAGTGGAAGCAGTAACGCCGCCTGCGGACCTGCCCAGGCTGCCCGTGGCCCGCGTGTTATGGGAGCCGTGGCCTGACATGAAAACAGGCTGTACTGCCTGGATACTGGCTGGCGGCGCACATCATACCTGTTACAGTCAGCAGCTCACCGCTGATCACCTTGAAGACTTCGCCGATATAGCAGGGATAGAACTTGCACGTATCGATAAGCATACCAACCTACGCCAGTTCCGCAATGAATTACGCTGGAATGACGCCTGCTATTAAACGCCAACTGCAAAATATTCCCTTATGAAAAACATGATCACTACTGGTGATATGGCTGTTTTCTTCACCTATTTCGTCATCGTAACCGTATACGGCTATTGGGTATACCGGCGGAAGAAGAAGACGGCTACAGATACCAAGGACTTTTTTCTGGCAGAAGGATCACTCACCTGGTGGGCGATCGGCGCATCGCTTATTGCGTCGAATATCTCTGCGGAGCAGTTCATCGGGATGAGTGGCGACGGATATTTCGTTGGCATTGCGGTAGCGGCGTATGAATGGATCGCTGCTGTGGCACTGATCATCATTGCAGTATGGTTTATACCGGTGTACCTGAAGAATCGTATCTACACGATGCCGCAGTTCCTGAAAACGCGCTACAACGAAACGGTGGCGCTGATCATGGCGGTGTTCTGGTTGTTTCTGTATGTGTTTGTCAACCTTACTTCCATCCTTTACCTCGGCGCACTGGCCATCAATGGTTTGCTGGGCGGTGAATACCTGCATGCTGTAATGATTGCCCTGTCTGTATTTGCGGTGATCATTACTTTGGGTGGCATGAAGGTGATCGGTTATACAGATGTAGTGCAGGTGGGCGTGCTGATCATCGGCGGACTCGCTACCACTTACATGGCGCTGACGCTGGTTAGCGAAAGCTTTGGGCTGGGGCATAGCGCTCTCGCGGGTTTTAACGCATTGCTGAAAGACGCGCCGGACCACTTCCACATGATCCTGCAAAAACCAGACGCAGCTTCTTCACAGGAATATATCAATAAATACCTGGTACTGCCAGGGATACTCATGTATGCCGCGGGGCAGTGGATTGTGAACCTGAACTACTGGGGATGCAACCAGTATATTACACAACGTGCGCTGGGCGCCGATCTCAAGACTGCGCGCCACGGTATCCTCTTTGCGGCGCTGCTCAAATTAATGATGCCGGTGATCGTTATGCTGCCGGGGATTGCCGCCTATGTGCTGCAAAAGAATGGACATCTGCCCGGACTTAGCAGCAAAGACGGTGCTTATGCAGCGATCCTGGGATTCCTGCCCGCCGGGCTGAAAGGGCTATCTATTGCGGCACTCACCGCCGCTATCGTGGCGTCGCTGGCAGGTAAGGCAAACAGTATCTCCACAATCTTCACGCTTGATATCTATCATCGTTATATCAACAAAGCCGCATCGGAGAAAAAACTGGTATGGACCGGCCGCCTTGTGGTGATCATCGCGATGGTGCTGGCCATCCTTTTCACCTGGAGGGATCTGCTGGGGATAGGAGGAGAAGGCGGTTTCACTTTTATCCAGAAGTATACCGGCTTTATCAGTCCCGGCGTATTTGCCATGTTCCTGCTGGGGATGTTCTGGAAACGTACTACCGGCGCGGCCGCCATCGCGGGCGTGGTGACAGGCTTTACACTCTGCGTGTTCTTCAACCAGTTTGCCGTAACGGTATTCGGACATGAAACATTACTTTATACCGCTTATCCCAATGGCAAAGGCGGATATGAAATACCATTTCTTATCTGCATGGGACTGGCATTTATGTTCACTATGATCATCATGGTGCTGGTAAGCCTGACTGGTCCTAAAGTAAGTCCGCGCGCATTTGCGCTGGATGCTTCGATGTTCAGGGTAAGCCCGGCTGCTATAGTATTAATCGTGACAATATTGCTGATACTCTCTGCCCTGTATATACGCTTCTGGTAATTATCCTGTTAATTAGTATTTTTATCAGCTAATTCACAGTTATGAAGAGATATTCGCAGGAGACGAGAATGTTATTTGCCGTTGATTGTATCATTTTCGGATTCGACGGACAGGAGCTGAAACTATTACTGATACAGCGGGGCTTTGAGCCTTGCAAAGGCCAGTGGAGCCTGGTGGGAGGATTTGTGCAGCCGGAGGAAAGTGCGGAGGGAGCGGCTGGCAGGATACTGAAAAACCTGACCGGTCTTGATGGCATCTATATGGAACAGCTGCATACTTTCAGCGCCCCGGCACGCGATAGCGTAGAGCGCACGGTGTCCGTTGCATATACCGCCCTGATCGATATTAAACAATACAAGCAGCCGCTGAACAATGATTACCATGCTGTATGGTTTCCCATTAACCATCATCCCCAGCTTATCTTTGATCACAATGAAATGGTAGGTCTTGCCAAGAAACAGCTGCGTTACAAGGCTGCCCTGCACCCTTTGCTGCTGGAACTGTTGCCGGGTAAATTCACGATCCCGCAGCTGCAGCAGCTGTACGAATCCGTTTACAACACGACATTCGATAAAGGCAACTTCAGCAGGAAGATACTGTCTACCAAACTGCTGGTAAAACTCCAGGACAAAGACAAGCTCAATTCCAGAAAGGGCGCTTTCTATTACAGGATAGACCGTAAAAAGTATAACGCTAACTTTAATACTGTCCTGAACCTGGTGCCGGCTGGCAGCTGACAGCTACTCCGTCACTATTCTGCATCCATACAATGGTCCTGCGCTGTTGCCTGCTTTGGGAACGAAGCGTACCGTAACGTGCTGTTTCCCTTTCGTAAGATTTTCCGGAATAGTATAAGGGATGTGATAGAATTTGCTCTGCTTATATTGATTGATATCTGCTGTGGCGATGATCACATCATCTATGAAGATGTCGAAGGTTCTGTCGCGGTTATCCATTCCCCAATATGTACACTGTAATGAATGGTGACTACCGGGGGATACTTTCATCGTGAAAGAAAAATGGCCTCCCGGTCCGGCCATACGCCATTTACCGCCATGCGCCCCTTCGGTGCTCACCTGCTCGCCCGTAAATGCATGATCACGCTCAGGCTGCATTTCGCCGGGGCGGAATATATCAATGGTGCGTGCATCCAGCTCCTGTTGTTTTCTTTTCTCTGCGGTATATACTGCCTGTTGCTGTTTCCAGCTGCCAGGGGTAAATACATCCCAGTATACTGTATAGTGCTCATTGCGTACTTCGTTGAAGGGAATGAGCGTAACGTCATGCGGCTGCGCTGTACCGTTGGTACGGAATACGAGCTGTTGATTATCCGTGCGCTTAAGCCAGGAGGCCGGTTGCATATCTGCTGTTACAATTACCGGTACGCCGTTTACCGGGTCGGGCTCCTTTTCACCCAGTGTGCCTGCCAGTAATACAGGACCATAAAAGAATGCTTGCCTGGCTGTATTATCCGGCATGGTTGCGGTATATACTGTTGCCGGCAAAGTAAGTGTAATACGGTCGCCGTTATGCCAGTTACGTTCAATTACCAGATAGTCGCTGCTATCGGTAGTGAGCCGCTGTGCCGTGCCATTGACCTGTAAGGCAACACCAGTACCTACCCAGGCGGGCTTACGGATGCGCAAGACGAACGATGCCGGTGTGGGAGTGCTAACGGTAAAGGTTACACGATTTCCCGCCGGAATGTTACCTTCCTGTTTTAAGAGGATGCCTTTTTCATGCCAGTCCAGTACGGAAGGGATGAACAGGTTGACATAAAGGCTTCCGTCTTTCCCGCGATAGTAAATACTTTCACCGTATTTCACATGGTTCTCCATACCAGACCCTACGCAACAGGTGAAGGTCTCATACTCGTTGCTGAACTCTTTGCGGCCACCCATACGTAACGGTACAAAGTAGCACATCATACCGCTTTCATGATCCTGCGACGCGAGGATATGATTGTAAAGCGCCCGTTCGTAATAATCCATCAGCCTTGCCTGCGGCGACAGGGCAAACAGATGCCGTGTCAGCTTCAGCATATTATAGGTATTACAGGTTTCGGTGGTGTTGTCTGTCAACGCATCGTTCAGTTGCCTTGCCGCCCCGAAATATTCGTAGTTACTGTTGCCGCCGTTAACATAGGAATGATCACGGATAACGGTTTCCCAGAAGAATTGAGCGATGGCCTCATCTTTGGTATCCTGCGTAAGTTCATAACGGCGAACAGCAGCGATGACCTTCGGTATCTGTGTATTGGCATGTTTACCGGGAAGAATATCCCGGCCTGCAGCGAGGGAATCAAGAACGCGTCTGTCATAAAAACGGCGGGAGAGGGCGAGATATTTTTCATCTCCACTGAGCGCATAGACATTCGCGAGCGTTTCAGCCATGCCGCCATATTCGCAGATCAGCATCTGTTGCATCTGCGCTTCCGTAAGCCGGCTTACTTCATCTGCTGTCCAGTCTGCGAACGCCTTTCCGGCTTTCCATGCCTGCGCATTGTTGCAGTAGAGCCACGCATCCAGCAACCCTGCCATAATCTTATGTACCGTATACCAGGGTGACCAGCCGCCATTGAGATCGAAGCCGCGGGAACGGATATTGCCCGCCGCCACTTCTGCCCATAGTTTCATATCATTAGGGAAGGCGCCAACGTATCCGCTGCGGCGACTTTCCTGACATTGTACCAGTTCATTCACCAGGTAGCTCACCCGGTTGAGATAGGCTGTATCCTTTGTTGCAGCGTAATACATAGCACAGGCCGATAAATAGTGCCCCATCGTATGACCGGCAAGGCCGCCGGTTTCCCAGCCGCTGTATTGCAGCCCTTTTGCCGGGAGCCCCGCGTTGATGCGGAATGCTGCCAGCAGCCGGTCCGGATCTATTTTTAACAGATAACGGGCATCCGCCTGCATAGCGGTTTTGAAGGGACTGTTCAGTAACGTTACTGCTTCCAGTGGAAACGGGTAGGCGCGAATGTCCGGCACCGGCTGTACGCTCATCTTTTCATCCTGCCATAGAGGAACATACGATTGGGCGCATAACAGCTGACAGCCCATCAGGGCAAGGCTTAGAATAATCCGTCTTTTCATCTGTTTGGTTGTTGACATAAAACTAATAGCCGCACTTTCTCAATATTTAGCAGTTATTCACTGATAATGCACGGATATTAGTCGATTTGTATCTTTTACTTGTCAGAATGACACTTAAATGTAATTTCAGTAATAATTGTTTATTTGACAATTAATATTTATTATTTTGAAGTAGATAAAAATGAAGAAAGATATGCGATCATCCTGGAGAAAGACGGTCCTGGCAGTAGCCGGCATGTTATACTGCTATATGGCGGCAACGGCACAGCTGCAGCGGGATTACCCGATAAAGCCGGTTGCGTTTACGCGGGTAAAGGTAACGGACCAGTTTTGGGCGCCGAAGATCCGCACCAATATAAATGTTACCATCCCCTATACATTGGAACAATGTAAGAAAACCGGCCGGATCGATAATTTTCTGCGTGCCGCGGGAAAGCTACCAGGTGATCGGCTTACAGCTTTACCATTTGACGATACTGATCTGTATAAGATCATAGAAGGCGCATCCTATGGACTACAGGTGCATCCAGACCCCGTGCTGGAACGTTATCTTGATACGTTGATAGGCATCATCGGCGCCGCGCAGGAGAAAGATGGTTACCTGTATACTTTCCGTACTGTAAAGGCAGCGAAGCCGCATGAGTGGATCGGGGTCAGGAGGTGGGAGAAGGAAGAAGACCTCAGTCATGAGTTGTACAATGCAGGCCATCTCTTTGAAGCTGCATCGGCGCATTTCCAGGCCACCGGCAAGAGATCACTGCTGAACATTGCCACGAAGAATGCAGATCTGCTGGTACATGTCTTCGGACCAGGAAAGGATTCGGTATTCCCCGGACACCAGATTGTGGAAACAGGATTGACGCGCCTGTACCGTGTTACGGGCCGGCAGGAATACCTTACCCTCGCAAAATTTTTCCTGGATGTACGTGGCCCCGGCACACAATATAGTCAGGAGTATAACCAGTCACACAAGAAAGTAACAGACCAGCATGAGGCCGTAGGGCACGCGGTACGCGCTGCCTATATGTATACCGGCATGGCCGATGTGGCGGCACTTACCGGCGACCGCCAGTATATAAAAGCCATCGATGATATATGGGAAGATGTGGTATACCGCAAACTATATATTACCGGCGGTATCGGCGCTACCGGTGAAGGGGAGGCTTTTGGCGCCGCCTATGATCTTCCGAATATGTCGGCGTATGCAGAGACCTGCGCAGCTATCGCCAGCGTATACTGGAACAGCCGCATGTTCCTGCTGCATGGTGATGCAAAATATATCGATGTGCTGGAACGCACACTGTACAACGGTTTGCTCTCAGGGGTCTCCCTGAGTGGCGACCGGTTCTTCTATCCAAATCCGCTGGCTTCTGCGGGAAAGTATGAACGGAGTGCATGGTTTGGCTGTGCATGCTGCATCTCTAACATGACACGTTTTCTCCCTTCCATGCCTGGTTACATCTATGCGCAGCAGGATGATAACCTGTACGTGAACCTGTTTGCCGGAGATACGGCAGACATACAGCTGAAATCCGGAAGCGTGGAAGTTGTGCAGCAAACGAGCTACCCCTGGGATGGAAAAGATGAGCTGACGCTCAATCCTGCCAGACCACTGCATTTCACGCTGCGGGTGCGTATTCCCGGTTGGGCGGTGAACCACCCGGTGCCCGGCAATCTTTATTTTGAAGATGACAGCACACCGGTAAATATCCCGGTAACGTTGAATGGAAAACCCCTGAAATATGCCATTGAAAAAGGATATGCGGTGATCAGCCGCTTGTGGAAGAAAGGGGATAAGGTCATGATCACGTTTCCTATGGAGGTGAAGAAGGTACTGGCAGCAGCGCCGGTGAAGGCTGATCAGGACCGGTTCGCATTGGAGCGCGGTCCGCTGATGTTCTGCCTGGAAGGCCCGGACAATCAGGGTCTTGTGCAGCGTATTACGGTAGATAAACAGACGAACGTATTGTCCGTCTTTAATCCGCAGTTGCTCGGCGGTGTGATGACGCTGCAGATGCAAGGCACGGCAGCAAGCCGGCAGCAGCCGGTAACGGCTATACCGTATTATGCATGGGCCAACCGCGGCCCTGCGGAGATGTTGGTATGGATACCTTTCCGGCCATTACCTTTGGAGCAGTGATCACTGCTTCATGAAACCGGAAGTAATATCATACGGCCACGCCCTGCTCCTGCGACTCCAGCTGCCCTCTGAAGAGCTGCCAGAAATGACCTCTGCGTGCGCACAGCTCTTTATAACTGCCACGCTCCACAATACGGCCCTGGTGCATGCAGAAGATCTCATCCACATTCATCACCGTGATCGTGCTGACACGGTGCGTGATCAGTAACGTGATCTTCCCTTCATAATATCCTGCTATATTATCAAACAGATTTTTCTCACTGATACCATCCATCGCGGAAGTGGATTCATCGAGGATAAATATTTCCGCACGTTTCAGCAGCGCGCGCGCAATAGCGATCTGCTGTTTCTGGCCACCAGACAGGCTGATGCTGTTATCGTTCTTCATCTGTATCCCCACGGCTCTCACGGCGTCTGCCACCATATCTTCCGGGCAGTCTTCATGACCGTAGCGCACATTTTCCAGCACCGATTCGTGAAACAGATGACATTCCTGGCTTACCACTGCCACGCGGTCCATCCAGGTATAAGGATTGATAATGGAAAGTGGCTGGCCATTCACTTTAACAACGCCCTCTATTGGTTGGTAAAACTGACAGATGAGATCCGCGAGCGTACTTTTACCGCAGCCGCTTTCACCTACCAGCGCATACCGGCGGCCCGCCTCCAGGTGCAGGGAGATATCTTCCAGCACTGGTATATCATTATAGCGGAAATGCACATGCTCCATCGTGAGTGCGGAAATGGGCTGATCATACCCCTTCTTCCGCGCTGCAAAAAGCGCCGCCTGCGAGGGCTGATCCAGTACCTCCGAGATCCTGTTCATAGACACGGACGCTCTCACAATATCTCCGTGCAGGCTGAACATATCTGTGGCCGGGCTGTACAGCCGCATAAGGTACTGCATGAAAGCTACCAGCGCACCCGTGGTCATACCTGAAAACAATACCTCGCGGCCGCCCCACCACAACACAATCACTGGTCCCAGTGCAATGAAGAACGTGAGGATGTTGCGGTTGAGCGATACGTATACCGTATTCTCCAGCGTGGTACGGATAAGGCTATACGATTTCCCGGTGAGCCTGTTCTCTTCATGGTCCTGCATATTGAAACTCTTTATCAGCCGGACATTCCGGAAGGATTCTGAAAAATAACCCAGCATGTCTGATTCATTACGGCGCCATTTCTCTACCGTCTTCCTGATCCGTGGGGTAAACCAGGCCATGGTAAGGAAGATGAAGGGAAACACAGCAGCAGAGAGCAGGAACAATTTGTAGTTCAGCCAGCACAACGCCACTATCAGGCCGATGATGGTGATAACGTTGTTCAATGTTCTCAGCATACTGTTTGTCAGTATATGCTGAATATTATCTACCTCATTGTTGATCTTGTAAACAATATCCCCGGTTTTGTTATGCAGGTAATACTGCATCGGCATATGGATGAACTGCCGGAACAGGTCCTGCCTGATGTCCATTACCACATGTGTGCTGACCCACGTATACAGGTAGTCAGAGAAGAAGGACGCCGCAATCCTGGCAATGTATATCAACACCAGGATCACCAACACCTGCACCAGCAGGTGATAGTTGTGGGTCGGGAAGGCCTCGTCAATAATTACTTTCAGTATATAGGGCGATGCCAACCCTCCCACGCTGCCTATGAGCATCAGCAGCAACAGCAGTACTTCCTTCTTCCAGTAACCTTTCAGGTAAGACAAAAACCTGCGCAGTATTTTCCATGTCATAGCCGTATGTCTCCGTTGTTATTTGTTGGTGTGCCCGTCGTTCACTTTCTCTGTGCTGAAAGGTGCAGCCATCAGTTCAGGTTGCCTCCTCATCATCAGGTATTGTGTTTTCAGGCTTTCGGGCAGCTTAGCCTTCCAGTAGGAGCACACCGGCTTGCCTTCTTTGATGGCATCAAAGGCGCAGGGCAGTTTGTCGCATACCGGCAGTATCTGGCAGTTGCTGCAGATGTTGTTCAGCGCTATTTTGTCGTACGCTTCAAATTTGGAAAACAACTCCGGCTTGAATCCTTCAGAAACGTGATGTATATGATTACTGGCATCGTGGATCGTTTCCCAGCATTTCTGCACATATCCCTGCGGATCTATCACGATGTTGTAAGGCGATACCCAGGTGCCGCAGTCTTCCTGTAATGCCGGCAGCGTCCATTGGAGCCTGGCCTGCGGCTGACCATTGTCAGTTGCCCATGCATTATAAAGGCCCAGTTGTTTGATCCGGAATGATTGCAGTTCATCGAAGAACTGTTCATTGGTAAGATAATCACTGGCCACGTTATCGGTGATCTCTGCATAGGGCCTGAGCCAGGAGGGGGCAAAATGTACAGACCTGAAGTGCTGGGGCCAGATACCGAAGTTGTAGAAGTCGTTGAAGAACTCATCCCACCTGCGGGCGATCTCCTTGTCCACATTCACACGGATGGTAATATCCATACCTTCCGGCGCCAGCGCAATATTTGAGAGGATCTTTTTATAGTTTTCGCCCTTCATGTTTTTCAGCGGGCGTTTTTTATTATGGGTTTCTTCGGGTCCGTCGATGGTGATCTGCAGATGATCCACACGGTTTTCTTTCAGCAGCGTCCAGGTTTTTTCAGTGAGCAGCAAGCCGTTGGTGATGATGTTGGCGCTGTAGTCCATGCCGTATTTTTCACAGAATGCAAAGAACCGCGGACTGAGCTTTTCAATGGCGCCGGCGTTGATCAGCGGTTCGCCGCCGTACCATACGATGAGGAGGGATTGCCATTTCTTAACAGGCGCTTTGGCCACAATATCTTCGAGGTAAGCAACGATAGCTTCAATGTTGTCGTCGCTGCGGAGCGATTTGTTGGGCTTCTCAAACTCAAAACAGTAGGGGCATCCCATGTTACAGGTAATGGTGGTGCCGATGGTAAGACAGATACTCGATACTTCTTTGTCGTGCAGTCTTTTCTTGCCATTCCTGTAATTGTCGATGAAGTTCTGCCTTTCCGGCTCGCTGATATCAGTGATATATTCATGCTGGTGAAGATAGGAGAGGAAGGGATTGTCATTCACTTCATCTTCAGTGAGCTGTCTGCCGCCGTTGATGATGTCTGACAAAAGGCCGCCTTCACCGTCGCTCAGTACTTCCAGTCCGCCGCTGAGGGTGTTGTATAAAAGCCATTGCTGTTCTTCTTCTACCGGTACCAGCACATTATAGAAATTGGATTTGAAGTATTGCATAGTATCTGTATTAATTGCTTTCAGGAATACCGCTACCAGGTATTTATGCAGGCTGTGCCTGCACTGCCTGGTAGCGGATGTAAAATTAGAAGAGGATGTCTTCGCTGCTGCCGATGCTGCTGTTGCTTCTTCCGCAGGAGTCTCTCGTAGTGCAGCCTGATTCACTTTCGTTAGGTTCTTGTAACGGCGCGCGTTGGCTCACCTGAGGTTTGATGAGCTGCTGTTGGTCGTTTCTGGTGAGTTCTTTCACTTCTTTCATAACTGATGATTTTAACGATTAACGCCTACTCTGTTGTACGGTTTTCGGCATGCCCGTTTTATCTGCAGAATAAGTTAGGGCAAGGGATACAGGAATAACCAGGCTCCCCCCATGAGCGTCAGGGAGCCTGGAATGAGGGGGATCAGAAAAGAATGTCTTCACTACCGCCGATGCTGCTATTGCTCTTGCCGCACACATTTCTTGTCTGGCATTCGCCTGGTTCTGTTTCTACAGGCTGCTCAAGAGGCATGAATTGTTCGCCTTTGGCAGGGCGGATCAGCTGCTGGCGCTGATTGTCTTTCAGGAATACTACTTCTTTCATGGCTGAAGTTTTAAGCGGTGAATGCCTACTCTGTTATACGGTTTTCGGCTAACCCGTTTATCTGCAGAAATATTAGAACCCGTATCCGGAATCTGCTCAGCAGATCCCCCCGGATGGAACCGGAGAGATCTGCAGGTAAGTGCTTAGAAGAGGATGTCTTCGCTGCCGCCAATGCTGCTGTTGCTCTGGCCGCAGACATTCCTGGTCTGGCAGTCTCCTGGCTCAACCTGGGGTTGGTCCACAATAAGATCTGCTGCCTGCGGTTTGATCAGCTGCTGACGCTGAGTGTCTTTCAGAAATACTTTGGGTTCTTTCATGGTGTGAGATTTATAAGTAATGCCTACTCTTTTTCCGGTTTTCGGCTATCCCGTTTCTGCAGAATGATATGTAAACCCGTATACTGAATCCGGTCAGCAGATCTCTCCGGAAACCAGAGAGATCTGTAGCAGAATGCTTAGAACAGGATGTCTTCGCTGCCGCCAATGTTGCTGTTGCTCTGGCCGCATACATTCCTGCTGGTGCAATCTCCAGGCTCAACCTGAGGTTGCTCCGTAATAAGATTGGCCGCCTGTGGTTTGATCAGCTGTTGGTGCTGGCTGTCTTTCAGGAATACTTTGGGTTCTTTCATGGTGTGAGATTTACAAGTTATGCCTACTCTTTTTTGACGGTTTTCGGCTGACCCGTATCTGCAGAATCATATGGAGTACTTTCGTATACCTGCCAGTAAAAAACGGGCCTCCGCGGAGGCCCGGGAAACGGAGATCAGAAGAGGATATCTTCACTTCCGCCAATGCTGCTGTTGCTCGCGCCGCATACATCTCTTGAAGCGCAGGGATTTTCTACAGGATCAATGGTAGGAGTGGTGTGCTCGCTCTTTGCAGGGATAATCAGCTGCTGACGCTGTCCCTCTTTCAGAAATACTTTTGACTCTTTCATGGTCTGTATTTTTTTGAGGATAATGCCTACTCTGTTCTGACGGTTTTCGGCTGGCCCGTTTATCTGCAGAATATCATTAGGTGACATCATTACGTATACCCGTCAGGGTTATCCACGACCCCGGGGTAGAATTTCGTATTTCGTATGCCTGTAAGAGTTACCCGGACCTCTTGTAAGTGGTCCGGGTAATAAACCGGGATCAGAAAAGAATGTCTTCACTGCCGCCGATGCTGCTGTTACTTTTGCCGCAAACGTCCCTGGAAGAGCAAGGTGCAGTTTCACCTGGTTCTTCAAGTGTTGGTAACAGCGCTTCGCTTTTTTTAGGGCTGATGAGCTGCTGATGCTGATCGTTTTTCAGAAATACTTTAGGTTCTTTCATGGCTTAAAAGTTTAAGCGGTTAATGCCTACTCTTTTCTACGGTTTTCGGCTATACCCGTTTTATCTGCAGACAAATATCTGATGGCTTCTGTAAGCACTTTATCCTTGTAAGGGCGGAGATCCTCCACACGGCTGATCTTCACGGTTTCGTCAGGTTGTATGCCGTGGGTTTCTATTACATCTTCCGGCGTTTTGTAACAGGTCTTCCTTTCAATGCCATTTGTATGTACAATAATGCCGGAAGGGAAGATGATGTCATACTTGGATGCTACCGTCCCAACAGTGGAAGAGGTAGCCATGAACCGCGTATGACCACGCTGCTGCATCGCCCGGATGAATGTCTCCGATGCGCAGGCCGTTACGGCATCTCCCAGCAGCACCACCGGTAAAGCAGACGGGAGTTGATAGGCTTGCTGTGGCAGTATAGTAGCCGGCTCCGGCTTGCTACCGCCAGTGAGGTAACGGAAATAATCTGCCGGCTGATCGATAAACACAGAGAATAACTGCATCGCTGTCAGCAGCTCACCGCCGCCGTTGCCCCGCAGATCAATAACCAGTGCAGCCGCTTGTTTGAATTCCTGCAGGTGATTGATGAACTGAAGATATACCGAAGGTTCCCAGGCATTGATCCTGAAATAAGCCACATTACCGGGATAACTGCGGTATTCACACTGCACCGCCCTGAAATTCCCCGGTACGCTGAATTTCCGGTCGTAATGAAGCGCTGCCTGCTCCGTATATCCCTCTCCGTTATGTCGTACCGACAGTATACACGAATCATTGGCACCCCTGTCAAGCATAGACGAAACAATCAGGCTCCTCTTTACCGGTGTCACCGGGCTGTTGCCGTACCTCGCCCGTGCGATGCTGTCAAATACCGCATTGGCAGGCTTCCCATTGATCGTAAGTACTTCATCGTTAAGGTGTATATGATAGGCCGTAGTATCAAAATTGGCGGCAATGTAATAGCTGTTGTTGATGTCGATCAGTCTGACCGGGCTCTTGACAGCCGTTTCGGCAGGCACCGGGCATTCTCCCTTGCTGGTCTTCTCTATATAAAAGTGCATGTCGTTAAATTTCGACCGCACAAATTCCGTAGTGGCATCTACCAGTGAACAGTAAGTGTTGCCGGCTTCACGGCTGAAGATAGCATTCAGCTCCTGCTGTGCATCTGCTTTCGACAACCTGCGCTCCGCATAAAACGGATAGTTGTTCAGGCAGGAGGTTAGCACTTTCTGTAGCAACGCTCTGTCCTGCAGATCATACTTGTTATCATCAGTGGGCCGGATATAGATCTTTGAAGGAATGCTGCTGCCATTCAGCTCATCCGGCAATACATGAAAGAAATCGCTTTGCAGCGGCAACGCGGCGGCTGATTTATGCGTAAGTGCAGGCTGCGCCAGATCTTTGAAGAACGGATGTGTAACAGGTTCCTCCATGCGCACCTGGTTGCCAATGACAAAACCACCGATTACGAACTTCCACTCCGGCGCGCCTTTCGCAGGTACTACTGAAACGAGAAGCTGATCTGTAGCAGGAGCCTGCTCACCTGCCGGAGAAGCATCCCATTTGACAACAGGCGTTGTAACTGGCAGCTGATAGCCCTGAAATTCAGCCTGGAAGCTCTTCCTGAACCATTGCTTACGTTGCGCGCTGTAGAAGTATACGCTGTAGCGCTGGATGTTGCTGGTGTAGAAGCGTTGTGCAGCTACCAGCATATTCTGCCCGAAAACCGTCTGACGGTCCAGCTGCCTGTACAATACAGGCACCTCGTCTTTGTCTGTCTGTGGTAACACGGCATTCGCGGGAAGGGGATAAGGTTTGCTGCAATCGACAGTTTGCCTGATGCTATTGAGATTATCGAAATAAAAGTATTCAGGAAAAGCGCGTTCCCCGCTTTTAGGCAAGCTCTTATCCGTGTTGATGTCGTATGCGGTATCAGTGATAGCGGTCCTGTAATAGACTGCTTTCCATTGCGCATGCACACAAACAGGAAAAAGGATGAGCAGAAAGGCGTGTAGCCAGTTAGTTTTTCTCATATGGATTCAGTATATGCTGGAAATATTCAGATAGTATGGAACGGAACCACCTTCACAGGATAAATTTTATCAAGTTCACCCACCAGTGTATTCTCAATGAACTCCCACTGGTCAGCCGGCGTATAGCCACTGTGCCGCGATCTGCAAATGTTGATCAGCTGTGGGACAATCTCTTTTCGCTGCAGTTCAGATATAAACAGATCGATCCTTTTCCGTATGGTGTCTTCATCCACGTAGGTGGACTCCAGGTATATTTCATCGTAGTCGTTGATGATGAAGTAGTGCCGGTCATCTTTCTTGTCTGCCGATATTCTCGTGAAGTGGTAATTCAGCATGTGGTAAGGATTGCTTACATATTCATCATATTGCTCCTTGCTTACCTCAATGGAAAGTGTGTGCTGCTTGTACGGGTTGCCCGCACAGGAGAAGAAGTCAAGGTCTATGTCCAGTATAGTGTCAGGCATAGCCGGCATTTCGTTTGTATGTGCCCGTGAGAATACGAAACGCTGTGCCCGTACGGATTCCAGCGTCTCCTGCTGCCCTTCGTCTGCAGGCATCGGTGCAATGATCAGTTTTTTCCCGTCATCATTGAACGACCGGATATACATCTCCACATCCTTGCCGGTAGAACCATTGTGTTCCTGCTTTACCCAGCATATGCGGTTAATAAGACCCCTGACAATGGCGGCGCTGAGAAAGGTGTCTATCCGCAACTCCGCATAAGTGTATCTGCGGACAGCCTCCAGATCGCCGTTCAGGTGATAGATAGGATGTTTGAACCGGCCGGCCGACATATCGGAGTGCTCATCTACATGCAATAGTGAATTGCCGGTAGGCGCGATCAGCTGTTGCCTGGCAGCATAGCTCCATACATAGAATGCTTCGTGATGTTCTTCAACGGTGATAAGCGGTATTGATTTCTGATCCATACACGGGTTAATTCCAGGTTCGTAAACAGATTCATAAAACACAATGCAATACAATACAATACAATACAATACAATACAATGCCTTCCTTCAGCTGCGCACACGGCAATGAAAGGTGGCGTTGATGGCAATATAGATACTGGATCAAAGTTATATGACAGTCATAACTGAGCTACCAGTGGAATACGTAATAAAAATTCACCCACTCCGGAAATTTTTATAACAGCATTGACAGACTTGTGGGAATACGGGTTTACTTGATTACAGGATTTTTACAGGTAAAACCGGGTTACAGATTTTAGACTATCGTAAAACAAAACTATCGCTGGGTTCTTTGGTTATTTTAATTGTCGTTAACTACCAAGGCTTTAGGGTAATTCATTATTTGACCATTGATTTCAAATATACAGAAATAATATTTCCATACTCTTTTTTTTTATTTTTTTATTTCGTCAATTTTCTTTTCCTTTAAATAGACAGTGCAGGAGAATAATATTTGCGGCGATGTGAGATAATGTACCGGTGTTCTGTAATAGGCTATAGTACAGTGATACAGCCAATGATAACAGATATTATTTTTACAACTTGCTCACGTTATGTAGTCACTTTATTTTGAGAAGAATTTGTTTTTTGAATGAGGTATTTTTGAAAATAAGATGAAGCAATAATTTATCAAGCAGCCAATTGCAGACCTGAGAGTTAAATAAATTCCCGTATTTTTAATGTGCTAACAACAAAGTTATAACCCGTTATTGCATGAAGATCCTAAGACTATCTTATTTTGTTCCCTTACTGTTTTTATATGCCTATGCAGCTGCACAGGAGAGGCCTGACTCTGGTATGAAGCCTACCAATCTCAAAGAAGTAAAGGTAACCGGACGAAAGCCGCAGATAGAAATCAAGAAGGAAAAGGTAATCTTCCATGTAAACAATACCGTGAATGCTACCGGCTTCAATGCATTTGATCTGCTGAAGAAACTCCCCGGCGTGGTAGTCGACAATCAGAACAATATCCTGCTGAAAGGAACCGGTGGCGTGAAAGTAATGATCAATAACAAACTGGTGCAGTTAAGCCGCAGAGAGCTGGTTACCATGTTAAAGTCTATGTCATCTACGCAGGTAGAGGATATTGAAGTAATTAGTAATCCTTCCGCAAAGTATGACGCGGCCGGCACCGGCGGACTGATCAACATCAACACCCGCAAGTATGATAAATATGGACTGAACGGAAGTCTCTCCACCACATTCACCTACGGCCTCACACCCAAATATAATAATGACCTGTCGTTGAATTACGGCAACAGCCGCCTCAACACATACCTGAATGTAAGTGCTGCTAACGAACAATATAACCGTAAGCTCACTTCCGAACGTACCATCACACGGGCCGATAAAAGCAGCATCTACTACAATGATAACATGAACGGCGATGATAAAACCGATGCCTACTCCATCAGAACCGGCCTGGATTATATTGTCAGCAAGAAAAGCACGATAGGGGCCATGTTCAACGGAGGTATCTCCCACGACCGGTCCGATGCACTTACCTTCACCTCCATCGGGAAGAATGCCGACAAAATCGACTCATTCCTGTACTCCGGCGTGAACGAGGAAACCAACAGTAAGAACTTTGCTGCCAATCTCAACTACCGCTACAAAGACACGTCCGGTACTTCCTTTTCAACCGACCTGGATTTTGTGAAATTCAACTATGACGATAATACCCTCCAGCCTAATACATTTTATACTACCGATAATAAAAAGATCCGCGACGAAGACATCCGCATTAAATCATCTTCCGACATCAATATCTTTGCCTTCAAAGCCGATTATTCAAGGAAACTCTTCCGCGGAACATTTGAAGCAGGATGGAAAAGCAGCCTGGTAAAATCTACCAACGACTTCAGCTTTTTCAATGTGCAGAAAGGCGTGGACCTGATGGATACTGCACAAACTAACCGCTTCGACTATACGGAGAATATAAACGCCGCGTATGTCAACTATAGCCGTACCTACAGCCGGTTTGCATGGCAGGCAGGCGTAAGGGTAGAGCAGACCTATGCCAGAGGCGTACTGATACCCTTGCGGAGCAGCGTGAAAACAGAGAATGAAAGAACCTATGTGGACGTTTTTCCCTCGGCTACCATTTCTTATGATCTTGATAAGAAGAACTCATTTGCACTGTTTTACAGCCGCCGCATAGACCGGCCGAACTATCAATACCTGAATCCGTTTGAAAAGAGACTTACCATCCTGGTATATGATAAGGGAGATCCTTTCCTGGTACCACAGTACACAGACAAGGTAAGCCTCATGCATGTGTTCAATAAGTTCCTGACCAGCAGCCTCAATTACTCTTACACCAGCAACCTGCTCAACCAGGTGATAGATACTGTAGACGGTTCAAAGATCGTATATCAACGGGCCAACCTCGGCGCACAACGGCGCTTTTCATTTGACATCTCCGGCTCCTGGCCAATACTCAAATGGTGGAACGCCTATGCTACACTCAACTTCTACAACAACAACCTGAAGGGCCA
>NZ_DATLKJ010000020.1:0-45116 GCF_035538455.1 Chitinophaga sp.
GGGGCTTTCCCTGTTTACCTCTTTTTGTAGTGATGAGGATAACGCCGTTGGCTGCACGGGAACCGTAGATAGCGGTAGCAGAGCCATCTTTCAGTACTTCCATGCTTTCAATATCGTTAGGGTTGATATCTCCTAACGGGTTATTAGGTGTAATACCGCTCTGGCTGCCGGTTACAAAAGGTACTCCGTCAATTACATACAGCGGATCAGCACCACTTGTCAATGAGTTTGTACCACGGATACGGATACGTGCCGGTTGTCCCAGTACGCCGCTTGGCACAGTAGCCTGCACACCAGCTACCTGGCCGGCCAGCTGGCGGTCGATACTCGGAGAAGCAGCGTTCTTCAGATCTGCGCCTTTGATACTGGCAACAGAAGCCGTCAGGTTTTTGCGTTCAATTGTACCGTAACCTACCACCACCACTTCACTTAATCCTTTCTGGTCAGTGGACATTTGTACATTAACAGTACTTTTACCAGCAACGCTCACTACCTGGGAAACAAAGCCAATAAAGGAAAATTCAAGAGATGATACTTTTTCAGACGCATTCAGTTTAAATGCACCGTTGACATCTGTGAGAGTACCACCAGAACCGTTAGCCAACTTTACCGTTACACCTGGTAACGGTGCACCGTCTTTTGCGTCGGTAACTTTACCGGTGATTGTTCGTGTTTGACCCAGCACCTGCAACGTACTGATGGCCACGAACAGCCAGAGAAGCAATCCTTTCTTCATAAGCGATTTTGATTTGAAAAAATAAAAAAGTTTATCCGTAACCATCCCTGGTCAACAGGCATAGCAAACCCCTTAAGGCATTATGCCTTTGATTTCGATTTTAATTTGGTCCAACTGAAAAGAGAATATGTAAACAGGTTAGCAGATACTTCCGCCATAGCTACTGTACATCAGTATCCTTTTCTTCATAAGCAATAAAAAATATTTAACATAGTTACACCCCATTGTAGCTTTTCAGTACGATCTGGTTAGATTTTGGTAGTTGCAACGATGTCAGTGGCCGTATTACTATGATTTCCGTAGCATGTAAATACGCGGCAAACCGGACGAAATAATTGAAACTACTGATTGCAGGGAATTTAGATTTAGACTTATCCCATAAGCATTCTAGCGATTGAATAGTTTTGATATACACCTTTTGTTTCTGCCTATTTTGATTCATAATAGGCACACTGTTGATTCTTGATTCTGGTCCCATGAAAATTTCATGATAGGGACAAATATAATTAAAAATGAGAAAAATCTAATTAACATTTTCATGTTACAAAAAAAGGGCTGCCCATCCGGGGCAGCCCTTTTTAATTTATCAGGAAGGATAGCTTACTTATTCAGTACCACCTGCCCACCAGATTTTATCTTTAAAGAAATTCACCTTAGGCACATTCTTGGAGTTTGCAGAAGTTTCGCTGAGCGGATAAGGAAATCTTTCGACGAAACCATACACTGCCAGATTATTATTGGGATTGTGCAGCTGTGGTACCCTCGTTCTGCGATAGTCATTATATGCTTCAATGGATTCTGCTTCATAGAAAGAGATGTATTTCTGAGTCAGCACCTCTTTCAGATTATCTGCGGGAGTAGTACCCAGCAAGGGAAGCACCTGGCTGGTATAATAGTCATCTGCACCACTTACTTTATAATAAGCGAAAGAAGCACGGATAGCGTCCAGCAAAGCAGGTTTGAAATCCTGACCTTTTTTGGCTTTCAGCTCTGCTTCAACGAACTTCAGTTCGTGGTACGTCATCAGTGGAGTCGGTGCGATCTGAGCTGCAGCGTTATCGGTAGTAGACAGCAGAGATACTGAATATCCAGTCTGTGTTTGCTCAGAGGCCCCGTTCGGCGCAGGCACAATCTTTCCATTTGACAATGGCTGGAAATAAGCCTTCATACGCGGATCCTTGCGTGCATCCATCAAGTCGTACAATGTTTTGCTGACAGAGAGGTACTGACGATCTGCAAAAAACTGGTACCACGGATTTTCTCCGGTAGCGGTACGCTGATAAGCATTAAACAGAAACTCGCTCTCTGCGCTTTCAAATCCTTTGGAAATGCAATCCAGGGCTTTATCTGCGGCATCAGGCACAACGTTGGAGAGATGCAGGTAATATCTTGCTTTGAGGCTCCAGGCGGCCTTGATCCAGTTGTCAGTAGATCCTTTATAGATCAGGTCAGTTTTACCGAGACTGGCTATAATACCGGATGGTGTTTCCTGCGTGAGATTAGTGATAGCGTTGTCCAACATCGGCAGGATCACTTTCTGGTAATTATCCTGCTGTTTGTCATAAACAGGCTGAAAATTCGCCATGCCTTTCAGCGCCTCTTTGAAAGGAACCTGTCCCCACATATCAGTAGTGATGGCGAGGTTGTAGGCAGTGAGTACCTGCGCTATACCCAGGGTAGCCTTATTCTCCGGCTCAGTACCACCAGGAGAACATTTCCTGATGATATCATTCAACGTCATCAGGTTATCATAAACAGCAGTCCAGGCGTTGTTGAGTGAAGACGAATTCAGACCAGTTCTGTCATCAGCCTGGAACATCTGGTTGTAAGTACCGGCATTATGTTCGATGAATACAGACGCATACCAGGCGATATCCGTACCAACTGTACCCGCGGCAGTTTCAGTCGTTACGGTGGCAATCAGGTTTACCGCTGTCACATCCTTCGGATCATTCCGGTTCTCGTTTATTCTATCCATTACGTCATCCGAACATGCAGCAAAGGATAAAGCAATCACTGATCCGGCTATATATTTCCAATATTTCATAATCGCTTGTTTTTAAAATTAGAATGTAAGATTCAGACCAATACCAATGCTACGAGTCTGTGGCAGAGACATATAATCGAAACCTCCCTGCATATTACCGTTACCCTGAGATGCTTCCGGGTCGAAGTTGGGCATCTCAGACCATAACAGGATGTTACGTGCAGATACAGCCAGTGATGCAGCCTTGAAGACCCTTGTACGCTGGCAGATATTTGACGGCAAATCAAAGGCAAGAGAAATTTCTCTCAGTTTGAGATAACCGGTTCCATAAACACCTGCTTCTGAAATAGTACTCATCAGGTTGTAAAGTTCTTTAATTCTATCAGCGCCTTTAATCTCTCCTTTGAAGGCAGTACCACCTGTACCGTCAGGCTTCAGTGTGGAATAACCTACACCTTCGTAATTAATAACATCTGTTGCGCGGTTTTCAGTACGTTTGGAAGTACCATAGAAATCCATCAGCCTGTTGGCGCCGGAGAACATCTGACCACCTTTTTTCCATTGCAGCAATACACTCAGACGTACAAATTTATATCGCAGGGTAGTGTTGTAATCCATAATAAAGTCAGGGGTAACATTACCGATCACTTTATTGTCAGTAGCCTGGATAGGCATACCATAGCGGGCTTTATCGTTAGGATCGTCATTCAGCACCAGCTTGCCCTCATTGTTACGCAGATAGGCCGTTCCGAAGATAGAAGGATAGGAATAACCGATAGCAGCACGTACCTGTGGGTCAGTGAAGCCACCGAGAGAAATGTTATCCACACCTTCAGCGAGGTTCACCACCTTGCTGATCACTTTTGAATAGTTAACATTGAGATTCCACTCAAAGTCTCTCGTTCTAACAGGTATCAGTTTCACACTCACCTCATGTACACTGGCAGACATTTCACCACCATTACGATATATTTGCGTAAAGCCTGTAGAACCAGCCATCGGCACAGCAAATATCTGATCGATGGTATTCTGTTTTGTATAGGAGTATTCGATACCAATACGGTTCTGCAGGAACCCTAACTCAGCGCCCATCTCAATAGCACGGGTATTCTGCGGTTTGAAGTTAGGATCGTACAAGGAAGGGTTGGGGCTGAAGCCAACGAGGGAATTGAAAGGATATTGGATACCATCGCTCAGGAAGCCGCCGGAAGCAGTTAAATGCTTTTTATAAACCGGAGATACGAAGGTACCCGCTGTTCCCACCTGCGCGAGAGACACACGTACTTTTGCATAAATATCTTTGCCCTGCAGGGAAGGCAGTTCGCTCACTACCCAGGCCAGTGATCCTGAAGGGTAGAAGAAAGAACGTTTTCCTCTGGGCATAGAAGAAGCATAATCATTCCTGGCAGCGATATTCAGATAAACCATTTTTCTCCAGTCCAATCCTGCACTCGCATAGAAACCAACGGTTCTTTTCTTAAACTGCTGTTCAGTACTGATCACGCTGGAGGCATTGTTCAGGTTGTGAAAACCTCCGGCAGACAAACCAGTACCGTCCTGCACCATCAAACGGGTATAACTGTCGTTGATCTCAGAACCAGCCAGCGCTGTCAGTTTGAAATCAGTGCTCAGTTGTTTGTTATAAGAGATGTTTAACAATGAGTTGAATGTACGGTTGATAAATGCACGGTTGATAATTTCACCGCCGCCCGGAGCAGTAGAAGAAGGAACAGTATTGGAGGTACTAGGCGCACCAGTAACTGCTGAACCTACTTCGTATAGCTCGGCCATATCAGTAGTATAAATATCTGTACCCAGCTGGTAGCGTATATTCAGATCTTTGATCGGATCGTAGGAAATGAACGCGTTACCGAAGATCCTTCTTGTTTTTTCATTGAAGGAGTTAAACTGATTTGACCAGTACGGGTTATCGAAGGTACCACCACGATAAGAGATCTGTTTGTAAGGATTACCGGCTTCATAAGCAGGCGTACCTTTCATATCATAGCTCGAAGGCGCGCCATAGATCTGAAACAGGATACTGTTATTACCGGTTGGCAGTTTGTTAATATTAGTATTTGATAGGTTAATGCTTGTTCCTACTCTTACTTTCGGGCTCAGGTTGAAAGTACCGTTGAACTTGGCATTGAAACGCTTCATATCAGTGCTCGGGATAATACCTTTCTGGTCAGTATTCCCGAAGCCAAACGCGTAGTTACCGCGCTCGCTCGCCTGAGACATATTCAGAGAGGTGTTAAAGGTATGTCCTGTCTGGAAGAAGTCTTTCGGGTTATTGTAAGCCTGTGGGGTAACCCATGCCTGCTTCTGCGGATTCCAGTATTTACCTCTTGTCTGGTCAGTAGGCGTCTGGTTGTTGAAATCGTTGGGTACGTTACCACCAAACTTTGGATCATCAGCGAGTTTGCTGATTTCAGGACCCCATGACTGGGAAACGAAGTTATTGAAGGTCTTGTTGTTATTACCCTGTGCGTACTTGTTCTGTACATCAGGCAGCCTGGAGATATTATCGAAAGAGTAGTTGCTGGATACGGTGATCACAGGCTTGCCGGCTTTATTGCTTTTACCGCTTTTGGTGGTGATCATCACCACACCATTCGCAGCACGCATACCATACAGTGCAGAAGCAGCCTGACCTTTCAGTACGTCGATGCTTTCAATATCATTGGGATCAATATCTATGGAACGGCCTGCAAAGTCAGTACCGGTAACGCCACTACTAGCCACATCAAAGTCAGGTTTACTGTTGATAGGCATCCCATCCACTACATACAGCGGTGTATTATCTGAATCAAAGAAACGGGGACCACGGATCAGGATCTGTGCAGATGCGCCAGGCATACCGCTGGAAGCTCTTACTTCCACACCGGATACTTTACCCTGAATAGCTGTAGCTATATTAGGGTTGGCTGCACGCACCAGCTCTTCTGATTTTACTGTTCCTACAGAATAACCAAGCGCTTTTTTCTCTCTGGTAACACCGAGCGCCGTTACGACAACTTCGCTGAGTTGTTTGTTATCTGTGCCCAATTGCGCATTTACTACATCGCCAGTAGCAGCAGTTGTTTTCTGTTCATAACCGATAAAGGTGAAAATAAGTGTTGCATTGGCGGGAGCATCAAGCTTATAGGATCCGTCAGGACCCGTTACTGTTCCAACTCTAGTTCCTTTCACTGTAACAGTAACTCCCTGAAGGGCAGTGCCATCTTTGGCATCAGTTACCTTGCCCCTGATCGTTCGGGATTGTGCATAGGCATGCAGCACACTGATGGCCACGAGCAGCCATAAGAGTAGTCCTCTTTTCATAAGCAATTTAGATTTTAATAAATTTTCTCAGCTAAACTTTAGCAGAACAACAATGCGCCAGTCAGGATCTCTGACGACATTCCCATGGATAACAGGTATTCACATATACTGGAGAAAAAAGACTCAGGAGATCTGTTTATTCTCAGCATAGGTTCCAAACAACATCATAAGCAAATTAGGTAGCGTTAAGCCGGGTCCAACTTCTAAAGTTTAGATTTTGATCTACAATTGTTAAATAATTTTTAAATAACCATATGCAATATATAAATTATTACAGGTTTTCAATAATCTGCCCCGCATAATTTTCTTCAAGGAAACATTTACTTTTTATCTTGATAAGAATAAACTTCAGGATCACTTCGCTGCAAGCCTTTACCCATAAAGGGAAAGCCGCCCCGGCTTACCAGGGCGGCTTTGAAAATCGTGTATACCTCAACGTTACTATTTTTTTGTGTAGGTGATCTGTAAGCTGCTACCCGGGTAATTGGGTGCATCAGGGCCATACGGATTTGCAACGTTAGCCTTACTGAACATAGTAACTACCAGGCCGCTGTTGAGCGTTACATCAGCTCCTATCTCGAAGAAATCGCCGGAAACAAGGTCCGCAGCATTCTTACCAAACAAGGCTGCCAGCTGCTGCGCAGTTACAGTAATTGAAGTAGGATAGGTGGTAACGTCTGCCTGCAGCACTTTCACTACATCATAATTTGCGTTTAATGCCACAACCACATCCATTTTCTTTGGCTTGATATCGTTTGGAAATAGTAATCCTACATTAAAATTTCCCTTGAAGGTATTCACATCGCCAATACTTGCGTCAGAGCCCTTTACAATCTGAACCAGCGGAATAGGCGACTTCTCCAGTCCATCAGGCAGCCTGGGGTTCTGGTCTTTCTTACAGGCTGCTGAAAACACGATTGCGAGTAGTATAAATAAGTTAAGTAGTCTGTTCATAATTCATTTTTTAGATCAACATAAATCAACCTCATTACTTATCCCAGAATACGGGAGTAGTTGCAGGTGGCTTCTGTTTAGGTGCATTTTTGTTTACGTTCAGGTCATCATTACTCCAGGGCAGCGACAATGGGAATGCCCTGCTCAGCTGCACAGGGATAGAAGGCTGTGCCCCTGGCCTGGTAGGATCACCATTGATGGGTGGCTGCAAGCGTCCTCCCGGCGCCTGCGTAGGATCACTAGGATTAAATATTACCGGATAACCAGTACGCCGGTAGTCGGTATACTGATCATTACTGTTACCAAAGCTGGAAATCCATTTCTGTGTCATTATCACTTCCAGCTTGCCGGCGGCATCTTTCGCATCATATTCTGCCAGTACTTTGTTAACATAATCACTGGCATCAGTACTGCCAGCCAACACGGGAATACCGGATTGTTTTGACGCCGCCGTCACTACATAATCCACCAGGTTAAAAGCTTCGTTGATCGCATCTTTTAACTTGTCTCTTGCACTTCCCGGCAGCAGGCCTACCTGACGCAGTTCCGCCTCAATAAACAAACGATCTGCATAGGTCAGCAGCCTGAGGGGTGCTGCACCGGTACCGCTGGTACCATCCACCTGTACAGTGTCGAGATTAAACCGGCCACCAACAGGATAGATGCCAAACAACGTCATTGACTGGTCCTGCGAAAAATCACGATTCACACTCACGGAGCCAAACGGTATACTCAGAAAACCACTATCCCTGTAATCTGTAGGGTTCTGGGCGGGTTGGTCAAATGTGAGTTGCTCATAGAAATAATATGGTATCCTGGGGTCTCTGATACCAGTAAATATCCGCTTGTTATACCCTCTCAGTATTTCATAAAACCAGGGGCTCTGATAATGCGTCTTCTGCCCGGCAAAGTATTCGCTGAATCCGGGATTACGGTCATCCGGTGTTGTACCGCGTCCGTATGGGAACATGAAGCCATTGGCTGTTGAGCTGATGAGACTTCCGCCCACCAGCGCCTGTACCTGACCACTTACATCCTGTACCAGTCTTACCTGGTTATACATTTTCAACTTAATAGTATTTGCCAATGCAATCCACTTTCCGGCATCACCGCCATAAAACAGATCGTCACCGGATGGCACCAGTGTATTGGCAGCACCGGCATCCTTCAGATTAGCAATAGCCTCATCCAGCAGCGCAAACAGTTTGGGGTATATCTCTGCGCCTTTGTCATACTTTGGATAAACTATGCCGTTGCTCAGCAGCTTGTTGGCCTCAGAAAAAGGCACATCCGCAAAAGCATCTACAAACTCGCTGATGGCATATGCTTTCATGATCTTACCTATGCCGGCATAAATCATATTCCCATTCTTTGTAGCCTGCGCAATAAGCGCTTCTGTGTTCTGTAAAGTACCGAGAACATCAGAACCCACCTGCGCAGGAGAACTGCTATACATGCCCTTCCATGAGCCGTTGATGGAGAAATCGTTTCCATCTGCACCATACTGGTCCTGGTCTTCCCTCACAGTAATCTGGTGCATGTATACAGACGTTACTTCCGTAAGCCCCCTGGCCCCGCGGTTGTCATTATTGAACCCCAGCGCATAAGACAGCCCTTGCTGCGATGGAGGCAGCAGCCTGTTTTCAGATGTTTTGGATGCAAAGTTGGGATCCGTGTTAATATCAAGAAACCCCTTGGTACATGCAGTTAACGTGACCAGCATCCCGAAAAATATATAGATCGACCTTTTCATAATTTCCTGTTTTGAAAATGTTCACCAATTAGAATGTAACCTTGAGATTCACGCCATACCTGCGCGTAGTGGGCGCAGCAGACAATTCAATACCCTGTGTGGTTGTATTACCAAAGCTGTTGGCCTCAGGATTGAAATTGGTGTATTTGGGAAAATTAGGCGCTACATACCAGAGGTTTCTGCCGGTTAATGTAACTGTGAGACTACCGATAGGCGTTCTCTGGAACCATTTCTTCGGCAAGTCATAGCCCAGGGTTACTTCACGCAATGTATATACGGTAGCATCATATACATTCCATTCTGTAGCAGAATTGATGGCAAAAGATTCTCCGAAATACAACTCGCGCAAACTCACACTGGTAGTATTGCGGATCTGCTCACCCTTACTGTCCAGTATGGGCTTGCCGGTATTCCCATCTCCGTAATAACCAGGAATCACATAACCCGTTTCACGATCCCTGGTATCTTTGGTTACACCGCGGCCTAACAGTGAGCTCACCGTTACAGAATACATATCGCCACCCTTGGTGAGATCAAACAAGGCGCTCAGGAAAACACCCTTGTAGTTGAACGTAGTATTCAGCCCCGTCTTAAAATCAGGATTGGGATCACCGATCATTTGCTGTTCCGGGTTTCTGATCAGCAGGCCGGTAGCCGGGTTGATCAGCAGGTTGCCTTTGGCGTCACGGTAATCCACGGTACCCCTTAGATAGCCGAAAGGCTTGCCTGGCTCAAGATATGGGGATATCTCTGTCAGGATATTGTTCAAAGGAATCCTCTCTACACCCGGTAGCAGAGATACCACTTCACTCTTGTTCTTGGTGAACACCCAGTGCAGATTCCAGGTAAAATCTTTTGTCTGCACAGGTATTACGTTCAGGTCTATTTCCACACCTTTATTACTGATCTTTCCAAAGTTCTCGAACAACTGAGTAAACCCTGAAGAGGCTGGGGTGGTAATCGCTGCAATCTGGTTGGTGGAGCTGCGATTATAGTAAGCAGCATCCAGCGCTATTCTTCTGTCGAAAAATTCGAGCGTGAGCCCTACTTCAAAGTCCTGTGTAAACTCAGGTTTCAGTTTCGGGTTGTTCGAGGTGGGCGATTGTATCACGCCGGGCACACCCAGTATGGGGTTATTCAGCAGGAATACGTTCTGCAGCGAATATTGGTTGGCATCCCGGCCTACTTTAGCCCAGCTGCCCCTGATCTTACCAAAGGTCAGCACCTTGTTTTCCATATTAAATGCTCTTGTAAATATAAAGGAGGCAGACACACTCGGATAGAAATAGCTGCGATTGTTCGTAGGCAGGGTAGACGACCAGTCATTTCTGCCTGTGACGGTCAGGAACGCAAACTGTTTGTACGCAAACTCAAGGTCTGCAAATATGCCCCAGAGGCGCCGTTGCTGGTAAGTGCCGTTACTGGGCAATATAGATTTGGTATTGGTGATCGTATAAATGCCGGGGGAAATGATTTCATTACCCAGTATCACCTGGTCACGGGTTGTACGTTGGTTAACGTTGTGCCCGAGTATTGCCTTAAAGTCAAAATCCTTATTCTTTAATTTCGGTGTGATAGTGGCAATCAGGTTGGATTCTATTTCCTGGAACTGATAGTTCTCTTCAATGATCCTTCCCTTTCCTTCTGCCGCACGTGATCCGATGTCTGTTACCTCTCTGCGGAACAGGTTATTGGTATTGGTACCTATCTGATAAGATAGATTAACAATGTCATGGATGTTATATCCGAATTTGATACCCGCTACATACCTGTCGGTGTTTGTTTTAACTGTATTGTGCCTGAAAGACCATAACGGGTTATCATACTGAGCGTTACTCGTTGAAACCGGGAACCCGTTTGCATCTTCAAAAGGTAACCCTGCAATATTCCAGTTCCTCGCCAGGAAGAGGTTACGCGCGAAAGAAGAAGCGGATCCGTCCACCTGGTTTTCACCGAATACGCTACCTACCTGATTCGTTCTCGAATAGGCGAAGTTGGCGCTGACGGTAAGCCCCACATTAAGTCTCGTTTGTCCGCCCACACTGATGCTTCCGCGGTTGAAAGAGGAAGCAGGTACATAACCGTCCTGTGTAAGATAAGAAGCGGTAGAACTGATAGATGATTTTTCATCTCCACCATTTACAGATACTGAGTTCTCAAACACTGAACCCGTTCTGAATAGATCCTTGACGTTATTGGGATATGCCTTATAAACAGTTTTCCCGTTCGGGAACAGATTCGGGAATGCATTCCGGTAATCAGGCCAGGCTGGTATAGAATCCCGGGTGCCAAACTTAGGACCCCAGGAACCATTGGCATTGGCATAAGTAAAAAGGGAACCTGCACCGTAATCATTCTGATACTTGGGCAAACTAGCCACTCTTTCAAATGCAAGAGAAGAGGAATAGGTCACTTCAAGCCCCTTGCGTGAACGTCCTGCACTACCTGATTTTGTAGTAACGATGATAGCACCGTTGGAAGCTCTTGAACCGTAAAGCGCCGCTGCAGCCGCGCCTTTCAGTACCGTCATGGATGCAATGTCGTTAGGATCAAGGGAAGACAGACCACTTGAATAAGCACCGCCACCCGATGTCTGGCTGGAGGTAGTTACCTGGTCGTTATTGTAAGGAATCCCATCCACCACGATCAATGGTTCGTTGTTACCAAAAAACGAAGTATTACCACGGATATTAATGCGCGTTGCCGCACCAGGCGTACCCTGTGAGGTTCTGATATCCACACCGGCCACCTTACCCTGTAAACCTTTCAACATGTCTGGCTCAGACTTCTGCAGTATCTGGTCAGGCTTTACACTGGTCACAGAATAACCAAGGGCCACTTCATTACGCTTCAGCCCCATAGCGGTTACCACTACTTCGCCGAGCTGTTTCTTGTCTGTTTCCATCGTCACATTGACGGTATTCTCTGTACCCACCGTCACTTCCTTGTTAAGGTAGCCAACGAATGAAAATACCAGCGTAGCCCCGTCTGAAACGTTGCTTAGCTTGTAAGAACCATCTCCGGACGTGAATACGCCCTTGTTTGTACCTTTTACGACTACGGTAACACCAGGTAAAGGGGAGCCGTCTTTTGCATCAATTACTTTACCATTGATCGTTCGCGTTTGGGCTACCGCATTGAGGATGCTGCTGCCCACGATCAGCAACATTAGTAGCACTGTTTTCATAAGCGATTAGGTTTGATTGATAGATTTTTGATTGATAGACCTTAAAAAGAGATAACACGCGAAGAAGAAGAATTGTTGAAGAAATAATTTAGGTAGGATCACTATCTTTTTGAGGCTCCGGTCAAAAGCGAATGGGGCTATATTTCAAAACATGTGACCACAATCACATTTTACTCATTTATCTGACAGGCACAAAAAAAAGCTCCCCCGCAGCAGCGAGGGAGCCTTTTCATCACTCAGTTTATAAAAAACTATTTTGGATAACCTGGATTCTGTACCATGTTAGCGTTGGCATCTACCTCTGTCTGTGGGATAGGGTAAGCAACACGGAAGTTGTCTGGTTTAACTTCCATATTAGGAGGCAGGATAGCGTCTTTATCATTGATGATGCGGACGTCATTCTTTCTGAAAAGATCTGTCATTGCCTGACCTTCACCTACCAACTCAAGTCTTCTCTGCTGTTTGATCTCCGTAATAACGGCAGCATCGGTTACATTACCGGCATATGGCGCCAGGCCACGTTTAGCACGCAGGGTATTGATATCTGCTACTGCGCCTGTAAGGTTCTTCATTTCAGCATAAGCTTCTGCGCGGTTGAGCAGCACTTCGCTTATTCTGAGGATCTTCACATTCACCATACCAACAAATCCCTGACCATTACCTTGCCATTTAATAAGGTAGTTGTTACCATTGAACAGTTTGATCAGTGATCTGCGGGCATCTTTCACATCGAGGATGCTCATGAAGCTGTCAGAGAGGCGGATATCACCATAGCCCTGAACGGAAGAAGCCGGATCTTTGGGCAGGTAGATATAGCCAAAGTTATTGGAACCTCTGTTTTCAGCAGTCAGGAAACGAAGACTGAAAATATCCTCTGAAGTTGGATTGTCAGCAGTATATGCAGCCAACAGACCATCTGCTTCCCACAGGGGGTAAGTACCAATCAGTTTGCTTGCTTCGGCAACAGCGTTGGTCCAGTCGCCCATGTATACATACACGCGTGACAGCAAAGCGGTAGCAGCTTGTTGTGATGCTCTGAAAGAAGCCTGAGTATTGGGCTTGCTGGCAGGAGCCAGTTGCTGCGCCTGTTTCAGGTCACTGATGATGAAGTCGTAAGTTTCCTTTAAAGTATTACGCTTAGGCTTCAGTGTATTTGGAGCTGATTCTGCTGCTTTTGTGATCAGCGTAATACCCGAGTTCTCTGCATTCGGATCTACCTTGCCACCACCAACAGCTGTGCCGGTGTACGGTCTGGTATATCTTCTTGTGAGGTCCAGGTGAGCAAGCGCACGCATAAAATAAGCTTCACCTTTGTAAGGAGAAGTGTTGGCATTGGTTGGCAGCTTGTCAATGATCACACTTGCCTGGTTAGCTACGCGGTAAGCATTCAGCCAGGTTTTAGTCTGAGGAGACACCAAAGGCAGGTATAAATACTGGAACTCCTGGATGAAACGGTTTGAGTTGTCACCGGTAATCTTCATATCAATACCACCCACATCGGTGGTTACCATAAAATCACGACCATAATACTCAAGCTCCTGTGCTTTTTCATACAAACCATTGGCCAGCAGCTTCACATTGCTCTCATTTACAGCCACCCCATTTTCCTGCGCGTCTGAAGGGGCCAGGTCCAGCTTGTCATTACAAGCTGAAAAAGTAACCACAGCAGATAAAGCCAGTATAGAAAGTTTAGAATATTTCATAATCAATTAACTACAATTTTTTGTTAGAAGAACATCTTCGTTTACAAACCCACGTTTATACCAAAGGTGATAACACGTGCAGTAGGGTAACGCCATGCGTCGTTTCCACCATTGGTAGTAGCGATGGAAGCCGTGCTGTTCGGAGACAGCGGGTTGGTGTTGATATCCGGATCCCATCCTTTGTAACCAGTGAAAGTCAGGAGGTTCTCAGCCTGTGCGTATACGCGCAGTGACTGCAATTTCATGTTTGTCAGTAAACGCTTAGGCAGTGTGTAACCCAGGGTTACGTTTCTTACCCTTGCATAAGACACATCTTCCAGGTAGCGCGAAGAAACGCCGCTGGAACCTGTACCACCGCCACCATAGATTGGTTTAGGCCTGTCGGAGATATCACCTTTCTGTTTCCAGTAACCCAGCGCATCTTTCGATTGGTTACGCAGGTTGGCGCCATCGCTCTCCAGGTTCATGCGGTTGTAGTTGTATGCTTTGTTACCCGCGCTGAAAGTGATGAAGATGGATAAATCAAACTCTTTATAGTTGAATTTGTTGGTGAAACCGCCGGTGATCTTAGGCAGTGCCTGACCAACGTACCCACGCTGTGCTTCGCCTACATTTTTGGTAGGTACGCCATTCGGACCAACCCACAAAGGAGAGCCTGTTTCAGGATCTACACCATACCATAAAGGCATATACCAGGAACCATACGCACGGCCCACTTCAATACGCTGTCTGGTACCGGCAGGAATAAACTGCAGGCCCCCCAGAGACAATACCCTGTTACGCAATGTAGCGAAGTTCAGGTCTGTGCTCCACTGGAAGTCTTTGGTGGAAACAGGGATAGCGCCCAGTGTAATTTCAAAGCCCTGGTTCAGCATTTTACCCACGTTCAGGTTCATCACATCGTAGCCGGTTGTCATAGACAGTGGCAGCTGCATCAGCAGTGCAGAAGAGCGCTTGTCGTAGAATCCGATGCTACCATATACACGTTTATTGAAGATGCTGAAGTCAAGGCCAACATCAAACAGGTTCTGTTTTTCCCAGCTCAGGGCAGGGTTGGCAGGCTGGTTGGCATAACCGGCAGCTACACCATTGTAAGCACCGTTGAAGCTGTACAGTCCCATATAAGGATAGTCGCCCAGGCCTTCAGCGTTACCCATGATACCATAGCTGGCACGCAGTTTCAGGTCGTTCAGCCAACCAATAGATTTGGTGAAGTTCTCTTCAGTAATGCGCCATGCAGCACCTACAGAGTAGAAGTTACCATAACGGCTGTCTTTAGGGAAACGGGAAGAACCATCCCTTCTGAAGCTACCGCTCAGGAAATATTTCGCTTTATAATCATAGTCAGCTTTTGCAAGGATACCATGGAAAGCATAGTTGTTTTCCTGACCCAGTACATCAGCAGCAACAGCACCTACGTTAGGCACCTGCAGATCACTGTTAGGGAACATATTCTTACTAGCCATTGTCCATGACAGGTTGCGGTAAGAGTATTCATTACCAGCCAGTAAACGGATGCTGTGATCTTTACCAACATTGAAGTTGTAAGTCAGCAACTGCTGTGTGGTATACAGCCCGGCGTTAGTGTTTACATTATATAATGCACCACCGTTGTTACGTCCGTCGTAGGTGTTGGGAGAGGTCCATTGTTTCTCACGGATACCGGTAAGCTCTGCGTTACCTTTTACCACGAAACGGAGACCATCTATGATGTTATAACCCAGTGCGATGTTGAATACGGTCTGAGTATTGTAGTTCTTGGTGTAATTCTGCTGAATGGTGTGCACGAAGTTACCTCCCTGTAATGTAGGACGGAAGGCATCAGGAATGTCTCCAATTCCGCTCCAGGTGCTGGAACCAGGAGAACCTGGCAGGTAACCGTTGTAAACGTTACCATTAGCATCACGTGAAGGTATCCAGGGAACCTGTGTCATGGCTCCACCGAGAGGAGAGGAATAGGTATTACCTGGAGAAGCGCTGCGCTGATCGGTATAAGAACCGCTCATTTTAACGCTCAGGTCAAACTTCTGATTGAACTTATGATCTACGTTCACACGGCCTGCATAACGGCTGAAATCACTACCGATCAGGATACCCTGCTGTTTGAAGTAGTCACCGGAAGCATAGAATGTTGTTTTTTCATTACCGCCGCTGGCATTGATGCCATAAGACTGTGTTTTACCGGTGCGGAATGCTTCGTCCATCCAGTTGGTGTTATAATCAGCCAGGTGATCAGGACGGTATTTCAGAATCTCAGCATCAGTGTATTTGCCAGTGTTCTTCAATGCCTCACGCTGATAAGCCAGCAGCTCAGAAGCGTTCATCATTTCGATTTTCTTAGCCAGTTGCTGGAAACCGTATTTACCATTGAAGTTGATTCTGCTCTGACCTTTTTTACCGGTTTTAGTGGTAATTACTACCACACCGTTAGAACCACGGGAACCGTACAGTGCAGTTGCAGACGCATCTTTCAGGATGCTGATGTTTTCAATGTCTGCCGGGTTCAGGTTGGCGATGATGTCCTGGCTGGGAGTATTCTGTGTCAGGTCACCAGTAGACATTACCACCCCGTCCAATACATACAGCGGGCTGTTGCTGGCAGAAATGGAACCGATACCACGGATCCTTACTTCGGTTTTAGCACCAGGCTGACCGGAGTTGGTGGATACCGCAATACCAGGCGCATTACCTTGCAGCATCTGGTTCACATCCGGCAGCGCAATGTTGTTGATCTTTGTTCCGCTGATAGATGCCACAGCAATAGTGGAGTTGATTTTTTTCTCAACGGTGTAACCTGTTACGACTACTTCATCGAGGCTTTTAGAATCCACTTTCAGCTGGATATTCAGCTTTTCAGCGGTGCCTGAAGCAATCTCCTTTGTTTCATAACCAATAAATGATACTACCAGAACTGCATTGTCGGCAGCCTGAAGACTGAACGAACCATCCGGTGCGGTGGCAGCGCCTTTGCTTGTACCTTTTACCTGAATGGTGGCACCAGGTATCGGAGACCCGTCTTTTCCATCGGTAACTTTCCCCGTTATCGTGCGGTTCTGCGCAAATGCCTGTCCGGCAAGGAAAAACACGGACAGGAGGAGAAATAGAACTTTCCTCATAAGCATGATTTTGTTTCCTGTTTTTTAACCTTCAATTATTAGATCTATATCAGAGCTTTTAACTCTAATTCATTTTGGTTCACCGTAAATAAATAGTGTTGACTAACCTTTGTGGAGACTCTTTGATGTTGGCTTGTTGTAACGTATCATACAGTACGAGATATACAATGACGAAAAATTAAGCACCTCTGTTGCGATTTATTCAACAAATAAATCGCAGAAGTAATTAACTTCCTGTCCATAAGCAGTTTCCTTAACAAAATTTCAACTCGGCTGTAAATATAAACTTTATTAACAAAAAATTAAGCTGGGATATTTGGCCATAACATTTAGATAACAATTTTTTAACTTATCGTTAACATATTAACAATAACTAAATGTTATAACAAAATGATTTAAAACAAGCGGCAAGAATACCGCCTGTACTCATCAACCAAAATCTAAATCGAGATTAAGTTTATCCCCTCCACCTTTTTCAGGAAGAGGGGATATAATATTTTATCAAGATAATGTAAGCGGATATGCCTTTAACAATTCCAGCAGTACCGCATACAAATCTTCATTTCTGTGGTTAAACCTGTATTCACACTCCTTTAAGTGCAAATAAGCTGTATTCCGGTTCAATCCCTTGAACTTGGCCAGCCGGTGCTTGGTTAGGCCCCAGAAAGCGTCAATATCATCCATCAACGGAGCTCCCTTTACATCGCTGAAAGAGTTACCCAATCGGTACAAACGATATTGACCCAGGTCTACAACACCGCTGAATCTGCGCAGACGCTCCGTGGCCTCCAGGGTCTCCAGAACGGAGCGCCCCCTGGTAGCAGCATGGATCATCGATCGGCTTACGTCAGGAAGAATTTCGGTGTGTAACCGGTCCTGTGTTTTGCTGATTCCAAAAATCACAGGTTTTACCAGCTTGCTTACGCCGGGCTTCACAGCCACCAGCGTGTCGCTGTCATTATCGGCATGGGTTTCTACCGATGGGCTGCAAACAACAACGTGAGCAGGCACAGGATGCAACGTTTCGCAGTAGCGGGCGATCTGGTGTCGTAATTTCTTCAGGTAGCTGTTGATAGTTACCCTGCTTACACCGCTGATATTGGCTATCTGGGTTGCAGTGAGATCATCGGCAAACAGCCGCAAGATCTCCTTAAATTTGCGCTCAGATAAGTGAGCACCCTTTAAGTACTTGTTTTTCATGAACTAGTGTGGTTAGAATGGCATTATAAACCTCATACTTTTTTATGGGTATCCACACGGCTTTTATACAAACGGTGATAATGGTATTTGAATGTTACCCACTAGATTATTTCAGGATTGTTTTTTGTCCGTTTTAGCTAAATTATTGTGGTGGTTTAGCAGTAACCTTAACCTGTTCTACCCATCCCTGAAAAGGAAAAGCGGGCCCCCTAAAGGATCTCCCGCTTTCAATCAGTTCCGGTGAACATCGTTTTATCGAATCACCTTCGTCAGTCTTTTATTTCTACATCCTCTTCCTCATCCAATACCTTCCATAATTCCTTTTTCCTCGCTTTCTTCAACAGCGCTTTTTCCATCCACAACAGCAATGCGGGCAATATCGTGAGATTCGTGATCATCGCCACAACCAGCGTCAGCGATGTAAGCCATCCGAGCGCCTTCGTGCCTCCGAATCCTGAAAAACTGAAGATCATGAATCCCGCAAACAGGATCATCGATGTGTAAATAATACTCAGTCCGGTTTCGTGAATCGTTTGCTTTACGGTAGCACTGATATCAAAATCATGCCTCGATAGCTCCTGCTTGAAGTTCACCAGAAAACGGATCGTTACGTCTATAGCAATCCCCAACGCCACACTGAACACCAGTACAGTGGAAGGTTTCAGGGGTACGCCTGCCCAACCCATAATTCCCGCAGTTACCAACAGCGGAATGATATTCGGAATCAGCGATATAAGCAGCATTCTCCATGAACGGAAGAGATACAGCATACACAGCATAATCAGCACAAATGCCAGCAGAATACTCTCTGTAAGACCATTGATGATGAATCTTGTTCCCTCCTGAAATATAACACTGGTACCAGTAAAGGTTACCTTATAATGTGCAGTGTCAAATATCTCCTTCACTTTCGGCTCCAGCGAATCAAGCAGCAGCGGCAGTTTCTGAGAGCCCACATCTTTCATGTTCACACTCAGACGGGCCACCTGCCTGGTGCTATCCATAAAGGAAGAAACCAGCTTCGAGAATGTAGATGTGGCGCCATTCGCATTAGCTGAGCCTTTCATGCGCAGATATGGCGCCAGGAAGCTCAGGTCAAACTGGTTAGGCACCGCATAGTTGGAGCTGTCGCCATTGTAATATGCCTGCTTCGCAAATTTGATACCTTCCACCACAGACAATGGTCTTGCAAAATCCGGCTGCGAAGATATCAGCTTCGTAAGCTCATCCAGCTTATTCAACGTCTGAAGGTTAATCACGCCATTCTTCTTTTTAGTGTCTACCGCAATTTCAAGCGGCATCACCCCTTTGAAGTTCTTCTCCAGGAACTTCAGATCCATATACAATTTATCTGTATGCGGAAGATCATCTAACATATAACCCACAGACTGCAATCTGCCCATTCCCGCTATAGACAACAACACCAAAGCTCCGCTTACAATGTATATCCATGGCCGGTATTTAAACACCAGTGTAGTGAGGAAATCAAGTACTTTTCCGAAGAACCTGTTCTCGAGATAATTTGTATGTTTTGTCTTCGGCTCAGGCAGATAGCTTAATACCGCAGGCAGGAAGATGAAAGATATCAGGAAGATGAACATGATGTTCAATCCTGCTACTACGCCAAACTCTTTGAGGATGGCACTGTTGGTAAAACAGAATACACCAAATCCGATAGCCGCTGTAATGTTGGTAAACAACGTAACAATCCCCATGCGCTGTATCATACGCATCAACGCACGCGTTTTGTTGCCGTGCTTCGCGTATTCCGTATGATACTTACTTAGGAAATACACACAGTTCGGAATCCCTATTACGACTATCAGCGAAGGAATTAACCCCGTAAGCAGCGTGATCTTATAACCCATCAATACAATGGTAGCCACAGACCATATCACACCGATTGCCACCACTACCATAGACATCAGCACTGCGCCAATGGAACGGAAAAACAGGAACAGGATCAGCGCGGTGAGCAGGAACGAGATCTTCAGAAACAGTTTCAGTTCATCCGCCACCTTAACGGCCATGACTGTACGAATTAATGGCAATCCGCTCAGATACACCTCTGTATAATGCTTCTCTTCAAAAGCTTTGGCCAGCTTTGTTACTTCTTCCACTACCTTGGTACGCTTAGGCGAGTTGAAGACATCCTTGTTCACATAAATCGCCATCAGGTAAGCATGTGTATCCGGGTTGTACAGTAACCCTTTATAGAACGGTAATGTTTTAAAAACACCGGAAATACTATCGATAGAAGTCTGGTCAAAATGATCTCCTTTAAACAGCAGACTTGCCTCCAGTTTCTGGGAGCTATCATTTTTGATCAAATTGATTGCCATCGGCACACTCATGATATTCTCCACTGCAAAAACATTCTTCATGTCTCTGTTCAGCTTCACATAATCATTAAAGAAATCTGCCTGGAAAAACTTATCGGTTTGCACAGCCAGCATCAGTACATTACCGTCTGTGCCGAATTTCTTTTGAAACTGCTGAAATGCAAGGTACTTTGGATTATCATGCGGTATGGTAGATACGTACTCATAAGACATCTGTACCTTACTCGCGAAGTAGGCCATAACGCCGGTACTGGCCAGCAATAAAAGGAGAAGAGTTAACCGGTATTTCAGCACCAGACCTGCTAAGCGTTGCCACATAAGGATTTTTCAATTTGTTAAATGGGAGTAAAGGTAAATAAAAATAGCCATTGGCAGGTAGCTTTTAGCCGCTCATTCCCCCACCGCTCCGGTAATCATCTTTTCACTAAATTGCTACCTTTACAATTATTAAACGCTGATAACTGATAGCTAACTGCTGCAAAAATGTTACACAAAACACGTGGCATCGTACTACGTACCGTGAAGTATGGAGACACCAGCCTGATCGTAGGTATTTTCACAGAATTATTCGGCATGCAATCCTATATTGTCAATGGCGCGCGCTCATCCAAACCGAAGGCCGCCAAAGGCAACCTGCTGCAACCCGGTAATATACTGGAGCTGGTGGTGTATCATAACGAAATAAAGAACCTGCAACGGATCTCCGAATTCAAGCTGGCATACATTTACAATGCCGTGCACTTTAATGTGGTTAAAAATACCGTTGCACTTTACATCATCGAATTACTGCAGAAAAGTCTGAAACAACCGGAACAGCACCTGGAACTGTACTATTTCACAGAAAACACATTACAGCTGCTGGATATATCACCTTCGCAAACAACAGCCAATCTGCCACTCTATTTCACCCTGAAACTGGCGGAACATATGGGTTTCAGGCTCAACGGCCACTATTCCGAATATACGCCCTACCTGGACCTCCAGGACGGCACTTTTACCGACCTGCCGCCACATCACTCCAACCACCTCGAACCAGACAACAGCGAGCTTACAGACCGTCTGTTTGGCTGCCATGAAGCACAGCAACTTGAAAGTATCAATATGAGTAAAGAAAAGAGAAGAAAGCTATTATATGCCTATCTGGACTTTCTGCGGCTGCATATGCCAGACTTTACTGAGCTGCACTCACCGCCCATTCTGCACGAAATTCTGGACGCCTGATCTGGCGGCCTTCTCACCTGCTTCAGTAAAGAATTTCAATGTTGCATGCTGTCCGTCAAATACAACATAAGAGAAGTAGTTGAGCCAGTCGCCAAGATTGATATAATGGCTGTTTTCGCCCACTTTAATATCAAGTGGAAGATGACGATGCCCGAAGATAAAATAATCGAAATGCTCGCGTTGCAGCACTTCCTTACTATAAATGGCCAGCCATTCCTGGTCTTCTCCCAGGAATTTTTCCAGCTCCTGGCCTGTGGCAGCACGACTCTTGCGGCTGAAATAATTAGCCAGCGAGATACCCGCCACCGGATGGATACATGAAAAGAGCCAGCGGCAGAAAGGATTACGGAAAATCTTCTTCAGAAATTTATATCCATGATCTCCGGGACCAAGCCCATCGCCATGGCCGATATAGAATTTCTTTCCGGCAATGTTATAGGTCTGCGGCTCATAATACACGGGGATATTCAGCTCATCTTCAAAATAGCCGTCCATCCACATATCATGGTTGCCAATAAAAACTGATATACCAATACCTTTGTCAGAGAGGGTAGCCAGCTTGCCTAAGATACGGCTGTAGCCTTTGGGGATCACATGCTTGTACTCAAACCAGAAATCAAAAATATCACCTACCAGGAAAATGTGGTGGGCATCCTGTTCGGCCTGCTCCAGCCATTGAATGATCAGTTTCTCCCGTTGCCGGCTGGCAGCAGGATCTGGTGCACCCAGATGGAAGTCCGAAGCAAAATATATTTTCTTATTGGCTGGTAAAAGTAAGTCCATGAATTAAAAAGCCATTAGCTTTAGCTGTCAGCATTGGGTCATAGGATCACGCAAGCTGATAACTAAAAGCCGACATCAACTAAAAATACGTATACTTCTTTAGGCCCGTGGACACCTACCACCAGTGTTTTTTCAATGTCTGCTGTTCTGCTGGGGCCTGTAGCAAAAGAAACAACAGATGGTAAATCATTCCCGTACTTATCTTTCAGTCTGTTGAAAGCATCCTTCAGGTCGAATACCAACTGGTGTGTATAGGCGATGATGATGTGAACGGGAGCGTATATTGGCAATGCTCTGCCACTGGCCTGTGCGGCGCTTAAAACCACTGTACCGGTACGTGCAACCAGCAGTTCACAGTCAGTGATAGCGGCATCTGCTTCATGCATATTGCCTTTATTCAGAAACGGCAGTTCTTCCCAGCGCAGTGTTTTCAACAGGGAAGGTGTCTGGCATACAACATTCTGCCATTCCTTGTTTTCTGTAAGCGCACGCAGGTTATCGATAAGCTCTGCTTTGCTGGTACAGAAAACAAATTTCCCCTGCAGCCTGGCAAACTCTTCTGCAAACTTCAGCTCAAGTCCTTCATTCTCTGTCTTAAAAACAGAAGAGTTGCCCTCCGAATTAGGGAAGGGCAACTGTACTGACTGACTTAATGCATTCCGCACTCTCTTGAGAATATTTTCCTTGGCAGGAGAAATCTTCATATTAATAGTTACGCATTAGCAGGTGAAGGTGAAGGATTGATGATGTCTGACGGGTGTACGCCATCCGTAGTCATTCCATCCTTGTTCAGATGATGCTCCTTATGTGTATCATAAGGGCGTTTACCGATCAGCCTTTCAAGGTCTGCCTGATAAAGTACTTCCTTCTGCAACAATTCTTTGGCAAGTGTTTTCACCTGTTCCATTTTCTCGCTGAGCAGGTTCTTGGTCCTTACATAAGCCGTATCGATCAGCTTCCTCACTTCTTCGTCGATCATCTTGGATGTTTCTTCGGAGTAAGGTTTGGTGAAAGATTGATCACTGTTAGGATCATAGAAGGATACATTACCTACTTTTTCGTTCATACCGTAAACGGTCACCATAGCGTAGGCCATGCGGGTGATCACCTGCAGGTCGTTCTGAGCGCCGGTGGATATTTTACCAAACACCAGTTCTTCTACGGCACGGCCGCCAAGGGTCATGCAGATATCGTCGTTCAGTTGTTCGGTATTGTACAGGTATTGTTCTTTAGGGAGATACTGTGCATATCCGAGCGCAGCCACACCGCGCGGTACAATGGTTACTTTCACCAACGGGTTGGCGTGCTCCAGGTACCAGCCACAGATAGCGTGTCCGGCTTCGTGATAAGCGATTACTTCTTTTTCTTCCGGAGAGATGATCTTGTTTTTCTTTTCCAGACCACCGATCACACGGTCAATAGCGTCATTGAAGTCATCCATTTCCACCTGTGATTTACCCTTACGGGCTGCGATGAGAGCCGCCTCGTTACAAACGTTGGCGATATCGGCGCCTGCAAAGCCAGGTGTCATGGAAGCCAGTTTCTCCACATCCAGGTTAGGGGAAGTTTTGATAGGCTTCAGGTGCACTTCAAAAATTGTTTTTCTTCCTGCCAGGTCTGGTTTATCGATGGAGATCTGACGGTCGAAACGACCGGGACGCAGCAACGCGCTATCCAGTACATCCGGGCGGTTGGTAGCAGCGAGGATAATGATACCGCTGTCTGTTCCGAAACCATCCATTTCCACCAGCAACTGGTTAAGGGTATTTTCACGCTCATCGTTACTCATCATCACGTTCTTTCCTCTGGCACGACCGATAGCATCAATTTCGTCGATGAATATGATACAAGGTGCTTTCTCGCGGGCCTGTTTGAACAAGTCACGCACACGGCTGGCGCCCACCCCCACAAACAGTTCCACGAAGTCTGAACCGGACATGGAGAAGAACGGAACCTGTGCTTCGCCTGCCATCGCTTTAGCGAGCAGCGTTTTACCAGTTCCCGGAGGACCTACCAGTAACGCACCTTTTGGAATCTTACCACCGAGAGCGGTATATTTCTTCGGGTTTTTGAGGAAGTCCACGATCTCCATTACTTCTACCTTTGCTTCGTCCAGGCCGGCAACATCGTTGAAGGTGATGTTTACACGGGTGCCTTTATCAAAGAGGGTAGCTTTGGATTTACCAATGTTGAAGATTCCGCCCGGACCACCGCTACCACCAGCAGGGCCGCCCATTTTACGCATCAGCAGTATCCACAGACCAATGATCAGAATAATCGGCAGCAACAGCTGGAAGATCGGTTCAAACCAGCTCTGACGCTCTTCGTAAGAGATCTTTACCTGTTGTTCCAACGGAATACCTTCCTGGGCTTTATCTATATCTTTCTTGAAAGACTCCTCGCTGCCGATAGAGAAGCGGTAATGAGGACCCAGATTGGCGCCGCCAAATTTACTTTTGGCAACATCGTTGAACTTAGGCTGTTTTAAACTGTCTTGTTTAATGTAGACATCTACATATTTCTTATTGATAACTATCAACTTATCTACGTCTCCAGGTTTCAGGTAGTTGAGCTGAAACTCCTGGAAGCTGATCTCTTTCGTAGGGGATCTGAAATCAAAAAAGTTCATTGCCAGCAGTGCAATACCTATAAAGGCATACACCCAGTATATATTGAACTTCGGTCCTTTCTTAGGCGATTTTTCCGAACCCTTGTTGAAGTTATTGCCTCCTTTTTCCATAATCTTTCGCTCCTTTACGGATGTTTATTGCAATCAGAATTATAAAATATTAATACTTTCTTGACTGATTTGTTCAGTCTTCATGGTGCTCCATCCTGTCAGCATCGCTCCACATTTCCTCGAGATTATAGAACTTCCTGGTTTCCGGTTGAAAAACGTGCAGAACTACATTCACATAATCCACCAAAATCCACTGTTGAGCGGTAAACCCTTCATGTTTGTAGGGTTCCTCCCCCAGCTGCTTCTCTATCTCATCGGTTACGAAGTCTGCAATTGCCCTTACCTGGGTATTGGAATTGGCTTCACATAATATAAAGAAATCGGCCACGGCTTCAGGAATCTGGCGCAGGTCCAGGGATACGATATTTTCCCCCTTCTTTTCCTGTATGGCCTTTATGATGGTGGTAAAAATTTCACTTTCTCTGGTAAGACGTGCTGGCGTCTTTTTCCTCGTGCTCAGAACGGTTAAGGGTGCCAATAAATCTCGTTTTTGTTAAAAATAAACTTTAATTGTCAAAGTTACTAAACAAGCACTAATATAACATGCAGAAATATCATGCTTACGGGCTCCTAATTGTTAAGAAAATAATAAAATGAATTACTTTTCGTGCCAGAAATCAGACTAAAAAAGATTCACGTGATAGGACAACCGTTTTATATTCTAGACGAAATTGACAGCACCAATAACTATGCCATGCAGCAGGTAAATTCAGGCCATGTGACATCCGGTACAGCCTGGTTTACAAGCAACCAAACTGCGGGAAAAGGAACCCGTGGCAAGCAGTGGCTGGCTGATCCCGGAGACATTATTGCGCTTACTATTGCCCTGCAACCTGCTATGTTGCCGCTTTCCCGGCAGTTTATGCTGAGCGCAGCCATTGCGCTCGGTGTATCTGATTTCTTCGCTTCCCATGCCGGCGATGAGACCATCATCAAATGGCCCAATGATATTTACTGGCGTGACAGAAAGGCAGGAGGCATTCTCATTGAAAATGTACTGAGAGGCAGTATATGGCATTATGCCATTATCGGCATAGGTCTCAATATCAATCAGGCCAGGTTTCCTGACCATTTGCCCAATCCCGTGTCATTGAAGCAGATCACCGGCAAAGCCTGGGACGCTACTGAGCTGGCAAAAGAACTCTGTGGCTTCCTGGGAAAACGATTCCGGCAACTGCAGCCCTCCGGTTTCCCTTCATTACTGAATGAATACAAATCCCGGCTTTTCCGCTGGCAGCAGCCGGCCCCTTACCGCAAAGACGGCGAACTCTTCTACGGCACCATCGTGGACGTACTCCCTGACGGGCACCTGTGCCTGGAAAAAGATGGAGAAATCCTGCAACTTGGTTTTGGAGAAGTGGAGTTTGTAGTAACCAGGTAAATACGACTCAGGCCAGATGCTTACCACCCTGTTTTCCTCCCCGGAACTAAAGTAAAAGATGTATCTGTGCGTTACAATACCAGCCCGCGACAGCACTCAATATAGCAGGAATATAGAATGTATAGTATAGTAATATGGAAGTAAATACGGACATGAGGTGGACTTGATACGGACATGAAATGCGGATGATACTCACACAATCCGGCACGGGACTGCACTTGCGGGCGAAACAGGGTGTGTAAACGGAGTATGTTTGTCACGTGTACGCCCTTGTCAGATAAGAAGCAGGTTATTGCAGTTGAATGATTGGAAGAAGGATTTGAGCAGGTATAGTATTAACGTTAAACAGGCACATAAGCAACAAATAAAAAACGGAAGTACCGATCAGGTGACAGTACTTCCGTTGATAAATTCGGGAATCTTGTTCATCGGCTTACGTGGCAATCCGCTCTGCATAAGCAATACATCGGGAATGATGATAACAAGATTTTGGTTGATAAAGGCGTTAACAAATTGTGAAATTTTCTGAAATAAACAAAAAATGAATTTGCAACACTGATGCACTTTTATTTTTTATACAGATGTAATAAGGCTTTCCGCAGATTGTTTTTCCCTAAAACTTAACATTGGCATATCATCCTCAGCAAGAAACTATATCAGGATTAATATCTAAATTTGATTATGTCCACATATAAACCTGTTTCCATCCGCCTGCAAACGATGGAAGATTTCAACGACAACATCCTGCTTTATTCTCAAAAACCAATGATCCCGAAAGCACCTGCCCGCGGGAGCTTCGCTATTCATGAAAGGTCTGAATACCCTTGCCAGGACGAGGTAACTGCCAGCAGAAGGGACTATTACAAGATCAGCCTGTTCACCAAGGGAACCGGCATATTCCAGATGGGGGAAGATGAATATGAAATCAATGGCCCTACCATTCTTTTCCTCAATCCACACGAAATCAAAACATGGAAAGCAACATCACCGGAACAGGAAGGTTACTTCTGCCTCTTCACGGAGTTGCTGTTTGAATCTCCACATAATCACGACGAAGAACTGCTGCATCACCCACTGTTGCGTGTGGGCGCAAAAGCAATATATACACTGACTGAAGAGCAGAGCGAGTATTTTCAGTCTATCTTCAGGCAACTGCTGAAGGAATACCAGGACAACGCTGCTTTCAAACAGGAAGCCATTCTGATCTATCTGAAATTACTCATGCTGGAAGGGAAACGGCTGGCGCGGGTAAGGGTATCAAAAAAACCGATGGCAGCTGCACATCAGCTGGCCCATCGCTTTACCGATATACTCGAAAAACAGTTTCCGATTGAATTCTCTCATCACCAGGTAACATTAAAAACTGCCAAGCAGTTTGCCAATGCACTGAACACACATCCCAATCACCTCAACGCATGTGTAAAACAGGCAACTGGCCGAACAGTAAGTGAGCATATCCGCCAGCGCTTATTACTGGAAGCCAAACTGTTGCTTATCCATACCAGCTGGCAGATTGCTGAAATAGCCTGGTGCCTTGGCTTTGAAGAGCCGGGCAACTTCACGCACTTCTTCAAAAACCAGAGTGGTCAGCTGCCTCATATTTACCGGACACAATGATCCTTTGATTTTAACAATTAATACTTTGCCTGGTACAATTGCTATCCTTCTACCTGCATGTAATTTTGGGGCTCTAAAATTTAAACACATATGCAGTACAGAAAACTGGGAAACACCGGTGCATCATTATCCGCAATAGGACTGGGTTGCATGGGTATGTCGTTTGCATACGGCAACGCACAAGACTTCAATGAACAGGAATCTCTTGCTACACTTGAACTGGCATTAGACCTGGGCATCAACTTCTGGGACACCGCAGACATGTATGGCCAGGGCGCCAATGAAATACTGTTATCAAAAATACTGGCTACTAAAAGAGATAAAGTATTTCTGGCCACTAAATTCGGTTTCAGGTATAATGAAGATAACACCACTTACTTTGATGGCTCGCCAAGATATGTGAAACTGGCCTGTGAAGCGAGTTTGAAACGATTGAAAGTAGATGTGATAGATCTGTATTATACACATCGTATTGACGACAAAATACCTGTGGAAGAAACGGTAGGCGCTATGGCAGAACTGGTAAAGGAAGGAAAGGTTCGCTACCTCGGTCTTTCGGAAGCCAGTGCTATCTCTCTGAAAAAGGCCAGTACAGTACATCCTATCGCTGCATTGCAAAGTGAATACTCCCTGTTTACCAGAGATGTGGAAGGAGAGATCCTGCAAACTGCCAGGGAACTGGGTGTATCGCTGATTGCCTACAGTCCGCTGGGAAGGGGTTTGTCTACCGGCGCGATCAAAGATGCCGCCACCCTGAGCGACGGCGATTTCCGCAAAAACCTGCCACGCTTCCAGGGAAGTAACTTTGAACAGAATGTGCAAACCGCTACTGCGTTGGAAAACTTCGCCGGAGAGAAAGGTATTACTGCTGCACAGCTTTCATTAGCGTGGTTATTGGCGCAGGGAGAAGACATCATACCGATCCCCGGCACCAAACGCAGAAAGTACCTGCAGGAAAATGCCGCTGCTGCTGATGTACAGCTGACGCAAGCAGATCTGGAAGAGATTCAACGTATCCTGAAAACTTATGCTATAGCAGGTCCCCGCTACACTGAAGGTGGGATGAAACTGGTTAACAGATAGAAATATTTAGTTATTTATTGATTTAGGTATTTAGATATTTTAAATGCAGCGGAGATTTGTTGATGATTATAACATATAATAATCTCCGCTGCATTTAAAATATCTAAATACCTAAATCAATAAATAACTAAATCATTTTGCTTTCTTATAGCCCCAGTCCTGGAGCCATTTAATCACTTTCTCTTTATAATCGCCCTGGATAAGGATCAGACCATCCTTCACACTTCCGCCGGTGCCGCATTTTGTTTTCAGTTCTTTGCCCAGCTTTTCCACGTCTTCGTCTTTTCCTACAAATCCTTCTATCAGTGTCACTACTTTACCGGCGCGCTGTTTTGTATCCAGCTTCACTTTTAGTGGCTGCTGCGCTGGGGGCAGTGTTTCCTGTTCTTCTATGTGCTCAGGTTCAAATGAAAAGTTCGGATCGGTGGAATAAACGATACCGCTTCCAGGGGTATTTTTCTTTTTAGACATCCTGCAAAATTTTATAGTTAATCATTCACAATTACTTTCATGGCTTGTGGCAGCACTTTCAGTGTCACCTTTCCGTTTCCGGAGAGAGGCACAGCGTCGCCGTCGACCTGAAGGTATTGCAGTTCATTGCTGCTGATGGTAATCTCTTTACCGGTTAGGTGCTTGAGAAACCGTGTCTGGTCTATATTTCCCAGCAATGAGTAAAGACTTACCGGTAGCAGGTGATAAAATCTTACTGGCGGCATAATACAAATGTCCAGCTCTCCGTCGAATACATTAGCTCCCGGCGCCAGTTTAAATTCATATCCGAATTGGTTGCCGTTGGCTACGGTGAGCAGGAATGCCTTTTCCGTCATTATTTTTCCATCTATATCAATCGTATATTCAGCGGGCTGGTAGTCTGTAAAGCTCTTCAGCACCAGCTTTGCGTAGCCGGATAATCCCCGCTTCTTCGTATGACGGAACTGGTCGGCGATCAACGCGTCAAAGCCGACACCCGCATTGCTGAGGAACAGGTGCTCATTGGCGTATCCCACATCAATGGCTCTTTGTTTTCCGGCCGCTATCAACTTCAGCGCCTTATGCACATCCAGCGGAATCCGGAGCGCACGGGCGAGGCCGTTGCCGCTTCCCAGTGGAAGAATGGCCATAGCAGTGTTGCTGCCTATAAGGCCCTGTGCAATTTCATTGATCGACCCATCGCCACCAACAGCAACAACGGTATCTATTCCATTCTTCACGGCTTCCCTTGCAAGGTCAGCGCCATGGCCGAGATAAGCGAGATAGGTAATGCTCACTTCATACGCTGATGCCGGCAAGTACCGGCGGATAGCATGTTCCAGCCGCTTTTCACGATCGGTGCCCGCTTTGCGGTTTATGATAAAAAGGATCTTCTTCAAAAAAATTGTTTTATGATATAACAGCCTTGAGACTGAGGTCCAGACTCACTGCGTGATGAATAATAGCGCCAACTGATATGAAATCTACGCCGGTTTTAGCATATGCTTCCAGCGTATCAAGCGTAATACCTCCAGAGGCCTCTGTTTCAAAACGGCCGTTGATAACGCTCAATGCTTCCGCCATCTGATCAGGCGAGAAGTTGTCCAGCATAATGCGGTCTACCTGGCCCACTGCCAGCACTTCCCTTACATCTTCAATGTTACGGGTTTCCACTTCAATTTTAAGCGGCAGATTACGCTCTTTAAGATAAACCACTGTCTTGTTGACTGCCGCTGTAATACCACCGGCAAAGTCGATGTGATTATCTTTCAGCATCACCATATCATACAACCCCATACGATGGTTAACACCGCCACCTATACGAACAGCTTCTTTTTCCAGCAAACGGAAGTTAGGCGTGGTTTTACGGGTATCAAGCACACGGGTATGGTACCCTTTGAGCTTCTCTACATACTGATGTGTAAGCGTGGCAATGCCGCTCATACGCTGCATGCAGTTCAACACCAGTCTTTCCCCCATCAGGAGTGTATGTACAGCAGCCTCTACTTCAAAGGCAGCCTCTCCCTTTTTCATTGCATCACCATCATTCTTGAAGGGTGTAAATACAGTGTACATATCCAGCCATCTGAATATAGCTTCTGCCACCTGCATACCAGCCAGTATACCATCTTCCTTTATTTTAAGCAGCGCTTTTCCTTTGGCGGTGGGGGGAATACAGGCCATTGTAGAATGATCGCCATTTCCGATATCTTCTGCGAGAGCACTTCTTATAAACGCGTTCAGCGCTGTTTCATCCAGCATATCTAATGAGTTTGTTGTTAGTTCTGCGTTATGGTGCGGGGGTGTATGTTATAGTAGCATCATATACGCCTTGCCTGTTTGTTAAAAACAGTGCAAAAATAAAAAGTGCCCCGCAATTAATCGCGGAGCACCATGATTTTTCAATGATTTTATGGTAGGAAGTTATTTGTTTTCGAACCGCAGTTCATTCAGTACCATGGAGCCGCCTTTCTTCTGCAGAAAAAAAGACAGTCTGTAATTGCCGCCGGATGTGGTCAGCGTACCGATACCGAATCTTGAACCTTCTCCTCCCTGGTGTACCAGCTCAAAAGATTTAACCTGGTTCTTGGAGAAGAAGTCTTTCAGAATAATCTCAGCCTGCGCTTTACTGTAGGAATTGGCTTTCCCGCTTATATTGATCTCCACATTATTATCAAGGTAACGGGATAAGCTATTTATATCTCCTTGTTTGATAGCGCTTACTACATCTTCAAATGGACCGGCAGCTACACTCTCTTCATAGAACGAACTAGCCGACACTGTAAATGCTGTAACAAATCCTCCCAACAATATCACCAGCACGATCAATAGCTTCTTCATTGTCAGTTATTTTATTTAAAATGTGTTTTTCCAAACACAAATTAAATGCGAAAACTATGCCAAACACGCTGTAATTCAACAAAATCACATCATCGTGGTAGCAATGAATGCATAAATAATAACACTTAGATAATATATTTTTTAGTTTAAATACTTGATTCAGAAATCTGTTAAACAGGGTCATCACATTAACTTTCTTTATTAAGTTTTTATTTTTGTAAAAAATTTAGAAAGTATTCAACATCATTATAAGTACTTTCACCTCCTGAGACAGAACTAAAAAAGTTAAACCTTAACCAGACAGGATATGGAAAAGAAAAGAGCCATTCTCGTAATTATGGATGGATGGGGCGAAGGTAAAGTACCGGCTGCCGATGCCATTGCGCAAGCAAAAACGCCTTTTGTAAGCAGTCTTTATAACAAATACCCGCACAGTAACCTCGTAACCTGTGGTGAAGCCGTAGGCCTGCCTGAAGGCCAGATGGGCAACTCTGAAGTAGGCCATCTCAATATCGGCGCCGGCAGGATCGTTTACCAGGAGCTGCAGCGCATTAATGTAGCTGTCAGAGATGGAGAACTGGCTAAAAACCAGGTACTGCTCGATACCATAGCATATGCCAAAAGCAACAACAAGCCGCTGCATCTCATCGGTCTTGTGAGTAACGGCGGTGTGCACTCCCATACAGAACACCTGAAAGCCATCATACAGATAGCCAAAGATAATGGCCTGGATAAGGTATTTGTACACGCCTTCACAGATGGCCGTGATACCGATCCCAAGAGCGGCGTGGGTTTCCTCGAAGACTTGTCTGCCCACCTGGCTAAAACCACCGGCAAGATTGCTTCAGTGACCGGCCGCTATTATGCTATGGACCGTGACAAACGCTGGGAGCGTGTGAAACTGGCTTACGACGCCCTCGTTAATGGCGCAGGTACAGCTACCCATGACGTGATCACCGCAGTAAAAGCATCTTACGCAGAAGGTGTTACCGATGAATTCATCAAACCGATTATAGTACAGGATGAACAAAATAAGCCCATTGCCACCATACAAGATGGCGATGCAGTGCTTTGTTTTAACTTCCGTACTGATCGCTGCCGCGAAATCACGCAGGTACTTACCCAGGAAGCATTTCCTGACTTCGGCATGAAGCCGCTGCAGCTGTACTACACTACAATGACGGAGTATGACAAGACCTATAAAAATGTTCATGTTATCTTTGAAAACGATAATCTGAACATGACGCTGGGCGAAGTACTGGCAAAAGACGGCTATACGCAGATCCGTATTGCAGAAACAGAGAAGTATCCGCACGTGTCATTCTTTTTCTCCGGTGGCCGCGAGAAAGAATTTGACGGAGAACGCAGGATCATGGTACCTTCTCCTAAAGTAGCTACTTACGATCTGAAACCGGAAATGAGTGCGAACGAAGTAACGGATGCCATCATACCGGAAATAGAAAAGAAGACAGCTGACTTTATTTGTCTTAACTTCGCTAACGCTGACATGGTAGGGCACACAGGTGTCTTCTCTGCAGCAGTAAAAGCAGTGGAAACGGTAGACCATTGTGTGGAAAGAGTAGTAACGGCGGCCCTGGCCAGCAACTACACTGTTTTCCTCACAGCAGATCATGGTAACGCAGATTACATGGTCAATGAAGACGGTACTCCCAATACAGCCCATACACTGAACCTGGTGCCTTTATTTATTATCAACAATGATTTTAAAGGCACAGTAAAAGATGGTAAATTGGGAGATATTGCACCAACCATTCTTCATTTTATGGGGCTGCCAGCTCCGAAGGAGATGACTGGAACTTTACTTGTGTAAGTAAAACTATAATAATCAGAAAAGGAGTTTTATCTTGCAGAAAAAGACAAGTCCGCTTTTTTTATTGCCCTGTAACTTTTACACTAACAGTTCCGTTTAACTACGAATACAATAGAAATAAAAGAGGCCGAAAGGCTGATTTTCATATTTTTAGTGCTCTCGACAGATTTGCTCATGCATCGATGCGCCGTTTTTACGGCGCATTTTTTCTTCCCCATATTTAAGTGCTAATTTTACTGTATGAAAAATTACCGCTACGTAACGGTACTATTAACCATACTCGGTTGTATAGCCTGTAATACAGACAATAAACAGGGAACCAGTTCCAAAGACAATAAATATGAACCGCTTCCCGTATACTTCAAAGGGGAAAGGTCACACATCGGGGAGGGGAACTATATGCTCCGGAAAACCGTGGCGCTCAACGGCCAGACAGACACCACCCTCATCAGCGGAACGGACAGCTCCGCTGTACAGGATCTGCTGAAACCATTTGCCATAGACCTGAACAAACCATCCCTGCGGGATGAATATGATACCTCCAGCCTCTATGATCCATTTTCAGGAAGAAAGTCCGTGATCTATAAATCTAAAGGGAAACAAACCTTTCCTTCAGAGATCACCATGGATCTAGATAAGAATAGTAACATCCAGCAGGTAAATATTCACTCCTACACCAGCAATATGATTTACGAATTCCGGCAGGATCTGTCATATCAGCGCAATAAAAGCATGCGTATAGCCACTTATCAGAAAATTGCCTTCCTGACGCCGAAGCAGCTGGAAATAAACGTAGCAATTTTACCTAAAACCGGGATCTGAAAATGACTGCAGCGGAATTTCAACAAATATCTCACACCATACCGCTGGATGCGGGCATCTATAAATATTACGACATCAATGGCACCCTTCTATACGTAGGGAAGGCCAAAAGCCTGCGCAAGCGCGTCAGCTCTTATTTTGTAAAGAACCACGACAACTATAAGACACGGAAGCTTGTTGAGCATATTCATCATATTGAGTTTACCATCGTTAACTCCGAGCAGGATGCGTTTCTGCTGGAAAACTCGCTGATCAAACAATTTCAGCCCAGGTACAACATCAATCTGAAAGATGACAAAACCTACCCGTATATCGTCATCAAACATGAGGCCTTCCCCCGTGTATTCTTCACGCGCAATGTGGTGAAGGACGGCTCTGATTACCTGGGACCTTTTACATCAGTAGGCCGCGTACGTGAGATACTGGACGTAATCCGGTACAATATACCGCTGCGTACCTGCAACCTCAACCTGACAGAACAGAATATCAGGAAGGGCAAATTCAAGGTATGCCTGGAATATCATCTTGGTAACTGCAAAGGCCCATGTGAAGGATTACAGACAGAAGAAGATTACCGCGAAGGACTGCAGCAGGTAAAGAACGTACTGAAAGGGAACCTCACCCCGGTAGTGAACCTCTTCAAGGATCAGATGCTGCACCATGCTACCAATATGGAGTTTGAGAAGGCGGAGATTATGCGCAAAAAAATTGAGAGCCTCGAGTCGTATTCTGCCAGATCAACAGTAGTGAATACCCGTATGGGCAATGTGGATGTGTTTTCCATCATTAGCGATGGCAACCATGCGTATGTCAACTACCTGCGTATTCTGAACGGAACTATCGCTGATACCAAAACCGTTACCCTTGAGAAGCAGCTGGAGGAAGGTGACGAAGAGGTACTGAGCTACGCAATTGCTTACCTCCGTGAGGTTTTCAAAAGCATCACTACAGAAATCGTAGTACCGTTCCCCTTATCTTATCCGGAAAGCAATATTTTAGTAACGGTCCCTAAAGGAGGAGATAAGAAGAAACTGCTGGAATTGTCTGAGAAGAATGTGAATTATTTTAAAGACGAATTATTCCGGAAAAAGATCCTCCACCTGGAAGGCAAAAGCGATATGGAAAGAAAACAGGTGCTGTACCAGCTCCAGGCTGATCTGGAGCTGCCAGCACTGCCTGAACATATTGAATGCTTCGATAACTCTAACTTCCAGGGTAGCTACCCCGTATCTGCCTGTGTGGTATTCAAAGACGGGATAGCATCCAAAAAAGACTATCGCCATTTCAATATCAAAACCGTGGAGGGCATCAACGACTTTGCCTCTATGAAAGAAGTGGTGTACCGCCGCTATAGCCGTCTGTTGGCTGAACAACAGCCACTGCCCCAGCTGGTGATTATTGATGGAGGTAAAGGTCAGCTGGGTTCCGCAATGGAGAGCATCCGTGAGCTGGGATTGATAGGTAGTATGACAGTAGTAGGGCTCGCAAAAAATGAAGAAGAGATTTTCTTCCCCGGCGACTCTGAAAGTATCCGTCTTCCTTTCAACAGTGAGAGCCTGAAGCTCATTCGCCGGGTCCGTGATGAAGTACACCGTTTCGGTATTACCTTTCACCGTCAGAAACGCAGCAAAGGCACTTTCAAAAATGAACTGGAAGGCATCAAGGGCATCGGGGAGAATACGGCTACCCAGCTGCTAAAAACCTTCCGCTCCGTTGCCAAGGTAAAGCAGTTGACCGAAGAAGACCTCTCCAAAGAAATAGGCCCGTCAAAAGCCAAACTGGTCTGGAATCATTTTCATAACACCCAGAGCTAAACGAATTATCAGTTTTCTGTGTATTGCTTATGCTGCTGTTTGCCGGCAGCAATGGCATTTTCAGCCTGCAGCACGTGCCGGTTGATATGCGCTATTACAAAACTGAATGTATCCCCAACAGACAGCTTTATAAATCGAGATAAAGAAGTGGGCACTTTCGCCTTCTGCATATTTATTTCCCGGGCTCGTTCCAGCAATTGCAGCATAGTAACCTGTTGTTGTATGAATTCACTGAGAATAGCGCCAGCATCAGGTTTTTCAGCAGGCAGATGGTCTTTGGGGGATTTCATCTTTGAGCGTAGCGTACCATTTTGCTGCGGCTGCATCAATTTGGTGAAGTATGCTCCCAGCCAACTGCTGTTGAATGATGCAGCAGGTCTGCCTCCACGTTGTTTTGCTTTGGTTATTGCCTTATCCAGTGCAGGCAGATAATGCCTCCCGTAGGTATTCAGGTGTTCCAGGCACTGGATAGCGCTCCATGCACCAGGAGCGGGATTATGCTGCAGTATTGCTTCCGGCACGCCGCCAAAACGGGCTTGTGCTTTGTCACTCACAGATACAGTCTGTTCACGCAGGTATTGTAGTAATGCGGATGAAATCATATGCTTCAAATTTTCCACTACAAAACTAAACCGGGCAGAAAGATAAAAAGTTGGTACAGATCAACATTTTACAGCTTTACAGAATGCATTAGCTTACTGAAAGTAGCGGGGTCTATACCCAGGTAAGAGGCAAGGTATTTCTGGGGGATAAGCTGCAACACATGTGGGCTGCGGGTGAGCAGTACTCTGAACTTCTGTTCAGCGCTGAAGGAAAGCAGCTCCCGGTGTCTTTCCAGCAGGCCTGATAGAGCGGCTACAGTACCTAACCGCACCATACGCTCTATCAATGGGTACCTCCCAATAAGCTGATCAAAATCTGTATAGCTCAGGCGCAGCAACCTGCTTGCGGTCAGTGTTTCGAGATACCAGGGCGAAGGGCGCTGCAACTGGAAAGAATCCATAATGCCTGAAAAGGAGCCCGTATAGGTAAATAGCATGGTTGATTCTTTGTCCCCATCGAGGCAGAATACACGCTGTACACCATCCAGCACAAAATACAGGTAACGTTCAGTCTCCCCTGCTGTGGTAATAATCGTTTTCCGTTTATACTTTACGGGGAGCCAGCATGCGGCAAAAGCCTCCCATTCTGCCTGTGGGAGAGGCATGACATTGCATACAGTTTGTTGTAATAGATCCAGAGACATACAGAAAGATAAAAAAAGAGATGCAATCAGTAAACAATACTGATTGCATCTCTATATGGATCGTTGATCTGTTGTACTATTAATACTGCCAGAGGTCCTGTTCCTTGTTGAAGATACGGTCTTTGATAGACTGGCCTTCCAAGAGACGCATTGTACCATCTTTGATGTAATCCTTGATCTCGCGGTTGTAGGCATTGTTTTCCTTCACCACATAGCTACCGAAGAAGCGCATTTCGAAAAGGTCTTCCCAGCTCATGGTGGCCGCGTCGTTATTCTGGTTATATACGTCGAATTTAGCCAGGGTAGGACGCAGGTCAGGATAGTATACCCAGAAGAGTGGAATAGATGCACGCACAGATCCGTCTTCGTTCATACGTGATACCATGGGCGCGATGCCGAGTATACGAACTTTGAGCGCAGATGCTTCTTTATCGAACACCCATACTTCCTTGATCTTGTACTGTTTGATAGTACGTGGATCAAAGTCATCGCGGGTGGTTACCATTTTTTCTTCACCGGTAACCGGATCGATGCTGCGTACTGTTCTTTCTTCACCGCTGATCTTGTTAAGGATATCGGCGTAAGGCATTATGGTAGTGAAACGGTCGTCGATAGCGCTGAAAGCCTCTACCTCTTTATTCTTGATTGCGGTCAGCAGAATATTGATGAACAGCTGATTTACGCCTGATTCATCTTCCACGTTATATTGGAAAGGAAGATTGATCTTTTCTCTTACATCGATCACCTGCCAGATACGTTTTTCCCAGAAGCGGTCATCTTCGCGGATGTAGTCGTATGGGATGGGAGTACGTTCCCTGGTGAGGTTTCTTTCCACTACTCCGTCAATACGCAATGATTTGCGTGGAGTATCAACGATCGGGGCGGAGAGGCCGTCCGGGCGCTGAGGGGTAGGAGGAGTGGGCTGAGCAGGAGGAGGCGTAACAGCATTCCCTGTTGCGGGGTTTACAACCGGCGCATTGGGATCCTGCTGAGGTGCAGCTTCAGTAGCAGTTCTGCGGCGTGTTGTACCTCCGCGGCGCTGAGCATCGGCGGCTGTTGCCAGCATAACCAGCAATAATGTGCACCAACCAATTCTGTTAAATATTACTGCTCGCATATTTCAGTAATTTATTGACCGTTAGTTTAATTTATAGATAGTGCTAGGCATAGACCGAACAATGTTATCCGGACCTTTCACTTTCACGTTTTCAAAATATACTTCGTCACCTGGGCGCAGTGCGCGGATGGAGGAAACGATATTGCTTGGGAAGTATGCAGAGTTAGCCTCACCTTCCTGGTATTCCTTACCTTTTGCAGAAACACCTACACGGTAGCCCACCACTTCATATTTCACGCCTTCAAATTCGAAATCTTCCAGGTCAGCGCGTAAACCGCCCTGTACTTTAAAGTCAGCAGCTTTCATGTTACCGCCTTTGTTCACACCAACCTTCAGCACCGGATCTGGTACTCTTTTCACGCGGAATTCTTTCTGGCCGAGTGATTTGGTTTTACCGTCGATGTTGGCAACTACGTTGATTACAGCTTTACCAGGCTGGCTTACAGTAACAATGTATTCACCGGAACCGCGTTTGGTGATGTTTCCACCGTTGATAGAAGCAGATACCGCTTCAGCAGGTACACCGGCAGCAGAGATAGAAATCGGGTTCTGCAGACCGATATACAGTACGTTCATTTTGTCGGCTGAAATGGAGGTGGTTGAAGCACCTACATTATAACTTTCGGAAAAGGGATAAGATACCGGATCGCCACCATTAGGGTTAGGCAGGGTAATAGTTCCGGAGATAGATTTTTCGCCGATACCGGAAACAGGTAAAGTAAATGTTCCCAGACCTTCATTAGCAGTAACGGACTGGCCGTTTACAGTAATGGTAGGATTCACAGTACTGCTGTAGGCACCTACTGCAATCTGTGCAGTGAGTGTCTGGCCTTCCATCAGGTTTTTGGAATTGAGCGAGATGAAAGGTCTTACTTTATCGAATTTGAAGTTCTGTGCGTCAATCTGACGGAACAGGTCATCGATGATAGCAGATTCAGAGTTTTTAATATCGTTCTGGAATTTGCTCAGGATGGTTACAGCTGCAATAGTAGGCACCATGTTGAAGTGGTAGGTAGTCCATGATTTGGGGGCACCGCCACCATGATCATCTGTGGATTTACCCATTACTATTTTCAGCGGTAATGTTTTATCAAACTTCTCTTTGTTTTTAGCTTCTACAAAAGAAAGGAACTGGGTACGAAGCGTTTTCAGTTTTTCTTCCAGTTTCGGACCGTTTCTCATGTTCTCCATTACACGGGTAGGAGCATCCAGGTCAGCTTTACTTTTGATTTCGCCATGTTCGTCTTTACCACCGCTTTCAGTGATGATGAGATCTTTGAGAGACTCAACATAGCTGTAGGCATCAGCAGAAAGTTTTTTCACCTCTTCAGCTTTAGCTTTCAGTGGCGCCACTTTCGCGGCGTTTTCCTTCATTTGAGCTTCGAACTGCTGATAGATCAGATCGTTCTTGTCAGTCAAGGATTTGTTGGAAGTATTGATAGAATTATTGACGATATTGAATGCGTTCAGTATTTCGGCAGAGACGTTCAACGCGAGCATGGCCGTGAGGACCAGGTACATGATGTTGATCATCTTTTGCCTAGGATCTCTAGGTAGTGCCATAGTTTGTTTTCAGATTTAATTAAGATTTGTTAGCTCAAAAAACTATTAGCAATACTTTATCTACCTCCGTGCATTGCAGAGAGCATGTTACCGTAGATGGAATTCAGGTTGCTCAGGTTTTTAGCCAGCAAAGAGATCTGTTCCTGTGTTTTCTTGGCATCATCAATGCTACCACTCATTGCAGCTGAAGCATTCTGCAGGTTGCTGTAGAATTTGTTCATTGCTTTCAGGTGGTTATTGGTATCCTGTAATTCCAGCTCGTAAATAGCGTTGAGGGAAGCCAGGTTTTTGGTCATACCCTGCATTTGCTCATGGAAGCTTTTGGTAGATTCAGAAGCGCTGTTGAAGGAAGACACCGCAGCGGCGGCAGTAGTGTAAGCGTTTGCTACATTGCCAATTGCGCTAGCTGCCTCTCTTGTTTTCTGCGTGTAATCTCCGGTAGCCGCTACTACATCGCTGATGTCTCTCATCTTGTCAACGGTAGTACCCAGTTTCTGGAAGTTCTCGCTTAAGCGTTGTAAGCTGGCAGGCGTAATATCAGCCTCCTGCAGCATTTTGTCCAGGCCGGCAACGGCTGGGGAACCTGCAATCGCAACGGTTGCCTCAGCATGCGCTGCACCGCTATCAGGTACAAAAGCATACACAAAGAAAATAAGTGCTTCCACACTCAGACCTAAAATCAAAGCGATATCCGCTCCCCGCCAGTGTTGCAGTTTAAACAATGCTCCGACGATTACCACTGAAGCTGCAATACATACGAAAAAGTTCAGCCATTTAGCTTTGTTAGGATTCATAGCCATAGGTTAAAATTTACTGGTTAAAGTGTTTAGTGTTAAAGTTCTCTGTCTGGAATAGTTATTTCTCACTGATTTGCTGATAGTATACATATTATAAAAGGCTTTACAAGTTTATAATAATGATCATCGGCGACCAGGTTGTTACTTATGTTTGTTTCTTCTGCTCAATGCTATCGTACATCTGAAACCGACATATGATTTAGAGCTGTCCTGGTACTCGTATGTTCTGGTACCTGTCTGCAGGAAATATCCCACATCTTTCCAGGAACCACCCCTAATGGCCTTACGCTTCATTTTCAGCGGAGCGTCGTCTGGCACGTCCATTCTCAGGTAAGGGTTCATATCGGAAGTGAAAGAATAAGCATTTTCGTAGAAGATATCTGCAGTCCATTCTGCTACGTTACCAGCCATGCAGTACAGGCCATAATCATTTGGCCAGTAAGCATCTGCACGAACGGTGTAGAAACCTCCGTCTTCAGGATAGTTACCGCGGCCTGGTTTAAAGTTGGCCAGGAGACATCCCTTTTTGTTACGGATGTAATAACCACCCCAGGGATATGGCGTCTGTTCTCTTCCGCCGCGTGCTGCATATTCCCACTGTGCTTCAGAAGGCAGCTGGAATTTATCTTCCGTAAATAATTTCTTGGAGTTTCTGTAATCCTCCCAGAATTTACTTCTCCATTCGCAGAAAGCTGTTGCCTGATGCCAGTTTACACCTACTACCGGGTAGTTGTCGAACGCCGGATGCCAGAAGTACATACGTGTCATTGGCTCATTATAAGCGTAAGAGAAGTCCCTGATCCAGCACAATGTGTCCGGATAGATAGGCACGTCTTTCTTCACAATGAAGGTAGAACGGGGTTTACCGAAGTTTTCCCTCAACTTGGCCTTATCCCAGTTGAAAGTTTCCTGGTGATAAATCAGTTTGCCCACATCTATATCTTTACGGCCATAGAGCCTGTCTGCCTCTGTGTAGATCATGGCATCCAGTTTCTCAACCGTACCCTTGTCTTTCATGTTAATCTTCTGTTTCCAGTCGATGATATCGTGTCCATCATCCTGTTTAACATGTCCCAGCAGAATATGCGCAATAGAATCCTGCACCCATTGTACGAACTGGCGGTACTCATTGTTCGTGATCTCCGTAGCATCCATATAGAAGCCGGAAATCGAGATCGACTTGTTACGCGCAGTATAGGCATAGTTTACATCTTCATCGCTGGGACCCATATGAAAGGTTCCAGGTGGTACGTATACCATCCCGTACGGTACAGGGGGAGTGTATTTTGGTCTGGGGCTTACGCCAATCAGTTGCCCTTGCGCATTTTTGGGGCCTTTACTACCGCCGCAGCTGGCCAGCAGGGATACCAGCAAAAGTGCCAACAGACCTCTTAAATAATTAAGCTTCATAAGGGTAGCTTTCATCAGAATACTTTTTTTCTATTAACCAGCCTGGTGCTTTCAACCATATGCAAGGGTATATGTTACTCATACCTTGATCACCCGCTTTGTTTATATGAAAGATAGCAAATGTAATAATTAATTTTAATCCGTAGTTACTTTTTACACAACTTTTTCAATTCCACTCATCTTGGTTCGGCAACTAATTTAAACGTATTTTTTAACATTTTATTATATCTCCGTATTAACATTTATACGTCCTTTTTCTACCCTTATAACGGGCAAATTACATAATTATTCTATTAAATTAATTATTTCTTGCATATAAAAGACAGGTTTAATGCAATGATAATCCTTGCACAAATACACTAATGTATCGTTTTCCCGCTCCCTGCCTGACAGCAGCGGAATTTCAGAAATATCTTTCTCTGCCCCTACCAGCACCCGGTAAGGAAGGAACCAATTACCCACATCATTCATTCTTGCCAGAAAATCTCTTCCTACTACCGCCAGTTCAGGAGTTCCTTTTACAAATTGTAATAACTGACACGCCCACACGCCGAAGGAAGTGGGATAACGGACCACTGTCTGCGCCAGGCTGGAAGTAGCCCCCAGTGCCTTATCCGCCCAGTTCTTATTATCGAAAACAACAGAAAGATACCAAAGGTTCTGGATCATCAGCGCATTGCCGCTAGGCACTGCGCCATCATACACTTCTTTCTTGCGCACAATTACATCATTCTGCCCTTCTATAGTATAATAGAAGAAATGGCCGCTTTCATCACTGAAATGATCATTCACAAAGGCGGTAAGATCGTGGGCTTTATAGAGATAATCGGTATTGCCGGTGATTTCCTGTAATGCAATCAGTGCCCTGATCAGTGCTGCATAATCGTCCAGAAAAGCCGGATATTTTGCCTGTCCATTTTTCCAGGTATGATAAAAAGCCTGTCCCGCTTCGCTTTGGCGGAAATGCGTCCAACAGAATTGCATATTGCCAATAGCCATCTGCCGGTATTTTTCGTCCCCCAATGCGTTAAAGGCCTTACAGCAGGCATGAATCATCAGGGCATTCCACCCCAGCAGTATCTTGTCGTCCAGGGCTGGTCTGATTCTTTCTGCCCTTACTGCCAGCAGTTTTTCCCGGCATCCTTTCAACATCGCATCTAATACAGCAGCATCATATCCTTTCTCTGCCGCAAACTGTTTTAGCGGTTGCTGTACCCATAATATATTCTGTTCTTCCCAGTTGCCGTGCTCACTTACGTCGTAGAATTGGCAGAATATTTTTGCCTGCTCCCCCAAAACATACTCAATCTCCGCCTTGCTCCAGGTATAAAACTTCCCTTCTACGCCTTCTGAATCTGCATCCAGTGCAGCATAGAAGCCGCTTTCAGGGGAAGTCATCTCTCTTTCTATAAACCCTATAGTATCTCTTATAGTCTGTGCATACACTTCATTATGTGTAAGTTGCCAGGCATCACTTAATATATCTATCAGCAATGCATTATCATACAACATCTTTTCAAAATGAGGAGCCAGCCACTTCTCATCTGTCGAATACCTTGCAAATCCGCCGCCCAGCTGATCATACAGCCCTCCCTGCAACATTTTATCAAGCGACAATAATGCCTGCTGTAAAGCTTCAGGGTGTTTATATGCGTGATGATAACGTAACAGGTAGGCAATCGTAAAAGTCTGCGGAAACTTAGGCGCGCGGCCAAAACCACCCCACGTTTTATCTGCCTGCTTCAGGATATTTTCGCAGATGGTATCGCATTGGTCTTTGGTGAAAAGCTCTTCGCGAGGTATGCCAAGGATGGCTGCAGCCTGCATACCAAACTGACTGGACTGATCTATGTGTTGTGTAAGATTATCTGCCTGCGCCTCTATTTCATTCCTTTTGCCGGCAAAGGCATCTGCCAACGATAGTAGCACATCTTTCCAGGAAGGGCGGTTATATGCTTTAACAGGAGGGAAGTAAGTACCTCCATAGAAAGGTTTTTTGTCAGGAGTGAGAAAAACATTCAGGGGCCAACCACCGGAACCAGTCATAGCCTGCACCGCATCCATATAGATGTGGTCAAGATCTGGTCGTTCTTCGCGATCTATTTTGATATTGACAAAATGCTCGTTCATGATGCGGGCAGTGTCTTCATCTTCAAAACTTTCCCGCTCCATCACATGGCACCAGTGACATGCCGCGTATCCGATACTTACCAGTATCGGCTTGTCTTCAGCGATGGCCTTTTGTAAAGCCTCATCCCCCCATGGATACCAATTTACCGGATTATGGGCGTGTTGCAACAGATAAGGGCTGGTTTCACCAGAGAGTTTATTCATGGAATCCGCATTGCAATTGTCTGATTGATAAAATATTCATGTCCAAGTAAATATTTTTTCCTGAAGTACGCAAAGGTTTTTTACTACAATTGTTCAAACTGTTACCCGGAGCGGACTGCGGCGTATCTGCATTCAATAAAACAGGGATAGCATGGTGCCATCCCTGGTAGTTATTTTGCGATGAAATCGCTCAGCTTATTTTTTTGTTAAAGAGGCAAGGTACTGGTCCAGTGCAGCAGCCATT
>NZ_DATLKJ010000021.1:0-57180 GCF_035538455.1 Chitinophaga sp.
GGTCGATTTGCCGGTGCCGGTATGCCTGGAGCGTTCGCATGAAATGGCGGTGGCGATACTTGGTATCATGAAAGCAGGCGGCGCTTATGTGCCCATTGATCCGGCTTATCCGGAAGACCGTATCCGGTTTATGTTGGAAGATACAGCTGCGACAGTTGTAGTTACCACCAGTGACCTTCAGGAACGTATACCGGCGTTTGCAGAAGCTGCGGCGATATTGCTGGATACCAACCAGGAGGTGATCAGCAAGTGTGCTGTAACAGCAATTAATGAGAAGCCGGTTCCTGGTAATCTGTCGTATGTGATCTATACCTCGGGCTCTACAGGTAAACCCAAGGGGGTGATGGTAGAGCATGCGGGCATGCTCAATCACCTTTATGCGAAGATCCATGACCTGCAACTGGATGAAGGTTCGGTAGTTGCATTGACGGCTTCCTATACTTTTGATATTTCCGTATGGCAGTTATTAGCGGCGCTGTTGTGCGGCGGCAAGACGGTGATCTATTCATCAGATCGTATTCTGCAACCGGTGCAGCTATTGCAGGGGGTAGAAGAAGATGGGGTAACGATCCTGGAACTGGTACCTTCTTATCTGAATGCCGTCTTACAGGAAGCTATCCCTGTCCATCTGTCTCAATTGCGTTACCTGCTGGTGACGGGAGAGGCGGTAAGCCAGGCGTTGCTGTCCCGTTGGTTTTCACATGCATATTATGGCCGTATTCCGGTGGTTAATGCCTATGGTCCTACAGAGGCATCTGATGATATTACACATTATATCATGGATGTAGCGCCGTCCGGCATCAATGTGCCGGTGGGCTCGCCGGTGCAGAACCTGCGTATCTATGTGCTGACAAGCGCTAACCAGTTATGCCCAGCCGGCGTTCCCGGAGAGGTTTGTGTAGCCGGGATAGGAGTAGCGCGGGGTTACCTTAACCGTCCTGATCTGACAGCCTCGAAGTTCGTGGCTGATCCTTTTCATCGGGATAGCCGGATGTACCGCACGGGGGATCTTGGCCGGTGGCTGCCGGATGGGAATTTGGAATACCTGGGGCGTATAGACGATCAAGTGAAGATCCGTGGTTTCCGCATAGAGCTTGGCGAGATAGAGAATGTCTTACAACAACATCCTGAAGTATCGCAGGCTGCTGTGATAGTGCGAACCGATGGAGAGGGGAACAAGCGGCTGGTGGCTTATGTGATGCCCGGCGCGACCTTTGATCGCGAGGCTACTGTAAGTTGGTTGAAGAGCCGGCTTCCGGAATACATGGTGCCGGCGTTGTTTGTGGCGATGGAGCAGTTGCCGTTAACAGGTAATGGTAAGATAGACCGGAAGGCGCTGCCTGATCCTGACGTCTCATCGTTGCCGGGAGGCAGTCATGTTGCGCCGCGTACGGAGGCGGAACATCTGCTGGCAGGCATCTGGCAGGATCTACTGAATAACTCACATATAGGTATATACGATAATTTTTTTGAACTGGGAGGCGATTCGATCATCACTATTCAGGTGGTGAGCCGTGTACGCCGCGCTGGTTACAACCTGCATCCGCGGGACCTGTTCCTGCACCAGACCATAGCATCGCTGGCCGGCAGGTTGCAGGCTGCGGACAACGCCGGGTCGTCCGGGGAACAGGGTGTGTTGGAGGGTACCAGCGGCCTGCTTCCGATACAGCAGCATTATTTTGATACTGTTGGGAGCGAGTTATCTCATTATAACCAGAGTGTGTTGTTATCAATTAACAAAAGCGTAGAAGAGTCGGTGTTATCATCAGCGATCAGCCGGCTGGTAGCGGTGCATGATGCGCTCCGCTATGCTTACCGTCAGGAGGAAGACGGTTGGGAACAATATTACAGCAGCTACATAGCATCGCTGGAAGTGAGCGATCTGAGCGGGATAGATGAATCTGAACTGGAAACGGCCATCGTGTCCCACAATGATCATTATCAATTGAGCCTCGATATAACGGGGGGTATTGTTTTTCGTGCAGTACTGATACAAACGCCCTCCAGCACCCTCCATAACCGGCTGTTGCTTGTTATTCATCATCTGTCGGTAGATAGTGTTTCCTGGCGTATCCTGGTGGAAGACCTGGAACAGTTATTACAGGATCAACATTTATCAATCTACAAAACAGCCTCCTATCGCCAATGGTATCAGGCGTTGGTATCCTACGGATCGCGCGAGGGGGTACAGCAGCAATGCAGCTACTGGGCAGGTTCATTCCAACAGTATCACCCGCTGCGGACTGATTATGATTGGGAAGGATTGCTAACCGGTTTGGATATCCAGGAGTGGAACGCATCACTGAGTGCCCCCCTGACAAGACAGTTGTTACAGGATGTACCGCGTGCTTATCATACAGACATCAACGACCTGTTGTTGTCTGCGCTGGCCCTGACGCTCAGTCAATGGACCAATCATGCAACAGTAGTGATCGGTGTGGAGGGTCATGGTCGTGAAGACATTGTTCAAGGTATTGACATCAGCCATACAGTAGGTTGGTTCACGAGCCTGTATCCTGTTGTGCTGGAAGTACCGCATGACAAAGATCCCGGAGTACAGCTGAAATCGCTCAAGGAGCAACTGCGAGGGATCCCTGACAAAGGTCTGGGGTATGGTGTGCTGAAATATATTAACAAAGCAGCTTCTCTGCAAGGTAATGACCCCTGGCAGATAGCGTTTAATTACCTGGGGCAGCTTGACAATGTCGTGAAAGAAGCGGAAGGAGGTATCTTCACGGGCGCTGCCGAATCATCAGGTATATCCGCTTCGGTTAATCACCCTGTACGGGAGCTGCTGTCTGTGGACTGTCTGGTACAGGGAGGAGAGCTGCACCTGAGATGGAGTTACAGCTGCCGCCATTTCGATCCGTCTACCATCACCAGCATTGCATCGGGCTTCTTATCAGAATTGAAGCGGTTGATCAGTCATTGTGTAAGTGTGGAGGTCCCGGTATTCACGCCATCAGACTATAACTTGGGGGCAGAGATCAGTTATGAGGAACTGGACCAGTTCCTGGATGCGGATTACAATGGTATTCCGCGTCGTTTGCAACTGAAAAGCATGTCGCGCCTGAGTCCTTTACAGGAAGGCATGTTGTTCCATCATTTGTACGACAATCAGGCGAAGGCCTATAATAAACAATTTACGTGCGAGCTGGTAGCTCCTGATATAGATGCATTTATTCAAAGTTGGAATCACCTGGTACAGCGCCATACCATTCTGCGCAGCAGCTTTTGTTATGATGTGTTCAGGATACCCGTACAGTGTGTTTACGGTGATGTGAAAATACCCGTGACCAGATTGGATTACCGTGGGTTTGCCAAGGAAGAGCAGCAGAGGATGATTCGCAGCTATATGGAGACCGACAGTATAAAAGGCTTTGACTTCGCCATTGCTCCGCTGATGAAGATCAGCCTGATACAGCTGGATGAGGAGCGTTATCACTTCATGTGGAGTCATCATCATATCCTGGTTGACGGCTGGTCTATGCCGATATTGCTGGAAGAACTGCTGACCAGTTATGAGCTGCTGACATCCGGAAACCAATTGTCTGTTGTTACAGAAGACCACTATGAAGATTACATCCGCTACATAGAGCGGCAGGACAGGGAAGAAGCATCAGCTTACTGGCGCAACTATCTTAGTGGCTTGGAAGAGCCCACCATGCTGCCTTTTATCGGAACATTGGCGGATCGTACAAAAGTACAGGCTGAATATGGTGATCAAATATTGCGGTTTGATACCGGGTTTACTGCCCGTATAACCCGTTACGCACAACAGCACAGGATTACTGTAAACACACTGATGCAGGGGGTATGGTCATATCTGTTGTATCGTTATACAGGGCGCGGGAATAATGTTTTCGGTGTTGTTGTGTCTGGCCGGCCTGAAAGCCTGCCGGGCGTGGAAAGCGCTGTGGGCATGTATATCAACACATTGCTGCTGCATGCCCGGATAGATTTGTCGCAGGAAGTAAGCGCAGGATTGCAGCAGATACAGGCAGAACAACTACAAAGCCGTGAATACCAATATACCGGTCTTACTGAAATACAGCGACTGTCAAATATAACCGGCGAGCTGTTTGACAGTATTATGGTATTTGAGAACTATCCTGTAAGCGAAGCGCTGGACGCTCAGCCCTGGAAGTTACAGGTGGAAAATGTGGTGGCGGAAGAGTACAGCAATTACCCGCTTACAATCGTTATTGTAGCGGGTGCACAGATAGCTGTCAACTTTAATTACAGCTGTCTGCTGGGACCAGTATACGCCCGGACGATCTCCGATCATTTCAGAATCGCCCTGGAGCAGATTGTGTCAGCAGAAAAGCTGACGTTTGGAGAAGTGGATATATTCTCTGAGGAAGAGCGTGGGCGCCTGTTACATGATTTTAATGCACATGATATTTCACTTGAACCGTCAAATATTGTACTTACATATTTTGCTGCCCAGGCGTCTTCACAACCAGATGCTCCCGCTGTAATTGCGGGAAACACCACTCTTACTTATCAGCAACTCGATGAGCAATCTTCCCGCTTTGCGCATTACCTGCGTAGCAGAGGCGTTACGGCAGGAACACTGGTTCCTGTGTGCTTGCATAGGTCGGCAGACATTATAGTGAGCATGTTGGCTGTTTTAAAGGCTGGCGGCGCGTATGTGCCCATCGATCCGGGTTATCCGGCAGAGCGTATCATATACATGCTGTCTGATACAGCGGCACGTTTACTGATTGGCAGCAGCCAGATATTTTCAGTGCTGCCATCATTGCCTGATCTTGAACTGATAGATGCTGAGAACCGCGAGGCATTATCAGCTACTTGTCCGGTAACTATACAAACAGGTGATATTACACTGGAACAACTGGTGTATGTTATTTATACTTCAGGTTCCACAGGCGTTCCCAAAGGGGTGCAAATTACGCATGGTGGCTTATCTAACATGGTAGGTTGGTATCTGAAACGTTATGGACTTACAACCGGTAATCAAACAACTGCGGTGGCAGGTATTGGATTTGATGCGTTTGGATGGGAAGTATGGCCGTCACTGAGTGCGGGAGCCACCCTGCATATCCTGGATGATGAGCAGCGTCTTTCTCCGTCAGGTCTGGCGGACTATTACGGCCGTGAAGCGATCACGCACAGCTTTCTGCCTACTGCACTGGTGCCGGAGTTTGTGGCGGCAACAAGAGGCCGGGCACTATCGCTGAAATACCTGCAGGCAGCAGGGGAGAAACTGTCGGCGTTAAATCTTGACGGTTTAAGCTATAAGATTGTCAACAATTACGGACCAACGGAAAACAGTGTTGTAGCCACTACTTATGAGTTGTCAGGCAATGAAGATGCGGCGCCGCCGATAGGTATACCGGTAAGCCATACACGAATATATATACTCAATGAAGCTGGGCAGTTATGCCCGGTCGGGGTGCCGGGAGAACTATGCATCAGTGGTGCGGGACTGGCAACAGGTTACCTCAACAGGGCTTCCCTGACAGTAGAGAAGTTCGTGAAAAATGCTTACAGTGATGCCTATGGCGGACGTATGTATCGCAGTGGAGACCTGGCTCGATGGCTGCCTGATGGCAATATAGAATACCTGGGCCGTATAGATGATCAGGTGAAGATCCGTGGCTATCGCATAGAGCTTGGCGAGATAGAGAACGTATTACAACAGCATGATATAGTGAGACAGGCTGTGGTAGCCATGAAAACAGATGATCGCGGCAACAGGCAGTTGGTAGGTTATATAGTACCGGAATATGAATTCGATAAGGAGCAGGTGACGACTTACCTGAAAAGCCGCTTGCCGGAGTATATGGTGCCCGCACTGTGGATATCATTGGATAAGCTGCCGATGACCAGCAATGGCAAAGTGGACAGGAAAAAGTTGCCGGAGCCGGATATCAACGCCTTACACGCCGGCAGTTACGAGAAGCCGCGCAATGCCGCAGAACGGGCGCTGGCAGGTATCTGGGAGGAATTACTGCGAATAGAGCGGATAGGTATATACGATAATTTCTTTGAACTGGGAGGGGACTCCATCATCACCATACAGGTAGTAAGCCGGGCCAAACGCGCAGGATACGAGTTACAGCCTAAAGACCTGTTCGTTCACCAGACTATAGAGCGGCTCGCCGTACTGCTCCGTGACAGGAAAAGCAGAATCCAGACCGCTGAAGAAGGCCTTCTTTCCGGCAGATGTGGACTGCTTCCAATACAACGGTGGTACTTTGAGCTGGAGAATTCCGCAGTGTCTCACTTTAACCAACATCTGCTTTTAACTGTTTCAAAAAATATAGACGAAACGTTTATATCACAAGCTGTCCGTGAGCTGGTACAATATCATGATGCTTTGCGGTTTACCTATAGCTGTACTTCGTCCGGTTGGGAACAATACTATGGCGCTTATGAAAGTAACCTGGAAACAGTGGATCTGCGGCATATTACATGCGACGAGTTGGCTGCTTCCATAAAGGAATACGGAGAGTGTGTGCAGAGTAGTCTCGATATAGGGCAGGGCATTGTGTTCCGTGCTGTATTGTTCCTGACTCCTCAGCAGGAGCAGCATAACCGTTTGCTGCTGGTGGTGCATCACCTGGCTGTGGATGGCGTTTCCTGGCGCATCCTGCTGGAAGACCTGTCGCTGTTGATTGCACAACCGGGCAAGCCTGTATTGTCAGTGCTTGGCAGCAAGGGCGTATCTTACCGGCAGTGGTATAAAGCCCTGGAAGCATATGGTAACCATCCGCTTGTGTCCGGACAGTATGCTTACTGGAGTGATATTGCAGCGCATTACGTTCCACTCCCGGTGGATCATACCTATGAGGGAAAGCTCACTGTCAATGATACAGGCACAGCGGTAGCAAAGCTGGATGTGCATAATACGCGGCGCCTCTTGCAGGATGTGCCGCAGGCTTATCACACAGAGATCAATGACGTGTTGCTATGTGCGCTGACAGTGGCTCTCTGTGAATGGGCGCAGATACCGCATATTACGGTGGGTCTCGAAGGGCATGGCCGTGAAGATACGGTAGCCGGACTTGATACCAGTCGCACGGTAGGTTGGTTCACCAACCTTTATCCGGTATTGCTGAAAACAGCTGCAGGTAAAGATCCCGGATATTTGCTCAAATCTGTTAAAGAACAACTCAGAAGCGTTCCTGATAAAGGTATCGGTTACGGAGTGTTGAAATATATCAACAAGGAGGAAACATTACAGCAGAAAAATCCCTGGAATGTGCTCTTCAACTACCTCGGTCAGCTGGACAATATGGTAAGCCGCGAAGGCGTACTGGGAATGGCTACTGAAGCTGCGGGCAGCAGCGTAAGGGATAATTTCCCTGCGTCAGACAGCATTTCCCTCAATACGATGATACGGGGTGGCGAACTGTATTTCGACTGGAGCTACAGCACCAGACACCATGATGCAGCCGGTATCGAAAAACTTGCGGCGCTGTATATGCAACATCTGCAAAACTTGATCACGCACTGTGTTACGAGAGATACTGCCGAATGTACGCCGGCAGATTATGGACTGAATGGAGTGGTGTCTGTGGAAGAGCTGGACGGCTTTATGGATGACGCTTATGAAGGCGTGCCAAGAAGGCAACAGGTGGAAAGTATCTACCGCCTCGGCGGCCTTCAGGAGGGGATGCTGTTTCACGATCTGTACGGCGGACAGGGAGCTTTTACAGAACAGCTTACCTGTGAGCTGTTGTCCGTGCAGCCCGATGCTTTTATCCGGAGTTGGCAACTGCTTATACAGCAACACAGCATTCTGAGGACAGGCTTTTACCATGATGTGTTTGCTGTACCTGTACAATGTGTGTATGAGAAGGTAACTGTACCAACAACCACGCTGGATTATCGCAACATGAGCGAAGAAGAGCAACAGGAAGCTATTGCAGCCTATGAATATGCAGACCGGCGCAGAGGCTTTGATCTGAAAGCAGCGCCACTGACACGTATGTGCCTCATCCGGCTTACAGATGACCGGTATCGCCTGCTGTGGAGTTTCCACCATATCATTATAGACGGATGGTCTTTGCCCGTGTTGCTGAATGAGCTGCTGGCGGCTTATGAGCTGCTGGTGGCAGGAAAGAACGTAGAGCTATCTCCGGTAGATCGGTATGAAGATTATATCCGTTATATAGAACGACAGGATAAGGAACAGACCGCTGATTACTGGCGTAAATATCTGTCGGGTGCGGATGAAGGATGCCTGTTACCTTTTATTGGCGCTACCGCAGAACGTAATAAAGGCATTGGTATGAAGGAAGCCGTGCTGCATCTGGACGCAGATGATACCGTCAGGATTGCTGATTATGCAAAGCGCCGGCATCTTACTGTTAACTCTTTGATGCAGGGCGTATGGGCGTACCTGTTATACCGCTACACCGGCCAGTGTAATGTGGTATATGGAGTTACAGTATCCGGCCGTCCGGAAGATCTGCCGGGTGTTGAAAGCAAAGTAGGTATGTTTGTCAATACGATTCCTCTGCATATTAATGTGGATACCAACGTTGATATTACCGGCTGGCTGGACCAGCTCCAGACGGCGCAACTGGAAAGCAGGCAATATCAATATTCTACGCTGAACGATATACAAAGATGGACCAACATTAAAGGAGATTTCTTCGATACGTCCGTCGTCTTCCAGAACTACCCTATCAGCGAAGCTGATATGCAGAAAGAGGTAGCGCTGGAAGTGAGCGACCTGGTGCTGCACCCGCAAACTAACTATCCGCTTACCATCAACGTTATCGCCGGCCGCGAAACCACACTGCTCTTCATTTATAACGATGACCTGCTGGATGCCGCCTGCGTGGAAATGATGATGGCGCATTTCAGACAGGTGCTGCTTCAGCTGGTCAGTGGAAAGCTGAAGCGGTGGAACGAGGCTGATCTGCTCACACCGGCAGAAACAGAGCAGCTGCTGGTAACGTTCAACAATAAAATCGTTTCTTATCCTCATCATAAAACATTGCCCGAACTGTTTCTGCTACAGGCAGCACTCACACCGGAAGCGCCGGCCGTGGTGTTTGAAAACACCGTAGTGTCGTATCGCGAGCTGGATGAACGTTCGGGAAGACTGGCTGCTTACCTGCGTAGCAAGGGCGCTGGCAGGGATATGCTGATACCGTTGTATCTTGAAAAATCGGCTGAAATGGTGGTGGCGGCATTGGGCATTATGCGCGCAGGCGCAGCCTATGTGCCGGTGGATATAACGTATCCGGTGGAAAGAATTGCTTACCTGCTGAAAGATACCGCCGCTACCCTTGTAGTAACAACAGCAGCGCTGGGTCACAAGATCAATGCATCGTCGGAAGTAACAGTGATATTACTGGATGAAGCAGCAGCAGATTTCAATCATCATTTGCCTGCACTGCCTCAACCGGCAGTACAACCTGAAGATCTGGCCTATGTGATTTATACTTCAGGTTCAACCGGACAACCCAAAGGTGTAATGGTAGAGCATAGAGGAATGCTCAATCACCTATATGCAAAGATCAATGACCTGGGGCTTACCGGAGCCAGCGTAGTGGCCTTCACTGCTTCCTATACATTTGATATATCTGTATGGCAGATGTTCTCTGCATTACTGTGCGGCGGTACAGCTGTCGTGTATTCGTCACAGCTAATGCTACAGCCGGCTGTATTGATGGAAAAGGTAGATGACGACAAGGTTACCATTCTGGAGCTGGTGCCTTCCTATCTGGCAACAATACTGCGTGAACAGATAACAGTCGGTCTGAAGAAGCTGAAGTACCTGTTGGTAACGGGAGAAGCAGTAAGTCAGCCATTGCTGGCGCAATGGTTTGCACATCCGGCATGCCGGCATATTCCTGTAGTTAACGCTTACGGGCCTACGGAAGCATCTGATGATATTACCCACTATTTTATGGAAGATGCCCCTCCACAGATGAATGTACCATTGGGGAGCCCTGTACAGAATCTGCGCATTTATGTGTTTAATAATGACCTTGAACTATGTCCGGTGGGCGTTATGGGAGAGATATGCGTTGCCGGTATAGGGGTAGCCAGGGGATACCTGAACCGGCCTGACCTTACTGCTGAGAAGTTCATTCCAGATCCGTTCCATCCCGGCAGCGGCATGTATCGCACGGGGGATCTCGGCCGCTGGCTGCCCGACGGCAACATTGAATATCTGGGTCGTATAGACGATCAAGTGAAAGTAAGAGGTTTCAGGATTGAACCGGGAGAAATAGAAAATGTGTTGCAGCAATTCGATACTGTTCACCAGGCTGCAGTGATTATAACGGTTGATGCCAACGGTAACAAGCGTTTGGTAGCCTACCTCGTGGTCAAAGAGGGTTTCAATCGCGAAGCCTTGGCCGGTTGGCTGAAAGGATTGCTGCCGGAGTATATGGTGCCTTCTTTCTTCGTTACGCTGGATGAAATGCCACTAACACCCAATGGTAAAGTAGACAGGAAAGCATTCCCTGATCCAGATGCCAATGCTCTTTTAGCCACTGCCTATGAGGCGCCGCGTAATGAACTGGAAGCTAAGTTGGCAGTCATCTGGCAGAATGTGTTGGGTGTACAACGGGTGGGCATAAACGATAATTTCTTTGAGTTGGGTGGCCTCTCTCTGCTAGTGATCGGCCTGATTTCCATCATCAGGAAAGAGCTGGGGTTGAAGGCGCATGTGAAAGATATTTTCAGTTATCCCACCATCGCGTCACTCTCTACTGCATTGAATGTTCGCGGTGCTGAAGCCGCCGGGACCGCAGAAGAGCGCATCCTGTCGCTTAATGAAGGCCCTGCCCAATTTCCTGTATTCATGCTGCCGGGAGCCGCCGGTGTTAATGAAGTATATGCTGCTCTCGGAGAGGCGTTGAATAATACCTGCGCGCTGTATGGTATCCAGATGCCTGGTGTGTTTGAAGGAGAGACGCCGCTCGCAGATCTGCGTGAAATAGCTGCCCGCAACATTACATGGATGAAACAGGTGCAACCCGCAGGCCCTTATCGTTTCATCGGACATTCGCTGGGCGGTGCAGTACTGTATGAAATGACAAAGCAGCTCGAAGCCGCCGGGGAAATGGTGCAGACCGGTATTATGCTCGACAAAGACACCAGTACCAACAGCTCTTTCAATGGAGGTGACAAAAATACGGAGGTGCTGTTTAAGCTGGTGATGCTGGTGATTGAGTTGGGAGGCATGGTCAGAAAGCCTTATCCTGAATGGGTAAGTGAACTGAAACATGCGCTTTCATTTGCTGATACAGAAAGCATCATGCCGGAGGTTACTTCCATTGTGATGAACAACATCGGTAACAGGAAGAACTATGCCGCATTTATGCTGCGGGTGGTAGCATTGGTACTCGCCAATGCCCGACTGGAGTATGTAGTGGACGGAAGTATACAGGCGGAGCTACTGGTAGTGAAAGCAGCTGAGACGTCCTGGAGTGAAAACAGCGGGAGTCTGGGCTGGGAGGCATTTACACCGCATGCGTGTCATATCACCGTTCCCGGCGATCACGACTCGCTGGTGAGCAGTGACAATGTACATGTGCTGGCTGCCCAACTTGGGGATTATCTGCAGAAGTTCAGGAATAAATAACGATTAAAAAAATCAAAGCGTTACCAGATGCAAAGATCAGAACATGTTACGGTAAAGGATATGCGAAATACATCTCTGCAGCCATTGCGCCGCCTCTTTGGTTATGCGCGGCCCTACTGGCCTGAGTTTGCCGCAGGCCTGCTTTTCCTGCTGATGTCCAGCCTGTCGGGACTTGCATTGCCACGACTGCTGGGGCAGTTGGTGGATAAGGGCAACAAGTTGGGTATGGGAGCAGAAGTGGCGCGCATTGGCTGGGTGCTGCTGGCGATCCTGCTGCTGCAGGCTGCCGCTTCCTTCTTCCGGATAGTGCTCTTCGCAAGGGTGACAGAGAAAACGCTGGCAGTTGTCCGCCAAACTGTTTACAGCCACCTGGTGAAAATGTCGATGAGCGTGTTTCTGCAGCGACGTGTAGGAGAGCTCAGCAGCAGGATCTCTGCGGATATTACGTTGCTGCAGGAAGTCTTTAACACTACCTTATCAGAGCTGATCAGGCAGCTGGTTATGGTGACAGGGGGTATCGTACTGCTGTTGATAACTTCCTTTCAGCTGACTGTTTTCATGCTACTGCTGCTGCCTGTTATGGTAATACTGGCTGGGGTGTTCGGACGGTTCATCAGCAGGTATGCGATGCAGATACAGGACAAAGTGGCAGCGTCCAACACAATTGTGGAAGAAACGCTGCAAGGGATCCTGAGCGTAAAAGCCTTCGTCAGCGAGTTCTTCGAAATTGGTCGCTATCGTCAACGCACCAACGAAATGGCGTCACTGGCTATAAAGGGAAGTAAATACAGAGGCGCGTTTGACTCCTTCGTGATTTTGGGCATCTTTGGCGCGCTGGTCGCTGTGATCTGGCGCGGCGCTACGACCGGTGTGCCTGCCGGAGAACTGTTTTCCTTCCTGCTGTACTCAGTGTTCATTGCCAGCTCCATCACAGGATTGGGGGAGGTGTACACTTCCCTGCAGAAAAGTATCGGGGCCACCACCCATCTTTTTGAGCTGCTGAAAGAGCCGGTAGAGCCGTTGACAGAAATAACCGACGTTATGCCTGAAAACGTGCTGAAAGGCGGGATTGCTTTCCGGAATGTACAGTTCCATTATCCTTTCAGAGATGACATCAACGTGTTGCATGGCGTGTCCTTCCAGGTGGGTGTCAATCAGAAGGTGGCGATCGTGGGTCCGAGTGGGGCGGGTAAAAGTACGATAGTGTCCTTACTGTTACGGCTATACGATCCTGTCAAGGGAAGTATTCTGTTCGATGACAGAAACAGTCACGCCATACCGCTGTCTGAGCTCAGGATGCAGATAGCTGTCGTGCCACAGGATGTATTCCTCTTTGGAGGAACGATTGGCGAGAACATCAGCTATGGAAAGAAAGACGCTACCACTGCGGAAATTATTGCTGCAGCGGAGAAAGCCAATGCCTGGGAGTTTATCCGCAACTTCCCGCAGAGTCTTGATACGATCGTAGGAGAGCGTGGTATGCAGCTCTCCGGCGGACAACGACAGCGTATCGCTATTGCCCGTGCTGTATTGAAAGCTCCCCGCATACTGATATTGGATGAAGCCACTTCCGCACTGGATGCAGAATCAGAAAAACTGGTACAAGACGCATTGGATAAACTTATGGAAGGCAGAACCTCAATTGTTATTGCTCACAGACTTGCCACCGTCAGAAAAGCAGATAAGATCCTGGTACTGGACAACGGCCGCATTGTGGAAGCAGGTACTCACCAGGAACTTATAAGCATGAACGGAGGCTTGTATAAAAATTTAAGTGAAATGCAGTTTGCTCACTAACCACTAACCCTTTCCCTTTTTATCATGCCTGGCTGCCTTCAGTGTTACCCGCAGCTGTTCCTCTCCACCAGCCAGGCAAAAGATTATCCGCTCATGACACCCGTTATGGTATCCTATTTTTTATTTTCTAAAACTCATATTTATGTTGAAAACGCTCGAAAAGCTATCCCGGTTTATTGGTAATACCCCCCTTATGAACCTATCCAACGATAACTCAGACATGTACGCAAAGTTGGAGTACAACAACTTCTCCGGCAGTTCCAAGGACAGAGCGGGGTATAGTATTATCTACAACGGTATCAAAGATGGCCGTATTAATGAGGACACCACCATCATAGCCTCCAGCTCAGGAAACCTCGCCATTGCGGTGGCCTCTATTTGTAAACTGCTGCATCTGAAATTCATCCCGGTTATCGATCCCAACATCAACCAGGCATATGAAAGCCTGCTCAATATTATGTCTCACCGCGTGGTGAAAGTAACGGAGCGCGATAAGACTGGCGGTTACCTGCTCACCAGGATAGATACGGTCAACAGGATGCATGAGGCGATTCCCAATTCCTTTATCGCAGATCAGTACGGTGATCCCAATAACTTTAAAGGCTACTACGGTCTCACAGAAGAGCTGATTGAGTCATTCGACAGGCTAGATTATCTATTTGTAGCGGTAAGCTCCAGTGGCGCTATCACTGGTCTCTCCAAAAGTCTGAAAGCAAAAAGACCTGAAACTAAAATCATTGCAGTGGATGTGGAAGGTTCTGTGATCTTCAATGCCCGTCCGGTGAAAAGATACATCTCTGGCCTCGGCGCCAGTCAGGTACCGCCTATCATCAAAAATGCCATCATTGATGAGGTGATCATTGTTTCACAAACAGACATTATCAAAGGTTGCTTTGAATTGCTGAATGAGCAGGTGATCTTCGCGGGGGCTTCTTCCGGCGCAGTTTATTTCGCTGCGAAGAACTATTTCAAAGAGAATAACCACATCAACAAACCTTCGTCTGTGCTCATTTTCCCGGATAAGGGACATACCTACCTCGATACTATCTATAATAAGGAATGGGGGGATCAGTTAGCGGAGAAGTTGCAGGAAAGCGCACTGGCTAAATAATCGTAACAATTTTTCAACGGCATGCGACAATGTACACATGTTTAATCCTTTCTCAATAACCGGGTCTTCAGCCATTCTTGACTGAAGGCCCGGAACTACGTCATAAGGTGCATCAGTCGGGATGTTTCAATCCATGATGCAGCAGAAGCGTATTACTTCGTGTTTGCTGTGAGCTTGTCTAATATAGGTGTTTCCCGGCCTTCCAGTGCATTCTTAACAGGTCCGTTATAGTCAAGTACCACTATTTCGTTGACACCTTTTTTCAGCCAGGGGCCTGGTATGTACATCGTCTGCGTAGGACCAATGTTCCAGAATCTTCCGAGGCAATGCCCGTTCACCCACACAACACCTTTGCCCCAGGTGGACATGTCCAGGAATGTATCGCCGGTTTGTTGCAGCGTAAAGCTGCCTTTATGAAATGCGGGAAGGCTTGTCGTACCCTTGCTGTATTTCAGGTGCGCCGGCGCGCCGTCATTGCTAAGTGAAACAGTATACACTTTCCAGTCTGTAAGTGCGGTAGGAGTGGCGCTTCCGTTTTTGATGAGCACCTGTCCGTCAAGCCCTTTCCTGTCGTGTATATATTCTCCGTAATTCACCCGACCCATTGCGTCTACGAGTATATCGAGTACATCTCCTTTTCTGGTAGCGGATAGTTTGCAGCTTCTTTCTCCTTTTCTACGGTCGAGGGTAGCTGTTTTTTTGCCGTTGATGAATACCAGCGCGTAGTCATGTACTTCCGGAAGCAACAAACTGTCTGCGTGGCCGGGAAGGCTGGTACGGTAAAGAATACTGCCATAACCCTGATCGTATACCTCCATATTTCGTACGGCCTTATCTGTTATGTGCTTCGGAAGATTGGAAAATAGTGGTGCCGCAGCTGTGGTGGTAAAGGCCGGAATGTGTATCACGGGATTGCGTGCGGGTACAGAAGGAAGTGTTTCGCCTTCCTGGAGATAACCAGATAACAGTTTTCTCAGTGTATGGAACTTCTCTGTATCCCATCCTGCTTCACTTACCGGTGCATCATAATCATAACTGGACGTCTGTGGCAGGAATGGCGCGCAATTGGCACCTGACCACATTCCAAAGGTCGTACCACCATGCACCATGTAGATGCTGAAAGATGCCTGGTGATCCAGCATATATTTGATTTCTCTGGCTACGTGATCTACGGCTCCTGTATGGTGCTTGTTGCCCCATGAATCAAACCAGCCGGGATAGTATTCGCCACACATCAGCGGGCCTTCTTTCCTTATTTCACGTAATGCTTTGAAACTCTGCTCCGGGTTGCTGCCGAAATTCACCACGCTGAAAATATCATCACGCACGTCGTTCTTCAGCTGAGATGGTCCGTCGCAGGTGAAGAAAGGAACGTTGAACCCCGCTTCTGTCAGGTAATCGCGGATAATGCCGATATATTCCTTATCGTTGCCATAAGATCCATATTCATTTTCCACCTGTGTCATGATGATCGGGCCGCCATTGGTAACCTGCAGTCGTGCCAGCATTTTCCCAACTTCCTTCATATAGTTGCGGCATCTTTCCAGATAATAAGGGTCACGGGTACGTAGCTTCAGATCCCTGTTTTTAAGCAGCCACCAGGGAAAGCCGCCAAACTCCCATTCAGCACAGGAGTAAGGGCCTGGCCGCAGGATCACATACAAACCTTCCTCCTGAGCAATCCGGCAGAAAGCGGCGGCGTCCGCGATACCTTGCCAGTTGAACACGCCAGGACGCGGTTCATGCAGGTTCCAGAATAGATATTCACACACCGTGTTCAAACCCATAGCCTTGGCCATTTTCAGGCGATGCCGCCAATATTCTTTCGGTATGCGGGTAAAGTGCATCTCACCGCAACGTATTACAAAAGGATGGCCATTGAGCAGGAAGCTTTCCTTGCCGATAGCAAAAGATGTGGGTTTGGACGGATCCTGGGCTGATGTATGTGTATGGAATAGAACCATCAAAGCCAGTAACAGACAGTGTTTTTTCATTTATATAGTTGTAATTTTTCCAGATTACAGTATTTCGTTCACTTTTTACTATTAAAAAATAACGTGAAATTATATCTTGTACAAGCGTGAAGAGATAGATTAATGAATGAATTTGATGGAGAATGTTATTTTTTGCCCGAAATATACCCCTGGAGAAAAATTGTTGAAGTGTTTTTTAAATGAAAACGGGAAACAGTATTTTTGACCCTGTGAGAAATTGACCTGTTAATACAGGTGTAACTTTTTCCAGCATGTGACGAAGTTAACCCGTAGCCCTTAACTGTGAATTACTACACTTAATCTTAATAACAAGACAATATATCTATGAGAAAATTAATGTCGACAGTTGTGCTTACAGCCTTGTTGCTTGCAAAGCATCACTATTCCAGTGGACAAGTTGTACGTGAAGTCAATGGCAATGTTGGTATTGGCGTACCTAACCCGCTCTTCCAGTTGGTATTGCCCAATGACAAGTACATCACCTGGAAAAACCCCGATAATAGTAATGAAGATGTTGGTATTAAGACCAACGCTTCAAATGATCTTACGGTGTATGCATTTGGATCCAACCGTTTTTATGTACAGTCTAAAACCGGCTATATAGGATTAGGTAATTCAGCGCCTAAGGGCTATTTGCATATCAGTGCACTGGCCACTGCAGGAGTATCGTCATTGCGGTTCGGGATGCCCAATGACGCTGGTAATCTCAATGTGCCAACAGGGGCTGCTACCGGTGCCTATGATATTGACTTTCATAACTGGCGTGATAATGTGCCAGACCAAGTAGGAGCGAGAATAAGAGCAGAGAGGGTTAACAGTTGGATGTCAGGTAATGCATTACTGCAGTCAATGGATCTGGTGTTTTATACTTCCCGTGGTGAGTGGCAGTCTGATCTTACGGAGAGAATACGCATCAAAGGAAACGGAGATGTGGCCATCGGTACCAGTAACCCGCAAGGGTACAAGCTGGCCGTTGCGGGCAGTATGATAGCAGAGAGAGTAAGAGTAAAATTGCAGGGAGCATGGCCAGACTTTGTATTTCATCATAACTACCAACTGCCTTCTTTACAGGATGTGGAAAAATTTATTCAGGAAAACAGGCATCTCCCCGATATACCCTCCGCAACAGAAGTGGAAAAGAACGGAATGGATGTAGGTGAAATAAACCGTAAACTGTTGCAGAAGGTGGAAGAGCTCACGCTGTACATCATTGAGATGAAGAAGGAAATTGAACATCTGAAACAAGGTACTGCTGACAAGGCTACACCTGGGAAATAGTATTGAATGACGTATCTTCTGAAAAATAAGAGCCAAATTATATTTGGCTCTTATTTTTGTCTTATCATCACAAAAATTTTCCTTCAGTAAAATCCTGTTTACAGAAAATTACCGGTTATGAAAAAACTATGCTTCCTTCCTGTTCTCCTCTTTGCTACCATCGCCTGGGCACAAAAGAAGACCGTGAATGTACAACTGATTAATCCTTCATCAGTGGCTGCCCCCAGAGGATATTCCCATGCAGCGGTAATAGACCTCGGTACAGCCAGAATGATAATCCTGTCAGGGCAGGTAGCACTAGATAAACAAGGTAATCTCGTTGGTAAAGACGATATGGAAAAACAAACAGAACAGGTGTTTGCCAATATTAAAAGTATTGTGGAAGAAGCGGGAGGAACGATGGGGAATATTGTGAAACTCGGTTATTACCTCACAGATGTAAAACAGATACAGGCGGTGAGAAAGGTGCGGGATAAGTTTATTAACACGCAGCAGCCTCCCGCCAGCACACTGGTGGAGGTCAGCAGACTGTTCCGGGAAGATGTACTGATAGAGATAGAAGCCACTGCTGTGATCCCAAAGAAATAAGCGTTATTACATCCACAATACTTCGATACGGTCGTTGTTGTGTACTGCGAGTTTCTTCAGTGCTCTGTTGTAGGCTATTAACGGGAGATCCGCTTCCTTTACATGGTGGATAATAGCGGAGGTTTGCAGACCGGTTTTTATTTCTTCCATCTTATCCACAACTTCACCGCTGCGTATATCTACTATTTTGGGGTACTGGTAAAGGTTCCAGCAATAATGCTGATCAATGGCAATGAAGTTGCCTGGAACTTCCTGTGGTGCTACTGCATCGGAAACAGTGCCGTTGCTGATATTCCATATAGCTATATGTGATGGCGGTACTGGTGATGCCACATCGTCGTCCAACGACTCTTCGGAACTGGCGCCCAGCAGTATTCTTTCATTGTCAATGAAAGAAGCGGAGTTGAGCTCCGTATAGTTACCCGAAATAGAATGACCGTCGTCCAGCAGAACAGGGTTGGTTATGCAGGCGTTGATGTCAAACAACCTTACTATGTCCCACGGGTGCCATGCCCAACCTTTACTAAGGAGATATTTATTGTCACTACTCACTTCCAGCCTGGAATGAAATATATCATGCGGTTCCCTGCTGTTGGACCTGGTTATCACCTCGCCGGTTTCGGCGTCTTCAAAATCAAGCTGGCGATACTTTTCCGGACAATGTATCAGATAGGTTCTGTTGTTGATGATTGCAAAAGCTGCCGGATATTCATATACATCGGCCATGTAGTAGCTGCGATTAATTTCTCTTACTATCTCTCCGTTTTTCAGTAGTAGTCCTTTTGTGCCCAACCGCTTATAGATGAATGCGTAGGCGCCGTCGGGAGAAGTAATGGCAGCATCGAAGTTAAATCCAAAATGATAGGTATTCAACTGCTCCGTGTTACCGTCCAGCGAATAGGCGGTACCTGCGGAGGCCCAGTCTACAATGCGGTCGCCGAGCCAGCTGATTGTTTTGATGTATGCATCCTTTATCGTGTACCGGTTCATCGTTTAATAGTTGTTCCCGAAGTTAATTAATCTGCTTCGGATAATGACCTTTCGTTGGTACCTGAACGTTACAAAGATGCAGATATAAAAAATCCCGCTGCCATGCAGCGGGACTCCCATTACTTAGAATTAAAACAGTTAGAACAACGGGGTGTTCAGCCGGATGAAATATACCGTATTGAAATCCACCTTGCCGGTGCGTGGCAATATCTTGGCAATAAAATTATTGTTGGTTGGATCCGGAGGCAGGATACCGAAATCATCATCATTACTCAGGGCAATGAGGCTGCTATTGATGAGCACAATGCCTTCTGGTTTGTCGTGCGGATAATTAGGGAGATCCTTGATGATGTCTACTACGATCGACTTACTTACTGTTTTGATGTTGGCGGTCTGTAACTCTGCATCAGTGAGTACTTCCAGTGTTTTTCCGTCAATCAGTTTTCCGTTGGCGCCATCGGTCGCATCTGAGACATCGGTGGCGGAGCTGAGATCTATTTTGTAGATCCTTTTGATGGTAGAAGGCTTAACTGGGTCGCCAGGAAAATCGCCATCGCGTTCAAGCACCAGGAAAGTGGTATTACTGATTGCGGTGATCTCGCTGTTGGCCGTATTTTTATCATCCAGTTTGTAGAGGTATTGTTTGGTTTGACCGCTGGCGATATCGAAAGTGAGTATGCGTGTATACAGAGAGTTCTTTACAGCATCCTTGGTAGGATTGTATAAGGGCGACTGCATAATGCCTGCGAGTGTTTTGCCATCAGGGGTAATGGTAAGTCCTTCCATACCACGGTTGGCGCGGCGTGTAGCCAGCACCTTGGGGAGTTTTCTTCCGCCGGTGCCACTTCCGAAGGGATTAATCCTTTCAATGGTCCGGCCGCTTCTATCAAGGTGCAGGATATGCGGACCATATTCATCACTGATCCAGAAAGTGCCGTCAGCGGCCACTGTGAGGCCTTCGCAGTCGATGCCTTCAGGATCATTATTCAGGGTTTTGCCACTCATGTCGAGTGCCGTTTCACCGGTGCCACCAGTACCGGCTGGATTAGGTAGTCCGGTAACAGGTGTATTGGCGGCGGATTTTATGCCGATGGTCTCTACTAATACGAGCGAATCGCCGCTGAGTTTGAACTTCCCGATCTGTGGATTGAAGCCAGGAACAGGAAACACTTTTGAGTCTTTCAATGTGCCGTCAACGTTAGGGCCGCGGTCTGTCATCAGGTAAAAGGAGCCGGGTTCACCGGGAACGGTGCAAATGGAGGAGCCGTATCCGCCATTGTAGACATTGACGCCAGCTGTGTTGGAGGCGATCACTTTTGCGCCGGCCAGCCGCGCGCTTGCAGGGAAGGTAGTGCTGCCGTTGCCGTTGTCCGGGTTATCATCTTTCTTACAGGCAAAAAGAACAACAAAGGCCAATGGGGCGAGGCGTAACATTTTCATGTATCAGTTGCATTTAATGTGCAAAAGTTATCATCGAAAATGAACGGAGTATTATCAATCTGTTATCATTGTGTTATAAATGATAATACAGCAACGGCAGCGAACCGGTTTTTTATGTTTTCCCTGGAAATTCTTTGTTTATCAGGTATTCCACTACATGCGGAGGTAATTTACTTTTGTCAACAAAAATGATACGATCTGCTTCATCAGAATGTCGTAGATAGATACCCGTTAGTTGCAGGAATTGTTCATGGAACTCAGCACTGCCCGGGCTTTTACCATCTTCATATGTAGCATATGTACTCTTCTTTATACCCAGGGTGTCAGCTATCTGTTCTTGCTTAAGCCCCATTTCCGTTCTGATGATTTTGATAAACCTTGAAACAGTATACCGGCCTTCTGAATTTTTATAGTTCATTACGCTGTCTTTTGTATTGAATTGAATGAATTTTGATTTTTTGAGAGAAAGATGCTTGCGATATTACTATTGTAATCATAATTGATTATATTTGTATTGTAATATATAATCTCCTGATTTTTAAAATTATGAGGTGATATTTTTATAATCAATTTGACTTTTAAACGCATAAATATCCTGTTCCGGCTTTTACCAGAAAAGAAATTTATCAAATGAATAAAATGGACAATAGTTACCAGGTATTATAAAACCAGGCATTGTAATAACAGGTAAGAATGGCTACAGTCGGGAGGTACCCCGGCATGGAATTTTGAGAATAAAATAAGATTGGGTCAATCATAAGTCGTTTTTGGTGCCAAACTGAAAACATAGGGACTGTCTTCGTTCTTTCGAGGGGACTAGACAGCTCCCTTTTTTGCTTGCGCAAATATCAACCAAAGGTATATATAAGTATTTGTAAAAACAAGCAAAAAAGTCTTGTAAACTATTGTAAATCAGTTTGATATAAAATGTGTCAAGCTGATATTCAAAGTGTCATATTTCTATTAACAATTATTTCTTTCGGAATAAATTAAACTTTTTACTAATTTGCTGTCCGGGTAAAAAAGCTATCTGCTTTAATCAACCATATCAACTTATGCATCGCAGACAATTCCTAACCTTATCATCTGCAAGGAAAGCGCCAGCACCAGCTGCGGGCCGCACCCCAACAGGCATTGCCCCCTATACCGGATCATGGGGGATTCAGCAGTTGATACATCTCCTCAAACGCACCATGTTCGGTGCGGCGCCGGAAAATGTTAATGCCTTCAAAAGCATGAACATGCAACAGATTGTGGACACGTTGCTTACACCGCAGTCAGATCCGCAACCACCGGTGAATAACTATGGCACTGACTCTACCGGAGTAGCGCCTGGCGCCACCTGGGTGAGAGCTGTGCTTGGAGACAAACAGACAGAAAGAGACAGAATCGAATCCTACAAATCCTGGTGGACCGGTCAGATGATTAACCAACAGGCAAGCATACACGAAAAAATGGTGCTCTTCTGGCATAATCACTTCGTGACTGAAACTGGTATGGTGAACGACAGCCGTTTCATCTATCAGTACAATCTTACATTACGTCAGCATGCATTAGGGAACTTCAAAGCCCTCACTAAAGCAGTGACGCTGGATCCCGCCATGCTAGTATATCTCAACGGATATCTCAATTCAAAAGGAGCTGCCGATGAAAACTACGCTCGCGAACTGCATGAGTTGTTCACCGTAGGTAAAGGCCCTGACTCGCATTATACAGAAGATGATGTGAGAGCCACCGCCCGCGTACTCACTGGTTTCCGCGTGGATGTAAATAACATTGTCAGCACATTCAATACTACACAACACGATCTTGGCAACAAAGAGTTTTCTTCTTTCTACAGTAATAAAGTTATCTCCGGCAAAACAGGCCCGGAGGGCGCTACAGAGGTCGATGATTTACTGAACATCATCTTCGGACAGCCAGAAGTTGCCAAATTCATCTGTCGTAAATTATACCGCTTCTTTGTATACTACGATATAGATCAGGCTACAGAAGCAAATGTAATCGCCCCATTGGCCGATGTGTTCCGTAATAGTGGTTTCGACATCAAAACTACGCTGAGAACACTTTTTACCAGCGAGCACTTCTTTGATCCGCTGAATATGGCCTGCCTTATCAAAAGTCCCGCAGACTTCTGCATCGGTATGTGCCGTGAATACGGTGTGAAATTCCCAACCGACTTTACCACACAGTATCAGCGTTGGTCTGATATACGTACACGCATGGCTCTCATGTTACAGAACATCGGAGATCCCCCTTTGGTAGCCGGTTGGGATGCCTACTACCAGGAGCCTTCCTTCCATGAGCTGTGGATCAACACGGACACACTTCCCAAACGCAATCGCCTCAGCGATACCCTGATCAGCGACACGGGATTCAACGGACTGAATATAGATGCCATCGCATTTGCAGACAAACTGCCTAATCCATCTGATCCGGTTGCCCTGGTAAATGACTCGCTCGATATACTTTATCGTGTAGGAGTTTCCGATAACCTGAAGAATGCACTTAAAACAAATATCCTCTTATCGGGTCAGTCATCCGATTATTACTGGACCAATGCCTGGAACAATTATAAGGGTTCTCCCGGCAATGCCGTATATCGCGATGATGTAAAGGTGCGGCTGCAGTCGCTCTTCAGGTACATCATGGACCTGTCTGAATACCAATTATCCTGATTGTTGAAAAACATCTTATGAAAAGAAGAGATTTTCTTAAATATACTGCCCCTGCCACTATCCTGCCTACCATCATCAACGGCTTTTCAATAAAGGCTTTCGCCAGCTCGCCTATGCTGAAAGCGCTGAGTGGCGCTGCTGTGAACAACGATCATGTGCTGGTGATGATACAGCTCACAGGAGGTAATGATGGTCTCAACATGGTGATTCCGTTGGATGTATACGGAAAATACCAGGCCGCACGGACCAACATCGCCATTCCTGAAGGCAAAGTACTGCGGCTGGACAGCTACCTCAAAGCTGGGTTGCATCCTTCCATGAAAGGCATACAGCAGCTCTATAATGAAGGAAAGGTAACCATCATTCAGAGTGTGGGCTATCCTTCTCCCAACTTTTCCCATTTCCGCGCAACCGATATATGGCTCACCGGGTCCGACTCAAACGAAGTCCTGAACTCCGGATGGGCAGGGCGTTTCCTCGATGAAGAATATCCGGGGCCTGTTGAGAATTATCCTGATGATAACAATCCTGATCCGCTTGCCATACAGATAGGATCGATTGTTTCACCAGCCTTTCAGGGACAGACCTATAGCAGGGGAATGGCCATCACCAGCGCTACAGACTTTTACAACCTGATGAACGGGATCATGGATCCTGTGCCCAATACCAAGGCTGGAAAGGAACTGGCTTACATCCGTCAGATCGCCAAGCAAACCAACAAGTACGACAAAGCCATCATGAATGCGGCCTCGAATGTAACGAGCCAGGGACCATATCCAGCCAACAACTCGCTAGCCGATCAACTGAAGATCGTTGCCCGCCTCGTTGCAGGCGGTCTTAAAACGAGGCTGTATATGGTAACTATCGGTGGCTTCGATACGCATGCCAGTCAGACAGAAGGTGGCGATACAACAAAAGGCACACATGCCAGCCTGCTTGGCGGCCTTTCGGATGCGATCAAAGCCTTTATGGACGATCTGCGCGGCCTGAAGGCATCCCGCAGGGTGGTAGGGATGACTTTCTCGGAATTTGGACGCCGTATTAAGTCCAACTACAGTATGGGCACTGATCACGGCGCTGCCGCGCCTATGATCGTCTTCGGCGATTATGTGATGCAGGGTGTGCTGGGTAATTCGCCTGCTTTACCAGATACCACTACTGTTATCGACAACATTCCTATGCAGTACGATTTCCGTTCCGTATATGCTTCTATCCTGGAACAATGGTTCTGCGTGGATCAAACAGAGCTGGGCCGCATTCTCCAGAAAGACTATCAGCGACTGCCGCTGATCAGCGGTGTGGCCTGCGGTGTGATTACCGGCCTGCCAGATGATCCAGGGGATAAACATCTTATATCCAACAGTCCCAACCCTTTTGCTCACGCCACAACGATTACCTACATTACTGGTAATGGCAATACCATGATCCAGATTTTCGATACCATGGGGCGCCTTATCAGTGTGCCTGTCAATAAAACGCATACGCCAGGAACGTATACTTTTATCTTCGATGCAGAGCAGCTGCCATCAGGTATCTACTACGCCCGTTTCCAGAATGGCTCCGTACAACAGGTAAGGCCCATGCTGAAAGTCCGCTGATCCTTATAATTCCATTAATATATTGTGCAACATTGTTGCAAATAGGTAAAGTTTATTACCTTTGCTCCTGTGTATAAAAACTGGATACAAAGGATTTTTGCAGTTATCCTGCTGGGAGTATTTACTATCAATACTATCCCACGGGAGTTTATACACCTGTTTGCCAACCACCAGGACACACCGGACCAACGCTGTGATACGGACGGGGTCACCATTTCATCCCATCACCGGCATTGTAGCTTCCTGCAGATAGGGGTAGAACCTTACGAACAATATCTTACTATATGCACAGCTCCTGTTCAGCAGGTGGTGTGGGTATTTTTTCTACAGCCGCTGCCAGAGCTGTCTCATTCCTCCCATCGGGAACTTTCTCCCCGGGCACCCCCATTCTTATTTTCCTGATTTTTACGACAGTCATCAACGTTTTGATGATTATACCTGTTATTGTGAAATACAGTAACGGCCCTTCCATATTTCCTGATCTTTTATTCTTCAGATATGCATTATTTGCGTGTTTTTATATTGAGCGTACTGAGCGCATTGCTGCTCATTCAACCATCTGTCTATGCCGGTGCTATCCCTGAAGAGGGACCTAATTCCAATGTTCTCAGCGGAAAAATAACTGATAAAAAATCTGGCAGCGTCCTGCCGGGAGCCACTATATACCTGCCAGACCTGCATGTAGGTGCAGCTGCGGACGCACAGGGTAACTATACGATTAAAAATCTTCCCAAAGGAAAATATGCCGTAGAAATACATTCTATCGGTTATTCAGCCATCACGGAAATTGTTTCCATCAACGGCACTACCAGCAGGGATTTCCAACTTTCAGAAACACTGATAGAAAAAAATGAAATAGTGATCACTGGCGCCAACCTGGCAACATCTGTCAAGAAAACACCTACTCCTATTAGTGTAATCCGCCGCGATTACCTCGATGACCAGATCTCTACCAACATTATCGATGCGATCGCGAAAGTGCCTGGTGTAAGTCAGTTATCTACCGGTCCCGCTATCTCCAAGCCCTTCATTCGAGGCCTCGGTTATAACCGCGTGGTGGTTGTAGGCGACGGCATACGCCAGGAGGGGCAGCAGTGGGGAGACGAACACGGCATCGAAGTGGACGACTACAATGTCAGTAAGATAGAGGTGCTGAAAGGCCCGGCCTCCCTGGTATATGGCTCCGACGCCCTTGCCGGTGTAGTGAATATCGTTCCTCCGACTCCGCTGCCATCAGGTAAAATAAAAGGCAACTTCGCGGCCAACTACCAGACGAACAACGGCCTGATGGCATATCATGCCGACATCGCCGGTAACAATAATGGCTTCAGCTGGGGAGCTTACATCACACAGAAACAGGCGCATGATTATAAAAATAAATACGACGATTACGTTTTCAACTCCCGTTTCAACAATACCAACTTCGGCGCCAACATTGGTATCAATAAGCAATGGGGCTACTCCCGCCTGAGCTTTACTTCCTTTAACCAGCACCTGGGACTGGTGGAAGGCGAACGCGCCAGCAATGGACATTTCATTAAGCCCGTGAATAATAACGGCACTGCAGGTGAAGAGGAAGTTACCAGCAGCGACAACACCTCTTATAGCATGACTGTACCCAAGCAGCAGATCAACCACCAGAAACTCGTATGGGATAATAGCCTTTACCTGAACAATGGCGGCCGTATCGGCCTAACATTGGGGTACCAACTCAACCAGCGTCGTGAGTATGGTGAAATATTACATCCCGATGAACCCGGGCTGTATCTGAAACTGCAAACGTTCAATTACGGATTGAAATATTACCTGCCTGAAATGAATGGCTGGCAAACTACGGTAGGCGTGAATGGTATGCAACAGAAGAACGAAAATAAGGGAGAAGAATTCCTGATCCCCGCTTACGATCTGTTTGATTTTGGGGCCTTCGCAGTGACCAGCAAAACATTTAATAAGCTGACCCTGACTGGAGGTGCTCGTTTTGATACACGTTCACTCAACTCCAAAGCGTTGTTCCTGGATGCTGACGGAAAGCCCGCCAACAGTGGTAATGCCAAGTTCGATGCATTTAAGAAGAATTTCTCCAACTTCTCTGCCAGCGCCGGCATCAGCTATGAAGCCAGCCAGCAGGTTACGCTAAAACTCAATGTGGCCAGAGGTTTCCGTGCTCCCAATATCGCAGAGCTTTCTGCCAATGGTGTGCATGAAGGCACTATCAAGTATGAATACGGCAATCAGGACCTGAAGCCGGAAGTAAGTACCCAGATAGATGGAGGCATTGACTTCAGCACACAGCATGTGTCGTTGACCGCTAATCTCTTTTACAATCATATCAATAACTTCATCTTCTCCCGTAAGCTGTTCAATGCAGCAGGTACGGATTCTATCCCTGCAAACGACAATGATGAAGGATTTTCCGCCTTCAAATATCAACAGGCTAACGCGAATCTCTATGGGGGTGAACTGATGCTGGATATACACCCGCACCCTATCGACTGGCTACATTTTGAGAATACCGTGTCGTATGTGAAAGGTACTGCTGCCAATGGTACCGATTCTACCAGGTACCTGCCTAATATCCCGGCAGGCAGATGGTTGTCTGAGTTGAAAGGCAAATTCAGGAAAGTGGGCGGCCCCTTGCATAATGCTTATGTTGGTGTTCAGATGGATATGAACTTTGCACAGAATGATGTCTTCTCTGCATATCAGACAGAAACGCCTACCGGCAGCTATACGCTGTTCAATGCAGGCTTTGGTTCTGATTTCGTGAATAAGAAAGATAAAGTATTATTCTCCTTGCATTTTGCGGTGAACAACTTTACCGATGTGGCATATCAGAATCATTTAAGCAGGCTGAAATATGCACCTGTGAATGAGGTTACCGGCCGCTCCGGTGTGTATAATGTGGGACGAAATTTCAGCGTAAAATTAGCAATCCCTATTGATTTCAAATAGTGATTTCGTACGCTCAGTTATGTTAAAGGGACTGGCTTTATAGCCGGTCCTTTTAATTTTTATTACTGTATCGTCTTGGTATAAGTAGCTTTGTTGTTCTTTATTTTGAAGAAAAAATGTTTGTTGTTGTATTGATTGGGAATATGAAAGCCCACCAGCGTATCCTTTCCTGAAACAGAGAGATAAGGCACGGGTATTGCTTTTTCAGCGCTATCCATCTTTCGGATGTAGTTGATCATCCGTTTTCCACGTTGTGTGATATGAATTGTCTGGGTTGAATCCGGTGAGATATTGAAGGATACTGTGATATCTGCTTTAGTGAACACGGCACTATCAAGCCCGGTGCCTCCGCTGATCAGCTTGAAGTCCTTTATACGCGCATCTTCCGGGATAACTTTCTCCGTTCCTTTAGGTCTTTGCTGACTATTATTCCTGCACGCTGCCACTACTAAAACGAGTATGAATAAAAATAAGGGTCTGTACACGATATACTGGTGTTTTGGTTATAAAACTACTATGATTTACTGTGATTCTGTTGATTTTTTTAGGGAGATTACCTCACCAATCCCGGTCATTATCGTCATCAGAAACATCAATAGCGTGAATGTTTAAAGGCACGGATGAGAGGTTTTAAAGGATACTAACGGAAATGAATGTACGGTTTCAGGCAGCGGGCCATGGATGTCTGTGTATGGAAGGATTCAGCTTCAGTTCCCTCGCAGACAGCTTTGCATAGGCTGCTCATCTGCATCCGTGAAATACACTGCGTATTTTATACAGTAAGCATTCGTGAACGCAGCTCTTTCAGTCTGGAATATGTATCCCGGCGGAGAAAGGTAATAACCTCATCCCGCGTTTGCCTGCCGGAAATTATCCGGTCAAATAACCCGATGGCGCCGCCAGATCCAACAACAATATGAGCAATGTCACCTCCGGGTTGTGTTGTCGGTTCTCCATTGTAATCAGTGGCCTGATGAAAGTAGAGATGACATTCCAGTGCATTCAGCTCCTCGTCGTTGACTGTAATGATTACTTTAAATAACACATGCTGCTGGTTTTTGTGTTAAAACAGCAGGCATAAAAGATGAATGACTGAATTTTTATACCGGTGGAAAGAACATTCGAGGTCTTTCGGGTGTTAACAGATGTGCACACCGGCTTATCTTGATCGCTATACTGAAAATACTATTTTTCTTTTAATGTCATGAGAATGAAGGCTCTTTTTTTTAATAAAAAACTGCTTATTACCATTTATATAATTTACGGGGCGTTATACGATTTCATTTCGTAGCTTAGCGCCACTTTTATAAGAGCGTGAGAATTGATTGTCCCACCACGTTTGCATGAGCAGTTTTCCCTCATTTCATTGATCTGGTTTTTGCAGAGTAAAGATTTTCTGACCACCATTGGTTCAGATTTTGGTTGAAAAAGAAAGGGGCTGTTTTCACAGCCCCAAATTGTTTTCACCTATAGATTTTTCTCAGTGATGATGTTCGTGTTGATGCGCGTCCTTCTGCAGGTGTGCGGTATCTTCATCATAATACACAAAGAAATATAAATATACCACCCTCGATATCCGCATCAGCCAGGGCTGGATCAATACCAGCAATACGCCATTCACACCCAGCCAGATAAAGATGCTGTTATCTCTCCACGACAACCCGAAAAATACGGCATACCAGATGAGGTTAAACACACTGAACGCCACAGACAGCGCATAACTTACATAGCCTGTCCCAAACCAGAAGCCCGTTTCCAGCTCATACTTCTGTCCACACACCGGGCAGTTGTCGTACATGTTGAAGATCTTCGAAAACTTCGCATGAAAGGGGTTCGTGTCTTTAAACATATCTCCTTTCCTGCACCTGGGACATTTCATTGTCAACAGGCTCATCATGTAATTAGGGCGTTTGGGCTGCTTTGTACTCATGGCAGCAAATTTAAGTATTTACTTTCTGATTGCTATGGATTTGACCCAAAAGCAGGAAGCCCGTCCGGAATACCTTCCAGGCGGGCTTCTCTCAATACTATCATTTAATTATCCTTCGATCATCTCACGCAACAAATCAAACAAATATCAACAGGAAAATCAAAGCATCCTTAAATCAGAGTCAGTTTACGTTCGCCAATCTGCTGGCGCCACATAGCATAATACAGCCCCTTTTCCTCCAGCAGATCTTCATGCCTGCCCGTTTCCACGATATTCCCTTTTTCCAGTACATAGATGCGGTCTGCATGCATGATGGTGCTCAACCTGTGTGCAATCATCACGGTGATATGCTGTTTGCTGGAAGTTACCTGCCGCACGGTTTTGGTGATCTCTTCTTCGGTAATGGAATCCAGAGCAGAAGTCGCCTCGTCAAACACCAGCAACCTCGGTTTGCGCAGCAATGCCCGGGCGATGGACAGACGCTGTTTTTCACCGCCTGAGATCTTGATACCACCTTCCCCGATGACAGTCTCCAGTCCTTTGTCGGCCCGTGCCAGCAAAGAGTGACAGGAGGCCTTGTGTAATGCTTCCATTACCTCGGCATCAGTGGCGCCTGGGTTTACGAACAGCAGGTTTTCTTTAATGGTCCCCGCAAACAGTTGCGTATCCTGTGTTACAAAGCCTACCTGGTGCCGCAGTTCCTCCATATCCACAGCATTGGCATCCACGCCGTTGTACAGGATGTGCCCTTCATTGGGTTTGTAGAGGCCCACCAGTAACTTCACCAGCGTGGTTTTTCCAGAACCTGAAGGCCCTACGAAGGCAATAGTTTCTCCCACCTTCGCTGAAAAGTTCACCTTGTCGAGCGCCTTGGTCGTAGCTGTCAGGTGCTTGAATCCCACACCTTCAAATGAAAGCTCGTCGATATGCCGCACCTTCACCGGGTTGGCGGGCATCTCTTCTACGGGTGTATTCAGGATGCTCTGAAAATTGAGTAGCGATACTTGTGCTTCGCGATAGTTGAGGATGATATTGCCTAACTCCTGCAAAGGCCCGAAAATAAAGAAGGAATACAACTGTAATGTCATCAGCTGACCGATGGAAACAATGTCACGGTAAATGTAAAATAAGAGGAGGAAGAGAATCGCCTGGCGCATGAAGTTCACGAAGGTTCCCTGCACAAAGCTGATGCTGCGTATGCTGCGCACTTTCTTCAGCTCCAGTACCAGTATCTTCAGCGTGGTGGAGTTCAGGCGCCTGATCTCTTGCTGAGTAAGCCCGAGGCTTTTTACCAGCTCAATGTTACGCAGTGATTCTGTTGTAGAACCCGCCAGCGCAGTAGTTTCCTTGACAATGGTTTTCTGTATCACCTTGATCTTCTTACTCAGCACATTCATCAACATGCTAAGCAAAACAGACCCTCCCAGGTATACGAGCACCAATGTCCAGTGTACGCTGATGGCATACACCATTACAAAGATCACTCCTATCAATGCAACAAAAAGTACATTCACAAAGGAAGTGATAAATTTTTCACAGTCGGTTCTTACCTTCTGCAATATAGCCAGTGTTTCCCCGCTACGCTGATCTTCAAACTGCTGGTAAGGCAGACGTAGCGAGTGTTTCAGCCCATCGGTATACACCTGTGCGCCAAACTTCTGTACTATTACATTTACGAAATAATCCTGAAATGCCTTGGCAATCCTGGATACCATGGCCACGCCAATGGAAGCCGCCAATAATAACAATACACCATTCAGATAAGAGCCCTCCGAACGGGCCGTATCACTACCCTTCAATGTAGTGTGCGGATGAGAGGCAAACTGGTCAATAATCTTTCCGAAAATATACGGATCAAGCAGTGAGAACAATTGGTTGACAGCCGCCAGTAGTAAGGCTAACGCAATAAGCCCTTTATAGTTCTTTAAGTAACGTAGTAATAATTTCATATATCAGATTTCTCCGGCACAAAGGTACTGTATGTTGTAACATATTTCTGGTAAAAGTCCTGTCATTTTACCTCAAAAAACGTTAACTTAATAGTAAGTTCTTTGCAATGGATCAGTGATAACGATAACCTGACTAAAACTCCACATATGAAGACGTATGATGAAAAACATATCAAAAACATCGTACTGTTAGGCGCACCCAAAAGCGGAAAAACTACACTATCCGAAACAATGTTATTCGAAGCCGGCATTATCTCCAAGCGCGGGACAGTAGAAGAAAAAAATACCACCTCTGATTATCACGAAATAGAACACGAACGCAACAACTCCGTGTATGCGACAACGATGCATACTGAATGGCGGGACTATAAGATCAATATAATTGATACACCCGGCCTCGAAGATTTTATCGGGGAAGTAATTGCTGCCATTCGTGTATGCGACACCGCTGTATTGCTCCTCAACGCTCAGTATGGTGTGGAAGTAGGTACAGAGCTGATCTGGGACTATGTCGACAAATACAACAAACCCACCATCCTCGCAGTAAATCAGCTTGACACAGAACAGGCCAACTTCAACAAAGCTGTGGATGATGCCGCCCGCGTGTTTGGCAATGCTGTTACCATTATGCAATATCCCGTAAATCAGGGGCCCGGATTCAATGCCATCATCGACCTGCTTAAAATGACTATGTACCGATTCCCTGAAAATGGCGGTAAACCTGAAAAGCTCCCTATCCCCGACAATGAGAAAGCCAGGGCAGATGAACTACACAACGCCCTGGTAGAAAAGGCAGCCGAAAATGATGATACACTGATGGAGCAATATTTTGAGAAAGGCAATCTCGATGAAGATGAGCTAAGGGAAGGTATTAAAATCGGGATGATGAAACACCAGGTATTCCCGGTTTTCTGCCTTTCAGCGGCTAATAATATGGGCAGTGGCCGCCTGATGGGATTCATTGACAACGTAGCGCCATCAGCCATTGAAATGCCCGCAGAACTGACGGAAGAAGGTAAAGAAGTACCTTGTAATCCGGCTGGTCCCGCATGCCTGTTTGTTTTCAAAACCTTACAGGAGCCGCATATCGGACGGTTATCATTTTTTAAAGTAATGTCAGGCGAGATAAAACCAGGTATCGAGCTGGTCAATGAAAAAGGGAATACCACCGAGCGCATCGGACAACTCTTCATTGCAGATGGTAAAAACCGTAATAGCGTGGAGTCGTTGCGCGCAGGGGATATCGGTTGTACTGTGAAGCTGAAGAACACATTCACCAACCATACCCTCTGCGATAAAAGTTTCGGCGCCCAGATAGACCCCATACATTTCCCCGGGCCTAAAGTTCGTGTAGCCATTGAAGCGAAGAATAAGGCGGATGATGAGAAGCTGAGCGAAGTATTACAGGAGATACATATAGAAGACCCCACCCTGGAAGTAGAGTTCAACCGCGAACTGAAACAGGTAATCCTCCACGGGCAGGGCGATCTGCATCTGCTGGTGACCCGCTGGCGGCTGGAGAATATTTATAAGATGCCGGTGGAATTTTATCCCGCAAAAATACCTTACCGCGAAACCATCCGCAAACCTGCGCTCGCCTCATACCGGCATAAGAAGCAATCAGGTGGTGCAGGCCAGTTCGGCGAAGTGTTTATGAAGATAGAACCCTGGTATGAAGGCATGCCTGCCATGAAAGAGTATACCGTGCGCGAAACGGAAGAAGTTCCCTTGCAATGGGGTGGCAAACTGGTATTCAACAACTGTATCGTAGGCGGCGCTATCGACAGCCGCTTCCTCCCATCCATCCTGAAGGGGGTCATGGAAAAGATGCAGGAAGGCCCGCTCACCGGATCGTATGTGCGTGACATACGGGTAAGTGTATACGACGGCAAGATGCACCCGGTAGACAGCAACGATATATCCTTTAAGATAGCCGGCATGATGGCTTTTCGTGATGCTTTCCACCAGGCCTCACCGCAGCTCCTGGAGCCGGTTTTCGACCTCGAGGCCACCGCACCCGATGTAATGATGGGCGACATCATGAGCGAATTACAGAGCCGCCGCAGCATTATAACAGGTATGGATACACTGAATGGCTACCAGGTCATCAAAGCACGTACGCCCCAGGCAGAACTGGATAAACTGTTTTCGGCCCTGCGCAATGTAACCCAGGGCAAGGCCAAAATAAAAGCGCAGTTTGCCGAATATGCCGCTGTGCCACCGGAAATACAAAAGAAGCTTAGCGAAGAATACGAAAAGCTGGATACTGTTAAAAGCTGACAGCTAATTACCCCATCCTTCACGGTCCAGGCTGCGGAACTGTATAGCTTCGGCTATATGCACAGGCTGCACAGTTTCACTACCTGCCAGGTCTGCTATGGTACGGCTTACTTTTAGTATCCTGTCATAGGCCCTGGCAGAGAGTTTTAACCTGGATATGGCTTCCTTCAGCAGCGTGTGGCTGTTGCTACCTTGTATGCACACCGTTTGCAGCTGGCGGCTGGTCATCTGTGCATTACAATAGATGCCAGGTGTGGCAGCGTACCGCGCCGCCTGTATAACCCGCGCGGCAGTTACACGGTCACGGATACACGTACTTTTCTCACTTTCCTGTAATGATGATAAAGCCACTACCGGCACCGGCGTCACCTGCACATGCAGATCAATACGGTCCAGCAGTGGTCCGGATACTTTGTTCAGATACTTCTGCACCATACCCGGCTGACAGGTACAGGCTTTGTCGGGATGATTAAAGTAGCCACAGGGACATGGGTTCATCGCTGCCAGCAACATAAAACCTGCCGGAAACTCAATGGCAGTACGTGCCCGTGAGATCACCACCTTTCGTTCTTCTATCGGTTGCCGCATCACCTCCAACACCCTCCGTTTGAACTCCGGCAGCTCGTCAAGGAACAGTACGCCGTTATGTGCCAGTGAAATTTCTCCTGGTTGGGGAATACTGCCGCCGCCTACCAGGGCTGCATCACTCACGGTATGGTGTGGCGCGCGGAAAGGCCGCTGCGTGATTAATGAAATGCCCTGCAGCAGCTTGCCTGCCACGGAATGGATTTTGGTGGTTTCCAATGCTTCCGCCAGTGTGAGCGGAGGTAATATGCCCGGCAGACGCCTGGCCAGCATGGTTTTGCCCGCACCTGGCGGCCCCACCAGGATGGCATTGTGCCCGCCTGCCGCCGCAATCTCAAGCGCCCGCTTGATGTTATGCTGGCCCTTTACATCACTGAAATCCGCGTCAGCTGCTGTTTGTGAGGCAAATAACTGGTCGCAGGTATCAGTTTGTACCGGTTGCAGGCTGTCAGGCTGCCGGAGAAATTGCAACAGTTCCGAAATATGCGTAATACCATATATCCGCATTTCTTTTACCATAGCAGCTTCGCGGGCATTCTGTGCCGGTAATACAAAGCCTTTGAAACCTTCGCGGCAGGCCTGTATAGCCATAGCCAGCGCTCCCTTGATAGGCAGTACTGTGCCGTCGAGCGAAAGCTCCCCCATAATGAGATGATCTGCCAGTACATTGGTGGCCACATGTCCGCTTGCACAGAGTATCCCTGTAGCAATGGGCAGATCATAGGCGGCACCGGCCTTGCGGATGTCAGCAGGGGCCATATTCACCACCGTGCGTGTACGCGGCATCTTTAGTCCAAGATGATTAATGGTGGACTCAATACGCCGCTCGCTTTCTTTAACGGCATTGTCGGGTAGTCCTACAATAAATAATTTGTTTCCCTGTGAAGCAACGTTCACTTCAATAGTGATGGTGATGGCATCTACGCCCTGTATGGCACTGCCGTAGGTTTTAACAATCATATGGATGCGGGTTAACGTTTGCTTATGCAAGATAGCAAATAAAGAGCTACCAGCCGTTAGCCGATAGCTCAATGGAATATTATCTATTGGATTTTATCCAGAAGGTCCAGTACTTTTTCCTTTTTCAGAATAAGATATCCGATCTTTTCTTTCGCTATACCATCTTTCAGTTGATAGGTAAAATGCAGGTCATCGCTGATAATCTGCGATTCAAAATATCTGAACAATATTTTCTTCTCATTATTTAATTCTTCTGCAATTTCATACAGGTGGGTAGAGAGTATATACAAACAGTTGCTGCTGCGTAAAAGCCCCCTGATTACTGCCAGTGAACAGTTACGGGCATCTTCAATATTGGTGCCCTTAAACATTTCATCGATCAGCACGAGCCAGTTTTTGCCATTATTGATCTGCTGAATGGTATTCTTGATACGCAGCACTTCACTGTAGAAATAACTTTCCCCCTTGAAGATATTGTCCTGTACCTGGATATTGCTGACGATACCATGGAAAAAGCTCAGCTCCATCTGTTGAGCCGGTACGCCCAGGCCTATATGAGCCATGTATACAGATATACCCACCGCACGGATAAACGTGGTTTTACCAGCCATGTTGGCGCCGGTGAGGAACATGAAGTGATTGTTTTCATCCAGCCTGACATCGTAGGCCTGTGGCGCCGCAAGTATAATGTGGTACAGCTGCGTAGCCTTTATTACAGGACGTGTGCTGTCAGTAAAGGTGGGGAATTGCAGGTTGTAATGCTTTATCGCTTTAGCCATCGCATAAAAGGCGTCCAGCTGATGATACAGTGTGATCATCTCTTCCACCAGCTTACGGTGTTTCTTTCTCACATAGTTATCATATCTCATGATTTCCACGAAATTGAGCCTGCCGCTTTCTTCCAGTTCAAGTATATCGTTGAACTCCTGCCTGTGAAGCAGCAGTTGTGCCCTGTCCAGCAGGATCTTTAATACTGACGGTGTTTCATCGGAGTGGAATACCTGTACAAAGGTGCGGAAGCCACGGAGCAGGTTCACCAGTTGTGTAAAAGAGAACTTGATGTACCCGTAGTCAGGAGCATACAGTGTTTTGTGGATCATAGCCTGCAGACGGAGCATCGGGCCTTCTGTGCTGGAGATAGGTTCTATCTGCGCTTCAAGATAATTTTCTACGACCACAATAGTACCATTGGAAATAATGGACGGCCAGTTGCTTTCCTTATCCAGTATATATTTCAGGGCTTTCTGTCTGTTGCTGATCGCCTTGACGTCCTGTAGGGGAGTGCTGAACAAATGACGAAGATAATCTCTGCCGCCGGCTGTAGTTGTGAAATCGAGACGATGGAACAGGGAGAACTCTTCATCCCTGTTGAAGATGGAAAGATCGTAGAAGGATGTTTTGTCCAGCTGCATGCAACAATAGATTTGGTTAAATAAAGTTGGAGATGCAAGGATAAAAAAAATCCATAAAGCGTAGGTATTTATTTATTTTGTTATGTGGATATTTAAATATTGAGTAAGACCCTTTATTATATTTAAATAGCTACATAACAAAATAAATAAATCCCCAATATCTATCGGTTAAATGTTAACCTTTGCCCTTTTACCTCTTCGTTGAAGCGGCCGTTCTCATAAGCAAGATGGCCACTTACAAATGTATGTGTAACGGCTGCCGGGAAGGTATGTCCTTCAAACGGGCTCCAGCCGCATTTGTAGTAGATGTTTTGTTTATCTACTGCGGAGCTGCCGTTCATATCTACAATTACGCAGTCTGCAAAGTAGCCTTCGCGCAGGAAGCCTCTTTCATTTATCTGGAAGCATAATGCCGGTGCATGGCTCATTTTCTCAGCTACCTTTTCAATGGAGAGCGCACCTTTCTTCACATATTCCAGCATGAGCAGCAGGCTGTGTTGCACCAATGGCACTCCTGATGGCGCTTGCGGGTACGGTTGCTGTTTTTCTTCCCAGGTATGCGGAGCATGATCTGTGGCGATGATGTCGAGACGGTTGTCCAGGAGGCCTTTCCACAACGCAGTCTTGTTTTCCGCTGATTTAATGGCTGGATTGCATTTGATCAGGTTGCCGTATTGTTTATAATCATCAGCGGTGAAGTGCAGGTGGTGTACGCATACTTCCGCCGTGATACGTTTCTGCTCCAGCGGCATCATATTGGTGAATAGTTGCAGCTCTTTTTCTGTTGAGATGTGCAGGATGTGCAGGCGGGAATCGTGTTTCTTGGCAAATTGAATAGCTGTCCAGGAGGACTCGAAACAAGCTTCTACATTGCGTATTAGCGGATGGTCAGCAGCAGTGAGCTGATCGCCTTTTTCATTCTTAAAGGTCTCCATATTGCTGCGGATGATTTTTTCATCCTCACAATGTGTAGCAATAAGCAGTTCGCTGGAGGAAAAAATCTTTTCCAGGGTGAGATAGTTATCCACCAGCATGTTGCCGGTGGACGAACCCATAAATATCTTAACGCCGCAGACATCTTTCTTCCTGTCGTTCGTCCTTAGAACCTCTTCTACGTTATCGTTGGCAACACCCATGAAGAAAGAGTAGTTAGCCAGCGAGTGCTGGCGGCCAATGGCGTATTTGTCTTCCAGCAGTTCCTGTGTGAGGGCTGCGGGTTTGGTGTTGGGCATTTCCATAAAGCTGGTGGTACCACCGGCTACGGCGGCGCGGGCTTCAGTGTAAATGGTGGCCTTTTCAGTGAGGCCAGGTTCGCGAAAATGCACCTGATCATCTATAACGCCAGGAAGCAGGTGTTTGCCCTCTCCGTTGATTTCCGTATAGTTGCCGCTGATGGTGATATTGGGCGCTATTTTCGCTATGCGGCTGTCTTTGATCCATACATCCTGTACAGTAGTGGCGCCTTCGTTCACTACGGCGATGTTCCTGATGAGATAGTTTTGCATAGCGCAAAGATACTTCTTACCAGCAATTTAGGGTGGCTTATCCTTCCAGATGTATGGAGAAAACGATCATCCTTGATTGTAACTTGTCGATCACGTTGGCATACCGGAGATTGGGATCTTTCACAAGCATATTGCCCAAACCGTTGCTGATCTTGAATTCAGGGGAGAAGATAAAACTCTCGAAATAAAACTCGAAGCCTGCACCCACTTCATAACCATAATCGCTTTTCTTTATTTTGATCAGGTCTTCGGCCCTACGTGCACGAGCATTGGAGGCGAGATCATAGTCGTATTTCAGCCCGCCAATCACATATACACGCATATTGCCAATACGGTCTGATTTGAATTTGAGCTGCAGCGGGAAACTGAGCAGGATGGACTCTATTTTTTTATCGGTATCCTGTGGTTTGGGATAGGTTTCGCGATAGTAAAGATTTTTTGAAGCGAAGATCAACTGCGGATTAAAGCGAAGATCAAAATGCTCACTGAGCCTGGCATTAGCCAACAATCCCAGGTTGAAGCCTATTGTTTTCAAAGGCTCCGCTATCATGATAGAATCATCTGCCAGGAAAGCGGGCGAGTGGTTCAGTTTGAAAAATGACTGATTACCTGCTAGGGTAATACCGAAGTAATAGGGCTTGGAATCATGATCCAACATATTCATATTTGTCTGTGCTCCGGCCTGGAACACAAACAGCGCCGGTATAACTGTCAGTACGAGGCGCAATAGATGGAACATATGCCGAATGTGAGCGTTTTGCATGTAACGGCCTGAAAACCTGTGTTAGTTAATATGGTACGCATTGCTTCGCCCTGGGGAAACACTTTCACGGATTCTGGCAGATAGCTGTAGGCTGCTTTGCTCTTAGCTACAAACTTCCCGATCAGGGGTACGATATAACGAAAATACGAATTATATAATTGTTTAATGGGAAAAACAGTTGGATTGGAAAATTCCAGTATCACCAGTTTTCCTCCCGGTTTCAATACCCGCCTCATTTCAGCCAGTCCTTTTTCCAGGTTTTCAAAATTGCGTACTCCGAAGGCTACCGTTATCGCATCAAACGTATGATCCGGAAAGCTTATTGTCTCACTATCGCCCAGCTGCAGGGTTATTTTATTTTCGAGGCCCAGTTTTTTTATTTTCTCACGGCCAAAAGAGAGCATGCCTTCTGAAATATCAATGCCCACAATACTGTCGGGATTCAGGCGTTTCTGCGCCATTACTGCAAAGTCACCGGTACCGGTAGCAACGTCCAGAATCTTTTTGGGCTGCAATGACTTCAGGTAAGACAGTGCCTTTTTGCGCCAGAGTACATCAATACCGAGCGACATAAAGTGATTCAGGAAGTCATAACGGTAGGCAATATCATTAAACATGGAGGCTATCTGCTCCTTCTTGCTTAATTTTGACTCCACAAAGGGAACCATCTTCTGAACATTTGCATTTTCCGACATAGACCGCAAAGTTAAAGAAATGAGGGCATCTGTCAGCATGTAAAAAAAGCAGAAGTTGATTTTTAACGGAACAAAGTAATAAGATATGATCATCAAGTCAGCAGAATACCTGATCAGCAGCCCGGACTGGGAGAAATGCCCCAAGCCCGATCTGCCTGAATATGCATTTATAGGCCGCTCCAATGTTGGTAAATCGTCCCTTATAAATATATTGGCCAATAATGAAAAGCTGGCCAAAACTTCCGGTACCCCGGGAAAAACAGTGCTGATCAATCATTTCCTGATGAATGAGGCCTGGTACCTCGTGGATCTTCCGGGTTATGGCTTCGCCAAAAGAAGCCTGAGCCAGCGCAAGCAGTGGGAGAAGATGATTGAAGATTATCTCCGTAAACGTCAAAACCTTGTCAGTGTATTTGTGCTCATCGACAGTCGTCATACGCCACAAAAGCTCGATATTGATTTCGTGAACCAGCTGGGCGAATGGAATATCCCTTTCAGCCTGGTGTTCACCAAGGCGGATAAAAGCACGCAGGCAGAGGTAAGCCGCAATGTGAAAGCCTTCCTCAACAAGATGCGCGAAACCTGGCAGTTTCTGCCTCCGCACTTCGTGACTTCCACCGTTAAAAAATCCGGCCGCGACGCTATCCTCGACTATATTGAAGAGCTGAATATCCAGTTCAGAGCCATCGCCTGATAAAATATATTTTCCTGAAAGCCTAACGTTTAGCCATAAACGTTAGGCTTTCTTATTGGCCGCCGGAGATAGACATAGTAAAGGTCTTATCCAATTGCACACTGCCACCGGCTACTCCGCCTACGGCATGCAGTGGCGAAGGGAACCAGTAGCAGTAGCCAGCGTGTGACTTTCATAGCGAGGTGTTGGGATTATTGTAGTTTGCAGTTATCGAGGGTTTGCCGCAGGCGTTGCATATAACTGGTCATATACTCCGGCGGGCCATAGTCCCCATTTTTGTCAACATCTATCGCCACAGAATAAGTCACAGAATCATTCTGCTTCATGGTAAATGTAATAAACAAGCCATCCGCAGCCCCGAGCATACTGAGCGGCTTTTTGCCTTCTGCCTTTAACTTACTGTGCGGAAACTCCTTTTTATAAGGCTTCAGACTGTCAAATACGGCAGAAGATAGCTGTGTGATATGTCCGTCTTTTTTCTGGTAAGCGCCTTCATCACTGATGATAATCTCGCCGGCTCCAACGCCGGCCACATTATAGCCACCAGGCTGAATAGAAAGGCTTTCACTAACGGGCGGCCGGTTATTAACCTTGCGGTTACATGCCGTTATGCTCAGTACGATGACGAGGAATAAACAAGTTCTGATTTTCATAACAAAATAATGGGGCGATTTTGGTGATATAGTTATAGCGCTTGGGAGAGGCAGAAGTTACAGCAGGAAAGGAGAAAATTTTCCGGCAAGATAAGGGGAGAGAATCTCATCTGATGCGGGGCATCGCATCAGTAGTTTGAGAGAGGTACAACCCACAGGGCGATCAGTTCACGATCTTATTGGCGCAGCTGCTGCTGGCGAAGGCCTCCGGCTTGGCTTTGAAGGCAAAGCCCATACCCAGGATGTAACCCATTGCTTCACGCAGGGCCAGATTGCTTTTGAACTGAGGATTGGTATTGATATCGGCATGTACTTCCATATCTACGTCATACTCGGTAAACAGGTCGCAGAGCTCATACGCGATCTCAATACTTTTGGCCACTTCCACCAGCATACGTTCTTTGATGGAATAGCAGTCCTTTGTTTTTTCATTATGGATGAACATGAATCCGCCATGACCTTCCCGGAGGAAAACGATCACCGTAGCAAATTCAGTTTCCAGGCCCTTTACCTGAGAGTCAGTACCTATGCATACCTTCAGGCGATAACCTCTGCTGGTTTCGCGTATGATGGCCTGCCGTACCTCCTCTTTGACCGGAAGGTGAATCACCTCTCCATTAAATCTTCTCCATTGCATACTATATATATTTAAGGGTGAACATGCGGCGTGTCAGATCTTATACTTATAACCAACCAGATGAAGTAATGCCAAGCTATTGCAGGGAAAACAAACAGGATTCAAGAATCAAACAATTGGGGCTTATTGGTTAATAATGAAATGATATACGTTCCGAATATACGAAAAAAGGACTGTGATTTACGTGATTGTGTTGATTATCCTGATGTCCGGGTATTACTTTGGAGTGATTGACTTATAAAGATTGAGATACAAATATACTTCCACTGCGGAATTCAGGCCAATAGGGGCACTACTATCCGGTTATACTGGTAACAAAAAAATAACAGCTAAGAAAAAAACCTCTGCTTCAGTCTTTGCTCATCAGGACAATCATATAAATCAAATAAAAGTCACAGTTAATATTGACCGGTGCTCAGCAGCACTAACGTACACGCCTCTACCGGAGTGATATCATGTTGCGTGGCCAGCTGCGCCAGTTCGTCGTTTTCTGTGCCTGGATTGAAGATGATCCTTCGGGGATGCAACTGCAGGATATAGTCGTAGTACTCTTTCTGTAAGATGGGATTCAGATAAAGTGTCACGGTATCTACCTGCTTCAGGTCAGGATGTTCGGTAATCACGGGAATATCGCCTATGGAGGCGGCTTTCTTGCCGATGGCTACTACAGGGTGGCCTTTGGCTGTAAGTCTGTTTACTGCCAGGTTGCTGTATCTGTCCGGATTGGGTGAGGCACCCAAAACTACGGTGAGTTTTTTATCGGCTGAGGTTTCCATACTACTAAAGTACGAATTTCAGAACAAGTGATAAGCGCTTCGGGGCATATGCCGGAGGATGTCTGTTACTGATTCCTGTATGCGCGGAAACTGGAAAGAATAGCCTTCCTTTAAAAGTCTGGCAGGTACTACCCACCTGCTTTTCAGCAGCAATTCAGTTTCAGTGCCAATGAGTGCGGCGCCGATGGAAAGAAGAGGGGCGGGGGCGGGGAGGCCCAGTTTACGGCCAGCGCTGCTGCGGAGCGTTTGCATGAAAACCTTGTTGGGCACAGGATTAGGTGCCGTGCAGTTGAATATGCCGCTAAGCTGTTCCTGGGTATAGAGCCAGTTAATGATGCCACATAGGTCCGTAATATGTATCCAGTTGAGCATTTGCCGGCCATTGCCCTGCTGGCCTCCAAGCCCGTATTTCACAAGGTTGAGGAATGGTTGCATTACGCCACCGGGTTGCCATCCCAGGGTAATGCCTATGCGGAGTATGATTTTTCGTGTATGGGGCAACGTTATATCGTTGAAGGTTTGTTCCCAGCGTTTACATACCTGCACAGAAAAGTCGTTCTCTATCTCCCCGGTGAACTCATCCATCGGGCGGTCTTCTGCGTGGCGGTAGATGGTGGCACTGGCTGCGTTGATCCATAGCTTTGGAGGCTGTTGCAGTTGCTGTATGGCCTGTCCCAGCGCCTGAGTGGCATATACCCTGCTTTCGAAGATCTCCCGTTTGTTCTTTTCATTGTAGCGACAGTTCACACTTTTGCCGGCGAGATTGATCAACAGGTCGGCACCCTCCAGCGCCGATGTCCAGTTACCGGTGGTTCTGGCATCCCAGTGCACGTAGCTCACACGGCCATGTGCGGTGTGAGGCTGCCGGGTGAGTATCACAATGTCATTGTCTTCTCCGAAATATTCAATCAGGCTTTTGCCAATGAAGCCAGTACCAGCCGCTATAACAATGCGTTTATTTTTCATTTTGTTTTATATTTCTGAACTTTCAGGAAAAATTGAAATAATAATACAAAAAAATTTATTTGATAAGCTTCAGCAGGCTGCTATAGAACCAGTTTTCTTCAGACTTGATGAATGCGCTGATGGTTTTATCTGTCTGCTGTGCAAACTTGTTGATACTCTGAATAGACTCTTTGAATGATTTCAGCTCTTTGTCTTTGGGATCGCCATCAGCCTGTTGCAGCTGCTGCAATACTTTCATGATAGGGTCCAGCTCGCGTTTCTTCCTTTCGCGGGCAATGTAAGTGGCTACTTTCCAGATGTCTTTCTCCGCTACAAAAAATTCCTTTCTTTCTCCTGGTATCAATACACGTTCTACCAATCCCCAGTTGATCAGCTCACGCACGTTCATATTGGTATTACCGCGGGAGATGTTCAGCTCCGCCATAATATCATCTGCACTGAGTGGATCTGGCATTACCAGCAATAGCGCATGGATCTGCGCCATGGTGCGGTTGATGCCCCATTGTGCTCCCAATGACCCCCATGTTTGGATAAACTGCGCTTTGGCTTCTGCTAAGTTCATGACAGATAATTGTTATAGCGTTTGTCTTAAAGAAGCGAATTTATGTCAAGTTTTTGAACTTTCAAAAGTTTATGAAACATTTTTGACAAAAAAAACCGCCCCTGTAGTGAGACGGCTTTCTTGTATAGCTATTATCGTTTGTAAATGGTTATACCAGCATGGTCACCGGATTTTCCAGGTACGTTTTCAGCGTGGCCAGGAAACGTGCGCCTACAGCGCCATCCACACTTCTGTGATCGCAGCTCATCGTGAGCTTCATGATATTAGCGATCTTCACCTGGCCATTTTCCACAACAGCAGTTTCCTTGATGCCACCTACAGCGAGGATAGCGGAATCCGGTGGGTTAATGATGGCGGTGAATTCATCTATACCCAGCATACCGAGGTTGGAGATAGTGAAAGTATTGCCGCTGAAGTCCTGTGGTTGCAGTTTCTTGTTTTTGGCTTTGTCGTACAGACCTTTAGCTTCTCCCGCTATCTGGCTCAGTGACTTCTGATCAGCGAAGCGGATCACCGGTACAATCAGGCCATCTTCAATAGCTACGGCAGAACCGATATGCACATGATGGTTATGACGGATAAAGTCGCCCATCCAGCTGGCGTTTACATCGGGATGCTGACGGAGTGCCAGTGCAGCGGCTTTGATCACCATATCATTGAAGGAGATCTTCACTGGAGAAATCTCATTGATAGCCTTGCGGGCTTCCATGGCTTTATCCATGACAACATCTATCTTCAGATAGAAATGAGGCGCAGTAAACTTGCTTTCGCTCAGGCGACGTGCAATCACTTTACGCATCTGTGAGAGCGGAGTATCTGTATAACCTTCCTGACCTGAAGGTACAAAGGCCGGAGCAGCAGGGCCTTGTGCAGCCGGAACTGTTGCTGTAGCAGGAGCGGCAGATGGAACGTAGCTATCCACATCTTTCTTCACGATACGGCCATTGTCACCGGTGCCTGTAACCTTGTTGATGTCAATACCTTTTTCAGCAGCCAGTTTTTTGGCGAGCGGAGATGCTTTCACACGGCCATCGGCAGAAGCGGCGGTTTCAGCAGCGGGAGCTACGGCGGCGCCATTGGCAGCAGGTGCTGCTGCCTCTGCTGGTGCAGCAGTTTTGGCGGCAGGAGCTGCATTTTCAGCAGCCAGAATAGCGTCTACATTAGTACCGGCCTTACCTACTATGGCAATGATTCCGTTCACTTTGGCAGCATTACCTTCTTTTACACCAATATATAAGAGCGTACCGTCAGCGTAACCGATTACTTCCATGGTAGCCTTATCGGTTTCCACTTCAGCCAGTACGTCATCGCTTTTTACAGTATCGCCTACTTTCTTATTCCATGCTACTATCTTACCTTCCGTCATAGTGTCGCTCAGGAGCGGCATACGGATAACAGTAGCGTTTTTCAGTGCTTCTTTCACTGCTGTGTCATCTGCAGCAGGTGCAGCGGCAGCCTGAGGAGCTGGAGCAGCTTGCTGTGCAGGAGCTTGTGCCGGTGCAGCAGGAGCGCTGTTATTACCTTCCAGTAATGGTTTATAATCTTCGCCTGGTTTTCCTACAATGGCAATGATCTCATTAACTTTTGCTGCTTTACCTTTCTCTACACCAACATATAACAAGGTACCTTCCACATAACCCATCACTTCCATTGTTGCCTTGTCTGTCTCCACTTCAGCAATTATGTCGTCTGCTTTTACTGTATCGCCCACCTTTTTATGCCATTCCGCAATCACCCCTTCCGTCATCGTATCACTCAGGAGGGGCATTCTGATAACTTCTGCCATAGTGTTTATTCAAAATTTTGTTCAAACCTACATGTTTTTGCGCAAAAACGCAAAGAAGGAATGGTAAACTGTTTAAAAATGTCTATTGATAGTTAAAATTTAATAATGACTTATTTCTGCTAAAAATCCAGCTCCATATTCAGTCTGTCCTTCAGTTCTTTCACCAATGGATATTTGTCGGCCATCAGCTGAAATTGCTCCCTGCTCGACAAGGGGGCAGGACCGGTATCCTGTACCTGCTGACTCTCGTCCAGCTGAAGGGTAAGGATCAGCATACTGTTGTTGAATTTCTGTTTGAAGAAATCTGATATGCCCAGCTTCTCTTCCTCCATGAACCGGAACTGTACGATATTCCGGCTCACAATGCCTATCTCTGCGGTATCCAGCAGCTTCAGCGTTGCGAGCTGAAGGTTGCTCACCACCGTCATTTTATTGGCTTGCCTGAATCTATCGATGAACTCATCCCAGTACACATGCAGCGCGCCCAGGGTCAGTGGGATGCTCTGGGTAGTAGTGTTGTCCTGCTGTTTGGATGCCAGGGCTTCTTTCATGGCTGCCAGCCCTGTGAGTTTGCTGGCGCCTGCCGCTGTGGGGCGGCTTTGTGTTGTAGCCGGCTGGGTATTCACGGTACCGGAGGCTGGCTGGCTGGTTACTGTATGTGCAGGCTGACTGGCGGGAGCCGGTGCTGTAGCGGTTGTGGCGTTATTCGTAACCGGCGCTGGTTGCGTTGTGGTAACAGGGGCTGTTGCAGCGGCCTGTGGTACAGGTGGCGCAGGTGTTTCCACAGTCAACCTGGCCGTTTCCGGCGAAGCTGCAGCTATACTTGTGCTGGTGGCGGGTTTCTCAGTGAGGCTTTTAGCCGTTAGAGGCTGTGCTGCCGGGGCTCTCAGTTTCTGCGGAGGCGTACCGTCAGCTACCAGTTTTTTTTTTGCTACTTCTCCGTTGCTATCATCACTAACCAATGTTACTGCCTGTTGCAGGTAACAGATCTTGATTAATGCCATCTCCACATGCAGGCGCTTGTTGCGCGCCATACGGTAATTGATCTCGGTATCATTGAGCAGGTGAAGCGCAGAGACCAGGTAAGCCGGACTTAATTTGCCGGACAACTGCCGGTAACGGTCCTTCAGGTTACCCGATACTTCTACCAGATGAAATGCCTTATCTTCCTTGCTCAGCAACAGGTTTCGCAGAAATTCAGATAACCCGTTCAGGAAATTGTCTCCCTCAAAACCTTTCTGCAATATCTCATCAAATATCAGCAGGGCATTGGCTACGTCCTGTTGCAGAACGGTATCCATCACCTTGAAATAATAATCGTAGTCGAGGATATTCAGGTGCTCAAGCGTATTCTGATAGGTAAGATGACCGCCTGTAAAGCTGACGATCTTGTCCAGCGTACTCAGGGAGTCACGCATACAGCCGTCAGTTTTCTGCGCCACCAAATGCAGGGCATCAGCTTCAGCTTGTATATGTTCTTTGTTGCAGATCTCCTGCAGGTGATCTACCGTGTCCTGGATCGTGATCCTTTTAAAATCAAAGATCTGGCAACGGCTTAATATAGTGGGAAGGATCTTGTGCTTTTCTGTAGTGGCCAGGATGAAGATCGCGTAGGATGGCGGTTCTTCCAGTGTTTTCAGGAAAGCGTTGAACGCGGAGGAGCTCAGCATGTGCACCTCGTCTATGATATAGATCTTGTATTTTCCTGCCTGTGGAGAAAAACGCACCTGTTCCACCAGTGTACGGATATCATCCACAGAGTTGTTGGACGCGGCATCCAGCTCGTGAATATTGAAAGAGCTACCCTCATTGAAAGACTTACAGGAATGACATTCATTACAGGCTTCCCCATCCGGCTGCAGGTTCTCGCAGTTAATGGTTTTCGCCAGGATGCGGGCGCAGGTTGTTTTACCCACTCCACGCGGACCGCAAAACAAAAAGGCATGCGCCAGCTGGTTATTGCGGATGGCATTTTTAAGGGTCGTGGTAATATGCGCCTGTCCTACAACAGTTGAAAAGTTCTGTGGACGGTATTTACGGGCTGAAACGATAAAATTCTCCATATGACTGCAACGCTTTCGCGAGCGTCGAAAATACGCACAAATTCAGTAAGAGAAAAATGGCCGCAACAGGCGCAGCTTTCAGGGCTATTCCGGAGATGATTCGAGGGTCAGGATAAACTCCAGGTAATCTTTCTTCAACCGGATCACATCATTATTATATTTTTCTATCACGGCAGTGATCAGTTCATGCAGCTCTTCGATGGCAATATAATCCGGCACATGATCATGCAGATATACACAGCCGTGTTGCCGGAACTGCTGCACCTTAACCGCCATATCATCGGTGAGCGTACCGGTGGATTGCCAGCAGTCTGTAACCTCCTGTAGCATCAGCCTGAAATTACGGCATTCAGCTGCCAGTTCTTCAAATGCCGGGTGGATATCCGCAAATGCCAGGTCTTCCGCATTGAATATTCTGCTGATGCAATGAACTATTTTCACCATCTGTTCATTCAGCCTGCTGGCATATTCCTGGCGCAGCGTAATCTTCAGGTACTTTTCCTTGATGGCCTCTTTCATTGCGGCGCCTTTGATCGTTGCTTTCATGTAATGGTAACGGAATGCCAGCCGGTCGTGCTCCAGCAGCCATTTCTGTTCGCCGGCAACATGCTCCGCCAGCCTGTGCGCCAGCAAAGGTGCACTCTGCGCCTGATATTGCCGGCCTTCAAATTCAAAGACCCTGGTCTGAATTTGACCGGTAGCAATGGCTTGCAGTGTTTCCAGATCCTGTTGGTCCCGGTAAAAGCATTGCATGCGCCAGACAGCGTCAGGATGGTAGAGTGCTGTGATACTAAGCGTTGTAGCAGATTCCGGTGGCAGTGGAGTGAGATAGCTTTCATTCATCGCCGGGAATGAGCGGTTGTCGTAATACTCGTTAAATACACGTGGATATTCAAACTGCTGATGACGTTCCGACAACTCACTGACGTACACTGATGCATCCAGCGGCTCGCAGGAAACATTACCGGGAATATATTGTGAATAGAGGGAAGTAGTCAGCCGTTCCTGCAATATTTCGGTTTCCTCAAAGAGATTCCAGGCGCTGGCGGTATCAGTCGGACAGAAGATCCCTGCCTGCCTGCAGCGCTCTTCCCGGTCTATCCTGGAAGGATGGCTTGTCCATTGATCGCGTAGTTGTATCCTGCTTTTTACAAACGTGCGGAAATAGGTATCCGTGATAACCGGCAAACCCTCTTCATCTGGCAGAAGATGATTTTGTGCCGCAAAATAAGTCATCAGCGCGCGTTGTACACTGTAGATGTTCCGGAAGCAACGTGCCTGTTCAGCCAGCTCCGGCAGCCGGTGCAAACAGTGATCCATGCTGTAGCTGCCCAGCTCTATGCGGCGCATACTGCTGACAGCTGCTTCCACACCAACCAGTGATACTGCAACTGCGTCGGCATGGAATTCCATCTCGCGGCTCAGTTCCAGGTATTGACGGTGAATGAGCGGGTACACTTTCCGGAGCAGGTAACGGATGCCCCGTATCACCATGGCTGTCAGATGTGTAAAAAAGCCCAACAGTTGGCTATGGCGGTTCCACCGCGTGGCGGCAGATTCCAGGCTCTCATTTTCATAAAGCATGTTATACAGGACACGGTTTACTGTATAAACATAGCTCGCCATCTTCATACTGCGCTGGGAGAAATGTGCAAACTCCTGAGCCATCTTCGCCTTAAATTCACTGATACTCACACTGTTCACCAGCCCCAGCCCTATCTCCAGATTTTTGCCCACCGGCCAGAATAAACCCGACAGACTGGAGTTGTAGAACACCGTAATGTTCACTTCCGGTACTACAAACACTCTTTTGGGAAAGCTGATCCTGGTTTCTTCTGCCAGCTCAGCAATAAACTGAAACAACCGGGGATGGTTGCTGGCGCTTATTTCTGTTCTGCATGGATTGTCGGCAGCCCTTTTGTAGAAAAGAAAACGTGCCAGGAAAAATAGTATCAGTCCGCCCAGTAATATGAGGCCAAGACCAGGGATAACCGGCAATAAACCAGAATGGTAACGAAGCAGAGATACACCCCATGCCATGCATGCGGTGGCGATAGATGCTGCAACCAGTAGCAATAAAATATACAACAGAAAAAAGAGTGCAATGTAACTGATCACTTTTACTATCTGTTGCTTAAACAATACGTTGGGCTGCAGATACGCTGTATATGCTTTTTCCGGGCTTCCGGGATAAGGGTTGGACATAACAGGTCATCAGATTAAAACAGTATGAACAGCTCATTGGACACTAAATATAGATAAATATCCAGAGATTAAGATCCTGCCGGAGGATGTTGATACTATTTTGATAAGATGATCTGTTATGGTTTTTATGAAAATATCGGATGACGTTGGAACGGACGGGTACGATCAAACAGATAGCGATAAGTTGTGAGCTGCCTTGATGGCGATGCGCCCAGGCTGGCGGCCATATTCAGCATCTTGGGATTGAAATCGCCTATCCATTGCATTTCATAATCTTCATAAGTAAGCTTTTGCTGAATCACCTTAGCGCCTTCAATGATAATGTATGCATCCACACCCCTGCCCTGGAACTCCGGTATAATGCCGAAAATAATACCAGTCATTTTTTTATTGGTGCCGGTTATTTTCTCCCAGAGGAAATATAGTTTCTGCCGCAGCCCCAGTTTTCCGTTCATGTGCTTCACATACTGGTTAAAGTCAGGAAGATTCAGCCATATAGCAATGGGTTCATCTTTGTAGTAGGCAAACCACCCGATCCTTTCATCCATCAGTGGCTTCATCTGTTTGAAGATGGCCAATGCCTGTGATTTACCCATTTCTTTGCCGCCTGCATGCTGTGCCCATGCCTTATTGTAAACAATGCAGAAGTCGGTGGCAAATTTCTCCAGCTGGCTCTTTCGTATATGCCTGGCTGTGAAATCCGGATCTTTGCTGATGGCAGCATGACGCTCGCTGAACTTGGCCTGCAACTGGTCTCTTACTAACATTCCGTAACAGATCTGGTGAAAGAACACCTGGAAACCATAGTCTTCAAACAGGCGCATATAGTAAGGAGGGTTGAAGTTCATCGCATATAGCGGCTCATGGAATCCTTTCGTCAGCAGGCCCCACCAATTGTTGCGTTCCCCGAAATTAATCGGGCCGTCCATCGCTTCCATGCCTCTTTCTGCGAGCCATTGCCTGGCGGTATCAAACAGTAGGTTGGCAGCCTCCTGGTTATCAATACAATCAAAGAAGCCAATGCCGCCAACCGGGCCTTCGTCCCCTTTGTTCTTGTACTTTTTGTTTACAAAGGCAGCTATTCTGCCGATCAGACGTCCCTGGCTGTCCTTCACGATCCATCTCACACATTCGCCATGCCTGAAGGCTTTATTCTTATTAGGGTCGAATACGTCGTTAATATCCTTATCCAGTGGTCTTATCCACCCCGGTACATTTTTGTTGAGTACTATATGTACCTGTAAAAATTGAGCGGCAGTCTTTTCGTCGGTTACTAGAATTAATTCCATTGGGATCATTTGTACAAAAATAATTAAATGTGAGAAAAACAGCCATTGGCACCATTTTTTCTGCTGGCTCTTTATGAAACGTAACTATATCTATCCCCTCATTATATTTCTCCTTATCATTATTTTCTCGCTGGCATGGTGCGGACAGCAGCGACACGTAAGGGGCATCCTCTCTGAAAACCAGCGGCTGTGGAATGAGAACCGTGACCTGCGCAAAAGCCTGGAACAGTCGGGCCAGGTGTCACAACAGATCGATGACCGTCGCGAAACGCAGCAGCGCACCGCCGCGAACTTCATTGAAAGACGCACCTACTACCGCCGCAACTGGCAGCAATTCATTACTGTGAATGCAGGAGATTACCGCACCGGCTTTTTCGGAGGTATCCGTGACCTCAGCATCGCCGTCAGGAATCAGACCGAATATCCAATTGACAATGTGGTAGTACAGGTGCAATACATGCGTAACAACAACGAAGTTTTTAAAACCGAACAATACACTATCAGTAATATACCTGAGAAAGGCACCCGCAGCGTAGCGGCATCCAACAGCCGTAAGGGCAGTAAGGTAAGCATAAAGCTGCTGGGTATTACCAGCCAGGCAATGAACTTTTGCTGGTCCGCAGGTAAACCCGTTCCTGCAGGAGATCCTGATCCCTTCCAGTGTGTGCCCGCTGCCCGGTAATGCTTAACTTCGCGGCATGATAAAGATGATACCGGCACATACAGCAACGGAGGATATCCGGGAGTTGTATGAAGACACTTTCCCCCACGAAGAGAAGAGAAACTGGAGCCGCCAGCTGCAGTTGATGGCGGCAGGAAAACTGCAACTACTGCGGCTCCACGATGATAACGATGTGTTTGCCGGGTTCATATTCTACTGGAACCTGCATGATTTCATCTTCATAGAATATTTTGCCATTCATCCTGCCATGCGTGGCGGTGGAATGGGTAGCCAGATTATGCAACAGCTGGATGAGCAGTTTACTCATATAGTACTCGAAGTAGAACCACCTATAACGGAAACGGCCATACGGCGCATTGTATTCTACGAACGACTTGGATATATCACATTCCCACAGATCTATCATCAGCCTCCCCACCACGATGGCTATCCTCCGCTGGAGCTTCGCCTGATGCAGAAAGGGCTGGTCATGGATGAGAAGGCCTTCAGCCGTATCAAAGAACGGTTGTATTGTGAGGTCTATAACATAAAAGAACAGGGGTGATCAGTTACTGACCACCCCTGTTCTTTATACAGGTTGTTTATTCATTGTAGTTTATGATTACCTCATAACCCTGCTGGGTCTTCCGCTGCTGTTACCATTGTTTGATTCATTTACGCGGCGGTCCTGTTGCGGCTGTGGCGGAGGAGCCTGTTGTTGCTGACGCATTACACGCTCGTATTGCTGTTGCTGCTGTTGCTGCTGTTGTTGTTGCTGTTGCTGCTGTTGTCTCATAACCCTTTCCTGTTGTTGCTGCTGCTGTACCTGCTGGATACGTTGTTGTTCCTGTTGCTGCTGACGCATTACGCGTTCCTGCTGCTGTTGTTGTTGTATCTGTTGTTGTTGCTGTTGTCTCATAACCCTTTCCTGTTGCTGCTGTTGTTGTATCTGCTGGATACGCTGTTGTTCCTGTTGCTGTTGACGCATTACGCGTTCCTGCTGTTGTTGCTGTTGTATCTGTTGTTGTTGCTGCTGGTCATTACCGGCGCCTACTCTCGAAGGTCGTCCGTAACCGCCGTTGTTATTATTGCTGCTACCGTTGTTGATGGGCTGGTTATTCCTGTTGCCATCATAAATTATACGGCCATTATTGTTGTTGCTGTTTCCATTATTACCGTTGTTGATTGGCTGGTAACGGCTATTGTCATTATTGACTACACGGGACGGCCTGCCGTTGTTGTTATTGCCGTTATTGTTATTGTTGATGGTACCGTTATTACCATTGTTATTATCCATTACGCGGGATGGACGGCTATAACCATTACTGTTACCACGTTCAATCGCGGTAGCATTCGGGCGGTACACCTGCAACTGGTTATTCACCACACGGTCAGAAGATGGTCTGCCTGAGTTGCTCACACTCACCCGGTTAATAGGGGAGTTCACATAGCGCTGCACCTCATTCACACTAGGTCCTGAGATCACGCGGTTATTGTAACCACCGTCGCGGATTACCCTGTTGTTATTGATAATAGTGGTATTGTTGATGATCGTCACGTTCCTGCTGTTATCAATGTAGTAGTTATTGAGACGCGGGCTGCAGATATATTGTCTGGGTACAAAAGCCCAGTAAGAATTCGGGAGGGAATAACCACCCGGGCCCATTGGCGCCCAGCCGTAGTAATCACCACCACCTCTCCAGTCAACCCACGCTGGTCCCCACTCATTACCTGGTAACCACATCCATCCGTTGTAGTTGTCGTACATCCAACGGCCATAGTGGAATGCGGCCCAGCCCCATGAGTAATCTGAGGCCCATGTCCAGCCATAATCAGAATATACCCAGCGGCCATTGCTGTAGTAGGGCCTGAAGCCTGCACCGGCGTTTGGTATCCACACATTGCCGTAGTTGCCGTAGTTTGTCCAGCGGCCATATGGACTTAATTCATCATAGAAAGAGATAGAGGCTCCTATCTGCACCTGGGGGTTGGACGCATATGGAGAATATGTAGTGGCGCAACTGCCCAGAAAGAATGATGAAATAAGTATCAGAGATAATCCCGTATGTTTTATTGTACTGTTCATACTCCTGTTTTTTTAGACCTATAGGTTAGGTGGTTGCTGTTTATCTGACTCTTGGAGATGTGATAGCTACTTTTGACTTAATAAATCCTGTTTTTATCGGTAATTGATTTTTTAACCTGACAACACTCATCTGCAAACACATGGCTCTTGTAAAGCCGTCTAAACGCAATTGTTTTTTATAAGATGTTAAAGAAAATTGTTAAAAATTTTATAACGCTTTTATTTTATATCAGCATTATATATAGTGTAAAACAAAAATGGTTCCAAATAATTTCGCCTGCCTGAAATCATTGCTGGATCTGCTTTTATTAACATTATCTTTGGAAATTATCATTGGAGCTATGTCAGATTTCTTTAGTATCGACCATTATTTTTTTACTGTCCTTGGATATGCTGTCAGCTATGTGGAATTCATTGGCACCGCCACAGGGTTATTATGTGTTTGGCTGGCCGCCCGGGACCATATCCTTACATGGCCGGCGGGGCTGATCAATGTGAGTTGCTTTTTCATTCTTTTCTGGCAACATCAGCTATATGCAGATATGTTTCTACAGGTCTATTTCTTTGCCACCAATGTGTACGGCTGGATATTCTGGTATGGGAAGAAACCTGAGCACGAACCGGTCTATGCCCTCCGCAATCCCCGACGGTGGCTGCTTGGCAGCATGACCTTGGTACTGACGGTGCTGTTGGGTTGGGCTATCAGCAGGTTGCACGTCTGGTGGCCACAGGTTTTCAGTCAGCCGGCTGCATACCCCTATACAGATTCGCTGGTGGCGGTAATGAGTGTGGTGGCCAATATCCTGTTGGCCAGGAGAATCTGGGAAAACTGGCTGTTGTGGATATTGGTAGACATTGTTGCCACTGCTATCTATTTCAGCAAGGGCGTTAAATTTCTTGGGGTAGAGTATTTCATTTTGTTGATCATAGCCATTATGGGCCTGGTCAGATGGCTGAAAACGTACCGCAAACAGGCAGTAGCCTAACGTAGAGAGCCGCGCCATCAGCGCCGGCCCTCCATAATTTTATTGATGTCCTGCATGCGCTTTAAGTTCCACTCGAATTACCCGAAAACCCGCATCAGGTCTGCGTTAAGGCTATGTTACCTCTGTTTCAAGTCCGCATCAAGTCCACGTTATGCCCGTATTTCGTTCGTGTTAAGCTCGTTGTGCATATAGGTTATCTATACTTTATACTCCCCTACCTTGGTACCATCGTCTTTCAACATGGTGAGTATAAGCTGTTTCTGATCCGCCTTCACCTTAATCAGCGTACGGTTGCCATCTTTCGGCCCACCACCGATGATGATCGGATAATTGTGAGTGCCCGGTTCAGGGGGATGTACGCCATACGTATGCGTATGGCCGCAGATCAGTATATCTATCTTGTGCTTATTAAAGAGCCCGCCGAACATTTCGCGGCAATGAACCGTTCCATGCCATTCGCCGCCGTGATAATGAGGAATATGCATCATCACCACCTTGTATCTGGCTTTTTTATAGGCAGGGCTTTGCAGTTCTTTTTCCAGCCATGCGGCCTGCTGAGCGCGGTATGCATCGAAGTCCACAATGCCTGCATATACAGGATGGTTGTCTTCCTTGTCTTCGCCGGTATCCAGCACGATGGCGTGTACAGGTCCCCAGGTGAAGGAAAAGTAATTGGCATGGCCCGGATTATCGAAATACTGGTGCCATTCGCGGGCATATTTTCCCCTGGTTTCGTGATTACCACGCACATACATGAAGGGCGTCTGCGGAGCGAAGGTATTGCCGCAGGGCGTCAGCATATGATTGATAATCTGCTGTTCGTCGGATTGGTAGTCGAACACATCCCCGTTGAAGAACACGAAATCATAGGGGGCTTGGCCGGAAAGGCCCATCAGGTGTGGGATAGACTCTGGCCTGTCGTGTATATCGTTGATGATCACCCAGGAAACTTCTTTTGCTTTTGGATCGGGTGCGGTGAAAGTATAAGTCTCGCTTTCAATGGTGCTGCCATAGGTGAGCTTGTAGGGCTGGAACTCGGCGATGTCTTTTGAGAATATTTTGTAGCTGTATTTTTTACCTGGTTCCAGATGTGTCAGCTGAATTTTATGCAGGCGGTTGTTGGCATCCACGAGGCCATTGGTAACGCTGTGCGCTTTTCTGGCTGGCTGGCCTTCAGCGCTGTACTCCACCCAGCTATAGCAGGGGCGGGTAGTAAGCCATGTTACTGTAATAGTGTCTGGCGCCGGGTGCTGAAGATAAGGCTTACAGAGAAAGGCATGTGCAGCCGGTTCCTGTGGGCTGGAAGGCGTCAGGAGGCTACCTGCCTGGGCAGCTACGGGCGACAGGCCGGCAACGCCCAGTATTCCTGCTTTGGAAAGGTTACCGAGGAATGTTCTGCGGGAAAGTTCACTGTTGGTCTTTTTCATATTTATATTAATGGATATATAATGAATGGGTTTAAAAATAATGTCTGTGAGCAGGAAAGCAGGTTATTTTACATGAATGGAAAATGGGAAGAAATATGAAAAGTTATAGATAGAAAAAATAAATATTTGATAGGCTACGCTTAAAACTGCCGGGATATAGAGATCAAATAACAATGGAAAGGTTATGGTGGTTCCTGAACTGATCGAGGATGAAACCATTCCCACGGTTCTTCCCGCCTCGCCCCCTGCGCCCGCTGCTCCCGGGTGGGTTGCCGTGGCCCTCAACGATACCCCTAAACCACC
>NZ_DATLKJ010000022.1:0-11681 GCF_035538455.1 Chitinophaga sp.
AATGATCACGCAGCGTTTCCTTGAATTCATCTCCCTGTCTCCTGGCTCGTATCAATTGGAGCTGTATGCAGTGAATAAGTTTAATGTTCGCAGTAAGACTATTGTAATTCCTTTAAGCATTGTGCCCGTCTTCTGGCAGACGTGGTGGTTTATCAGCCTGGTTACCGCATTAACGGTCCTGATCACCTGGGTGATCGTAACACTGTTGAACAGCGCCGAGACGCGACGGATAGCCGCAAAACAACAGATGGAACAGCGGCTGCACGAATTAGAGCAAAAGGCGTTGCGGGCACAGATGAATCCCCATTTTATTTTCAATTGCCTGCAGGGCATACAGGATTACATACTTGAAAATGATATTCTCAGCGCCAATAAATACCTGGGCAGCTTCGCAAGGCTGATCAGGCAGACATTGGATAATTCACTGCAGACCATGATCTCCGTGTCTGAGGAAGTAACTTATCTGACAAACTACCTGGACCTTGAACAGTTACGGTTTGAAGATACGTTCACCTATTCATTCCATATCGATGAGGGGCTGGATTTATACTATACCCATATCCCCAGTATGATGTTGCAGCCTTACGTGGAGAATGCGATCCGGCATGGTATGAGATACCGGGAGAATGGAAACGGACAAGTGGATATTTCCTTTACAAAGGAAAACCGCCATATTATCTGTATGGTGCAGGACAACGGAATAGGACGCACTGCGGTGCAGGCATTGCAATCCCGTAAGCATATCAGCTATCAGTCGAGAGGCTTGCAGATAACCGCAGAAAGAATGAACTTATTAAGCAAAGACCTGGAGACACCGATTATCATTAACATTACTGATGTAATCGACGACCAGGGGAATGTGGCCGGTACCCGGGTTTCCATCAGACTACCGATTATTACGTAAAAAACGCATTTATGATAACCTGTATCATTGTGGATGATGAGCCCAAAAGCATATCTGTACTGAAGAAGATGCTTAATATATATTGCCCGGACGTAATAATTGAAGGTAGTGCCGGTAATGCAACGGAAGCCGTTGAACTGATCCGGCAACATGCGCCGCGTTTGCTTTTCCTCGACATCGAGATGCCGAAAGAGAATGGTTTTGACCTGCTGGAAAAACTCATGCCGGTAACATTCGACGTTATTTTCGTTACTGCGTTCGATTCCTACGCAGTGAAGGCCTTTCGTTATAATGCACTGGATTACATCCTTAAACCCATCGATATTGAGGCGCTAATGGAAGCTGTACAAAAGGTAAGAAACAGCGCCAACATCACGGAGATGAATATGCGGCTGAACAATCTGATTAAGGAGATAAAGACCAACGAAACATCGAAAATCGCTTTACGCACCCAACAGGGGATTCTTTTTTATCTGATTGCTGATATTGTGCTTTGTGCCGCGGAAGGCGCCTATACCCGCTTTGAGTTCGTTAACAGCAAAAGCCTGCTGGTAACAGGCAATTTGAAAAAGTATGAGGAGAGCTTACCCACGCAGCATTTTTGCAGGATACACGATGGCTATCTGATCAATATACAGCATGTGGTCAGCTATCATCCCGGTAAGAGCGGATATGTGGAGATGGTAAACGGACGGAAAGTTGAAGTCTCGCTCCGGAGAAAAAATGCCTTTCTCAGCATGTTAAGGATATAGAATGTCAGCACTTATTAAATAAATACGGCGCTTATGAAAAGGTACTTTTTTAAATGCAGGAAGAGTGCGTTTTTTGTTGCATCAAAAGGACATTGACGTTTAAATGGTCTTTTGTAGCATGAACCCATTATTAAATCGTATTAAAAATGTACCGTGCCTGTGCCTGTGTAGCTGTCCTTCCCACGCTATTGCCCACTTCCGGTAAAAAAAACACTGTTGTCAATGCTGTTATACCAAAAGGATATAAAAACCTGGTTGCCGGCGAACCGGCAGGTGCGGGTGTTATGCATTACTATTTACGTAACATAGGACGCGATTACAATATCATAGCCACTGAGCTAACATCCATTGTTTGCCCCGACAAATCGTTTGCCCTCTCCTCCGCCATAGAGAGTTCCACCACACTGGATTTTAGAACAACTGTCGTTTTTATTTTATCTGCGAAGTAAGTATCAATATCCAGACTATTTATCCCTACGTGCACAGCTGTGCACGTAGGGGTAATTTTTTAACGGGCGCCTGCCGATTTGATAAATTCGGTTTCCGCCGCTTTATATGGAGTATGATCTTTCCTGAATAACACATGATGCCATATGGCCGGATCTGAGGTGTCTTTTTTATTCCAGCTGGTCCAGGAGTATTTAGTTTGTTCTTTGCCGTCAACAAAGCCCCAGTTTATCATACCGACTTTGTATTCTCTTGCAATTGGAAGCATCGTAAATACCGTATTATCATTTTCGCGGGACATATACTCTGTGCAGATCAAAGGTCTGTGGTACGTTTGCAGATCTGTTATCGCTTTTCTGAAAGAAGCGGAATCCTCATAGGCGTGAAAGCTGATAATATCAGAAAGCTCTATCTGCAGCCTTTGAACCTTTACCAGTTGATGGATCAGATCTTTGCGCCAGGTTGGACGAATGCCCCAGATACCAGAGGTGAGCGGCTGATCAGGGTGCTGACTTCTTGCCCAGGAGAAGGCAAGGGGCAGTAGCTTCGCAACCCATTCCAGCTTATCTGCTGGTTCCAGGGTGTGATAGAATTCAGGATTTGGATAGTCTGCTTCATTCCACATATCCCAGCATAAAACCCGTTTGTCTTTTCCAAATGTGCTGACGATGTCTTTTACATATTTCTCCAGTACCGGCCAACGGCTTGTATCCCTGAGAAGATCTACTCCGGGGCTCTGTACCCAGCCGGAATTGTGTACACCGGCTACCGGAGCATGTTGCAGGCCGGTGTGCGGAAATGGGTCCCAGCAAGAATCAAAAAAGACTAACATCGGCCTGATCCCATTTCTTGCACAGATGGATAAGAATATGTCCAGCCGGTTTTTGAATCCTTTTGCATCCTGCGCCCATAGCAGGTCATGCAGGAAAACTCTCAATGTATTGAAGCCGATGCTTTTTGCCAGCATGAGCTCTTTGCTGATAGTGGCCGTGTCAAACGTCTCCGCCTGGAACATTTCCAGCTGATTGATGGCAGTGGCAGGCACGTAGTTCGCTCCTCTCAGCCATTCCTGTTTTTCATACCAGGCGTTAGCTCTTTCCGGCGTCCAGACCTGTGCCTGCAGGTAATTGGCAGGATTGAAAAACAGCTGTATGCCGAACAGCGTGCTCAAAAGTATACAGGTCTTCCGGTATGTGTGGATGAGAAGTTTCATGAGTTCGTTTTAAAACTAAACTAATGCACACAATGGTATACTTGTTGAAGGCCTGTTTCATTAATTGGCAGGAATGTACCAATTAATGCGCCGTAGCGTATGTTTCTTTGCGGGAAATCCTTCTCAGGGATATACTGTTTTGAAAGCAAGCAGGTCATAGTGAGAGAAGCCGTTCCAGGGAACTACCGTGGAATTCATAACAGAATATCGATCTGATACAGGTGTTCCTGGTATCAGTAAACCAAAGCTCTCGTTGGTATGTGTAAAACCAAAACAGTGGCCCAATTCATGCGTAAGCACTAATTGCATCTCGCTGGAACTGAGAGGATATCTGGTATTAATGATTAGCGTTGGGCCGGGATTGCCTGCTGAGGTAGGATAACTGGCAGTGGCTAAAGGAGTGGGTGCCGGATCATATTGCATATAGATCAGGATCTGTGCGATTTTCGGATCGGTTACCAACGATACATGTATCCCGCAACCAGCGGCATTCCAGTTGGCGATGGCCTGGGTAACCGCCTGTAGCCACGGTACAGGTCCTGGCCTTGCTACATAGATCCCGATATTAGCTATCACAGCGCTACTCATGGTATACGTAGAACGGCGCTGCTCTGTCCTGACACCACGCTCCCTGTTCTGTTTATAATGCTGCCGGGCATCTGCGAGCGGCATGATCACATCACCGCCTATAAGAAAGGTATTATTTTGCCTGTCAAATTGGATATTCTCCTGTGTATCATGTACAGATTCAGCAATAAATTTCCTTAGTATGGCTATTTCATCCGTTTGACTAATAAATATCTCAGGAGACGAATGTTGCTCTTTTCTGCAGGAAAGTAGCAATACGGGAAGTGTCAGAAATAACAGGATTAAGGATAGCCGGGGGGAAAAGACGGTAGTCAGCATATGAATATTTTTTAGGGGAGAAGTTAGTACTTCATTTTTTTTCAAAATGGAAATAAGGTCGCATTACTAATAGGGTACCAATGTATACATATTGGATCAATTCAGATCAAAGGTTCATTAATATGATCTTGGTAAAAAGCGCCATTGAGCGGTTTACAGAAATGAGTGAGCCATCGGAGAGTTAACCAGTGAAGACCGGTGCGCCTTTGCGGGAAACAAATACGCACCGGTCACCCCACCCTAATTACTCCTGCTTATGATAAACCGCCTGCCGGATTTTATTTTATTACCCGTTGTTACATTTAGTATATACGTTCCGTTTGGTAATGTGCTGGTATTGATCTGCACTTTGTTGATGCCCGCCACCGCAGCTATCCTTGACTGGTAATATACTTTGCCCGAAACATCCAGTATGGTCACCTCCGCTGTTCCTTTGCCGTCTCCCTGGAATTCAAGTGTGATATTGTTTTGCGCAGGATTGGGATACAGCAGTATCTCGCCGGCAGACAGCGGGCCGCGTTGAGAAGATGTAACGGCGACAGCTCCGGTGTTAGTGAGTGGGGCGAGGTAGTTGGCGCTGCTCAGGTCTATTTCTGCAGCAGATGACCATGCCCCGTTATTAACTGAGGAGAGGGCACGAAGTTTCACATACCTGCCGTTTTGCGGTGTGAAGTTCGCAACCCTGGCAGAAGTGCCGGTAGATGGCCATGTACCGCTGGTGGCCTGCACCCACAGTACGCTGTCCTGGCTGATATAGATCTCGTAGCCGGTGATGGTACCATTTACACCATTCTGACGGGGCAGATAACTTAATCCACCTATTGTACTACAGGTTCTGAGGTTGATGATAAGGTCATGCGGATGCGGTACCGTGGTGTTATACCATTGCGTATGCCAGAATGTTGCCGGGTTGCCGTCTGTTGCATAGATAGCACGGCCGTTGCTGGCGCCTTCACCTACTGTTTCTTCAGAAGATGCAGTCGTGATCCATGTTGTTTTGTTGGGTATGGGGCCTCCCGTGCAGGGAATGAACGAGGTGCCGCCTGTAGTGAGTACGAATTGTCCGAAACGGGAGATGCTGCAGTTATTGCCAAATGCCACAGTACCTTTCACACCGGCGGTAGCTGCTGTTGCGTTGCAACTGCTGCCAGGCCATGTAGCACCGGATGCATTCGCGGGCCGTTTGAATAATTGAAAAGTAGACGGCGTCGCCGCATCGCCAACACTTACATATACGCTGTCAAACGTAATACCGGCAAGTGGTGAAATGGAATCATTGGTACCATAGTTACGGACAATCCAGTAATGAGGGCTTACTCTTCCGCTTGTTGATGGAAGTGCGTCGGGGTTGGCGTAGAGACGGCTGGCCACCACTTCTCCGTTGGGAAGTGTGCTGCCGCTTACGTTCAACCGTATTCCCGCTTTATTGAAATTGTAACTGCCTGCGGCAGTGATAGTCATCCGCTGACTTACGCCTGCCGCCACCGGTGCAGTAGAGCGGGTAATGAGCGAAGGGCTTATCAGTGAGGAGCTGCCTGAACTCATCGCGTCATATAAGGTGCTGCTCAAAGAATCGTACTGGTTGAACTGGTAATAGGCCATCAAGCCGGCATCTGTTCCTGGTTTCATCAGGTGCATTTTCTCCCTGATTTCCTGTTGTGTCAACGTATAGTTGTACAAAGAAAGTTCTTCCAGTTCTCCTCTGAAGTCGCCGCCCTGGCCGTGAATGTCGTCATTGATCATCATCGGTGTCTGGCTGAAATCAATCGCTGCAAAAGTGCCTGTTGTTTCCCAGGGCGTGCCGCCATTCAGATAAACCTTGATAGAAGTGGGGGAGTAGGTCACTGCAATATGATTCCATTGATCAGGTACCAGGTCGATATTGGAGGTGATACCATAAGAAAGGGTTGAATTGGTCACTACCAGGTTGGTGTTGGCGGTGTATCCTTTGAACGCAAATCCGATGCCCATCCTCTCGGGGCTGCGGACAGAGATGATTTGCGAGAAGCTACCCTGCTGTCCTTTGGGCTTTACCCACGCAGTAACGGTAAACGTATTGCTGTTAAGCTGCAGGGTGCGAAGCGGAATACGCGACGTGGCGTTGCTGATGTTCAGTTCTTTTCCAGCTACTGTATCGGCTTTGCATATATCATTTTGCATGCTGATGAACTGTGGGAGGGTTATCTGATCTGATACATTATCAGCATTGGTTATTTTCAGCGTAACATCATAGCGGCCGGGTTGCTTATAAACAACCTTTGGATTCTCGGCACTGGACGTAGCCGGAAAGCCGCCGGGGAAGCTCCATTGGTAGGTCACGGTACCCGGCTTGGCTGCTGAAGTGTTCATGAACTGGACACTGTCCACGCTGCATACTACATTCCAGCGATTGGCAGCGATGCCTGCTTCTGGTCCGGACTGTTCATACAGGTCATTTTCCCAGGCGCCCCTGGAACTGCCGAAGCGGATCTTGTTCTTTGCCGGTACCACATACAGGCGGCCTTTAAGGTATCCCATCATAGGCAAGGTGCTGCCTACCTGTGCCCATTGTGTCATCGTGTTATTCTTATACCATACCTGGGCGCCGCTGGCGGTGATCATAAAAATATATACACCGCCGTTAGTCCCGCGCTGATAGGCGATATCACCTACTGCTACTGCCGGTAGGTTGGAGCTGGTGATGTTAGACCAGCTGCTGCCGCCATTGGTAGAGTAGAGTACCTTCACTGTATTCTGTGCATTTCCGTAAGCCGCCCATAACTCTCCCGGTAATTTGCCAACCTCTACGGCGGTGATGTTGGTCTGGCCGCCATTCACGGTGGAAGTCGGTGTTACATTTACCCAGGTGGCGCCACTGTCGGTAGTTTTCATGATCTTGTTCTGGCTCAGCAGGGCATACATGGTTTTAGGATCGCGGCGGGAAACCCGGAAGGCATTTACCTTTTCGCCAAAGTCTTTAAAAACAGTGGCTGAGGTCATATTATCAGACGACTGCATGACCACATTACCATTGGATCCGAAGATATTGAAGGAAAGATTGGAATGAAATACCAGTGAACTCATATCCACACCCGCTGCCACAGAGGATTCTGTGACGGTACCATTGGGATTCAGCCATCCTTTATTTACGCCATAACCCCAGTCGTAGTATAGCCAGTGGTCGTTGTAGGGATTTACCGTAGAGGGGCCGGAGTCTGCGCCTTTAATGGCCTGCCAGCCACCCTGTCCTTCGAAGCTTCTTACGAATACCTGGTTGTGATCGAGGCCGGTAAGGCAGATGTCACTTTTTACAGAGGAGGAAAACCCCCACATATCCATTGAGTTGATCTCAAATCCGGTGCCTTTCATGGTCTGGCCGCCGTCGGTAGAGAGTCCCAGGCCGCCGTCATTTCCTACCAATACGATATTCCCGACTGCGCTGATGCCGCGGATATCCGGATGCAGATAATTACAGCTGCCCACATATGGCTTGGCAAATGTTTTACCGCTGTCGGAAGATTTCAGGATATAATCAGGACTATACTGGCCTTCATACATGATGTTCTTGTTGTTCCAGTCGATATCAAAAGCTTCCACATAGGCATTGATGGTATCAGCGCTGAGCAGTGCGCCTGCTGAAGAATAACGGTAGCGGGGCTTATTGTTGACGTACTGTTGGTATACAGAGAAAATAGATGGACTGGATGGTATCGTCTTCATGCAGAGCATGGCGTTCTTATCCCAGGCGGTACCCAGTGATGTGTTCAGGTTAATAAGCAGGGAAAACGTGGCGCCTTTGTCTGTAGATTTATAGATACATGCCTGGTTGCTGCTGTTCCACACACCGAGATAGAATTCAACAGGGTTGCTGAAGTTGTTTTCTACGCCGAAGAAGTTAAAGGTACGGTCATTGAGGCCGAAGGGTGTGTTGAAGTTATACTGACTGGTACTAAAGTGATTGGCGCCGCCACTGCTGTTGTCGAATACGACACTCCATGTGCTGCCTCCATCGGTAGAGCGGTATAGTTTCCGGCCGAAGGTAGAGAGCACGATGTTTTTATTGTTCGCGGCGAGCGACAGATAGTAAGGCCGTTCAGTGGGGGACGCGTTCCTGTTGAGTTGTGGCAGTAGTGTCCAGTTGATGCCGCCATCAGTGGATTTCAGGAGGCCGGCTTCTGTAGCGGCAAATACCAGGCTGCTGTCCAGCTTATGCGCTTCAATTTCTCCGTAGTAGTAATCGCGGTTGGCGTAGGTGTTGGTGCCGTTGGGAAAGCTGCCATCGGTAAGCTGCCAGGTAGTTCCCTGGTCTTTGCTCACCCACAGGCCACCGTAAGAGAAACCGGCAAAGAGGTTATTCGTGTTGTAGGGATTGACATAGATCCTGTCACAGAAACCGCCGGTTACGAGATTATTGTTGCCGCATTGTGTGCGGTTCATGTTGGTGGGACCGATCATCTTCCACGTACCGAATGTGCCGTCTGCAGCGGCTGGCTGGCCGGCCAGTGCTCTTTTGCCGATACTGCTCTTTTTCATGAGCGGAACGGTAGTGCCGATGCCGTTCTTGTCCATGTAAAGCGCAGCCTGTTGTTTCCAGGTAAGAAAGCGTTCTTTCAGTTTGCTGTCCTCACCATTGTGTTGTTTGAAGTAGGCGTCAAATGCATCCTGGGCTTTCCGGATGTTGGGCTTTGGTTTCAGCATCTCCCTGAACCAGGCGCTATGTGCGTGCGCGTATTCATTTTTTTCGTTTGCTTTTTCCAGTTTTTCATATTCTTCATCGTCGTCTTTTTCTTCGTGTTCCTGTTCTTTCCGGGAGGGATTTTGCTGGTGAAAGTTGTGTTGGGCAGTAGCTATATTGCATAGGAATAACAGCAATACAGCTAGTGTTGTGTAGTGTGTTTTCATTGTTCGGGTAGATTTATGAATAGATAAAATAGGGACGCCAGGTTGAGAGGCGTCTACGGGTGCTCCTTATTGTCTTCTGAAGATAATGAAAAAGAAATCAGATTTCATAGGTAATTGACGGAATTATATTTTATTGGGTTTAGTGTGAAGCCGTCAAGTTTGTTAATCTTTGTTACTTCATTCACCCTAATGCGTGGCAGCGATGACTTAATAAGTGAGCCCTCCCCGCTTTTGGGTATAAGAATACCCGGATTAAGAGCAAATTGCCGGCAGTAACCATTGTTACCTGTCCTGTAGTTGCTGTACTGTTTTTAGTGACCTCACGAATACTTCTCTGCATGGGAGCATTTTTTCTATTAACCATAATCTAAAAACAGAGCAAAATGAAAGCACTATTCAGAACATTACAACTCTCTGCCCTGTTGGGCCTGGCATTGACAGCCTGTAACAAAAGTAACGACACTTCAACGCCTGCACCATTACAGCAAGATAATGCTGCGCAGGTAATGGCGTACATCCGTTATCTGGGATTCCCTGCTTCCTCGATAAAGGATAATGGTAATGCCTATGTGGTAGACGAGGATATTGTATTCTCCAAAAACATGCAGGTGCCAGATATTACCAAACCCAGAACAGAACAGTATTACACCGGCAGTTTGGTAGACAGCGCCCATGTGGTGAATATCCGTCTGAAGATTGATACCAGCCTCAACTCAATGAAGAAAGAGATTGATACCGCTATCGCCCGCTGGAACCGGATCGACAGCTGCAAGATCCGCTGGACGGTAGCAACCGGCAGTACCTGGGATGTGTATATAATTAATAAAAAACTTGATGCTGACCCCGGGTACATTACCTGCGGCATGGGCTCCTGGCCATCTGGCGGCAAAGCCGGCGATTCCATCTGGATCAATAAAGCGGATATTGCCAGTAATAGTTTTGAACAACGCCAGCGTACCATTACGCATGAAATGGGGCATAACGTTTCATTTACCCATACTAATGCAGGTGGTACTCCGGTTCCGGGTGTAGGCGGTTCTGACAGTAAATCGCTCATGAACGGTGGCCAATGCGGCTCTGGCGCTACTGTATTCTCTGACAAGGATAAAAAGGCTGCTAAGGCTTTATATCCATTAGGCAAGAAGTAATTCCTTCTCTTTTTAGTAGGGGCTATATATCCGCGGCGTCCCGGGAAAACATTATTGTGTTTACCGGGGCAATGCGGAAGAAGTCGTTATCATCCTATTTAGTTTAACACTTTAAAGCTGATGTATGAAAGTAAGTAAAGTACGTTTACTGGGAGCCCTTTCCCTGATCGTTGCCTTGCAGGCATGTTATAAAGGAAGTGAATTCTGGCCCATTAAGAAAGACCCGGTTGTAACGCCGAAGCCTCCTGCGGATACGCTGCCCAGACCTGCTGTTATTGTGTATGTTGAAGTGAATAACAACAGCCTGGGTAACATGGGTTGCTTTGTACATTCCGATAATAAAAAGCCGGTGGTGAATGTGGCGAATATATTTGCTGCCAATATCAACGCAACAAAGGATACAAAGAAAGCGGTGGTAACGCTCAATCCCAAAGTGAATTATCTGCTGAACAAAACGACTTATGTGAAGGATCTTCAGAGTAAGGGTATCAAAGTAACACTCAGTTTACTGAACAATCATGATGGTACGGGATGGAGCCAGTTTACTACACAGGAAGCTGCTGATTACTTTGCACGAAGTGTAAAGGCGACCGTTGATAAATATGGTTTGGATGGCATTGAGATTGATGATGAATATGCCGGTGCTTCCGGTAACAGCACGTCTATACCCCTGGTGATTGCGGCCATCAGGAAGTTGTTGCCTAACATTATTATTGGCTATTATTTATATTCCGATAGCGGCGTATCGGTGAGTGATGTGCTCGGTTATCAGTATCCGGACAAGAAGAAGTTTACTGACCTGATCAGCTATGGCATCACTGATTACGGAGATGATCCGGGTTACTATACTAAGTATCTTCCCAAAGAGCGATTGTTTTACGGCAGTCAGAGCTATTCTGTGGGAGGCAATGCAACAGCAGCCAAGAGCGGCGGCTATGGCGGCGTGATGTTGTTTAATGCGAATGATGGGTCCAACGGGGTTTTGTCTGATGTGACGAAGGCCTATTATGGCTCAAGTGTAACTGTTAATGATCCGAAGGCCTGTCTGCAGCCCGGTGGCGGTAAGTCTGATCCCGGTGCGCCGGATCTGCTCTATATCGTTCCATAATATTTCTTTTGAAATATGGTCAACATGCCGGCTTCCCGTTTTCGGGGGGCCTTTGCTTTTGTTATCATTTCAACAGCATCACTATGTTTAACTGTCCGGTAATTGCCGTGTTGTTTCTCATGAAATTCTGTATTTTCTCTAAGTGAGGATAATTTTTCTATTAACCATAAATACTATAATTAACGTGTTGTGCTATTAAAAAGCTAAAGCGTGTTTGATCTTAGAAATTTTTTGTCCGTTTTTGAAATTGATAAACTGGAGTAAGGAAGTTGCTGACAGCTTGGAAGCTAATCTGGTAGCTAAACCGATGAATGATCTGGCG
>NZ_DATLKJ010000023.1:0-48025 GCF_035538455.1 Chitinophaga sp.
AAGTTTATGACATGAGGAAACATTTATTGATTGTTGGACTTTCCGGAATGCTTATGACAGGAAGCGCGATTTCAAAACCCACTGACAATATCATCCGGAAGAAACATAAGAAGAATAGCACACAAACTCATCTGCCGCAACAAGACAAAGCATCACAATGGGCCGATAGCGTTTTCCAGTCGCTGACACCAGACGAACGCATCGCACAACTGATTATGATCCGTGCCCACTCTAACTTGGGCCAGGACCACATCAACGCCGTAGTGAAAGATATCCAGGACAATAAAGTCGGGGGCGTTATCTTTTTCCAGGGCGGTCCTGTACGGCAGGCTAATCTTACCAACTACTATCAGTCTATTTCCAAAGTTCCTCTACTGGTGGCCATAGATGGCGAATGGGGATTAGGCATGCGCCTGGACAGCGTTATTTCTCTTCCCCGCAATATGATGATTGGCGCTGTACAAGACACCGCACTGGCATATGAAGCCGGCCGCATAATTGGCGAACAGTGCAAACGCATCGGCATACATCTCGACTTTGCCCCGGATGTGGATGTAAACAACAATCCCAATAACCCTGTCATCAACGACCGCTCCTTCGGCGAAAATAAATACCAGGTAGCACGGATGGGCGTTGCTACGATCAAAGGAATGCAGGACGCCGGTATTATGGCCTGTGCAAAGCATTTCCCGGGTCATGGCGATACCAATGTGGACTCCCACTTCGATCTTCCTTCTATCAATAAAACACGTCAGCAGTTGGATTCGCTGGAGTTATATCCTTTCCGCGAGGCTATTGCAGCAGGCGTTGGTTCGGTAATGGTCGCACATCTTTACATACCGGCTATCGACAAAAAGTCCAATACACCAACATCTATTTCCTATAAGGCGGTAAATGACCTGCTGAAGAATGAACTTGGTTTCAAAGGTCTCGTGGTTACCGATGCGCTTGAAATGAAAGGTATTGCCAAATTCTACAGCAAAGGTCAGGAGTCATTGCAATCTCTGCTGGCAGGTAACGACCTGATGATATTGCCACCCACTGCAGAAGGTAGTGTGGCAGCCATCAGGAAAGCGATTAAGAAAGGACAGATAAGCCAGGCAGAAGTAGATGAGCGCGTGAAAAAAGTGTTGCGCACCAAGTATGATCTGGGCCTGTGGAAACCTCAACGGATCAATACTGCCAATATCACAGCAGATCTGAATGCAATGACGGATCAGTTGCGCCGCCGTATCGCAGAACAGGCACTCACACTTGTAAAGAACGACAAAAACATCGTACCTTTTTCGCCGGCAATGACTCAGCAAAAACTGGCTGTGGTTGCTGTGGGGGCTGATGTGAACAATACCTTCATCGACGCCGTGAAAGCATATAAGCCAAGTACCGATGCATTCATTTTTACGGCAAGGCAGTCAGTAGAACAGATAGCACCGATCGCGTCACGTATCCAGCGCGATTACAAAGCTGTTATCATCAGTGTGCACAATTTCAGTCGCCGCCCCGCCGGCAACTTTGGACTCTCTCTCGCCCAAAGGCTGATTGTGAGCCAGTTACAGAAAGAGCTGCCTTCTGCAACCGTAGTATTCGGCAATCCATATGCATTGCAGTACTGGTGTGATGCACCGGCCACTATCGCAGCTTATGAAGACGACAGCACTACCCAGAGGGTTGCTGCTGATATCCTCTTCGGCAAGCTGGCTCCGAAAGGAAAGCTCCCTGTGACTGTTTGCCCGGGGCTGCCATCGGGCACCGGCATTACTTATAACATAAATAAATATACGAATTTGCCTGTCGCTGCTCCTGCAGAAGTCGGCATGAACGAACAGACGTTACTCAAAATCGATGGACTGGCTAATGAAATGATCTCCCGCGGCGCTGCTCCCGGTTGCGAAGTGCTGGCGATGAAAGACGGTAAAGTGATATATAACCGCTGCTTCGGTCATTTTGAATATAATAAGCAGGAGCCGGTATCACCACAATCCATTTATGACCTTGCATCAGTAACAAAGGTCTGCGCCACCACATTATCTATTATGCGTCTTTACGACGAAGGCCGTATCGATCTTAATGCGCCCCTGGGTAGCTATCTGCCCTTTGTACAAGGTACTGATAAAGCCGGATTGAAGATCCGCGATATTCTGTTGCATCAGGCCGGCCTGGTGCCATTTATTCCTTTTTACAAAGAAACGCTCTATCCAGACGGATATGCGGATACAATATTATACCACAGTGATCCGGATTCTTTACACGCTATAAGGGTCGCGGAAGAAATGTATATGGATCACCGGTATGTCGACTCTATCTGGAAGAAGATACTCGATAGTAAAGTAACGTCCCATCCAGGCTATGTATACAGCGACCTCGACTTCCTTTTCCTCGGGAAGATCGTGGAGCAGCTTACCGGTAACAAGCTAAATACCTATGTGTACAATACCTTCTATAAGCCGCTGGGACTAGCCACTACCGGGTTCTTACCTACAGAAAGATTTCCCTTGCAAGTGATTGCACCTACGGAGCAAGAGCATTTTTTCCGGAACCAGCTGCTGCGTGGCGATGTGCATGATCCAGGTGCAGCTATGCTGGGCGGCGTAGCCGGCCATGCTGGTCTGTTTTCAAATGCCCATGACCTTGGTGTTATTATGCAGATGCTGCTTAATAACGGAAGTTTCAATGGTGTACAATACATTAAGCCTGAAACGGTGAAACTGTTCACTGCTTATAACAGCGGAATCAGCCGCCGTGGTCTTGGCTTCGACAAACCGGAAAAAGACAATAACGCAAGGCGCGAGCCATATCCCGCCAAGTATGTGTCAGGAGCTACTTTCGGACATACCGGTTTTACCGGCACCTGTGTCTGGGCGGACCCATCGAGCAACCTGGTGTTTATCTTCCTGAGCAACCGGGTATATCCTAACGGTGGCGCCAATACGAAAATATCCGCACTGAATACAAGGGGCAAGATGATGGACGTGCTCTATGAAGCAATGGTATCCAAGTAGCCCGGAAACTATTGTAACTACAGGTAAAAAGCCACAGACCCGTTAAGGAATATTTTCCATAACGGGTCTGTGGCTTTAAAGTATAGCTTGTTATTGCAGCTGTATCATTATGAAAACGCTGTAATTACAGGGATACGTTCCTGTTTACAATAGTCTGTGTTTTGATGCCGATGGCTTTCTCTGCCAGTTTGTTTTTACCATTCCTGATCTCGAAAGTGTATTGGCCATCTTCGAGGGATTGCAGGTTGTAACGAGCTTCGAATGTAGCAGTAGCAGGCAGTGTTTCACGGAGCAATACATTATTGTAGTTGTCTTTAATGTACAGCGTGATCTTTTCATTTGCCGGATTTTCAACGGAAAGTTTGAAAAGCAGTGAATCTTTATCCAGTTGTGCAAGTTTAATGCTGAAAGATTTTTTTGCTGCTTCCGCTACTGGTTTCTCATTCACAAACCTGCTGGCATTGTAAGCAAATACATTTTCCTGTGCAACGCTCTGCAGAAAAGGGAAAAGAATAGTTGTTAATACAATGATTGCTGTTTTGGGAGCTAAAACAAAACGTAAGTGTTTCATGACATTATATTTTTAATGTGTTGTGCATTTTTTTAATCTGGGCCGTATTAGCTAATACAATGGAACCGTTTTAATTTGTCGACGCAAAGCTCCGACGTTTGCATTAACAGAATATTACGCCTTTGTTAAAATAATGTGAGGATTTGTTCGGCTTTCATCCCTATTTTTGCAGCGTTTATGGAAGCAGTAGCTATTAAATATGGAAGCAGTAGACATTAAAAATAACCGCCCGGTTGCCATCTGGTTGTATATAGGCGTGGGCATGCTGGTAATACAGGTTTTACTGGGAGGCATTACCCGTCTTACCGGTTCCGGGTTATCGATCACTGAGTGGCAGCCATTGCTTGGCGCTTTCCCTCCAATGAATGAAGCGGCCTGGCAGAAAGCGTTTGACGGATATAAACAGATTGCTCAGTACAAGTATATAAATAATCATTTCACAGTATCTGATTTTAAGTTTATCTATTTCTGGGAGTGGTTGCACCGCGATTGGGCCCGGTTAATCGGGTTTGTATTCATTATCCCATTTATCTACTTTATTGTAAAGAAGAAGATCAACCAGAGCATGGTCAATCCTTTGGTTGTACTCTTTATACTGGGCGGCCTTCAGGGTGCGATTGGCTGGATTATGGTGAAGAGCGGTCTGAACGACGAAAACCTATATGTAAGCCACATACGATTGGCTGTACATTTTATATCTGCATTGGTGTTGCTGTGCTATACATTCTGGTTTGCATTGAAAATCAGTGTTCCTGACAGAGAAGTATTGCCAGTTGTGTCACTGAAAAGGCTCAATGTATGGCTATTGGTAATTGTAACGATACAGCTGGTGTTTGGCGCATTCATGGCAGGTTTACACGCCGCGCTCAATGCCAATACCTGGCCTGATATCAATGGAACCTGGGTGCCTGCGGGGATGTTTTCACAGGGGGGCTTCTTTACAGACATCGCACACAATCCTATTACCATTCAGTTTATTCACCGCGGACTGGCTTATGTTATTACAGTGCTGATTGCCCTGTGGTGGTGGAAAGCTGGCAAAGTGCCTGCCAGCAGTCTGTTGCATGGTACCCGCTATCTGCCGCTAGTATTGGTACTGCTGCAGGTATTGCTGGGAGTGCTCACACTACTTAGTAGCCAGACAAAAATACCTGTATCATATGGTATACTGCATCAATGCGTTGGCATGCTGCTGTTGCTCTCACTTGTATGGACATTATACCTCAGTAGAGGTAAAGCGGGAATCCGGAATTCGTAATTATTCCGTAAGTTTATCTGTAATAATCGTCTGATGAAGGTGAAGTTATTACTGATAAAAATTTACTATTCCTTCCCTATACAACTTTTGTTGCTGCATTTCAGAAAATACCAGGTATTGCTTCTTTTCTGGGTTATTCTTTTCAGCACTATCAACGGAGGATTCGCCAAAGTATTTGGCGGTGATGCCTTATACCTCGCACCAGAATACCTGGGCAAAGTAAACTTTTATAGTACTGGCATCCTGGGACTCGCCACTGGCATGTTTATCATGAGCTGGCAGATCACTACATTCATTCTTCATACAGGCCGGTTCAAGTTTCTGGCCACTACAGCACAACCTTTTTTCAAATACTGCCTGAATAACTCCATCATTCCGCTGGCATTTTTTCTGTGCCTGCTATACCGGGGATGGGAGTACCAACGTTATGAGCAGTTGAGTAGCTTGCCCGACATACTCCTGCTGGGAGAAGGTTTTATCTGCGGAGCCTTATTCGTATTCTTCTTTTGTTTCTTTTATTTTTTTAACGCAGATAAAAATATAGGCAGACGTCTGGAGAAGCGTTTTGGTAACCCACGGAATTTTTTACGTGTGATATTGAAGCCCACACAAGAGCCAGATGAAAATGCCCTCCCTGTACACAACTACTTTACAACTCCCTGGCGTATTCGTCGCGCCCGTAATGTAGATCACTACAATAAACATTACCTGGACAGCATTCTCAAGCAACATCATTTTGCCGCCATGATCACTGTGGGTTGCGCCCTCGTTTTCCTGGTGATACTGGCCTATATGATGGATTACGAAGTGTTCAGGATTCCCGCGGGCGCCAGTGTGCTGATATTTTTTGCATTCCTGATAGGTGTAGCCGGAGCCTATTCTTACATGTTGCAGACGTGGTCCATACCGGTGTTGCTGGTGTTTATGTTCGGTCTGAATTGGATGGTGGAGCACGATTGGGTGGATAACCGCAATAAAGCATATGGTCTGAATTACCGTCAGAAGAAGGAACGTCCGGAATATAGTGTGGATGCACTGCAGCGGTTCTTTACAAAAGAAAGAAGCGATGCAGACAAAGAGCAGACGTTGGGCATCCTCAAAAAATGGAGGGCCGGGTTTCCTGCCGACAAAAAGCCACCATTGATAGTAATGAATTTTAGTGGTGGTGGCAGTCGCTCAGCTACCTGGACTGTAAATGTATTACAACGGCTGGACAGCATGCTGGAAGGCCGTTTGATGAAACATACTGTACTGATGACGGGCGCGTCAGGAGGGATGCTTGGAGGCAGTTATTTCCGGGAGTTATATTATGAACAGCGCAAGGGCAGGCAGATAAATGTATTAGATCGGAGGTATGTGGATAAAGTCTCACAGGATTTGTTGAACTCTGTTTTCAGCGCATTGGCAGTAAATGACTTTATAACACCTTGGCGCAGCTTTCAGTTGGGAAACAATCGATATGCGCGAGACCGTGGCTATGCCTTTGAAATGCAGCTGAATCAGAATACAGATAGCGTGCTGGATAAAACGTTGAAGGATTACCAGCAACCAGAGCAGGATGCAGAGATCCCTATGTTGATATGGAATGCCACGATCAATGCAGATGGCCGCCGGCTGATGATTTCACCTCAGCCGATCAGTTACCTCTGTAGCCCGCAGTATCTGTACCCTACACGGCAGGTCAGGGATATTGATGGTGTTGATTTTACACAATATTTTGCGGGGCAGAATGCGATGAATCTGCGCATCACCAGTGCGATACGCATGTGTGCCACTTTCCCTTATGTACTGCCCAATTCATTTTTGCCAAGCACTCCCATTGTGGATGTGATGGATGCAGGCATCCGCGATAATTTCGGGCAACAGACCACCCTGCGCTATCTATATACTTTCAGCAAATGGATCAATGAAAATACCAGTGGTGTGGTATACATACAGATCCGAGATACCCGTAAGAATGATATTGCTCCTATCAAGAAAAGCAAAGACCTTGGGGATCTGCTGTTTGAGCCACTATTTACTATGCAGCAGCATTGGAGCGCAATGCAGGATTTTGATCAGGATGATCTTGTAAATTATATGGAAGGATATTTCCCTGATAAGTTTCACCGCATCATTTTTCAATATGTACCGCAGAAACAGGATAAAGCTGCAGCGTTGTCCTGGCATCTTACTTCCCGCGAAAAATTCGATATTGCCCATGCCATTGATAATCCTGCCAACCAGAGTGCGTTAGATTATGTAGTTAAACTAATCAGGCATTATTACTAGTTAGTTTCCAATGTAAGGTGTTGATAGTCAGTGTTTAGTGAGTCGCTTTTCACAAGTGACCAAATGGTTACATTTATTTAAAGCTGGAATCCTTCATTCTCGTCAGGTTTTCGTACCTTTGCGCCTTCTTTTTGTAGCTATTAGCGCTAAAATTGTTAATGGCTGATAGCTAAAGATTTAGACATATGAACATTCGTAATATTGCAATTATTGCACACGTAGACCACGGTAAAACGACCCTGGTTGACAAAATTCTTCACCAGGCAAACGTATTCCGGGCTAACCAGGAATCCGGCGAACTGATCATGGATAACAACGATCTTGAAAGAGAGCGAGGTATTACCATTTTCAGTAAGAATGCGTCTGTAGAATATAAGGGAACCAAAATCAATGTGATCGATACTCCAGGCCACGCCGACTTCGGTGGTGAGGTGGAAAGGGTATTGAAAATGGCGGATGGTGTGATCCTGCTGGTGGATGCGTTTGAAGGCCCTATGCCTCAGACCCGTTTCGTGTTGCAGAAAGCATTACAGCTGAACCTGAAGCCAATTGTGGTTATCAACAAAGTGGATAAAGCTAACTGCCGTCCTGATGAAGTACATGATGCAGTATTCGAATTATTCTTCAACCTTGATGCTAATGAAGAGCAGCTGAACTTCCCAACCTTCTACGGTTCTGGCAAGAATGGCTGGTTCAACAGCTCATTAACTCCCAGCGAAGATATCACTCCGCTGATGGATGGTATCCTGGAGTATGTTCCGGAACCTAGAGTGGACGATGGTAACCTGCAGCTGCAGATTACTTCTCTGGACTACTCCTCATTCCTGGGTCGTATTGCAGTAGGTAAAGTAACCCGCGGCTCTATCCAGGAAAACCAGTGGGTGAGCCTGATGCAGGCTGATGGCACTATCAAGAAACAGAAAGTGCGCGAGCTGTATATCTTTGAAGCGTTAGGTAAGAGAAAAGTTACGGAAGTTACTGCCGGTGATATCTGTGCAGTTGTAGGTATAGAAGACTTCAATATCGGTGATACTATCGCTGATGCTGAAACTCCGGAAGCATTGCCGATCATTAGCGTGGATGAACCAACCATGAACATGTTGTTCGGTATCAACAACTCTCCCTTCTTTGGTAAAGACGGTAAGTTTGTTACTTCCCGTCACCTCCGTGACCGCCTGATGAAAGAGACTGAAAAGAACCTGGCATTGCGGGTACTTGATACGGATAGTGCTGATAGTTTCATGGTATATGGCCGTGGTATTCTTCACTTAGGCGTTCTGATCGAAACCATGCGCCGTGAAGGGTATGAGCTGACAGTTGGTCAGCCTCAGGTAATTGTTAAGCATATTGACAATAAGAAATGCGAGCCATATGAAACCCTTGTGGTGGACGTACCTCAGGAATTCGCCAGCAAGGTGATTGACCTGGTAACCCGTCGCAAAGGTGAAATGCTAATCATGGAAACTAAAGGTGAAATGCAGCATCTGGAATTTGAAATTCCTTCCCGCGGTCTGATTGGTCTGCGTACGCAGATGCTGACTGCTACCGCTGGCGAAGCTGTAATGGCGCACCGTTTCAATGATTATAAGCCTTGGAAAGGACCAATCCCTGGTCGTAACAACGGTGTGTTGATCGCAAAGGAAGCAGGAACAACTACAGGTTACTCTCTCGATAAACTGCAAGACAGAGGTTTCTTCTTTGTAGATCCAGGAGAAGAAGTATATAGAGGTATGATCATTGGTGAAAACAATAAACCTGGTGATCTGGTGGTGAATCCGAATGAAGGTAAGAAGCTCACGAATATGCGCGCGAGCGGAAGTGATGCTGCTACCAACATTGCACCTAAGACGCTGATGACGCTGGAAGAATGTATGGAATACATCCAGCATGATGAGTGCATTGAAGTTACACCTAACTTCATCCGTATGCGTAAAACCATCCTGGATGAGGAAGAACGTAAGAGAAATGCAAAGAGCATGAAGGCTGAAGCTTAGTTTTTGGTAAGATACTAACTAGTGATTGCAAACACCCGTTCAGATTTCCTGAACGGGTGTTTCTTTTTACTTGCCGGAAGCGTATTTTTTAATCAGTTGTATAATTTCTCTTCTATCGAAATGTCCTGCCCAATCCAGCGGCGTGGATTTATAGAATTTATCCCGGATGCTCAGATCGGGGTGTGCACTTAATGCCAGCTGGGCGAGTGCTGTGTCGTTTCGTTCTGCTGCAATATGCAGAAGTGTGATTTGCAGCCAGTCGTCATATAATGTATTTACCCGTTCCGGTTCTGAATGTAGGAGGGCAGCAGCTTTATCTTTCATATTGAGGTCCCATACATCCAGAACATTGTATCGTGCGCCATGCTCTATAAGCCATTCTGCAGTATGTGCCTGCCCGCAATGAGCGGCCAGCTGTATAAGCGTCATACCGTTGGCTACGGGGGTATCTATTGCGGATGGTGATTGCCGATATAGTTCCTTCAGTGCGGGCAGGTTGCCTGTGCCTACTGCCTCCGCCCAATGTATGCGTGGGTCACCTGCTGCGGGTAAGTCCGAGGTGGTGAAATTCCCGATATGCCAGGTGGCTCCGCTGCCTATCCACCGAAATCCAATCTGTTCATACATGCGCTGTCCGGTTGCATTTAGTACCGCATAGTTATAGCCGTGTTGACGGGCAAATTTGCATGCAGCAATAACAACGGCCCTGCCAACACCTTTTCCCCGCTCGGTGGGGATAACCCCGACATTATATATGCCGGCATTGCCATATTCTCCGGTTGTGAAAAAAACTTCGCTATGTCCGATGATTTTTTCTTTCCTGACAGCGATGAATCGTTGTGTGCGCTCAGGAAATTTTACCCGAAGTGTTTCTGGAATGGTGGAGTTTCCATCGGAGTAAGGGAGATCTTTAATTCTGAGATGTTCGGGATTGTCGGCAACTTTTATCTGGATGTCTTCAGGCAGGGAGTGTTGATCATTGATCGTTGCGAGGTCAAGCGCCATCCAGTATGGCGGCCAGCTGGGCTTAAAACCGCGGGCCAGGAGACGTGCGTTGAGGAGTGGAGTAGTAGCTGCTGCGAGTGACCAGTATCTGATAGAGTGGGGAGGATGTGATTGATAATAAGTCATCATTTCGTCCAGAGGTAGGCTGTTGTCAGCGATGCCGGCTCCGGGGAAACATATCATGGCTTCTATATCTGCTCCGGCGTATGTGCAGGTGATATCATTGATTGTTTTTATCTCCCCTGCAAGTGCAGTAGCGCCAAGGCAGAAAAGTTCCTGGTGATTGTCGGCCACAGACTGTTCAAGTTGCAGCTGTGTGGCACCGGCCGGGAGTACATGATGGGAAGAAGGAGAGGTTGTCATTGAAAACATTTTTATAGAATGGTGTTTGGATTCCTGTTCTATATCACAATAGCCAGCTTTGTATTTACAAATAAAGGGAATAAGAAGATGTCTTCAGTATACGGAGGTCTCTTCATTCTACATCAAAATAATAAAAAATCCCCGCCCAGGAAAAGGCAGGGATGTGCATACTAACCCAATGCTTACTAAAACTAACTTCTATGTATATATGTATACTAAAACTGTGTCTATAAGTATGTTCTATGTTAATATTAATATGCTAAACCGTCTCCACGTCTTATTTGTGATGATGAACAGTTTGAGATAATGAATAGATATCCAACACATATTTTCATATGTATTCATGGTATCATGACCTCGTTTTTTTGTTATAGGCTCATTATTGTTGGCTGAACATCACTGTTGTTGGCCGAACCGTCACATATCAATTGTGATTTCTTATCTAATGTACCGGAGACCAGATTAGCGTGTTTATTAGATTAGAGCGGTTACCTGATGTTAATGACTAACAACATGCACCGGAATCACATAACAAAGAACTTGTGTTAATTATTAATTGGTGGCAGTGTCAATTGCGATAGTAGTAGTAGCTTAAACCTACCTTGGTTATGCTTCTTCCTGTTTCTCTGCAATTTTCACTTTGATCTTTCCTTCTATCTCAGCTGCCAGTTCGGGATTGTCGCCCAGCAGCTGTTTTACTGCATCACGGCCCTGGCCAAGTTTATTGGAATCGTAGCTGAACCAGCTGCCACTCTTCTGGATGATACCGTATTCTACGCCCATGTCGATGATCTCACCGGTTTTGGAGATACCATAGCCGTATACGATGTCGAATTCGGCCTGGCGGAAAGGAGGAGCTACTTTGTTTTTCACTACTTTCACTTTAACACGGTTACCGATTGCTTCATCTCCATCTTTAATCTGGCTGATGCGGCGGATATCCAGTCTTACAGATGCATAGAATTTCAAGGCGTTACCACCAGTAGTTGTTTCGGGGTTACCGAACATTACACCGATCTTTTCACGTAGCTGGTTGATGAATATGCAGCAGCAGTTGGTTTTGGAGATGGTGGCGGTGAGCTTACGCAGTGCCTGAGACATCAGACGGGCCTGTAAGCCCATTTTGCTTTCACCCATTTCGCCTTCCAGTTCACTTTTAGGAACCAGCGCAGCTACGGAGTCTATCACCACTACATCTACGGCACCAGACAGGATAAGACGGTCGGCAATTTCAAGTGCCTGCTCACCGTGGTCTGGTTGAGATATCAACAGTGAGTCTACATCCACACCCAGTCGTTTTGCATAGCTGCTATCGAAAGCATGTTCTGCATCCACAATAGCGCAAATACCACCTTTCTTCTGCGCTTCTGCAATAGTATGTATAGCTACGGTTGTTTTACCGGATGATTCAGGACCATATATTTCAATAATCCTTCCTTTTGGAAAGCCTCCAATACCAAGCGCAATGTCAAGACCCAGGGAACCAGAGGAAATGACTTCCATTGGTGCTTCGGCTTTTTCTCCCATCATCATCACTGATCCCTTGCCGAAATCTTTTTCAATCTTATCCATTGTGAGGCGGAGAGCCTTCAGTTTTTCTGTATTTGCTGTAGACATATAATTACGTGTTTTTTACAAATTTAAACGAAAAGCGAATCACAATCGGTTTGCTAAATTATAACCTATTTTTCTATTTTCCTAAAAATTTTAGCATTTTATTTTTAAGTATGCTAAAAAAAATAGTAGCCGGTCATGCAACTGCTTCTCTGAATATTGTTTCAAGGGGTTAACCCGCAATGGCAAAACAAAGATCCAGGGGTGTTACGCATTGAATGTGCGTAATCACGGATCAAGTTGAAAAAGATGAAAGATAGCTTAGAAATAGCTCCTGAAAGAAGTTCTACCGTGATATATTACAGTCCTACAGCCTGCATCAGTACTGTATCCTGGGAGTATACGTGGACTTGATAGGGAGTTAAGGTGGACTTGATGCGGACATCTCCTGAGAATGTGTGATTATATTAATATATATAAGACTGGATTTGAATATTATTCAATGGTAGTGTCTGGATGGTTGGATCAGATGTGCTGGGTATCGTACAGCTATTGAAGCCTGATGAAAGGAAGACAAGAAGGTCTGAAAGCCTCAAAAAATGTTGAAAATCAATGCAAGGGAAACTACTGCTTTTTAAAAAAGCGTAGTTATACTCTTGAGTGTCAATGTAGAAAATCGGACTTTTGTGATGTCAAGTTTAGTTGTTAGAAGTTAACCCATGCACAGTTTGTTAGTTGTTTGTTAACCTGCCTTACGGCCTTTGCATCCATGCTACAGGGGATCATCGGCAAGAAGCATCCCGGCTGTAACGGTAAACCCCAAAAACTTTTTATCGCCATTCTAATTTCCTTGTTCCCCCGTTCCTTGCAAGCTACTCCTTCTGAAAGAGAAGAGAGCCGGGCAAGGAACGTAGAATGGCGGTAAGACCCCAATTAAAATAAGCTCCTGAAAAAATTCAGATAACCAGTATCCGGCAGGCCGCCAGCTGGCAGATAATCCCGATAAAAAAGCCCGTGTAGATCTCAGCAGGAGAGTGGGCGCGTAATACCATCCTCGCGGTGGCCACGAGGCCAGCCACAAAGAACGTAATAACGAGCGGAGTAGATACATTCATATGCATTCCCCACATCAGTGACAACAGAAAGCCTATAACGCCTCCCCAGCCAACTGTATGCATGCTCGTTTTGATGAAAATATTGGTAACGAAAGAAATTGAAATAGCCAGGAAGATACCCAGGAAAAATGCTGTATAAAACTTCGGTGCACGGCCTTCCTGTAAGAAAGTATAGAAAGCCCAGAAGTAATAAATTGTACAGGCTACGTAGGGAATAATACGGTCTTTCTGCCCCTTCATATAAATTGAAGAAATAAAGCCCAGTGATTTTGCCAGCAGTACCGTCAGCATCGGGAAGAAAAGACTGATAATACCTACCCTGAAATAGAGCATGTCAAACGGAAATCGCTTGGTGAGGGGCTTGAAAGCCACCATATATTCAGGGATTGACTGCAGTACCAGGAAGGTTACCAGCAAAGGAATGAATAAGGGATGCGTAATATAGGACACCACCTGGGCCACAGAACGTGCCGCGGGTGAGAAATCCGGTTCCATCTGAAATTGTTTGTCCTTTCCTGATATTGCCTGATGCATTCTTGTTTTCTTATAGTTCTTTACGTAAACGGGCTACAGGAATATTCAACTGCTCCCGGTATTTGGCTACTGTACGTCTTGCAATGTTGTAACCCTTGTCTTGCAACATTTTAGTGAGGTTTTCATCACTCAGCGGCTTGCGTTTATTTTCCGCTTCTATCAGATCCGACAGGATCTTTTTCACTTCACGGGTAGAAACTTCTTCTCCGCTGTCTGTTGAAAGAGATTCTGAGAAGAAAAATTTCAGCTTGAAAGTACCAAACTCCGTTTGTACATACTTACTGTTGGCCACACGGCTTACAGTGGAAATGTCGAGCTGCGTACGGTCTGCAATATCTTTCAGGATCATGGGTTTCATGGTGGTTTCATCACCGGTGAGGAAGAACTCACGTTGATAGTCCATGATTGATTCCATGGTAGATAACAAAGTATGCTGACGCTGTTTGATGGCGTCTATAAACCATTTGGCGGCGTCTATTTTCTGTTTGATAAACAGTACCGCTTCTTTCTGCCGTTTATCTTTCTTATCGCCACGATCGTATTCCCTCAGCATTTCGCGGTAACCGCCTGAAATGCGCAGATCCGGGGCGTTTCTTGAGTTGAGGGTCAATTCCAGCTTGCCACCGTTATTGATAATAAAGAAGTCGGGCAATACGTAGCTTTCCGCCTTGTTGAGCGTAGCGTAATTACCTCCTGGCTTGGGATTGAGGCGGATAATCTGATTGATGGAGGCTTTGAGGGCTTCATCGCTCAGGCTAAGGGCCTTTTGTATTTTCTCGTAGTGTTTTTTGGTAAACTCGTCGAAGTAGTTTTCCAGGATAAGATAGGCGGTATGAACGCCTTCATCTTCCTGTGATTTTCTCTTCAGCTGCAACAGCAGGCACTGTTTCAGGTCAGTGGCACAAACACCGGCAGGATCAAATTCCTGGATTCTCCTGATCAGTTCCTGTATTTCTTCTTCTGTTGTTTCAATATTCTGGGAGAAAGAGAGGTCATCCACTATGGCGCTTACTTCTCTGCGCAGATAGCCGTCATCGTCAATGCTGCCGATGATATGTTCGGCAAGGGCGTTCTGACGTTCGTCAAGTTCCAGCATGCCGAGCTGGCCCAGCAGATGTTCATGGAAGGATGTTTCAACCCGGATGGGTATTGTTTTATTGCTCTCGTCCGGATCCGGGTAGTTGTCGTCTCTCAGTTTATAGTCTGCCACATCATCGTCTCCTTCACTCACATATTCTGAAATATCTATGTTGTCATATTCGCTTTCGCTGCCATCCGGATCAAATTCGTCGTCTTCATTTTCTTCTCCTGCTGCGTCAAAATCTTCCTGTTCTTTAAATTCGTCTTCGTGTGCTTCCTCTCCGTATTCCAGTGCGGGGTTTTCTTCGAGTTCTTCTTTTATTCTTTCTTCCAGATTGACAGTAGGAACCTGCAACAGCTTCATTAGCTGAATCTGTTGAGGTGAAAGTTTCTGTAATAGTTTTTGCTGTTGAGTCTGCTTTAGCATAATCCAATCCCTATCAGGGCAAAATTAAGAAGTAAGTGAATAGCAGTCTGTAATTGGCTGTTAGCTTTTGGTAATGAATTAAGCTATAGCTGATACAGGTGCTATCCCAGATCCAGTTCCAGTTGTTCAGGTAGCAGGCGGAATGATTTGCGATGAAAGGGTGTTTCGCCGAATTCACGCAAAGCGTTGCGGTGTTGCCTGGTCGGATAGCCTTTGTTTTCATTCCAGCCAAAGTGCGGATAGTCGGCATGTATGCTTTGCATATATTCATCCCGGTACGTTTTGGCTAGGATGGAAGCGGCAGCTATGGAGGCGTATTTGCCATCTCCCTGAACAATGCAGGCATGTGGCGTATTGCCATAGGCCTGAAACCGGTTACCATCTACAATAATATACTCAGGCTGCTGCCTCAGCTGCTCCAGAGCCAGATGCATGGCTTTGAAGGAAGCTTTTAATATATTGATCTTGTCAATCTCCACGTTGTCTACACTGGCCACTGCGTAATACAGTGCTTTTTCCTCTATCAGTTTCCTGAGCCGGGTCCTGTCTTCAGCTTTAAGTTGTTTGGAATCATTCAGTCCACGCAACTTAAAACCCGGTGGTAAAATCACCGCTGCGGCAAATACGGGGCCCGCCAGGCACCCTCTTCCGGCTTCATCACAGCCCGCCTCCAGTAATATATCCTGATAATGAGAAAGTAGCAAATCCAAATTTGTTTAAGACGGGTAAAATTACAAGAATAAAGTTCATGGAACAAGGCACCCTGAATTTTAAGGCTGTCAGCTGTCTTTTTTGAACAAATCCTTGAAGTCCTGCTTGAAATCAGTCCACTCCTTGTCAGACTTGCGCATCAGCTCATCACTGGCTTTGCGGGTGCTATCCCAGGTGGCTTCACTGCTGGCTTTGATGTCCTGCATTTTTTTCCGCATTTCGGTTTTCAAGCTTTCAAGTTTCCGGCGGGCGGCTTCACTTTTCTCGGTGCCCTCTTTTTTGAGCTCTGCGGAGGTTTGATCAATTTCCCGAATCCGCTCATTAATGGCGTCTTCGGCCTGCTTTTTCTGTTCAGTAAGATAATCGCCGGTATTTTCAATGGCAGATTTAATGTCTTCTTTCGCCTTGGTTACGTCTTCTTTGATGTCATCTCTTTTATCCTGCTGGTTTTTACTTTCGTTACAGGCGAAAAAAGCGGTCACCCCCAATAATAAGCATATCTTTTTCATAGTTCTGGTATTTATGTTTTTAGCGTACAAGTAAAATCTGGCACATACACTATTTAAGCCCCTTATCAAAACATATTCCATTTTTTGCGCCGGGTGCTCATATGATTATTCCCGGGAAGATTTTTCCGGGTAAAGAAGCAGGCATTATGCCCGTAGATTCTGTTCCTTAAAGAAAAAATAGCTAGGTTTGAGGTCCAAAAACAAAACCTGATTTTATATGAGAAAAAATTTAATGGTTTTGCTCTTGCTGCTTTGTGTCAATATTAAATGGGCAAAAGCGGATGAGGGCATGTGGCTGCCTTATTTATTGGGGCAGCAAACGTACAATGACATGGTGAAAAGAGGACTTAAGCTCACCAAAGACCAATTGTACAGCATTAATAAAGCCTCACTGAAAGATGCAATTGTTATTTTCGGCGGTGGTTGTACCGGCGAAATTGTGAGTAATGAAGGGTTGATCTTTACCAATCACCACTGCGGATATGGCGCCATCGCTGCTGCCAGCACTGTAGCGCACAATTACCTGAAGAATGGCTTCTACGCCAAAAATAAGCAGGAAGAGATTCCTTCTTCCCAGCTTTCTGTACAGTTCCTCGTTAGAGTGGACGATGTGACCAAACAGATGGAGGAAACCCTGAAAGATCTTTCCGGTGCAGAAAGAGTACAGAAAGAACAGCAGGCCTATAGTGATATTATCTCTAAAGCTACTGCCAACACTGGTTACGAGGGCAGGGTAGTGCCTATGTTCAAAGGCAACCAGTATCTGCTGTTTGTTTATGAGCGTTATAAAGATATCCGTCTTGTGGGTACCCCTCCGGAAAGTGTGGGTAAATTTGGTGGAGATACTGACAACTGGGAATGGCCCCGTCATACCGGTGACTTCTCCATCTTTCGCGTATATGCAGGTAAAGATGGCAAGCCAGCTCCTTATTCTGCTGAAAATGTGCCATTGAAGCCTAAGCACTTCCTGCCTGTATCTATCAAAGGGGTGAAGGAAAATGATTACGCCATGATCTTTGGTTACCCTGGAGGTACCAACAGGTATGAAACTTCTTACGGCATCAAGCTGAAAACAGCAATTGAAAACCCTTCGCTGGTGAACCTGCGTGATGTAAGGCTGAAAGCCATGATGGAGCAGATGATCAAAGACCCTGCGGTAAAATTGCAATTGGCATCTTCTTATGCCAGCATTGCGAACTACTGGAAATTCTTTGACGGCGAAACCAAACAGCTGAAACTGCACCACGTGCTTGAAGATAAGCAACAGCAGGAAGCAGCCTTTGCAAAATGGGCGCAGGGTAAACCTGAGTTTTCCAATATCCTCAGCGAATATGAGGCGGCTTATAAAGCCTGGACACCATATACTAAACATCGTGTATACCTGACCGAAGGTATCCTCGGTTCTCCGCTTGCTGCATACGCAGGTACATTGATGGCGGTAGAGAAAGCGCTGGTGACACCCGGTGCAGCCAAAAATGCCGCTGCTCAGGCTATAGAGGCTGCTGAGAAAGCGCGTACTGCTTTCCTCGAAGGCGAAAATAAACCCAGCGATCAGAAAATTCTCGCAGCAACCTGCCGTATGTTCTATACAGACATCCCTAAAGATCAGCAACCTGTCGGTTTTTACGATGCATTGAAAAATAAGTTCGGCAGCCTGGATGATGAAAATACTTACCGCCTGTGGGCAGCATCTCTGATGACTAACACCCTACTGCTGGATGATGCAAAATGGAAAGCATTTGTTGCCAACCCGGACGCTGTAACCCTGCAGAATGACCCGGTATTTGCCTATGCCAGCACATTCATCAAAAACTATACTGGTAAATACCTGCCATTATACACCCAGTTCAACCTGAAAGTGAATGACCTTGGCCGCGAATACCTGAAAGGCAACATGCAGATGCAGCCTAATGCTAACAGGTATCCTGACGCCAACTTCACTATGCGTGTATCTTATGGCCAGGTAAAACCGTATTCTCCGCGTGACGCCGTTTTTTATGATTATGTAACTACTATGAAAGGCGTGCTGGAGAAATATGTTCCCGGTGATTATGAATTCGATTTGCCTGAGAACTATGCTGATCTCTATAAAAAGAAAGATTTCGGTCAGTATAAAGATGCGAAGCGTAATGATGTAGTGGTTGGTTTCATCACTACCAACGACATCACCGGCGGTAACTCCGGTTCTCCCGTTATCAATGCTAACGGTGAGTTGATTGGTCTGGCGTTTGATGGAAACTACGAGGCGCTGAGTCACAAGATCCAGTTCGACTCTGAGTACAACCGTACTATCTGTGTGGATGTGCGTTATGTGCTATGGTGCATCGAAAAGCTGGGTGGTGCAAAGAATATTGTCAATGAGTTGAAGCTCATCAAATAATTTGAGATTTTTGAATTTTGTGATGTAGGAATTTTAAAATTCCTACATCACAAAATCTAAAAGTCACCGATTCGAAACATTTCCTCCCCGGGGTTGTTATGCTGATAAGAGAGAGCTCGTCCTCGTTACATAACAACCGTACATGCATAAACGAAAGCTACTATCACTAACCCTTTTTCTGCTTGCCGGTACTGCGGCTTATGCCCTGAATGACCCTGTTAAAGACAGTACAGTTAACGACTCCACAGTTAAAAAAGTAAACGGTTTTCTCAAGAAAATAACGCTGGGTGGTGTATTCCAGGCCCGCTATACGCTGTCCCTGAACCGGGATGTGGATGTGAATGGTACTCATCAGCCGGGTGAAAAGGAAGTAGTGCGTAACAGTTTCAGCCTGAAGCGTGCGCGTTTGCAGGTGAAAGCACAGGTGAGCGACCGGTTTCTTGCCGCGGTACTGGTAAACCTGGCTGATTTCAGCAGCGACCCCAAAGGGAAGGTGCTTGAAAACGCCTATGTATCCTATCGTTGGAATGACGCGGTGAACTTTATGGTTGGTCAGTTCCGGCCATCTTTTGGGTTGGAAGACCTGTATCCGGTGGATATTATCAAATCCATGGATTTTTCCAATCAGTATTATTCCTTTGGCAGTAATGGCTGGCAGAGTTTTCAGGTGGGTGTTTCTATGTTTGGCGCGTTCAATAAAACTGGAACGGTGCCTGTTAAATATGCGCTATCTGTAGTCAACGGTAATAACCGCAACCAGATCTCCGACGATGACAATGGCAAGCTGGGAACAGCCAGGCTGGAGTTCGGAGATATGAGTAAGCTGTCGGTGGGCCTCAATGGCGGCTTTGGTGCTGTAAAGCAACAAAACGTATATGCGTTTGGGGTAGATGTATCGGGTGTGATTCCCCTGGCGCCTAAATGGGACCTCGAGATCCAGTCAGAATTCAAGCAGGGAAACAATCACAAATATTACTACTCGCTGCCGGACAGTCTGAGAGCGGACCCTGTTAGTAAGTACCAGATGCATGGGGTATATGTGCTGCCTAATTTCCGTTATAAGATTAACTACCATAAGCTCACTTCCATTGAGTTTTCTATGCGGTATGAGTATTTTAATGAGGATTTCAAACATACCGGTAATTCACGGCGTACTTACATTCCTATGATCAGCCTGGCATTCCTGAAGGACTATGGCGGCCGTGTACAGTTGGGCATGCAGATCGATAATTACGATAAGGATATTACCGGAACCAAAACCCACAACAGTAACCTGATGATTGTTCAGGTGCAGTGCAGATTATAAAAACTGTTATCAGATATGAAAGAGATTAAATATCCACAACTGCTTATTACACTTGTCTTTGGTGTTATTATATGGTTTATTCCTGCGCCGGAGGGTGTTACGGCAGACGCCTGGCATTTGCTGGCCATATTTCTCTCGACGATACTGGGTATTATCCTGAAAGCTGCGTCTATGGGAACGATGTCCATGATCGCGATTACAATGGTAGCATTGAGTGGGGTATTGGCGCCGGGTAATCCGGGTAAATCTATAACACTGGCGTTGAGCAGTTTTGGTGATAAGGTAATATGGCTGATCGGTATTTCATTTTTCATAGCGAGAGGGTTTATCAAAACCGGACTGGGGAAGCGGATAGCCTATCTTTTCATCCGCATATTTGGCCGTAGCTCTATGGGGCTGGCCTATGGCCTGGGGCTTGCAGACCTGGTACTGGCTCCCGCGGTGCCCAGTAATACTGCGAGAGGTGGAGGTATCATATATCCTATCATGAAATCTATGGCCATGAACTTTGGGTCTGTGCCGGAAGACGAGTCTACCCACCGCAAACTGGGGAGCTATCTTACGCTCAGCAGTTATAATATGAATCTCATTACGTCTTCATTGTTTCTGACGGGGACGGCGAGCAATCCCATGTGCCAGAAGTTTGCGAGGAATCTGGGTATTGAGATTTCATGGATGTCGTGGTTTGTGGCTGCGGTAGTACCTGCCGTGTTGTCTATTATTGCATTGCCATATATTCTGTATAAGATTTATCCCCCGGAACTGAAATCCACTGGTGATGCACCGGCAATGGCTGCGGAAAAGCTGAAGGAAATGGGGCCGGTGCACAAGCATGAATGGTTTATGCTGCTGGCGTTTGTAATACTATTGTTTCTATGGATTACGGGAGATTTGTTTGGTATTGACGCTACGACTACTGCATTGATTGGGTTGGTGTTCCTGCTGTTATCGCAGGTGCTGACGTGGGAAGATGTAAAGTCGGAGAAGGGGGCCTGGGATACTATTGTATGGTTTTCTGCATTGGTGATGATGGCGAGTTTTCTTAATTCGTTGGGGTTTATTCCCTGGTTCAGTAATGTAATAAAACAGCAGGTAGGAAATATGCAGTGGGTGGTAGCATTCCCCATTATCGTATTGGTATATTTTTATAGTCATTACATTTTTGCGAGTGCTACAGCGCATGTAGCGGCGATGTATTCGGCATTCCTGGCTGTAGGCATTTCGGTGGGTATACCAGGTACACTACTGGCGTTGGTACTGGGTTTCTGCGGAGGTATCTTTGGTACGCTCACGCATTACGGGCATGGTCCTGCGCCGGTATTTTTCGGAAGCACTTATGTTGATCTGAAAGACTGGTGGAAATGTGGATTTGTATTGAGCATTGCGTTTATACTTATATGGATGGGCGTAGGAGCAGGTTGGTGGAAGGTTTTGGGGATCTGGTGATATATTGCGGCAGTTTATTTTTCATATATCCGTATACGTAGTTGTACGGATTTTTTATTTATGTTGATTTAAAATTTTTTTTCAGAAAGATTGTGTGTAAATTTGCATCCGTTTTTAAGACCGAATAATACTGTTGCTGATCTGAGTTGCAACGTGCAATGGTGTTAACCCCGGTGTATTATTTGTAACAAGGGTTATGTTGCCCAACCCCCAAAAAGAAAAATAAAATGAAACATTGTAGAATGTTTGTAGTGGCCCTGACGCTGTTATTTACAGCATTGTCCGCGTGCACTTCAAACGACGGAGAGAAAGATTCAAATGTAGTTATTGTGACAGGAAATGCAGGTAATTACCTGATGATCAAAGGTCACGGCTTCAGTGATGAGAAAGGAGCCAATAAGGTGATTTTTGGCGAAGTTCCTGCACAGGTAATGCAGGCGACTGCAGATTATCTGTTGGTACAGGTGCCTTTACAGAAGGCGGATACTGTACCTGTGGTTGTAACGGTAGGAGAGAATATCTCTAATGCCATGTTATTTCAGTATAATCCCAAACGTAAGCTGGTAGCAGCTTTGAAGGATATGGCCGAAGAGGCTTTTTAATAGCAGGCGTTTAATTGTTATATACCATAGCTTTATTAAAAACAAAGGCCTCCCGCTATAGCGGGGGGCCTTATCTTTTGCGTAGTAAATAATTATTTCCCTTTTTCCTGCATACCAAACATCAGTATAATTTTTCCATCTCTGTAGAGGTTGAGTGTTTGATCTGCCACGTCATACCTGAAAGTTTGTTCAGTGATATGGTTCAGGAATTCGGATTCGCGTTTCATGATGCCTTCTTCCATGCAGGCCATTTTGGTACTAATGGCCATTTTGAATGTAAGCAGGTCGCCGGAAGTATCATAACCGCCGGATATGCTGTTACAACCGCCTTTGCCATAGAAACGTTTAGCAGCGGGGTCAAATTCGATCCATATTTTTGAGTCTGAAAGTACTTTGTCTTCCATTTTGATGAGACCCCATTTTTTGCTGGCAATGAATGTCCACTGGCGTTTATTGTCTGTTGCGGCGGTATTGATCTTTTTCTTCTCCAATATTTTCTTCAGCGTGTATTTTAAGGAAGAACCGTCGGCAGGGGGATTTTTAATGGTAGTGATCCTTACTACCAATTTGTATCGATAACCGGGAGTGTATTTAAATCCTTCAATGTTGGTGTAAAAGTTTGACCAGGCAGAATCCTTGATCCCCTTTATCTGCAGGCATTCCATTGGCGCCACCCCTGTGCACGGTTCCTTTGATTCTTTTATATAAATAGTCTGCGTTTTGGGTGTTTGCTTTTTCTGTACAGGTGTTGTAAAGGCTGTAACCAGCGATAATGCTAATTCTAAAAACATAATATCAATTTAGTTTAATAACAACAGAGGGACCGTAGTGGTTTACGTCTGTTTGAAGATTATGTTTGCAAAAACGCTGCCAGTATGAGGAATGTTACAGATTTTACATTTTTTTCTGTGATGAGCGATCAGTTTGTTTGTCGAGGCTTTGAATGATTTTTTTGTAATAACTCAATTTATCCTTGCCGGGAAGACTTATTATGTTTACATCGTTTGCAGCCAGTAGGTCCAGTTTGAATTTGGCGCTGAGCATATATTCTTCCGGTATGTAATAATAGATATTATTGGGTACGGGAATGTTTTTGTGATGAAATTTCTGGCGGGCACGATAGGTGAGCAGCCACCAGAGGTCTGTTTCCACAAAGTCGAGTGAAAGTCCGAATATATGGACGTCCTGAGTAAAGAACAGGTCAATCCACGAGTGGTTGTACACTTGTTTGGCGTGTATACGTCTTAGTAAGGAGGCCTTGGGTACCTCTTTGCTGGAATAGAAAGTGCCGCTAACCACGTAGTTCCGCATCAGCTGTAACTGGCCGCCATAGTGCTCAAAACCGAGATTGATGCTCATTGGGTTGAGGCAGTCGCCATGAATATGCCAGTAGGTGATGTCATCCAGTTTGTATCTTCTGAAGATACTGTAGAATTTTTCAGTGATGACACTGGTATTTTCGTATGGCGTTCTCCCTTCAAGGGTGAACTCATAGTTGGTTGTGAGTATATGTGCGGGTTTCAGCGCACGAATGGCTGTGTGTATTTCATTGCCTTTTATTTCTGCGGCTTTGATGGCAATAAATGCTTTCAGGTCTTTTTCCCTGAGCTTCCCTCTTCTGATGGCGGTCAGGAATATTTCTTCGTACAGGAGTGGGAATGGTTTTTTATCATCTATTACCACGCTATCTCCGGTATGGCAAAAGGTTATAATATCCTGCAGCAAGTCCTTCCAGCTTTGTCCGCTGGAAATGTTATTGATGTCATTTCCGATTAATAAAACAAGGGTGTTCATAGCAGGTATATGGTTTACGGGTGAATAAAACGGAAGGTGAGGTTCACCCTCCCGGATAGCTGTATGGCGGTTTTGGGTACCTGGTGTTCCCAGTATTGCTGCAATGTGCCCTTCATAATGAGGAGGGATCCGTGTTGCAGTGCGATTTCATACTTCAGGTGATGATCGGTTTTATAACGTAAGAGAAAGCGGCGGGTTGCACCGAAATTCATGGAAGCGATAACAGGATTTGGGCCAAGTTCTTGTTCGTCGTCTGCGTGCCACCCCATAGAGTCATTGCCACTGCGATACAGGTTCAACAATACGCTGTTAAAAGTCTGACCAGCAACAGGTTCGATTCGGTTTTTGATCTGCAGCAGTTCCCGGGTCCAGGGTTGCGGAATGAATGTGTTACCCGAGAAGCTGTAAGGGGCGACGGAATCACCATACCAAGCCATCAATCTGGGAAACGGTACTTTTTTTCCGTACATGACCAGGGATTCCTGTTTCCAGTTGATAGTGTTTAACAAAGTTTGCATCAGAAAATCGCTTTCCTCCGCATTGATAAACTGCGGATAGTAAGCCAGTTCTCCATCTTTCAAAATAATCTCTTTCCCAGAAGAAGGCTCTTCAAAAAAACTTCCCTGCATGCTCATGATACAAAGTTAGGAAAGAGGTACGCAATGTACATGCAATGTTTATGGATTCGGTTCATTATCTTTCCATGCCCACAGGTAGCGGCATGCATGCGTGCGGAAAGGGGACCACTTGCCGGAGATCTCCTTCAGTTTTAGCCTGAGTTGCTTTTTGTCGGTGGGATCAAGTCTGTAAATCTTTATCATGGCCTGTTGCAAGCCCCAGTCATCTACTGCAAACACATCTTCTCTACCCAGATAAAACATCAGCAGCATCTCTACGGTCCATCGTCCTACTCCTTTGATCTGGGTGAGATAGGTGATGATTTCTTCATCATGCATTTTCATCAATCTGCTGTCTGTGATCTTTTCAGCCAGTACAAAGGTGGCCACGTTTTGTACGTAGGTTACCTTGGCATTGGAAAGGCCAATGCCGCGAAGGGTGGTAGCCGGCGTATCCAGGATCTGTCTGGGAGTTGGCTCCTTGCCGTTGTACAGCTGTAGAAAACGGCTGTAGATAACGTCTGCTACCTTAGTTGACAGCTGCTGGCTCATGATAGAACCGATCAGTTTGAGGCAGATGTTTTTTCGTATTGGCAGTTCCGTTAATCTGCCATTCATGATCTTCTGCAGTTTCTTATCCCTGCTGAGATGTGCGTGGTAATCCACGGGGACAGCCGATAGTTTGGGCATAAACTGAGGTTTTGCTTGGTTGATACTCCCTTACGTCAGCCGTTAGTAATTAAACGGTTGCGCGTAAACGACCTGCAGGATGGTTTGTCCTACGGCTTTGAGCGTACCTTTATCGATTACGCTCATATTGTCGTTCTGCGTATGCCAGTGCGGAGCAAAGTCGCCATTGGTCTGGAATGCAATGACATCGAAAGTGGGAATATTGGCAATTGTGTTTACGTAAATGTGGTCGTCTGTGATATAGCCGCCATTCTTCTCATATCTGAAGAAATCGGAATAGCCTAGTTTGTTGGCTACGTCCCAGAACATTTTCAGTGGTCCTGCGGCATACTGTTGGGAAGATCCTTCCATATAGAACTGGGAGCCACGGCCGCCCACCATATCCAGGAGGATGCCGTAATTAGCTTTATAGCCGTTTACATGCGGGTTCTTTGCCCAGTATTGTGTACCCAGGCAGAAGGAGTTTTCATCTTCCTTCACACCATAATCTTCTACATCTACCAGCAGAATATCGATACCGGCTTCCGGTTTTTGCTGATGGAACTGGCGAGCTGTCTCCATTAATACGGCTACCCCGCTGGCGCCATCGTCAGCGCCGTCCAGCTTTCCGGTTTTGTCAAACGCATCTTCGTCCGCCCAGGGGCGGGTATCCCAGTGAGCCAGCAATAAAACACGTTGTTTGGCCTGGGGATTGAAGCTGGCGATAACGTTGATACATGGCAGCTGTACTTTTTTGGGGCCGGTGACAGTGGTACGTTGCACATATACGGTGTCTGCCCAGGAGCGTAGTTTGCCAATCATCCATTCGGCACATTTTGTCTGTGCTGGTGTATTGGGAATCCTGGGGCCGAAGCTTACCTGTTTTTCCGTATAGGCGTAGGCGGAGTCGGCATTAAATGCGGGTACGGGGACCTCCACTTTTGCTACTTTACTGGCGCCGGTGCTATCGGCGTTATTTTCCGTTGTGTTGCTGCCCTGCTGGCAGGCGCTGGCCACCAGGGCCAGCGCTGTCAGCATCATAAAAGCGTTACGCATTATTTTTCCTGAATATTTTTGAAATTATTGAATGCTGTAGGAGACACTTCCGTCTTTCTCGTCTTTCAGCTGTATGCCGATGGATAACAGCTCATTCCGGATTTTGTCGGAGGTAGCGTAATCCTTACGGTTCTTTGCTTCCTTGCGCATACTGATCAGCATTTCCAATACGCCGTTTAGTTTATCATCATCGCCTGTTGCGGCTGGTTGTTGTATGCCCAGTATGTCTATCAGGTATGTTTTCCAGGTCTGTTGCAGGAGGAGGAAACTGGTTTCACTGATCTCATGCATCTTTATCTGTCCGCCTTTCAGCGAATTGATAACCGGTACCAGCTCAAACAGGTTGGCTAGTACTTTGGCTGTATTGAAATCGTCGTTCATGAATTCGGGGCATTCCAGGCACCACGTCTGCACCTGTTTGTCCAATTCATCATTAACCGGCTGGCCATTGCTGCTGTAGGTCAGTTTCTGAAGGGTTTCATATGCTGCCCACAAACGTTGAAGGCCTTTCTCTGTGGCTTGCAGTGCTTCGTTGGAGAAGTCGAGTGTACCACGGTAGTGTGTTTGCAGAACAAAGAAGCGGATGGTCATTGGGCTATAGCCTTTTTCCAGCTGTGGATTATCACCGGTAAACATTTCGGTGAGCTTGATGGTGTTGCCATAAGACTTACCCATCTTACGTCCGTTGATGGTGATCATATTGTTGTGCATCCAGTAGCGGGCCATTAGTTCGCCGTGCGCAATTTCGCTTTGGGCGATTTCGCATTCGTGATGGGGAAATTGGAGGTCCATACCGCCACCGTGTATATCGAACTGGGTGCCGAGGTATTTTGCGCTCATGGCAGAGCATTCGATATGCCATCCGGGGAAGCCTTCACCCCATGGGCTGGGCCAGCGCATGATATGCTCGGGGGGGGCTTTTTTCCAAAGTGCAAAATCCGCTTTGTTGTGTTTCTCATCCTGTCCTTCCAGTTCGCGAGTGGTTTCAAGCATGTCTTCCAGTACACGGCCGCTCAGGATGCCATAGTCATAATTTGCGGCGTATTTTTTCACATCAAAGTACACACTGCCGTCTACCTCATAGGCATATCCTTTTTCCATGATGTTTTTGATCATCTCGATCTGCTCAATGATATGACCGGTAGCGGTAGGTTCTATACTTGGTTCAATATTACCGAATTGCAGCATGGCCCAGTGATACAGATTCGTGTATTTCTGTACCAGCTCCATTGGCTCCAGTTTTTCGAGTACGGCGCCTTTGGAGATCTTATCTTCTGCTGCGCGGCCTTCTTCTTCAAAGTGGCCGGCATCGGTGATGTTGCGCACATAGCGTACTTTATAACCGAGGAATTGCAGGTATCTGTATACTACGTCAAAGGTTATATAAGGACGGGCATGGCCCAGGTGGGATTCTCCGGAAACAGTAGGTCCGCACACATACATGCCTACATGGCCGGGATGCAGTGATTTAAATACTTCTTTCTGACGATGTAATGAGTTGTATATTTTAAGTTCTGACATATGCTGTAATTAGAATGGCCGTGGGACTTTCACCTCTACGGAACATCCGTTTTTTTATTGGTGGAAGGCAAATATAAATATTGTTTCAGACGTACATTAAAAGTCGGGCAACAACATCGGTCAGAGAAGAAGGTATTTAATATTTTCATAATAATTACAGTTATTTATTTACTTGTACTTCTGTAAGGCCGCTGCCTACAAGGCTTATATTTGCGATTACAGGATAGTGGTCAGACAGATCGGAGCTTATTCTCCGGAAGCTGTTTACTTTAAAGTCCTTGCTGACAAAAATATAATCAATTCTCAGCGTAGGTGCAAGGCCGGAAAAGGTACGTCCTACGCCCAGTCCTTTCTGGAGGAAGGCGTCCTGCAGGTTGCCTTTGATCGTGAAATAGGTGTATGATGCCGGCGTATCGTTGAAATCGCCACAAACTATTACAGGATAGGGACTCTGGCGGATAAAACCGCCCACAATATCCGCCTGCTGACTGCGGCGGATGTATGCTTCCCGCATTTTTTGCATGATGCTCTTGGTGGCAATAAGGCCGGTATCTTCCTGGTTCTTTATCTTCCGGATGGCTTTATAGTCTTTTTCATTGAAGCGGTAAGATTCCAGATGCATGTTGACCACCCGGATAGTATCATCGCCTTTCACAACGTCGGCGTATATGAGACTTTCACTGAGCGGGCCATCACTCATCTTCACCTTATCGGATGCAATGATAGGATAGCGGGAATAGATAATTGATCCCCAATGCTGCATCCCATCCCGGTTGAAATCGCTGGAGAAGAAGCGGTAAGGCAGTTTCATCTCCCTGGAAATATCTTCCCGGTTATTAAAATCATTTTTCTTTTCAGAGGTATAATAATCCTGAAAACAAGCGATATCCAGTTCCTGTTTTTTTATCAAGGCGAACATAGCCTGCCGGGTATACTTACTGTCTCTTTCTCTATAGAGCCCAAACTGGCTTACATTATAGCTCATTACGGTAATGCTCTCCGCTGTAGTGGCAGGGATGTTACCGGAAGGCATATGGAAAGCCACGAAAGCACTAATGGACTTCCATCCCAGGAGAATAGCGATCAGCGATAATAAGGCATAGCGATAATTGAAAAACAGCCATCCTATCAGGAAGATCACCAATATCAACAGCAGGAACGGAAATGCCAGCGTGATAAAACTGATGGGCCAAAACCATGCAGGCGAAATATAAGGCGCCGTGCATGCTGCCAGAAAAAGTAATACCACGGCGAAGTTAATGATCACAAAAAAGCCTTTCGTAAATAATCTTAAAAATCGCAACGTGTATCCTCTTTGTTGAATGAATAAAGTTAATGTTTTTTCAATGACAGACGGGCCATAACAGGGAAATGCTCGGAACGTTGTGGTTGTGGCACCTCGCAGGAATGTATCCGGAAAGAAGGATTGGGAAGTATATAATCTATGCGAAGGGAGGGGGAGAGGTATGACAGGGTTCGCCCCCAGCCGGCACCCGCTACCAGAAAGGCATCCTGTAGGCCCCGGCTCACGGTCATGTAGGTAAAGGATGCCGGTGTATCATTGAGATCCCCGCAGATAATTACAGGGTATGGGCTTGCAGCTGCCAGCGCAGCCAGCTGCACGGCCTGGTGCGATCTGTGGATAAAAGTCTGCCGCATTTTAGTCAGTATCTCCCACGACCGGAGATGCAGCAAGTTATCTATATCATCGCGGGAGAACATGTACGAGATAAATTGAGCTGTCAGTACCCTTATCGTATCCCCATGTACTACCAGATCTGCCTGAAGAAAGCTTTTGCCACTGCCTACAGCGGTTTCATTACAAGGGATTGTTGTTGCCGCTGCAATCGGGTAGCGGGAAAACAGGATAAGTCCGTAATACCAGGTATTCCAGTTAACCCAGTCGCAGGTAAAGTAGTGATAAGGGTATTTCCCTATTTGCCTCAGGCTGTCGATATGATGGGATCTTTTCCCGGGATCATCATTGGTATAGAATTCCTGCAGGCAAAGAATATCCGGGTTGGCGCCAGCTACGACATCAAATACGGCAGCGCGGACAACAGTATCCGTTTTATATGCTGATAACCCCATACTGCTGGTATTGTAGGTCATAATGCTGAAAACGCCGCTGCTGGCTGGTATTGCATTATTGTGAAAAAGATGTGTTCCCCAGGTATAGGTAGCTGGCTTCAAACAAAGCAACACGGCAATTAATGTGAGTAACGCATATCTTTTGCTGAAGAACCAACAAAGGGGTACTGTAACCAGGCAGGCCAGGAATATAAAAGGGAATGCCATAGACGCAAATCCGGAGAGCCAGTATTGACCTGGATTGAGCACGGGGAGGTAAGCGCTTAGCAGCAACAGTACAATCAATAGTATGCAAATGCCTTTGTACATGGGGTTTCCTGGTTTGAGAACCGGAAATTAGGGATTATAAATGCAGTGGAAGCTGTGTTGGCAGGTATGTTATGAAACATGACCTGTATTTAACAAAATACGGGCATTAATATTTCCTTCAATCTGTACTGCTGGCTCGCAACAGCGTTTCTTTTTCTTCCGGAGTAAGAGAAGAAAGACCGTTTTCATTTATTTTATCCAGTATTTCGTTCAGGCGTTGTTCTGGTACTTTGCCAATGCGTTTAAATGGATGGGATTCTCCTGCCCCTGCCAGATTTTTGGTAAGATCATCGGGGTTTATCTGTTGGGAGGCGGGATGAAAAACATGTGTTAATTTAAAGGTCAGTCTGTTGAAGGCTGCGCCCCAGTCGTTGCCTTTTTTCCATTGCCACATAAACAGCAATCCGGCGAGTGCACCACCGACCAGCTGCAGCAGGTAAGCTGCGCCATTTAAGGAAGAAACGCTGGTGCCTATAGAAAGGCCTACATATAAAATCGTGATGATCCATAAAGGGATACCGCCGGCCAGTAACGGGAATATACGGTACCTTGGGGCGATCAGTGTTGCGCCCGCAGCCATTGCCATGATACTGGGAGAAGAGCCACTGATGGTTCCTGCCGGGATCAGGGTGTGCAGGGCTGGTATAGCCTGTATACCTGCAACATAGAACACGTTACCAATAAAACCGCCGAAGAGATATACCGGCAATATGCGCTGATAGCCGGCTATGTGCTGAAGAAATGTACCGAAGCACCAGAGCCATACCATGTTGGTAAAGGTCTGCCATACTTCTACATGCGTAAAGAGTGCGGTGATCAGTGTCCATGGGCGTACGAGCAGCCGGGAAGGATCAGCCGGGATTCTGAGCCTGGACATGATATCCTCATAGAAGCGGGGCTCTCCTACGTTTTCCATCTTGTAAATAACAAGCGTGAACAACAGGAAAACAAAAATAGTCAGGTTAACAACAATTAATTGTGTAACCATATTTCGTCCTTCTCCTAAAGAGAGGTGAGGCAGTTTCTCTTTTTCCAGCGCATGCATGGTACAATAATTTTCAATACAAATTTACGCCTTAATACACTAGCGCGTTAATAAAAATCTGCGCGGTTCTTCTTGTTCCAGGCCTTCAGCAGCAGGTATGCAAAAAGCGCACCACCCAGGTGAGCGAAGTGGGCCACATTGTCGCCGGGCGCATTCTGGATACCACCCCAAAGCTCTGTGAGGATGAGGAACCCGACGAAATATTTTGCTTTCACCGGGAAGAAGAAAGAAAACAGGATAATAGTATTCGGAAACAGATAACCGAAACCGAAGAGAATACCGTATATAGCGCCGGAAGCCCCTACTGTAGGGATATTTCTGTATCTGATTGCATATTCTTTGACATAGATCTTGCAAATCTCTATTATTTCCGGATTATCCGGATGTGAAGAGAAAGCTGCTTTTAGTCCTTCAATACTGGTGCTTTCGTCGCTCAATCCTATTTTCTTATCCAGCAGTATAAAGTTCTGATAGGTGGGGTCATGCAGGAATGCATTGGCATATTTGGTGAGCGTCATGTTCTCATAGGTGAGTACACCCATGTAGCACAGTGCCGCGCCAAGTCCGCATATCACGTAGAAGATGAGAAATCTTTTAGGCCCCCAGAGGTTTTCAAGGGTGGCGCCAAACATCCAGAGCGTGAACATGTTAAAGAACAGGTGCCAGATACTGGAAGTGGAGTGCATGAACAGATGCGTGATGAACTGATGTGGTTTGAAGAGCTCTGAGCCCCAGTAGTGCAGGGCGAAAAGATCGTTCATATCATATCCGTATCTTTTCAGCAGGGTCATCTGAACCAACCAAACCAATCCGTTAATGATCATCAGATTTTTGATCACCAGGGGTAAAAACTGAAATTTTCCGGGCCTGTACTCGTTCATCGTTACTAATTATTAACTCTTTTCTTCAACAGCACCACATTTTCTATATGGTGTGTGTGTGGGAACATATCTACCGGCTGCACCTTTTCCACAGTATATAACTCGTCCAGCAAAGCAAGGTCTCGGGCCTGGGTGGCGGGATTACAGCTTACATAAACTATTTTGGGTGCAGCAATTTCAAGTAATTTATTCACCAGCTTTTCGTGCATGCCTGCCCGTGGGGGATCTGTAATAATCACATCCGGTTGCCCATGGTGTGCAAAAAACGCATCATTACAAATATCTACAACATCGCCTGCAAAAAATTCAGCGTTACTGATATTATTTCTGGCCGCATTTTCTTTGGCATCATCAATAGCTTCTTTGATGAGCTCAATACCTATCACTTTCCCGGCCTGCTTTGACACAAAAATACCAATGCTGCCGGTACCACAATATAGGTCATACACTGTTTCTGTACCTGTCAACCCTGCAAATTCTCTGGTTACCCGGTATAACGCTTCTCCCTGGTAAGTATTGGTTTGAAAAAAAGACTTAGGCCCTATCTTAAAAACAAAATCTTCCAGTTTTTCCTCTGCATATCCCTTGCCGGAATATGTTTTGGGTTCGAGATCAAATATGGAGTCATTTTTCTTAGGATTGATGGTGTACAGTACTGTGGTAATAGCCGGAACTGTTTTTAACAGGTGATCCAGCAAGGCCACTCTGTTGGCTTTGTCTTCGTGATGTATCACCAGGTTCACCATGATCTCGCCGGTTGTGCAGAGGCGCACTACCAGATTGCGCAGCCAGCCTTCCTGTGAACGGATATCGTAAAAGGAAAGTTCATGCCGGAGGGCATATTCTCTGATGGTGTTGCGGATCAGGTTTACTGGTTCCTGCATGAGGTAACAGGTGTTGATGTCGAGCACTTTGTCGAACAACTTGGGCACATGAAAGCCTAATGCCGGCTTTACCGGGATTTCCCCGTTGTTGGCCTTTATTTCTTCATTAGTGAGGTATGCTTTGTTGCTGAAAGTAAATTCCAGCTTGTTGCGATAATGCACTGTATGTGCAGAACCCATTATAGGGCTGGTTTCCGGCAGTTTCAATTTGCCGATGCGTTGCAGGTGGTCGGTTACCTGTTGCTGTTTGTATTCAAGCTGCAGGCTATAGGGCATCATCTGCCATTTGCAGCCGCCACAAACGCCGAAATGCTCACAAAAGGAGGGGACGCGTTTGTCCGAATAACTATGGAAATGAATCGCTTTGCCCTCAGCCCAGTCTTTTTTGTTTTTACCCAGGCGAACATCGACCACATCACCCGGTATTACGCCGCCTTCAATGAAGATGACTTTACCTTCCTGACGGGCCAGGGCCTTGCCTTCCGCAGCATAACCGGACACAGGCACTTTTTCTAAAACAACATTTTTTTTCCTCACGGCTGCAAAGGTAACTGGATTTAGCGTTAATGGATATACTGATTATCTTTTTTCCCCTTATTTTTACATATTGCTACCAAATCCTATGCGTAAAATATTTTTCCTGCTTATAGCAGTTTTAGTTATCCAGCTCCACCTGCATGCGCAGGGTTATCAACTGACAGTCAGGTTAAAGAATTATAACAGTGGTAAGCTGTTCCTGGGCAATTACATGGGTAAGAACACCTATCTCACTGATTCTGCTGATGTGAACGCGTCAGGGGAAGCTGTGCTGAAGGGAAAACAGCCACTGTTGCCAGGTATCTATCTGATTGTACTGCCTGGAAAACAACGGTATATAGAAACACTGATAGACAAGCAACAGGTATTTGCGGTATCTATTGATACTGCTGACCTGATCGGCAAAACGGCGTATAAAAATTCAGCGGATAATGATCTGTTCCTGGAGTACAACAAGTTCCTAGCATCGCAGGAGTCGCTTTCATCCGGGATTATGGAGCAGCTGAAGGCTGCCCGTACGGCAGAAGACTCGGCTAAAGTACAGCCGCTGCAGCGCGAACTGGGTAAAAAGGTACAGGATTACCGGAATGATTTTATCGCTAAACATCCATCTACCATACTGGCTACAATTTTCAGGGCGATGAAAGAGCCAGAGGTTCCGAAGCAGCCAGTTGGAGAAGACTCTACTTTTGCGTACCGGTATTTTAAGGCCCACTACTGGGATGACGTGGATTTGAGCAGTGCCCGTCTTGTGAGAACTCCCATCCTGGAGGGCAAGCTGAAGAAGTATTTCACCCAGCTGGTGGTAAACTACCCGGATTCTATCAACACAGACTGCGACGCCCTTATAGCCCGTACCCGCAAGGATAAAGAAGTGTTTAAATATGTGCTATGGTGGCTTACTTACAATTATGAAAGCTCTCCCTATATGGGTATGGATGCAGTGTTTGTGCACCTGGTAGAGAAATATTATGTTCCAGGAGAAGCTTATTGGCTTACAGACGAACAACTGAATAAGATTGTGAGCCGGGCTTATGCACTGGCGCCCAACCTGATAGGCCAGCAGGCAGCGCCGCTGGAGCTGAAAGACACCGCTTCAAAACCGGTATCTCTGTATAAAACCCAGGCTAAGTATACGGTATTGGTATTCTGGGATCCTACCTGCGGGCATTGTAAAACGGAGATTCCCCGGCTTGATTCAGCATACAAAGCCAGCTGGAAGAGCAAAGGGGTGGCTATGATCGGAGTGAAAACGGAGGGGACACATGAGCAATGGCTGGCATTTATTAAGGAAAATAAGCTTTCCGGCTGGGTGCATGCCTGGGACCCTGCATCTACCAGTAATTACCGCCGGCTGTATGATGTTTACAGTACTCCGGTGATATACTTGTTGGATGAGAAGAAAAAGATAGTGGCCAAGCGGCTTGCTGTGGAACAATTACAAGATTTTCTTGAGCACGCTGAAACGAAGAAAACTGCATCGAAGGTGCAAAAATAATCAGATTAACATTTATATTACTTATTGATAATCAGATATGTAATTGGGTTTAACATTCTTTTGGCATGCTCTTTGACTTTAGGGTTGCGGACCAAAAAAATGTTTATGACTAAAAAGACAATCTTATTATCGTTCGCCGCGCTGACCATGTCATTTGCTGCTATGTCTCAGGCTCGCGTTGGTATTAAAGGGGGTTGGAATTTATCTAACATTACAACTGATAACTCTGGCGGCACAAAAGACAGCCGTAGTTTGTCCGGTTTTAATGTGGGGGCTATTGTAGACTTGCCATTAGTGCCTAAGATTTTGTCTTTCCAGCCAGGTGTTTTTTATACAACAAAGGGTAGTAAAATAGATGCGGGAACCAAGAGTGGAGCAACTCCAACAAGCCCTTATCTTAAAACAAGTGTGAATCCTTCCTACATTGAAGTTCCCCTGAACTTTGTGGCTAAACTGCCTGTAGGGCCTTCCGTTAAGCTGTTTGCCGGCGCCGGCCCGTATTTTGCTTATGGTGTGGGCGGTAAATTCAAAAATGAGGTATACAACGGCGTTACAACGGTGACCACATCCACTAATATCAAGTGGGATGATGATACCCCGTTTAACGGTGGAGATCCTAACAAGGCTTTGGACAAGTTCAAGCGCTTTGACTGGGGCGGTAACGTGCAGGTAGGTGCAGAGATCAAAAATTTCCTGATCAGTGCACAGTACGGAATTGGTTTTGCCAAGATCCGTTCCGGACAGGATAACAGCACTGACAACAAGGATAAAAACCGTGTATTCAGTGTATCAGTAGGTTATCTGTTTGGAGGCAGATAATCAGATACTGACCGGGTATTAAACAAATGAAATTTCCTTAGTGTTTTAATTACTGGCAAGTAAAAAAACAGGCGAATTTATAGTTAGACTTGAAACCATTATGGACCTGACGTTATTGCCTGGTTAACGTCAGGTTCTCATCCTTCAAATACATCACATCACATGAAAAAGGTATTATTATCTGTTGTGGCTTTATTGATAGCCAGCCTTTCCTTTGGTCAGGCAAAATGGGGTATCGTTGCAGGTCCGCAGTTTTCCAGTGTAACCGTTAAGAACCTTCTGGGATCGGGTTCCGGTAAAGAAACCTCAAAACTTATTACCAATGTAAGAGCGGGTATTACCGTAGATATTCCGCTGGCTGACGAATTTTACATAGGAACGGGTCTGTTATACTCCGGTAAGGGTGCTAAATTCAAAAACTCCAATACAAAATTGAGCTTGTCTTATCTCGAATTGCCTATCAACTTTATGTTCAAACCTGAAGTTGGAAGTGGCCGCCTGGTGCTGGCAGCAGGTCCGTATATAGCTTACGGGCTTGGCGGTAAGTATAAAGATATTCCTGGCGAAGCAAAGGCTTTTGATGATGAAGCTGGTCTGATGAAACTGAAACGTTTTGATGCTGGTGCAAACATCAACATCGGCTATGAACTTCCGCAGGGTCTTTATTTCGGTCTGAATACTGATCTGGGACTTATTAACGCGTTTGATAACACCAGTAACAGCCGTAGCTTTAAGAACACGTCTTTTGGCGTGTCTGTCGGCTATAAATTTGGTGGAAAATAACCGCTGAGAAATATTTTTTAATGGAAAGACTACCTGTATTTACGGGTAGTCTTTTTTATTTTTTTCACAAACCTTTTCTTTAGCTTCGCCGTTAGTAGCCATTGTGATATAACATTGTGAATGTACGATGATATAATAGTCCCAACTTTTGAATTGTCTGTATACAATAATAATCCCATTAGAGTCGGATCATGAAACGTTTAATGCTTGTTTCGTTTGCGTTGTTTTTCGCTACGATAGTTAATGCCCAGGTGAGTTTTGGATTGCGTGGAGGCTATGTGAATGCTTTACTGGATGCTAAGCCGGCTGGAAGTGGTTACCAGCGGTCCCATACCTCTCATCTGAACAGTTGGCAGGCTGGTTTTTACCTGGATATCCCGGTTTTTCCCCAGGGGTACATACAGCCAGGTGTTAGTTACATTGTGAAAGGAGCCAATATCAAATATGATAAGGAGCAGACAGGCAGCGCTATTTATTCGGGGGTGTCGCAGATAAAGCTCCAATATATAGAACTGCCTGTGAATTTTATCTACAAGATCCCGGTGGGGTTTGGCCGGGTAGCGCTGGGAGCAGGGCCTTATGCTGCCTATAGTATCAGGGGGGATTATGAATTGTCTGTATATAATGGAGATAAAACCCTGCAGAGCAATACACAGCAGCTGGACTTCAGGCGGTCTCCCAACATTTTTTCTACCAATATGGAGCTCAGGCGCTGGGATGCGGGTTTTAATTTTACCGCCGGCCTGGAGTTGAACAGTTACCTGACATTCGGGGTTAACTACAGTCTGGGGCTGATGGATATTGATAAAGGAACGGATAATGTTAAGAACAGGTACCTGGGAGTGAATCTGGGAATACTGTTCAATCGAGAGGATTGGTGAGAAACATATTATTTATTTATAATGAAAGATCTTCCTTCGGGAAGATCTTTTTTATTTTTTTGAGGAGACGTAGGGGAGATTTTTTTGGGGTGCGTCATATTTATGAAAGTTGCCTCCTCAAGGAGATAATTATCATTGGACAGTTAATTTAAAAGTGTGACAGTTATAGGGATATGCCACTACGTCTCTACGTGATGGCATTTTTATTTATATGAAAGAAAGCAAAAACAAAAAAAGGGAAAGACTTTTGTCCTTCCCTTTCATATCCCTGGAAAAAGTACTTCTTATTCTTACGAAATAGCTTCCACTGCTTTTCTCACTACACCCGGTTTACCCAGGGTATAATAATGCAGCACTGGCACGCCAAAGGCTTTCAGCTCTTTAGACTGCTGTATCAGCCATTCCGTACCTACTTGTTCTACTTCCTTATCTGTTTTGCATTTCAGGATCTCGCTGGAGAGTTCTGTAGGTAAATCTACATGAAAAATGCGGGGCAGCATGCTCATCTGTTTTTTGGAAGTGATGGGCTTCAGTCCGGGTATGATCGGAACGGTAATACCCATTTCCCGGCATTTGTTTACGAAGTCAAAAAACTTTTGGTTATCAAAGAACATCTGGGTAACGATGTAATCCGCACCGTTTTCCACTTTTCTTTTCAGGTGTCCGAGGTCGGTTTGCATGTTGGGGGCCTCGAAGTGTTTTTCCGGATAGCCGGCAACACCGATGCAGAAATTGGTTTTAACCCCACCCTGCAGGTCGTCTTCGAGGTATACACCGTTATTCATATGCACAACCTGGTCCAGCAGTTCTATGGCGTAGCCATGACCATGGGGGTCTGCTTCGAAGAAAGTTTCATTTTTGGGAGCGTCTCCGCGCAGTACCAGCACGTTGTCTATTCCCAGGAAGGCGAGGTCAATCAGGGCGTTTTCTGTTTCCTCACGGCTGAAGCCACCGCAGATCAGGTGTGGTACGGCATCGACATTGTAGTGGTTCATGATGGCCGCGCAAATGCCTACTGTGCCTGGGCGCTTGCGGATCTCTACCTTCTCAAATGAGCCGTCAGCCTTCTTTTTGAACATATGCTCGCTGCGGTGATAGGTAACATTGATAAATGCCGGCTTGAATGCCATCAGTGGGTCAAGGTGGTCATAGATGGAGTCAATGCTCTTACCTTTGAGCGGGGGCAGGATTTCAAATGAGATCAGGGTATCTTTTGCCTGAGCTATATGTTCTATTACTTTCATAAATGGTTAGGCTTTGTGGAATGTTGGTAGTTTGGTTTCAACCAGATTCCTGCTATGAAAATTATGCGGGCAAAAATAATATATCCCCCGGTCAATTATCAGATCAATTTTGATCTTAAGATAACTATAACTAGGCTAAGTGAATGAAATGTTTATTTTTGCTAAGTTTGATCATATGGCATTAAGAATACATACAGACCAGCTGGTAAAGCGTTACGGCAACAGAACGGTGGTAAACCACGTGTCTGTAGAGGTCTCACAGGGAGAGATAGTCGGCCTGTTGGGCCCTAACGGAGCGGGTAAGACCACTTCCTTCTATATGGTGGTGGGGCTTATCAAGCCGGATGAAGGTAATGTATACCTGGACGACCAGAACATTACCAAATTGCCCATGTACAAAAGGGCGAAGATGGGTATTGGCTATCTGCCGCAGGAAGCCTCCGTGTTCCGGAAGCTGAGTGTGGAAGATAACATTGCCGCTGTACTGGAGATGACCAAGCTCAAAAAGGCGGAGCAGCGGGAGAAGCTGGAATCCCTGCTGAGTGAATTCAGGCTGCAGCATGTGCGTAAAAGCCCCGGAGATGTATTGAGTGGTGGAGAGCGCCGTCGTACTGAAATAGCCCGCGCCCTGGCTGTGGACCCCAAATTCATATTGCTGGATGAGCCTTTCGCAGGTATAGACCCTATTGCGGTGGAAGACATTCAATCAATTGTTGCCAAACTGAAATACAAGAACATCGGCATTCTGATTACTGACCATAATGTGCAGGAAACCCTCTCTATTACGGACCGGGCTTATTTATTGTTTGAAGGGAAAATTCTGAAATCAGGTACAGCAGAAGAACTGGCGGAGGATGAACAGGTGAGAAAAGTGTATCTTGGCCAGAATTTCATTCTGCGCCGGAAAAATTACCTGGACGAAGCAGCTAAACAATAAAACCATTTCTATAGCATCCTATATGAGAATTTTAAGTCCTGCAATATCACAACTGGCAAGATTGCGCATGGGGCGCATTGCATATTTCATGCAATATCCTGTGCAGGTGCAGCAGCAGGTATTCCAGAACCTTATCAGCGCCGCTCAGTATACTGAGTTTGGCAAGCAGCACGGCTTTTCAAAGATTTACAAGATAGACGAGTATAAAGAGCGTGTACCTGTACACACATACGATACTATCAAGCCCTATATTCAGCGTACAATGGAAGGGCAGCAAAATGTGCTGTGGAATACGCCTATTAAATGGTTTGCCAAGTCGAGCGGTACTACTGCCGATAAAAGCAAATTTATCCCGGTTACTGTTGAGAGCCTGGATGAATGCCACTACCGTTCCGGCCGCGATGTAATTTCTCTTTATTATAATAATTTCCCGGACTCAGATGTATTTACAGGTAAGTCGCTGATCATCGGCGGCAGCCATCAGGTGAATAAATTGTCTGAAGATGGTGACTCTTACTGTGGGGATCTCAGTGCAGTAATGTTGCAGAACATGCCTTTCTACGGCAACATGATCCGTACACCTGACCTGGAAATAGCCCTGATGGACGAATGGGAGGAAAAGATAGAGCGGATGGCCAATGCTGTTATACATGAAAACGTGACCTCTATCGCCGGTGTGCCTACCTGGACAATCGTACTGATAAAACGCATCTTCGAGCTTACAGGTAAAGATAACCTGGCTGATGTATGGCCTAACCTGGAGCTGTATATGCATGGTGGTGTGAGCTTCACGCCTTATCGCGAACAGTTTTCAAAACTGATCCGCAAACCGCTGATGCACTATCAGGAAACCTATAATGCTTCAGAAGGATTTTTTGCGGCGCAGGATGTGATAGGAGAAGAAGGGTTGTTATTATTCCTGAACCACGGCATATTCTATGAGTTTATGCCGATGGAGGAGCTGGGAAAGGAGAATCCGCGTACACTGCAGTTGCAGGAAGTGGAAACCGGGAAGAACTATGCGCTTATTATCAGTACCAATGGGGGCTTGTGGCGTTATCTGGTAGGAGATACGATCCAGTTTGTATCTTTAACTCCTTTCCGTATCAAGGTGAGTGGAAGAACTAAATCGTTCATTAATGCGTTTGGGGAGGAAGTGATTGTGGAGAATGCTGATACTGCCATCGCAAAGGCCAGTGAAGCAACGGGTGCTGTGGTAAATGATTACACTGCTGCGCCCGTGTATTTCAGTGATAAAGGTAATGGTGGTCATGAGTGGCTCATTGAGTTTGAAAAGGCCCCTGATGATCTGAGCCGTTTTGTAACTATCATGGACAACACGCTGAAATCCATTAACTCCGATTATGAGGCGAAAAGGCACAAAGACATTGCCCTGCATGCTCCAGTTGTAAGAGTGATGCCAGAAGGCACTTTCTGCGAATTCCTGAAAAGCAAAGGCAAACTGGGCGGACAGCATAAGGTACCAAGATTAAATAACGACCGTAACTACCTGGAGGAAATCCTGAAATTTGCGGCCAACTATAACAAGAACGCTTAAAACCTATCAACTATAACATGAAATTACTGGAGAACAAAGTAGCGATTGTAACTGGCGCTAGTCGTGGTATTGGTGAAGCAATAGCACTAAAATTTGCAGCTCAAGGAGCTAATGTTGCCTTTACATATGTAAGCTCAGATGAAAAAGCAAAAGCTCTGGAAGAAAAACTCAGTGCATTGGGCGTGAAGGCAAAAGCATATAAATCTAACGCCGGTATTTTTGAAGAAAGTGAAGTGTTGGTAAATGAAGTAATGAAAGAGTTCGGAAAGATAGATATCTGCGTAAACAACGCCGGTATTTCCAAAGATAATCTGTTACTCCGCATGAGCCCTGACCAGTGGGATGATGTGATGAACGTCAACCTGAAAAGCGTATACAACATGACCAAGCAGGTGATCCGCCCCATGATGAAAGCTAAGAGTGGCAGTATCATCAACATGAGTTCCGTGATTGGTATTATGGGGAACGCCGGCCAGAGCAGCTATGCCGCATCCAAAGCCGGTATCATCGGATTTTCCAAATCTATTGCCAAGGAGTTGGGCAGCCGTAACATCCGCTGCAACGCTGTGGCACCAGGTTTTATTGAAACAGATATGACGCATTACCTGAAAGAAGGTGAGGGCGCTGGCAATTATATACAGCAGATCCCGCTGGGCCGCTTTGGTACAACTGAGGATATCGCCAACGTTTGCCTGTTTCTGGCATCAGACATGAGCAGCTACGTTACCGGTCAGACTATCAGTGCCTGCGGAGGCTTGTGCATTTAGGCCCGTTTGGGAAAAAATATTGAACGCGGAAGAAAACGGCTTTTAGCTATCTATGAACTAAAAGCTATTTTCTTCCGCGTTTTTTATTGATATGAAGTTGTCGTATCTTTTCGTTGTCTGTGGCCAGTAATGCTGCTGAATATTTAGTGAACAATGGCTGTGTTATTGGCCCATACCATATCGCAGCAGGAGCCTGAATACTTTGGAAGAAGTAACCATAAATATAAGTCGCCATCAACTGTCTGCTTTTGAGCTGCTATTCAAGAGCCATTATGCTGCGCTGTGCACTTTTGCATACGATTTTGTAAACAGGCATGACCTAGCTGAAGAAATTGTGCAGGATACCTTCATGAAGATATGGGAACGTTATGGTGAGTTGAATATACAGGTGTCTGAGAAAGCGTATCTCTACAGGGCTGTACAGAATAACTGTCTCAACTTTATAAAGCGCAACAGGGAAAAGGTGCAATATGGCAGTGAACAAATGGAGCAGCTGGAATCCCGTATCGCTTTGCTTACTTTGGGAGAGGCGCCTTCGCCGGTAGAGCAGCTTGTGCGCGCTGAGCTGGAGATGATAACAGAGAAGGCAGTAAGCCGGCTACCGCAGCAATGCCAGGATATATTCAGGCTCAGTCGTTTTGAACAGTTAAGTTATCCCGAAATTTCCCGTCATCTTGGTATTTCCATCAATACAGTAAAAACACAAATGACCCGTGCACTGCAAAAACTGCGGGACGAACTGCTTCCATTATTGAAATAATAATACATCCTTAACAGGAGCGGGTTTGGGACAGAGATTAAAAAAAAGTAAAATTTTTTTTCCTGGCTTGTCACCCTATCAGATAAAAAAAATTGTCTTACCAGATGTTTAAAGAGTATGTGGCCTAACTATTCCAACGAGCAGATAGATAACCTGATTACGCAATTCCTGTCAGGCAATGCGACACCGGAAGAGCAAAAGCAGCTGGAACATTGGGTTTCAGCGGATTCCGGCAACCGGCAATATTTTTTGCGGCTGCGTGATGCCTGGTTGGCAACTGCGAAATCAGGCGTGTATGATGATACGGCAGCCTGGGAGAAGCTGGTACAACAGCTTCCCGGCGCGTCCGTAGCAAAAACGGGACGGTGGAGGAATTACCTGCGTGCAGCAGCCTCCTTCCTATTGCCATTTGCGCTGGGTGGCGCTCTGGTATATGGGTGGAAGATGCAGGGGGAGAAAGGTAGTCAGGGACTGGTAACCGTAACAAGTCCCAAAGGAGCGACCACGAAGATTGAGTTGCCTGATGGTACGGAAGTGTGGCTGAATGCCGACAGTAAATTACAATACGCTCAATCATATAATGAACAACGCAGAGAAGTGAAGCTGGAAGGAGAGGCATTTTTCAGGGTACAGACCAACCCCCGGAAACCCTTTACTGTCAATGCTTCTGACCTGAACATACTGGCATTGGGAACGTCTTTTAACGTAAAGGCATACCCCGAAGATAAAACAGTGGTGACTACGCTGGTGGATGGTGAAGTAAAGATTGATGGCAGTCAGACTGCGAGTCCTTTCAACCTGATGCTGAAGCCGCATCAACACGTAATATATAAAAAGCAACCGGCCGGAGAAGGTGAGCATGCCGGGATTGCAGCCGTAAAGAAAACGGATGACAGCAGTGCCACTGTGCCTATTGAGAGCAGAGAAGTGAACAATACAGAAATATACACAGCCTGGAAAGACGGCAATTGGATCGTATCGGCGCAAACGCTGGATGAACTGGCCGTGACCATGGAAAGACGCTTTAATGTAAAAGTGGTGTTTAAAGACACCGAGCTGCGCACTTACCGCTTCAGCGGCACTTTCCGACAGGAGACACTGGAGCAGATATTAAACATTCTAAAGCTTACCGCACCATTATCCTATACCATAGATAAAGGTGAAGTAATGCTCAGCGTGGACAAAGAACTGAAAGAAAAATACGCGAATGCCTTGCACGCCCGTAAATAAACGGGGAATATGTCAATGAATCATCTTTTAAAACCTGTAAAACCAACAGATTCATGCACGATATGAACAACTAAAAAAATTGGGGTAATGCAACTTACCCCAATCCAACGAAAATCACTTGTTGGTGAACAGCCTTTGCGACGGGCTTTCACCGTAATTATCCGTTTAACTAAAATCTATACAAGTTTATGAAATCCACTGTAAACCTGGCGGAATTTCTTGCCCCCAGGCGAAAATTATTGCTCATGATGAAAATGACGGGACTCCTGATCTGTGGAAGTATTCTTCAGGCTTCCGCCACCGCCTACGCCCAGGACAGAATCAGCGAGCTGCATGCAGAAAATAAAAGCGTAAGGGAAGTTTTCAAACTGATTGAGAACTCCAGTAATTACCGCTTTTTTTACAATGAGAATTTCGCCGATTTGAACAAGTCGGTGAGTATCGATGTGAAGAATAAAAAGATCAATGATGTGCTGGGGATGCTCTTTTCCAGCTCCAATGTTACTTATCGCGTGCTCGAGAACAACCTGGTGGTGATTACGCCGGTAAGTGCGCAGCAGGTAAAAATCACGGGCCGTATTACCGATGCGGGTAATAATGATCCGTTGCCGGGTGTTACGGTGGCTGTGGAAGGCACCACCATTGGCGCCGTTACTGACGCCAACGGTAAATATACGTTGCAGGTCCCTTCCGAGAGCAGTGTGCTGGTCTTCTCATTCATTGGATATATACCCCAGAAGGTTGTTGCAGGCAACCGTTCTGAAATCAATATTAAACTGGAAGCTGACACCAAGAAACTGGAAGAAGTAGTGGTAATGGGTTATACCACCACTACCACGAAAAACCTCACCGGCGCCGCCCAGTCAGTAAGTGCTGTAAAGCTGAAAGATGTGCAGGCTACCAGCGTGGATAAAATGCTGCAGGGTAAGGTGAGCGGTGTATTTGTGGGCAATAGCTCCGGCGATCCTGCTGCGGCGCCTGTGATCCGTATCCGCGGTAATGGTACGCTTACAGCAGGTAACGCTCCATTGGTAGTGGTAGATGGTATCATCGGCGGATTACCTAACCCTAGTGATATTGAGAGCGTTACTGTACTGAAAGATGCTGCGGCTACTACGCTGTATGGTGCGCGTGCTGCCAATGGCGTAATGGTTATCACTACCAAGAGAGGTAAAGCCGGTAAAACACAGATCAACTTCCGTACTAACGTAGGTACTGCAAAACTGAATACCGGTCGTTTCCATCTGATGGACGGCCCCAGCTATTATGATCTGCAAACCGCTGCAGGAGCCAAACTGGATCCTGCCTACCGCAATACAAATACCAACTGGCAGAAACTGGCTTTCCAGAATGCTTCCACGCAGAACTACGAACTGTCTGCCAGTGGAGGATCTGAAAAAACGAGATTCTACCTTGGCGGTAATTACTATAAAGAAGACGGTATCCTGAAAGGTACTGGTGTGGAGCGTTTCAGCGCCCGCCTGAATATTGATCACAGCATCAATGAAAAACTCCGTATCGGTGTTAATATCGCAGGTGTACAGTCTACCAACCGGGATAATTCCGGTGGATCACTCTATCAGTATTATACTAATCTCCCCTGGGATAATCCGTACGATGCGCAGGGCAGACCTGTAAATCCGGTGAATGTAAGCAACTGGCGTGGCAGGGATAAGAGCAACTTTCTGTACGACCAGCAGTATAACTATGATAAATTCAAAAAGCAGGCACTGGAAGGATTATTCAAACTGGAGTATGACATCACCAAATGGTTGTCGTTCAGTTCTACCAACCGTGCACAATACTATCATATTCGTGAAGAAAGTAACGGTGACGTAAGAACTTCTGCTGGTGCTGATGATCAGGGTAATCTCTATAACTACTACCAGGATACTACCGCTTACATCAGCTCTAACCTGTTGAAGGCAAGGTACACCATCAATAAAGTACATAATATTGACGGACTGGCGGGCGCTGAGTTCCAGCAAGTGGAACTAGGCGATATCAGTGCAAAAGGTAAGGGTATCCTGCCTGGTAAAGATGTATTGGGCGCGGCTTCCCAGCCAATGTCTATCGGCGGCGGCAAGACGCAAAGGGCATTCAATTCTTACTTCATACAGGCGAACTATAACTACAATTACAAGTATTACTTTACTTCTTCTTTCAGAAGAGATGGCTCTTCCAAATTTGGCAGGAACCAGCTGTATGGTAACTTCTATGCATTCGGTGTATCCTGGGCCGCATCTGAAGAGAATTTCATCAAGCGCATAAAGGCGATCAGCAATCTGAAAGTACGTGCCAGCTATGGTACTACCGGTAATGCTGAAATCGGCGACTATGGTGCTATTGGTGCCTATGCGATCAATACCCAGTACAATGGTTTCCCGGGTGCTTACCCCAGCGTTTATGATGTACCTAACCTGTCCTGGGAGAAAGCTTACAATACGAACATCGGTGTGGACATCGGACTGTTCAACAGAATTAATCTGACAGTAGAAATCTATCAGAAAGATAACAAAGACCTGTTGTTCAATGTACCGCTGCCTGCTACCGCTGGTTACGGCTTCATTACACGTAACGTAGGAAGCGTTCGTAACAAGGGTATTGAGATTAATCTGAGTACCGACAACCTCGTAGGCGAATTCAAATGGAGTACAGATTTCAACATTGGCTTCAACAAGAATACAGTAATGGACCTGTATGGTGGAAAAGATCACATCACAGATCCGCTGAGCGGCTACTTCATTCTGCAGAAAGGCCAGGACATGCGTAGCTTCTATATGCGTAAATGGGTGGGCGTAGATCCTGCAAACGGTGATCCGCTGTGGGAAAAACTGATTACTGATGCAGACGGTAAAGTAACCGGCCGCACTACCACCAACAACTATAATGAAGCAAGCTTACAGATTGTTGGTTCTGCAACGCCTAAGTTCTTCGGCGGTATGCGTAACTCCTGGTCTTATAAAGGCTTCCAGCTGAGTGCTTTCCTGGCATTCGTTTCCGGCAACGATGTGTATAACAGCACCCGTGAGCTGATGGACAACGACGGCGCCTACAACACTTACAACATGATGGCGCTCGACAAACAGTGGAACCGCTGGCAGAAGCCCGGCGACAATGCCACGCATCCGAAATATGTAATCAGAGGGAATAAGAACTCGCACAGACCATCTTCCCGTTTCCTGGAAAATGGCAGCTACCTGCGTCTCAGAAACGTGAACCTGAGTTATGCCCTGCCTAAGCAATGGCTGGATCACATCCGTGTGAACAACGTAAGGGTTTCAGTGGGTGGTGATAACCTGTGGACTGCTACCAAGTTTGCGGGTATTGACCCTGAAGTGGACGACCGTGGTATCAATGGAACCAAATATCCATACAGTACCAAATGGTATGCTGGTCTTGAAATCAATTTCTAACAGGTGCTAAAAAGGAAAATCATTATGAAACATATATCAAAGTATTTCGCCGGTTTGTCACTGGTGTTGCTGGCAACGTCCTGTTCACTGAAGAAAGAGCCGTACAGCGCGATCCCTGACGATGGTGTTCTGAAGGATGAATCCAAATGGGGACCATCCACCGCGGGTAACTATGCTTTACTGAAAGAGGAGAATTTTACCCGTAATTATTTTCAAATGGGAGAGTTTCCCAGTGATGATGTATCACTGAGCGGAACCACTACCGATCCTTTATTCTTCTCGTATACATATGGTCATATCACTAACCAGGGCAATGCCTGGCAGCTGTGGCGCATGGCGTATAAAGCGGTTAATGGCTGTAACCGCCTGCTGGAAGTAATGCCGGCAGGGAAATCAGCGGCAACAGATGAGCTGATAGGGCAAAACCTTTTTATCCGTGCATTTGTACATTTTTCGCTGGTGAGAAGTTTTGGCCGCCCATATACACAAAGCCCGGAAACGAACCTGGGGGTACCTATCATCACGAAGTATGATGTAACGGCCATGCCAAAACGTAATACGGTGAAGGAAGTATATGCACAGATCATTGCTGATCTCAAGAAG